>NZ_POTW01000170.1 GCF_003236295.1 Jiangella anatolica
GCCCACAGGGTGGGCTGTCCCGCCCGGAGGGTGGGCTGTCCCGCCCACGGAGGTGGGCCGGCCCACCTATCGGGTGGGCAGGCCCCTCCCGGCTGGGTGGGCAGCCCATCTTACGAACGCGCACCGACAACGTCCGCTCCTGCGCCGCTCTCGTGGGGTGCGTGGCCGCCTTGGCACGCCGGCGCGCTCCACGAAGCGGGCATATCGGGCGCGCCAGGTGACCTCCGCCGTGCCAAGCGGGACGCTCAGGCGTGCCAAGGACGCGCCGCCGCGCCAAGGGGACGCGCCGCCGTGCCAAGCGGGACGCTCAGGCGTGCCAAGGACGCGCCGCCGTGCCAAGGGCGCGCGGGCGTGCCAAGCGCCGCCCGCCCGCCCGCGCGCGATCGACCGGTCGCCTCAGCGGCCGGAGCTGCCGGCCAGCAGCGCGGCCAGTTGGTCGTCGAGGGGCGGGGCGCCGCGGCGGTTGTCGATCTCGGTGTGCGGCGCCGGCGGCGGGACGTCGGGCAAGGTGGCCGCGGTGAACTCGTCGAAGTTCGCCAGCTTCTGGCCGTCGCGGTCATGACCGCGGCCGATGATCCGCTCCCGCAGCGTGTCGCCGTCGGAGCGGACCCACAGCAGGTGCACGGGGTCCCCGCCCAGCCGCTCGACGTACGCCGACCAGCCGGCGAGGGAGCGGATCTGGCCGGTGAACGGGGCGACGAGGATCGCGGAGCAGCCGGCCGACCGCACCTCGCGCGCCGTGTCGGCCAGCCCGGCGTACTCGTGCACCTTGATGTGCTCGTCGTACCAGGGGCCCTCGCGCTCACCGAACGGCCGACCGTTCGCCGCCAGCGTCGCGACCACGAACGGCGAGTAGACGGTGTCCTTGTCCAGCAGCGCGGGCGTCGGGTCGAGGCGAGCGGCCAACGCCCGGGCGACGGTGGTCTTGCCGGCACCTGGCGCGCCGGCGATCATCCAGACGGCGGGGGTCACGTCTGACGACCCTATCCGGCCGCCTCCACCCCCACGAGCAGCCGGTGGTGCCGCGGCCGCTCGATCTCGTCCGCGACGGCCACCGCGAGGTCCGCGTACGTGATCAGCGCCGACGCCGAGCCGGGGACGATCCGGTACCCGCCGGACGGCGTGCCGCCGTGGTCGAAGTCGCCGGCCGGCGCGACGACCAGCCAGTCCACCGGCGTCGACGCGCGGCGGAACGCGGTCAGGCCGGCGCCGTGGCCGAGCATGAAGTCGCGGTACTCCGACGGGTAGCCGGGTGTGTCGATCAGCGGCGTCCCCGTCACGTCCGGCAGCTGCGACGCCAGCCCGACGGCGACCAGCCGCGGCACCCCGGCGGAGCCCAACCCCGTGAGCAGCGCCGACGCCGCCGCGGGGAAGAACTCGGCGGCCGGGACGGCCAGCGAGGCGGCCGCGTGGACGGCGGCGTCGTGCCCGGCCGACAACGCGGCCACGGAGTCCGCGGAAGTGACGTCGCCCGCCACCACCGCGGCACGGCCCAAGCCAGAGTGCCGCCCGGGGTCGCGCACCACCGCCGTCACATCCCAGCCCCGCCGAGCCGCCTCGGCCAGCACCGCCCGCCCGGCTCGTCCGCCGGCTCCGAACACCACGATTCGCGTCATGCGCCGGACGCTAGGCGACGCCCTGGTCACCCCGAGCTGACCACGCAGGTCAGTACGGTAGGGAGCATGCCGCCGCTGGATCCCGACATGTTCGACCCGGTCTGCCCGTCGACGCTGCTGCCGCTGCGGTTCGCCGACAAATGGGCGGGCATGGTCATCCGCTGCCTCGAGCACGGCCCGCGCCGCTTCTCCGAGCTGCGGGTGACGCTGCGCTCCGTCAGCGCCCAGTCCCTCACCACGTCGCTCAAGAACCTGCAACGCGACGGCCTGGTCGAACGCACCGAACGGACCGGCCCGGTGCGCCACGTCGAGTACGCGCTGACGCCGCTCGGGCGCAGCATGCTGCCCGTCATCGCGGCGCTGTGCGCGTGGAGTGACGCGCACTGGGAGGAGCTGCTCGACGCCCGCGAGGCGGCGGCGACGGCATAGAACGACTCAGCGGACGATCGGCGCGCCCTCCAGCCGCACCCCGGCCGCGCGCATCGTGTCCAGCGCCGTCGCCGTCGTGCCGGCGGCGACCCCGGCGGTGAGCTCCAGCAGCACCGTCGTGTCCAGGCCGGCCCGGGCGGCGTCCAACGCGGTCGCACGGACGCAGTGGTCGGTGGCGATGCCGACGACGTCGACCGTGCCGACCTCATGGCCGCGCAGCCAGTCCGCCAGCGGCACACCGTCGTGCGACTTCCCCTCGAAGCCGGAGTAGGCGGCCTGGTACTCGCCCTTGTCGAAGACCGCGTCGAACGGCTGCGGGTCCAGGTTCGGGTGGAACGCGACGCCGTCGGTGCCGGCCACGCAGTGCGGCGGCCAGCTGTCGACGTAGTCGGGGTTCTCGGAGAAGTGGCCGCCCGGGTCGATGTGGTGGTCGCGGGTGGCGACGACGTAGTCGTAGCGGCGCTCGCCCGGGTCGCTGTCGGACCAGCGCTTGAGCACCTCGGCGATGCCGAACGCGACGTCCGCGCCGCCCGCGACGGCGAGGCTGCCGCCCTCGCAGAAGTCGTTCTGGACGTCGACGACGATGAGTGCGCGCTTCATGGACGGTCCTCCCAGCGGGTGGGGATGGCGGGTTCACCGCGCGACAGCTTCCGCGCGATGCGGGGCAGCTCGGCGCGGGACCGCTCGTGCCGCTCGCGGGCGGCGGCCAGCGGCTCGCGGCCGACGATCTCGCCGTCGCGGACGAGGGGGACGAGCAGCGCACGGTCGTTGCCATCGTCAGCGGGCGAGTGCCCGACGCCGATGACCTCGGCCTCGGCGATCCCGCGGGCGTTGCGGCGACGCAGCGCGTACTTGCGGCCGCCGTGGCTGACCTTGCCGGCGCTCTTCTTCTCGACCGAGACCATCGTGCCGTCGTCGTCGGCCCTGGCCACGAGCTTGTAGACCATGCCGGCGGTGGGCGAGCCGGCGCCGGTGACCAGCTGGGTGCCGACGCCGTACGCGTCGACGGGGGCGGCGGCCAGCGCGGCGATCGCGTGCTCGTCGAGGTCGCTGGTGACGACGATGCGGGTGTCGCGGGCGCCGAGGGAGTCCAGCAGCGCGCGCACCTCGTGGGCCTGCGGCAGCAGGTCGCCGGAGTCGAGGCGGACGGCGCCCAGCTCAGGCCCGGCGATCTCGACGCCCAGCCGGACCGCCTCCTCGACGTCGTAGGTGTCGACGAGCAACGTCGTGCCCTTGCCGAGCGAGTCGACCTGCGCGGTGAGCGCGTCGCGCTCGGTGTCGTGCAGCAGCGTGAACGAGTGCGCGCTGGTCCCCTGCGTGGGCACGCCGTAGGCGCGGCCGGCCTCCAGGTTGCTCGTCGTGGCGAAGCCGGCGACGTACGCGGCCCGGGCGGCGGCGACGGCGGCCCGCTCGTGCGTGCGCCGTGAGCCCATCTCGATGCACGGACGGTCGCCGGCGGCCGTCGTCATCCGCGACGCCGCCGTGGCGATGGCCGAGTCGAAGTTCAGCACCGAGAGCACCAGCGTCTCCAGCACGACCGCCTCGGCGAACGACGCCTCGACGATCAGCAGCGGCGAGTTCGGGAAGTACGCCTCGCCCTCGCCGTAGCCCCACACGTCGCCGGTGAACCGGTACTCGAACAGCCACGCCAGCGTCGCGTCGTCGACGACGTGCTCGCGCTCCAGGAAGCCGAGCGCGTCGTCGTCGAAGCGGAACTGCTCCAGCGCGTCCAGCAGCCGGCCGGTACCGCCGACGACCCCGTACCGGCGTCCGCCGGGTAAGCGTCTGGCGAACACCTCGAACACCGAGCGCCGTCCGGCGGTGCCGCGGGCCAGCGCCGCCTGCAGCATCGTCAGCTCGTAATGGTCGGTGAGCAGGGCCGTCGTAACCGACACAACCACCAGCGTAGGCGGCCGCGCCACGAATGGCCCGGATCATGCGGATACTGGCGAAGCCGTGGCGTGGGGTGGATGATGAGATGTCGTGGACTGGCGGGAATGCCGTGGGTCCTGAGCACGGTTGCGCATGTCAGCGCAGGACGGCGCGGGGTGATGGCCGGAAGATGACACCATTGGGGGCCGTGATGACGACCGCACCCGTCGAGGTCGAGCGCCCGGAGGCCGAGGAGGTCCCGCAGGCCGACGTGCCCTGGGTGACGATCGTGTGGAACGACCCGGTCAACCTCATGTCCTATGTGACCTACGTCTTTCAGGCATACTTCGCCTATCCGAAGACCAAGGCCGAAAAGCTGATGCTCGACGTGCACGAGAAGGGGAAGGCGGTCGTGTCGTCCGGCACGCGGGAAGAGATGGAGCGCGACGTCGAGGCGATGCACTCCTACGGCCTGTGGGCCACGCTGCAGAAGGCGGGGGACCGAGTCTGAGCACCGCGTTCCGTCGCGCGCGCGGAGGCGTCGTCGCCGCGTCGTTCCACGTCGTCGAGGTCGAGCTGCTGCGCTCCCTCGTGGGGCAGCTGCTCGAGCTCGTGCGCGACGACCCCGCCGACCTCAAGGCCGGCGACCGCTGGGCCGCCGAGCTCGGCCTCGCCGACGAGGCGCCGTCGCGGCCGACCGACCCGGTGCTGCTGCGGCTGTTCCCCGACGGCTACCGCGAGGACACCGAGGCGGCCTCGGACTTCCGCCGCTTCACCGAGCGCGGCCTGCGCGACCGCAAGGCGGCGACGGCGGCGACGGTGCTCGCGTCGCTGGCCACGGCCGACGGCGTCCAGCCGGCGAAGAACCGGGAGAAGATCCGGATCGAGCTGGACCAGGCCGAGTCCGAGGCCTGGCTGCGGACGTTGACGGACCTGCGGCTCGCGCTGGGCACCCGGCTGGGCGTGACCGACAGCGACGAGGACGAGTGGCTCTCGCTGGACGAGAACGACCCCCGCCGGCACGTTCACGACGTGTACGACTGGCTCGGCTGGGTCCAGGAGACGCTGGTCCGGACCCTCTCCTCCGCCCTGGAGTGACCCCCGCTCTCGCTCCCATGATCATCAACCTTTTGCGTCGCCAGGGGCAGACTCAATCGGTGGTTGCAACGCCGCAGGATGTGGGGTGGAGGTGGCGTGGTGGCGGCGAGGTTGTCGTTGGTGGAGCGGGAAGAGATTGCGGTGGGTCGGGCG
>NZ_POTW01000171.1 GCF_003236295.1 Jiangella anatolica
GCACATGGCTGCACACGACACCGCGAAGGGACCCCGCCATGACCGCCATCACGCTCCCCACCGCCCCGGCCGCAGAGACCGCCGTCGCGTACGACCGCTCGACCCGGCGGCTGCTCGCCGCCGGCGTCGTCGCGGGGCCACTCTACGTCGCGACCGTCGTCGGGCAGTACTTCCTGCGCGGCGGCTACGACCCGACCCGGCACGCGGCGAGCGTGCTGGCCAACGGCGACTACGGCTGGGTCCAGATCGCCAACTTCGTCGTCGCCTCGGTGCTGACGGTCGCCGTGGCGATCGGGCTGCGGCGGACCGGACGGGCGGGGGTTTGGGCGCCACGGCTGGTCGGCGCCTACGGCGTGTCCCTGCTGGCTGCCGCCGTCTTCCTCGCTGACCCGGTCGAGGGCTTCCCGCCCGGCACCGAAGCCGCGGCGGAGTTGAGTTGGCACGGTGTCGCGCACCTGGCGGCGGGCACGGCCGGGTTCGGCTGCCTCGCCGCCGCCTGCTTCGTTCTCGGCCGCCGGCTGCGTCGCTCCGGCGACCGCGGCGCCGGCGCCTACGCCGTCGCCAGCGGCGCTGTGATCCTGGGCGGCTTCCTCGCGGTGTCCGGCAGCGCCGGCGCCGCCTGGGGCGTGCTCGCCTTCACGGCCGGCATCCTCGCCGGCTGGACCTGGCTCGCCGTCACCTGTGCCCGAGCGGCTCGCTGAGCCGTAAACGCACGACGGCCGCAGGGACGAGATCCCTGCGGCCGTCGTCGTGTGCTGCGTCAGCTGCATCCGCTGGTGGAGCCGCAGCCCTCGCAGACGTAGCAGCTGCCGGCCGGGCGCATCTTCGTGCCGCAGGTGAAGCAGAGCGGCGCGTCGGTGCTCGTGCCCTGGATGACCTCCAGCAGCTCGGCCGAGGTGTGGGCCTCGACCGGGGCAGGGCGGGCGGCCGCGGCCTCGACGGCCGGGGCCGGCTTGGCCGGTGCGGCCTCCGGCTGCGGCGTCACCGGCGCCGACTGCCGGAACGTGTCGACCTCGACCTCGACGTCGGAGGAGTCGGGCGTGTACTCCCCCGTGTCGAGCTGGCGGGCCCGCTCGGTCGCGGTGTAGATGCCGAGCGCGGCGCGCGACTCGAACGGCAGGTGGTCCAGCGCGAGGCGACGGAAGATGTAGTCGACCACGCTCTGCGCCATCCGCACGTCCGGGTCGTCGGTCATGCCCGACGGCTCGAAGCGCATGTTGGTGAACTTCTCGACGTACGTCTCCAGCGGGACGCCGTACTGCAGCGCGATGGAGATGGCGATCGAGAAGGCGTCCATGATGCCGGCCAGCGTCGAGCCCTGCTTGCCCAGCTTGAGGAAGACCTCGCCGAGGCCGTCGTCGGGGTAGGAGCCGGCGGTCATGTAGCCCTCGGCGCCACCGACGGTGAACGACGTGGTGCGGCTCGGGCGCGTCTTCGGCAGCCGCTGGCGGGTCGGCCGGTACTCGACGACGACCTCGCCGGCGGCGGGCTTCTCGACCGCCTTGTCGGCCCCCTTCGCCTTCGCGTCGGAGAGCGGCTGGCCGACCTTGCAGTTGTCGCGGTAGACGGCCAGCGCCTTGAGGCCGAGCTTCCAGCCCTGCAGGTAGACGTCCTCGATCTCCTCGACGGTCGCCGACTCGGGCATGTTCACCGTCTTGGAGATGGCGCCGGACAGGAACGGCTGCACGGCGGCCATCATGCGCACGTGGCCCATCGGCTCGATGGCCCGCGGCTGGCCGGCGGCGCAGTCGAACACCTCGTAGTGCTCCGGCTTGAGGCCGGGGGCGTCGACGACGTTGCCGTGCTCGGCGATGTACTCGACGATCGCCTCGATGGTCTCGTCGGCGTAGCCGAGCTTCTTCAGCGCCCGCGGGACCGTCAGGTTGACGATCTGCATGGACCCGCCGCCGACCAGCTTCTTGAACTTGACCAGCGAGAAGTCCGGCTCGATGCCGGTCGTGTCGCAGTCCATCATGAAGCCGATGGTGCCGGTGGGCGCCAGCAGCGACGCCTGCGCGTTGCGCCAGCCGTTCTTCTCGCCGATCTTGTTGCCCTCGGCCCACACCTTGGTGGCCAGGCTGCGGACGTCGGCGTCCAGCGCCGCGACCGAGCGGAGGTCGTCGTTGGCGGCGGCGTGCTTGCGCATGACCCGGGCGTGCGCCTCGGCGTTGCGGGCGAAGCCGTCGTACGGGCCGACGACGCCGGCCAGCTCGGCGGAGCGCTTGTAGGCCGCACCCGTCATCAGCGACGTGATGGCGGCGGCCAGCGCGCGGCCGCCCTCGGAGTCGTAGGCCAGGCCCGACGCCATGAGCAGCGCGCCGAGGTTGGCGTAGCCGATGCCGAGCTGACGGTACGCGCGGGTGGTCTCGGTGATCGCCTCGGTCGGGAAGTCGGCGAACGTGATCGAGATGTCCATCGCGGTGATGATCAGCTCGACCGCCCTGGCGAACGTGGCGCCGTCGAAGCTGCCGTCGGCCTGCAGGAACTTCATCAGGTTCAGGCTGGCCAGGTTGCAGCTGGAGTTGTCGAGGCTCATGTACTCCGAGCACGGGTTCGACGCGGTGATGCGGCCGGTCTCGGGGTTCGTGTGCCAGTCGTTGATGGTGCCGTCGTACTGGATGCCGGGGTCGGCGCACTCCCACGCCGCCTGCGCCATGTCGCGGAACAGCTTCTTCGCGTCGACGGTGGAGATGACCTCGCCGGTCATCCGGGCCCGCAGGCCGAACTCGCCGCCGGCCTCGACCGCGCGCATGAACTCGTCGTTCACCCGGACGGAGTTGTTGGCGTTCTGGTACTGGACGGAGACGATGTCGGCGCCGCCGAGGTCCATGTCGAACCCGGCGTCGCGCAGCGCGCGGATCTTGTCCTCCTCGCGCGCCTTCGTCTGGATGAACTCCTCGACGTCGGGGTGGTCGACGTCGAGCACGACCATCTTCGCCGCACGCCGGGTGGCGCCGCCGGACTTGATCGTCCCGGCCGAGGCGTCGGCGCCGCGCATGAAGCTGACCGGGCCGGACGCCGTCCCGCCGGAGGACAGCAGCTCCTTGCTGGAGCGGATGCGGGAGAGGTTCAGGCCGGCGCCGGAGCCGCCCTTGAAGATCATGCCCTCTTCGCGGTACCAGTTGAGGATCGAGTCCATCGAGTCGTCGACGGACAGGATGAAGCAGGCCGACACCTGCTGCGGCGACTTCGTGCCGACGTTGAACCACACCGGCGAGTTGAAGCTGAACACCTGGTGCAGCAGCATCCAGGTCAGCTCGTGCTCGAACACCTCGGCGTCGTCGGTGGTGGCGAAGTAGCCCTCGTCCTCACCGGTGGTGCGGTACTTCTTCACGACGCGGTCGATGAGCTGGCGCAGGCTCCACTCGCGCACGTCGGTGCCGACGGCGCCGCGGAAGTACTTCGTGGTGACGATGGTCGACGCGTTCAGCGACCAGAAGTCGGGGAACTCCACGCCCTTCTGCTCGAAGACGGTCTCGCCGGTCTTCCAGTTCTGCTGGACGACGTCGCGGCGCTCCCACGTCACCTCGTCGTACGGGTGGACACCCGGGGTCGTGTAGATGCGCCCGATGCTGAGCCCCCGCGCCTTCTTCGACCGTCCGGCCGGCTTGCTCCCCGTGCTGTTGCGGCTCGGCCCGCTCACCGTCTCCGTCATGGACCTTCCTCACTTCCCCCGGCGATTACCCGAAACATGGTGCATCGATGTAGTGGCTTACGGTTCCGCGACGGTCAGGGTGGAATCCTGTTCCCGCCCCTCGTCGTCGCTGCGACGTGCGGCCTGCTCGCGGTCGGCCCGCAGCGTCGCGATCTCGTTCTCGAAGTCGTCCAGGCTGTCGAAGTCGCGGTACACGCTGGCGAAGCGCAGGTACGCGACCTCGTCCAGCTCGCGCAGCGGGCTCAGAATGGCCAGGCCGACCTCGCGGCTCGGGATCTCCGCGCTCCCCGATGCGCGGAACTGCTCCTCGACCCGCTGGGCCAGCCTGGCCAGGGCGTCCTCGCTGACGCCCCTCCCCTGGCACGCCCGGCGCACCCCGGCGATGACCTTCTCGCGGCTGAACGGCTCGGTGACCCCGGACCGCTTCACCACGGCCAGCGTCAACTGCTCGACGGTGGTGAACCGGCGCTCGCAGGCCAGGCACTGCCGCCGGCGGCGGATCACGGTGCCCTCGTCAGCGGTACGGCTGTCGACCACCCGGCTGTCGGCGTGACGGCAGAACGGACAGTGCATTTTCAGGCACCTCCTCGACACTGGACCCTGTGGACGAGATGGGGACAACTTGTGCACTCTCGACCACTACCTGTGGACAGCTTACACCCGTGTAACTACTAGATATAGGGGTACGGTACGTCGCACGGGAGGGCGTCTGCAACCGACATGGCCGTATCGGCGAGGGGTGTTTCAAAGCCGCAGGTCACGGGTGAGTCGATCAAGCCTCTCGGCGCGTCGTGCGATTCGGCTGTGAGCGAGCTCATGTGCTGTGCCTGGCGAGGGCAGACTGGATCTGCGCAGGTCAGAGGCTGTTCGGGTGGCTGAAGGGGGTATACGCCCGGGTTCGCCTGTGGGTTGTGGATGACGGCGCCGCTACGGCCTGTGGATGACGGGGCGACCACAAGATGTGGGGTTGCGTCTCGTTGGCTGCCCGATTCGTTGCGCCGGGCTGCCGCTGGTTGGGTTCGCCGCGTCGGGTGGCCCCCGAAGAAGGGGCGCTGGCCTTCAGGCTCGCTCGCGTGAGGTCCGCTGGCCGCTGACGGGCCGCAGGTGGATGGCTACCGGCTCCGCTGTACTTCCTGCTCGCGAGCCGCCGCCGGCCAGCGAACAACGAGAACAGCGGACCTTTGAGCCGGGGCCATTTTCCGGGCGGCGCCCTGATGCTGTTGAACCGGGGGCGCGGTGACGCGGGTCAAGTCCAAGCGCCCCAACCATCCAGGCTCAGTAGCCCAGAGCGCTTGGACTTGAGGCGCGTCACCGCGCGGTGACGTCCCAGGTCGTGGTGTAACGGTCGGGCCGTTGTCGGCGTGGGTGACCACGTCGGGGGTGGCCATCGTGTGATGGTCGGCGAGACCACGCCAATGGTTCTCGCGGAAGGGACACATCACAC
>NZ_POTW01000172.1 GCF_003236295.1 Jiangella anatolica
GGGGTGGTGGGCAGACCATCCGGACGGACAACCCGATCGTCGACCTGCAGCGCAACCTGCAGCGCGCCGAGAACGTCGAGGTGCTGCGGTACACCTCGTCGGCCAACCAGGAGACCTACATCCGCATCGTGACGCTCGACGTGTTCGACGGCGAGGAGTGGAAGACGTCGGACCGGCCGGTGCCCGACTCCGTCGACTCCGGCATGCCGTGGCCGCAGGGCCTCGACGAGGGCGAATGGCCGGTCGTCGACTACGACATCACCGTCACCGACGACTTCAGCTCCAGCTGGCTGCCGCTCCCCTACCCGGCGCAGCGCATCGAGATCGAGGGCGACTGGCGCTACCACGGGCCGACGCTGGACGTCGTGGCCGACGGCGACGACGTCCGGGCCCGCAGGTACGGCGTGCAGAGCCTGGCGCTGGCGCCGACGGTCGACGCGCTGCGCAGCGCCGGCCCGCCCAGCGACGACGTCGACGCGATGCTGGAGCTGCCCGACGAGCTGCCCTCGATCGTCACCGAGCTCGCCGACCAGGTCACCCAGGGCGCCGCCGACGACTTCAGCCGGGCCGCCGCGCTGCAGGAGTGGTTCCGCAGCCCCGAGCTGGGCGACTTCGAGTACGACATCGAGTCGACGTCCGGGCACTCGGCCACCGCGCTGGAGGACTTCCTCACCGAGCGCACCGGCTACTGCGAGCAGTTCGCCGCAACGATGGCGATCATGGCCCGCTACCTGGGCATCCCGGCCCGGGTCGCGGTCGGCTTCACCGGCGGCGACTACCAGGGCAACGGGACGTTCCTGGTCCGCTCCCACAACTCGCACGCATGGCCGGAGCTGTACTTCGAGGGGTCCGGCTGGGTCCGGTTCGAGCCCACGCCGGCCGCGATCACCGGCGTCGCGCCGGACTGGACCCGGGTCCCCAACGAGGCCCCGGAGGTGCCCGGCATCGACCCGACGGCCCCGGCGCCGCAGCCGTCCAGCACCGCGCCGTCGATCCCGCGCGACGACGAGCTCGGCGGCGGCGCCGCGGCCGGCCAGCAGGACCCGCCGTCGCAGTGGCCGTTGATCCTGCTCGGCGCGCTGGCACTGGCGGCGTTCTTCCTCACCCCGACGGTCGGGGCCCGGATCGGCCGCGAGCTGCGCTGGCGCCGTGCCGGTGACGATCCGCGGGCCTCGGCCGAGGCGGCCTGGGCCGACCTGCGCGAGACCGCCCGCGACGCCGGGCTGCCCTGGGACCCGGCGGCGACGCCACGGGCCACCGGCCGCCGGCTGGCGACGGCCGCGTCGCTGGACGACGACGAACGCGACCTGCTGAACCATCTGGTCGGCGCGGTGGAGCAGGCGCGGTACGCCCGCCGGGCCGAGCCGGTGGAGGCGTTGCGGGCCGACACCGACCTCGTGCGCCGCTCCATCGGCCGGTCCGCGTCGGTGGGCCGGCGGGTGGTGGCGTTCCTGCTGCCGACGCGGCTGCGCGACAGCGCCGGCGAGGCCAACCGGCGCCTGGTCGACGGCTTCGCCTGGCTCGACGACGCCGGCGAACGGCTGCGCGCCTCGGCCGCGTCGGCCGCCCTGCGCCGCCGGCTCCCGGTGCCCCGTCCGCCGGCCGAGTGACACCGGGGTCGCCCGTCGAATGACACCAGGGCGCCGGCCGCCCGTGCGGTGCCGCAGGTCACGTCGCTAGGTCCGGACCACCGGGCGCTCATGGACGCCCTGGACGCGGAAACGCCGCCTCAGCTCTGCTGGCTGGGGCGGCGCTGACCGCGATGGATCGGTAAGGGTTACTGGCCGTAGCCGCGCTCGCGCCGGTTGCGCCAGCGCTGCTCCATGCGCTCCATGAACGAGCCGCTCGTACGCGGTCCCTTGGGACGGCGCTGCCGGCGCGGCGAGCCGGGGCTGATGTCGGGCACCTCGCCCGTGGCGGCGGTGGCGGCCGCGCCATCGGTGGGCGGCACGCGTCGCCAGGAGGTGACGGCGTAGAAGGCCGAGCCGAGCATGACCACGAAACCCGCGACACCGAGGGCGATCACCGCGGTGACCGCGCCCGTCATGAGCATCACGACACCGACGACGAAGACCAGGCCGGCGAGAACAGCACGCCGCCGGTAGCGCCGACGCAGATCCGCGCCACGCATCGCGGTGGCGAACTTCGGATCCTCGGCGAGGAGCGCCTGCTCCATCTGCTCGAGCAGCCGCTGCTCATGATCGGAGAGTGGCACCGTTCCCCTCCAATGAACACGGAAATCTATGGGCACCTGCTGTAAGGACCAGCATATGCGGCCGACGCCACCGAAGAAAGCCAGGCGTTCGACCGAAGCCGGTCGATCTCACGGTACCCCTCCGGCGGCCGGTCGGCGGGCAAGCACGTGCAGCGCCGCGGCGACGGCCCGGAACGCCGGGTGCGCGACGACGGCGGCCTCCAGCTCGGCGAGAGCGGCCGCCTCCGCAGGGTCGTCGACGACACTGCCGGCGACCAGGTCGGTGAGCACGCGCACGCCGTGTACCTCGTCGACCGCCAGCCCGGCGCCGGCGAGCAGCGCGCGGACACCGTCCTCGTCGAACCGGCGTGGCAGCGGGTCCGACGCGCCCCAGCGGCCGTCCGGGTCGTCGAGCAGCCGCCGTGCGTCGCCCAGGTGCCCGGCCAGCGCCTTGGCCAGTACGGCGGCGTAGCGCTGGGCGACGACGACGCTGGCGACGCCGCCGGGGCGCAGCGCCGCCGCGATCGCCGTCACCGCTCCACCGACGTCGTCGACGACCTCCAGCACGCCGTGGCACAGCACGACGTCGGCGCCGTCCGGGCCGACGACGCCGGCCAGCCCGGCCGCGTCACCCTGCACGGCGCTGATCTGGTCGCCGACCCCCTCCTCGGCGGCCCGGCGGGCCAGCGTGGCCAGCGCGTTCGGGCTCGGGTCGACGACGGTGACGCGGTGGCCGATGCGGGCCAGCGGCACCGCGAACACGCCGCTCCCGCCGCCGAGGTCGACGATGTCGAGCTCGCGGCGGCCGGTGGACGTGCTCAGCGCGGCCAGCGCCTCGTACAGCTGGGTCCAGATCGCCTCGGTGCGCGGGTTGCGGCGGACGCGCTCGTTCATCGCGTCACGCGTCGCTCGAGCGGGCCCAGATGTTCAGCCCCGCCTCGACGGCGGACTTGTCGATCTCGGCGAGCTCGCCGTCGGTGAGGTCGAGCCGGTCCAGCGCGCCCAGGCTGTCCTCCAGCTGGGCCACCGTCCGGGCGCCGATCAGCACCGACGTCACCCGCTCGTCGCGCAGCGCCCACGACAGCGCCAGCTGGGCGAGCGTCTGGCCGCGCGACTGGGCGACCTCGTTCAGCGCCCGCAGCCGCTCGACGACGTCATCGGTGATCAGCGACGACGAGAACGATCCGCCGCGGGCCGCGCGCGAGTCGTCGGGCACGCCGCCGAGGTACTTCTGCGTCAGCAGCCCCTGCGCCAGCGGCGAGAACGCGATGATGCCGAGGCCCTCGTCGGCGCACGCCTCGGTGAGGCCGGCCTCGATCCAGCGGTTGAACATCGAGTACGACGGCTGGTGGATGGCCAGCGGCGTGCACAGCTCGCGCATGATGGCCGCGGCCTCGCGGGTCCGCTCCGGCGAGTACGACGAGATGCCGGCGTACAGCGCCCGGCCGGACCGCACCGCGGTGTCCAGCGCGCCCATCGTCTCCTCGAGCGGCGTGTCGGGGTCGAAGCGGTGCGAGTAGAAGATGTCGACGTAGTCCAGGCCCATCCGGTCCAGCGACGCGTCGAGGCTGGCCAGCAGGTACTTGCGCGAGCCCCACTCGCCGTACGGGCCGGGCCACATGTCGTAGCCGGCCTTCGTCGAGATGATCAGCTCGTCGCGGTACGGGCGGAAGTCCTCGGCGAAGATGCGGCCGAAGTTCTTCTCCGCCGAGCCGGGCGGCGGGCCGTAGTTGTTGGCCAGGTCGAAGTGCGTGACGCCGCGGTCGAACGCGGTGCGCAGGATGGCCCGCTGCGTGGCCAGCGGCGACTCGTCGCCGAAGTTCTGCCACAGGCCCAGCGAGATCGCCGGCAGCTTCAGTCCGGTGCGACCGCTGCGGCGGTACGGGGTGTCGATGTAGCGCGCCTCGTCGGCCCGGTACGGCGCGCCTACGTGGAGGTTCTTTTGCGGACGGTCAGCCATGCTGCGAACCTATCGCCCGTGCCCCCGTCCCGCGCCAGCGACCGTCCCCGTCCCGACCGGTTCGCCGGCGTCCACGACATCGACTCCGGGACGGCGGAGCTCGTTCCCGACCGGTCCGACCCCGGTGGCTGGACGATCATGGTCAACGGCGTGCCCAGCTCCTACGTCCACCTCAACGACCCCACCCGGCTGGACTTCGAGTACATGCAGTGGACCGGCCACGTCCTCGACGTCGCCGTGCCGCCGGGCGAGCCACTGTCCGTCGTCCACGTCGGCGGGGCGGGCTGCACGCTCGCGCTGTACGTGGCGGCGACGCGGCCGGGCTCGCCGCAGACGGTGTTCGAGGTCGACGCCGCGCTGGTCACGCTGATGCGGCAGGCGTTCGGGCTGCGCGCGGTGCGGGGGCTGCGGCTGCGCGCCGCCGACGGGCTGGCCGGGCTGGGCTCGTTGCCGGCGGCGCACTCGGCCGCCGTCGTCCGGGACGCGTTCGACGGCGCCCAGGTGCCGCCGCACCTCACCGCGACGGCGTTCTACGCCGAGGTCGCGCGGGTGCTGCTGCCCGGCGGCCTCTACGCCGGCAACGTCGCGGACACAGCACAGGTCCGCGAGTCCCGCGTCGAGGCGGCGACCGCGCTGGAGGTGTTCGCGCACGTCGCGCTGATCGCCGAGCCCGGCCAGTTGCGCGGGCGCCGGTACGGCAACGTCGTGCTGGTGGCGTCGCAGGAGCCGCTGCCCTCGGACGCGCTGATCCGGCGGCTGGCCGGTGGCGCCGTCCGGGCCCGCTACGTGGAGCCGGAGCGGGTCAAGGAGCTGGTCCTGTCTCTTCTACACATCT
>NZ_POTW01000173.1 GCF_003236295.1 Jiangella anatolica
CACCCGCCCCGCCACGACGGTGACGTTCGCCCAATCGGCTCGTGTCGTTCGGCAACGATCGACGATTGCGAAATACTCAAGCACCTGCTTTACTAAAGCACATGCTTGACCATGCACCGGATCTGGACCTGGTCTTCCAGGCCCTCGCCGACCCGACCCGCCGCGCCCTCGTCGAACGGATGACGACGGGACCGGCGTCGGCGTCGGAGCTGGCCCGGCCGTTCGACATGACGCTGGCCGCCGTCCTGCAGCACCTCAAGGTCCTGGAGGACAGCGGGCTGGTGCACACGAAGAAGGAGGGCCGGGTCCGCATGTGCCGAGTCGAGCCGGACGCCCTGCGCGGCGCCGAAGCCTGGATCGCCGAGCGTCGCACCACGTGGGAGCGCCGTCTCGACCGCCTGGGCTCAGTGCTCTCGGAGGAGGAGCGGTGAGCCTCACGCACGACACGTTCACCCTCGAACGCGAGTACCCGGTCTCCCCCGCCGCCGTCTTCCGCGCCTTCGCCGACCCGGCGATCAAGCACGCCTGGTTCCACGACCCGGGCGGCGACTGGACGCTGCTCGGGTCGGCGACGGACTTCCGCGAGGGCGGAGCCGAGTACAACGAGAGCCGGCACGACCCCGACGGCACCGTCACCCGCTTCGACGCCCGCTACCACGAGATCGTCGACGGCGAGCGGATCGTCTACAGCTACGAGATGCGCTCCGGCGGTGTCCGGCTGTCGGTGTCGCTCACCTCGATCGAGCTGACACCGTCGGCCGGCGGGACGCTGCTGCGCCTCACCGAGCAGGGCGTCTACTTCGACGGCCACGACGACGTGGCCGGACGCCGACGCGGGGTCGCCGAGGTGCTGGCGGCCCTCGCCCGAGCCCTGGACACCCACCGAGAGGACTGACCATGACCACGTCCACGTTCATCAACCTGCCGGTCGACGACCTGGCCGCAGCGCGCGCGTTCTACGCCGCGCTCGGCTGGTCCTTCGACGAGAACTTCTCCGACGAGAAGGCCCTCACCGTCCGCGTCAGCGACACGATCTACGTGATGCTGCTGCGCCGGCCCTACTTCCAGACCTACCTGACGACCGAGGTGGCCGACGCGCGGAAGGTCAACGAGGCGATGCTCGGGCTGTCCGCCGAGAGCCGCGTCGCCGTCGACGAGCTGGTCGAACGGGCTCAGTCGGCCGGCGGCGGCTTCGCCCGCGACCCGCAGGACCTCGGGTACATGTACAGCCGCAGCTTCCGTGACCCGGACGGGCACTTCTGGGAGATCTTCTGGATCGACCCTCAGGCCGCGGCCGGCGGCCCGCCGGCGAGCTGACCGGTCACTCCTCGTCGAGCCAGGCCCGGACGGACGCGTCGTGCTCGCCGAGCAGCGGCGGCGGGGTGTGCTGCTTGGGCGGGGCGTCGTCGAAGCGGACGGCCGGGCCGGGCAGCGCGACCTTGCCCAGCAGCGGGTGCTCGACGTCGATGAGCAGGCCCTGCGAGCGGGTCTGTTCCCACTCGTACACCTCGTCCAGCGTGCGCACCTTGCCGCTGGCGATGCCCGCCTCGGACAACCGGGCCAGCCAGTGGTCGCGCGGGTGCGCCGCGAACGCCGCCTCCACCGCGGCGATCAGCTCGTCGCGGTGCTGCACCCGCAGCCGGTTGGTGGCGAACCGCGGGTCGTCCGGGTCCAGGCCGGCGACGGCGGCGAACGCGCGCCAGGACGGGTCGTTGCCGACGGCCACCTGCAGCGCGCCGTCGGCGGCCTCGAACAGCCCGTACGGCGCGATCGACGGGTGGTGGTTGCCGATGGCGTGCGGCACCTCGCCGGCCGCCGTCCACCGGGTGCCCTGGAACGCGTGCACGCCGACCAGCGCGGACAGCAGCGAGACCCGCACGACCCGGCCGCGCCCCGTCCGCTCGCGCTCCAGCAGCGCCGCGAGCAGCCCGGACACCCCGTACATGCCGGCCAGCAGGTCGCCGATCGGCACGCCGACCTTGGCCGGGTGGCCCGGCTCGCCGGTGAGGCTCATGATGCCGGCCTCGCCCTGCGCGATCTGGTCGTAGCCGGCCCGGCCCGCCTCGGGACCGTCCGGCCCGAACCCGGTGATGGACAGCACGACCAGGCGCGGGTTCAGCTCGTGCAGCCGCTCGACGGAGAAGCCGAGGCGGTCCAGCACGCCGGTGCGGAAGTTCTCGACCAGCACGTCGGCCCGCTGGACCAGCCGCGTCAGCAACTCCTTGCCGGCGTCGGACTTCAGGTCCGCGACCACGGACTCCTTGTTGCGGTTGGCCGACAGGAAGTACGACGACACGGGCTGGTCGTCCGGGCCGAGGAACGGCGGGCCCCAGGTGCGCGACTCGTCGCCGTGGCCGGGCGCCTCCACCTTGATGACGCGGGCGCCGAGGTCGCCGAGCATCATGCCGGCGTGCGGCCCGGCCAGCGCCCGGCTGAGGTCGACGACGACAATTCCGGCCAATGGCCCGGCCTCGGCGAACTCCTGCGTGTCGGCCATCGCCTCAGATTACGCTGACCACCGTGATCGACGACGGCCGGCTGTCCCGGCGTCATGCCCTCGGCCTGCTCGGCGCCCTCGGCCTGACGGCGACCGGCCTCGCGGGGTGTTCGTCCGGTTCGTCCACGACGGCGGCGACGTCACCGCCGACGACGGCGGACGACGTGTGGGCGGCGCTGGCGGCCGGCAACGAGCGGTTCGCCGCCGGCGAGCCACTTCACCCGCACGAGGACGAGGCGTACCGCGAGTCGCTGGTGGACGGCCAGCATCCGATCGCCTGCGTGCTCAGCTGTGCCGACTCGCGGGTCGCGCCGGAGCTCGTGTTCGACCAGGGCCTGGGCGACCTGTTCACCGTCCGCTCCGCCGGCGAGGTGCTCGACGACGCCGTCATCGGGAGCATCGAGTACGCCGTCGAGCACGTCGCCGTGCCGCTGGTCGCGGTGCTCGGGCACGCCGGCTGCGGCGCCGTCCGGGCCACCGTCGACGTGGTGCGCGGCGGCCCGGCGCCGGACGGTGCGATCGGCGCGCTCGTGCGGGAGATCGAGCCGGCCGTCCGCGCCGTGCCCACGAGCGCCGACGACGACGCCTACCTCGCCGCGTGCGTCGAGGCACAGGCCCGCGGCGCCGCGGCGGCCCTCGTCGCCGCCTCGCCGATCGTGCGCGAAGCGGTCGCCGCGGGCCGCACAGCCGTCGTCGCCGGCGTCTACGACCTGGAGTCCGGCCGGATCAGCCGGCTCTGAACGCAGCCGCGCCGCGTCTACGACCTGGAGTCCGGCCGGGTCAGCCGGCTCTGCACCCAGCCGCGCCGCGTCTACGACCTGGAGTCCGGCCGGGTCAGCCAGCTCTGCACCACGGGCGGATCATCGTCGGACGGCGGGTGCTGCGGCCGCTGCGGGCGTTGCGGCAGCGGGTGCGCCGCCCGCCGGACCGGGGCCGGCGGTCCCGCGAGACGCGGCTGCTCCGGGACCGGTGCCGGGCGGCGCGGCGCGAACAGGTTCTCCCGCGTGTCCTCGTCATCCTCGTCGTCGTAGTCATCCTCGCGCGCCCCCAGCTCGACCGGCGACACGGCGATGACGGTGAACCCGGCCAGCAGCAGCGCGCCCATCCCGATCGTGAACGGCACCACGAACTCCGTCGCGGAGGCGCCCGGGACCGGCTCGGTCACGGCGGCCAGCTCGGCCGACACGGCCGCCATCGCGGTGTAGTGCATGCTGCTCACGGCGATGCCCATGACCAGCGCGGCGGCCACGGCGCCCCAGAGCGTGCGGATGGTGAAGGCCAGCCAGAGCGCCGCTGTCGCCGCGGCGACCGCGATCGCCAGCGACGCGACCACCAGCTCCGGCCGGTAGCCGATGCTCCCGTCGATCTGCACCGACGCCATGCCGCTGTAGTGCATCGCCGCGACGCCGATCCCGGTGCCCAGCCCGCCGAACAACAGCGAACGATTTCGATCTCTGCCGTATCCGACCGCCAGCACGCCGCCGCCGACGACGAGGAACGCGACGGCCAAACTGATCACGGTGAGCGATACGTTGTAGCGCACCGGGCTGCCGGAAACCCGGAATCCCAGCATTGCGATGAAGTGCAGTGTCCAGATCCCGGCCGCCAGCGACGCGGCGCCGGTGATCAGCCAGTTCCGCCGGGCCGCCCCGGTCGAATCTCTCGCGCGTACCGTGCACATGAGCCCGATCACGGCCGCCATCACCATGAAGACGTAACCGATCGCGGGCGTGGTCAGACCATGAGTGAAATGATCTATCTGGCTCGTTGCCGACAACATCCTTGCCCCCCATGAATAACGATCTTGTGGTATCTCGCGGAAACCACAATGGGGAGCATGTGATATCGGATGCAGTGCCGTCAATACCCGATTTGTCCAGTGTCACGGAGCGTGACCGGAGGTGACGCAGAGTGACTCCGGCGCGGTCAGCGCCAGTCGACCTCGGCCGACGTGGCGCCGCCGGAGAGCCGGGCGTAGCCGGGTCCGCGGTCGAAGAACGGTTGGTCGGCGGGGCGGACGGCGCGCAGCTCGGCCCGTAGCGCGGCCGTCGCCGCCTCGTCCACGACCGGATCGTCCGGATCGACGGCGTTGACCACCACGCCGTAGTCCTCCCGCGCCCCCTCGACGGACACCTTGCGCCAGCGCACGTCCCGCAGCACGTCGTCGACCGGACGCTCCAGCGGTTCGCCCCAGCCACCGCCGCCGGTGGTGCGGATCCGGATCACCTCGCCGGCGCGCACCGGCTCCGCGTCGGCCAGCGCGTCGACCTCGCGCTCGGCGGGCCCGCCCGGGTCGATCGTCACCGAGAACGGCCTGTCTCTTAGA
>NZ_POTW01000174.1 GCF_003236295.1 Jiangella anatolica
GGGTCCGCTTGGGCAGCGGCCGCTTCGGCAGCGGCGTGACGGTCGCGACCTTCTCCTTCTCCGGCTCCTTCTCGACGGACTCGGTCTCGGGCGCCGGCTCCTTCTCCGCGGGCTTCTCCGGCGGGACGGCGCGCAGCTCCCGCTTGCGCCGTCGCCGCCGCAGCCAGATCAGCAGCACCCCGGCGCCGACGAGCAGCAGCCCGCCGGCCCCGACCAGCACGCCGGTCACGAAGATCCCGTCCACCTCGGCGCCGAAGCTCAGCTCGGCGGCCAGCGGCTCGCCCGACGCCGACGGCGCCATGACGACGACGCGGACCGGCTCGTCGGTCAGCTCGTACGCGACGCCGCGCCAGCCGGACCCGGACGCGCTCGCCTCCCACCAGTCCAGGTCGCCGGGCGGGGCCAGCGGCGCCGGCGAACCCGGCTCCGACGACGACGTCACCTCGCCGCGCAGGTCCGCCGCCGTCACCGTCTGCCGCGCCACGCCGTCGAGGTAGGAGTCGACGTGGATGCGGTGCGCGACGCCGACGAACACGTCGCCGCCGGCGGTGTCGCGGGCGGTGACGTGCAGGATGGGGCCGGTGACCGTCGCGATGCCCACGTCGGTCACCGCGACCGAGCCGTCGCCGCTCACCTCATCGCGCGCGTACTCGACGGTGTCGTCGGGGCCGATGTAGATCGCCGTCGCCGCCCCGGCGAGCAGCAGTGGCGTGCCGAGGACGATCAGCGCGACGGCGAGGACGGTGCGCAGGCGGGCGCGTTTCACGCCGCGTCGAGCCCCAGGTCGCGCCGGAGCTTGGCGACGTGCCCGGTCGCCTTGACGTTGTACATGGCCTTCTCGACCTTGCCGTCGGCGTCGATGACGAACGTCGACCGGATGACGCCCTGCACGACCTTGCCGTACAGCTTCTTCTCGCCGTACGCGCCGTATGCCTCCAGCGTCGTGCGGTCGGCGTCGGAGAGCAGCGGGAACGTGAGGTGGTCGCGCTCGCGGAACTGCGCCAGCTTGTCAGGCGCGTCCGGCGAGACGCCCAGCACGGCGTACCCGGCGCCCTGCAGCGAGGCGAGGCTGTCGCGGAAGTCGCAGGCCTGCGTGGTGCAGCCCGGCGTCATCGCGGCCGGGTAGAAGTAGACGACGACCCGCTGCCCCCGGTAGTCGGCGAGGGAGACGGGCTTGCCGTCGGCGTCGGGAAGCGTGAACTCGGGCGCGGCGTCGCCCGGGGAGAGTCGCGAGTCAGTCACGTTCACACCGTATCCATACGCCCGGCGGAGTCGCATCGGTACGGTAGTTCCGTGTCCGCCGCGGAGCAGAACCCGTCCGAGTCCGTGCTGCCGGCGTCCCGGCAGCCGATGCCGATGGCCCCCGAGGTGCAGGCCGAGCTGGACAAACGCGGCCGCAGCGCCCGCCAGATCGAGAGCGACATCGCCGCCCGCACCGAGCGGTTGTCGGCCAACATCGACGAGCTGACGGCGCGCCTGTCGCCGTCGCGGCTGGTGAAGGACACGACGGCGGGCCTGCGGGCGCGCGTCACGACGCCGGAGGGCAACCCGCGGCTGGAGGTGCTGGGCGCCGTCGCCGGTGCCGCGCTGGTCATCGGGCTGCTGCTGTGGCGGTCTCGCCGGCACTGACTACGCTCTACTGTTGTGACCGCCCAGGACCCCGAGAAGCTGCCCATCCGGATGCTGCACGACCGCGTGCTGGTGTCGCAGGACGGAGAGGACGGCGAGCGGCGCTCGACCGCCGGCATCGTCATCCCCGCGACCGCCGCGATGGGACGGCGGCTGGCGTGGGCCCGGGTCGTGGCGGTCGGCGCGAACGTGCGCACCGTCGAGGTCGGCGACCGCGTGCTCTACGACCCGGAGGAGAAGGCCGAGGTCGAGGTGCGCAGCGAGACGTACCTGCTGCTGCGCGAGCGTGACCTGCACGCCGTCGCGTCCGAGCGGCT
This sequence comes from Jiangella anatolica, assembly GCF_003236295.1. GTDB lineage: Bacteria > Actinomycetota > Actinomycetes > Jiangellales > Jiangellaceae > Jiangella > Jiangella anatolica. The sequence continues at coordinate 1,947 of NZ_POTW01000174.1, forward strand.
CACCGACGGCCAGACCGGCCTCTACCTGTAGCCGGCCGCGCCGTGTCCGGACCGCCCGACGGGACGCCGGCGCAGCGCCGCGAGGAGGCGCTCGAGGCGCTCGCGCAGCGGTCCAGGGAGAGCGCCGGCACCCGGCTGCGACGGGTGCGGCTCACCGCGCTGCCGATCGTGCAGTCGGCGCTCGGCGCCGCCGTCGCCTGGTGGCTGGCGACGATCCCGCCGATCGACCACCCGCAGCCGTTCTTCGCCCCGATCTCGGCGCTGATCGTCCTCGGCGGCGGGCTGGGGCAGCGGCTGCCGCGGGTGCTGGAGCTGGTCGGCGGCGTGGCGGTCGGCGTGCTGGTCGGCGACCTGCTGGTGTCGTGGATCGGCGGTGGCGTGGCGCAGCTGGCGCTCGTCGTCGCGCTGGCGATGGTCGCGGCGCTGCTGATCGACGGCGGCCCGCTGATCGTCACCCAGGCCGGCGCGTCCGCCGTCCTCGTCGTCGCGCTGGCGCCGGCCGACCCGACCGGCCTGAACCTGGATCGGTTCATCGACGCGCTCGTCGGCTGCGGCGTCGGGCTGGCGATCAGCGTCCTGCTGCTGCCGCTGAACCCCGTCTCGGCCGCGCGCCGGCAGATCGACCCGCTGCTGACCACCGTCGCGGAGGTGCTGGAGTCGGCCGCCCAGGCGCTGGCCGGACGCGACCGGGCGGCGGCCGCTCAGGCGCTGGAGCGGGCCCGTGAGACCCAGGCCGACGTCGACGCCATGCACTCGGCGCTGGAGGGCGCGAACGAGGTCGCCCGGATCGCGCCCGTCCGCTGGCACAAGCGCGGCCACCTCGCCGCCTACCTCGACGTCGCCACGCCGCTGGACTACATGACCCGCAACGTCCGGGTGCTGTGCCGCCATGTCATCAGCCTGCTGCAGCGCGACGAGCCGGTGCCGAGGGTGCTGCCGCAGTCGCTGCGGGCGCTGGCCGGCGCCGTCCGGCTGCTGCGCATCGACCTCGAACGCGGCGACGAGCCGCGCGAGGCCCGGGTGTCGGCGATCGAGGCCGCCCGGATGGCGACCGAGGCGCTGGAGCACACCGGCGGCTTCGCCGGCCAGGTGGTGATCGCGCAGGTCAGGTCGCTGGCGATGGACGTCCTGCTGTCGACCGGCCTGACCCGCGACGAGGCGCAGGAGCTGCTGCCGATCCTCCCCGAAGGCCCCGTCAGCTACGGCTGAGCAAAGTTGATCATGGAGAAGTCGGGCTTCCCGACGCCGGGAAGCCAGACTTCTCCATGATCAACTTGGTGCGGAGGTCGAAGTGGCGGCGGATCCGCTCGACCGTGCGACCTGGGTGACGATGGACGTCGTCGGCGGTGAGCGGGATGACCACCCAGCCGGCGTCGCGGAGGTGTTCGTCGCGGAACCGGTCGCGTCGCCATTGCCGCTGGTCGGTGCGGTGATGGTCGCCGTCGTACTCGATGGCGATGCGCAGCCGCGGATAGGACAGGTCCGGCCGGGCGAGCCAGGCGCCGGTGCGGTCGACGACGTTCACGCCGATCTCGGGACACGGCAACCCGGCGTCGACGATGAGCAGGCGGACCCGCGTCTCCATGGGCGAGTCGACGCCGAGCCGGATCAGCCGCAGCGCCTCGCGGGCGCGGACGATGCCGCGGTGGCGCGGCAGCCCGGCGACCTCGTCGTGCAGGTGGTCGGACGTGGACCAGCGGCGCAGGATCGCGTCGCCGAGCACGACCAGATCGCTGCGCCGCCAGGTCGCTGCGACGTGGACGAACGTCCGCTCCGGCCGGACGACGGGAAGCCCGTGCACCTCGACGACCGTGGCCGGGTCGAGCCCGGTGTGGCCGTCCATCCCGGCCACCTGTGGCACGACGGCGCCGGGCGGCACGATGACGTCGAGGTCGCCGTCGAACGCCGGCACCGGCAGATCGCACAGCAGCGCCGCGGTCTCGTGGCTGAAGGCGGCGTCGCGGGGTAGCGCGAGCCGAGCCGCCCGGCACGTCGTGACGAAGGACTCCGGCAGCGACGCGGGGACGCGTACGCCCCGGAACGGCCGCCGGAACCGCGGCCCGTCGAGGAGGTCGACCGCCAGGCCGGCCGATGTCGCGTCGCGGACGCGAAACGGCCGCGAGCAGAACGGCTCCGGAACCCTGGGTCGGCGTGGCATCGTCCGATCATGACCCGAACCGGATGATCGTCCCGAACGTTATCCACAGCCCCGCCCGGAGCCGCAGTTGATCATGGAGAAATCGGCCATCCTGGCGCCGGGAAGCCCGACTTCTCCATGATCCTGTCTCTGATACACATCTGAGGCTGCCGACGACTTAATA
>NZ_POTW01000175.1 GCF_003236295.1 Jiangella anatolica
ACCCGCGGCACGCCGGTCCAGCCGCTGCTGGCCGTGAGCGATCCGGCGATCGTCGTCGAGTCGGTCAAGCTGGCCGAGGACCGTTCCGGCGACCTCGTCGTGCGGCTGTACGAGGCGCACGGCAACCGCTCGAAGGCGACGCTGACCACGTCGTTCCAGTTCACCGAGGTGGTCGCGACCGACCTGCTGGAGCGCCCGGTGCCGAGCGAGGCGATCGCCGGCGCCGAGCTCACCCTGCGCCCGTTCGAGCTGCTGACGCTGCGCTTCACTGGTTTGGAAAGGTAGACCCGTGCCCTACGACGACACCCTGCCCCGCCCGGAGTACCCGCGGCCGCAGTTCCGGCGCGAGCGCTGGCTGAACCTGAACGGCCGCTGGGAGTTCGAGATCGACCGCGGCGACAGCGGACTGGAGCGCGGCCTGCTCGACACCCCGCTGCGCGACGAGATCCTGGTGCCGTTCGCGCCGGAGACGACGCTGTCCGGCATCGGCGACCGCGACTTCCTGCACGCCGTCTGGTACCGGCGCACGATCCGGGTCCCGGACGACTGGGCCGGCCAGCGGGTGCTGCTGCACTTCGGCGCCGTCGACCACGACGCCACGGTCTGGGTCGGCGGCGTGCAGGTGGGCCGGCACCGCGGCGGGTTCTCCGGGTTCACCGTCGACATCACCGACGCCGCGCCGCCCGGCGCCGAGGTGCCGCTGGTCGTGCGGGCCCGGGACGAGCCGCACGCGCCGCAGGCCCGCGGCAAGCAGTCGCGCGAGCACACGCCGCGGGCGGCGCTGTACTGGCGGACGACCGGGATCTGGCAGACGGTGTGGCTGGAGCCGGTGCCGCCGGTCGCGCTGCGCCGTCCCCGGATCACGCCCAATGTCGCCGCCGGCTCGTTCGACGTCGAGGTGCCGCTGACGGCGAACCTGCCCGGCGGCGCCGTCCGCGTCACCGTCTCCGACGCCGCCGGCGAGGTCGTCAGCGCCGAGGTGCGGGCCGACCTCGACCTCGCGCCTCGGCTGACCCTCGCCCTGCCCGAGGGGCGGCGGCTCTGGTCGCAGGCCAACCCGTTCTTGTATGACCTGCGGTTCGAGTTGCGCTCCGCCGGCGGCGACGTGGTGGACGAGGTGGACTCGTACGCGGGGCTGCGCAGCGTCGCGATCACCGGCAGGCAGGTCCGGCTCAACGGCGACGTCGTGTTCCAGCGCCTCGTCCTGGACCAGGGCTACTACCCGGACGGCCTGATGACCGCGCCGTCCGACGCCGACCTCGTCCGCGACATCGAGCTCGCGCTGGCCGCGGGATTCAACGGGGCGCGGCTGCACCAGAAGGTGTTCGAGGAGCGGTTCCTGTACCACGCAGACCGGCTCGGCTATCTCGTCTGGGGCGAGTTCGGCGACTGGGGCTGCAACACCGGCCAGGGGGAGACGACGAACCAGCAGCCCGACGCGTCCTACGTCCAGGAGTGGCTGGAGGTGCTGGAGCGCGACTACTCACACCCGTCGATCGTCGGCTGGTGCCCGCTGAACGAGACCTGGCAGGCCTACGGCGACCGCATCACCGCGCTCGACGACGTCACCCGGGCGATGTTCCTGGCCACGAAGGCGTTCGACACGTCGCGACCGGTGCTGGACACGTCCGGGTACGCGCACCGCGTCGCCGACTCCGACATCTTCGACAGCCACGACTACGAGCAGGACCCGGTGCTGTTCGCGGCGAACTACGCGCGCCTCGCCGACGGCGACCCGTACGTCAACCGGGCCGACAGCACGGGCGAGTCGTGGTCGATCGCGTACCGGGGACAGCCGTTCTTCGTCAGCGAGTTCGGCGGCATCTGGTGGAACCCGGCCGAGGCGGGCCGGCCGCAGTCGATGCGCGAGTCGTGGGGCTACGGCGACCGGGTGCGCGACCTGGAGGAGTTCTACGTCCGCTTCGAGGGGCTGGTCGGCGCGCTGCTGGACCACCCGGACATGTTCGGCTACTGCTACACGCAGCTCACCGACGTGTTCCAGGAGCAGAACGGGCTGTACGGCTTCGACCGGTCGGCGAAGTTCGACCTCGCGCGCATCCGGGCCGCGCAGGCCAGGCCGGCCGCGATCGAGCAGGCGTGACGGCGCCCAACGTCGTCGTCATCTACGCCGACGACCTCGGCTACGGCGACCTCGGCTGCTTCGGCGCGGACGACCTGGACACCCCGGCGCTGGACGCGTTGTGCGCGTCCGGCCTGAGGCTGAGCCAGTGGTACTCGAACTCGCCGGTCTGCTCGCCGTCGCGGGCGTCGCTGCTGACCGGGCGGTATCCGGCGCGGGCGGGCGTGGAGAACATCCTGGCCGGCTCGCGTGACACCGTCGGGCTGCCGCCGCAGCCGACGCTGGCGTCGGAGCTGCGCGACCGCGGCTACCGCACCGGCATCTTCGGCAAGTGGCACCTCGGTGTGGAGCCGTCGTACGGCCCGCTGGAGCGCGGCTTCGACACCCACTTCGGCTTCCGTGCCGGCTGCGTCGACTACTACTCGCACATCTACTACTGGGGCGCGACGAACCCGACGCACGACCTGTGGGCGGACGAGGACGAAGTGTGGTCCGACGGGGAGTACCTCACGACGCTGCTGGCCCAGCGGGCGGCGTCGTTCATCGAGTCGTGTGGCGACCGGCCCTTTCTCTGCTACGTCCCGTTCAACGCGCCGCACTACCCGCTGCACGCGCCCGCCTCGTACGTCGACCAGTTCCGGCACCTGCCGCCGGACCGGCGGATCATGGCCGCGATGATCAAGGCCATGGACGACGGCGTCGGGCTGCTGCTCGACACGCTGGACCGGCTCGGCCTGCGCGACGACACGATCGTCTTCTTCTCCTCCGACAACGGCCCGTCGACGGAGGAGCGCAACTGGCTCAACGGGGACGAGATCGCCTACCGCGGCGGCTCGGCCGGCGGCCTGCGCGGCGCCAAGGGCTCGGTGTTCGAGGGCGGCGTGCGGGTGCCGTCGCTGGTCTCCTGGCCGCGGCGCCTCCCGGCCGGCGCCGAGTTCGCCGGCGTCGGCGCCATGATGGACCTCGTTCCGACCCTCCTGCACGCCGTCGACGGCTCGCCGCCGCCGGACGGCGACCACGACGGCGTCTCGCTGCTGCCGTCGCTGGCCGCTGGGTCGGAGGCCGAGCCGCGCTGGATCGGCTGGGACTACGCGACCCAGCTGGCCGCCCGGTCCGGCGACTGGAAGATCGTGCTCGGCGCCCGCGAGGCGATGGGCCCGGAGGTCGCGGCGCCGGCCGCGCTCTACCACCTGCCGACCGACCCCGGCGAGCGGCACGACCTCGCCGCCGCTGAGCCGGAACGCTTCGGCGCGATGCTGGCCGAGCTGCTCGCCTGGGCCCGAGCCGGTTGACGGTCCCGTCGGGCCGGGCCACAGTGGACACCGTGCTGCACGGCGGCATGCCGATCGGCGCAGAACGACGTCGCCGGCCACGAGCACCCCGAGGCGTTCGTCGCGCAGACCAGGACCTAGGAGCGGGAGCAGCCGCGCCGGCCTGCCGGGCGCGGCTGCTCCCGCCGCGGCAGCCCGCTACGGCGCCGCCGTGTAGGCCGTCAGCTCACCGATCGACCACCACTCCGGCGCCGACCCGGTCTGCACGATCCGGAGGTAGCGCGCAGTGACGGTGTCGAACGTGATCGGCCGCTTCCAGCCGAAGCCCGGCCCGCTGGCCACCGTCGTCCACGAGGAGCCGGTCGTGGACACCTGCAGCTCGAAGCCGCGCGGGTAGTCCCACCGGTCGCCGTCGCGGGTCTGGATGGTGACCTGGCCGACGGAGCGCAGCGCGCCCATGTCGACCTGGAACCACTGGCCGTTCACCTGCGACGTCCCGGTCGCCCAGCGGGTGCCCGTGTTGCCGTCGATCGCCCCGCCCGCCGACCCGC
>NZ_POTW01000176.1 GCF_003236295.1 Jiangella anatolica
CCCGCCCACCCGCTTCCATCCAGTACCACGCGTGCGGCATCAGTGCGGTGTCCCACGTGAGGTCGGCCCGCAGTCCCAGCTCGTCGTTGACGATGCCGGCCCGGCCCTCGGCGAAGCCGTCCAGGAACGCCAGCCGGCTGACGCCGGAGCCCGGCGCCGGCACCCGGTCGAACCCGTCGCCGGGCCAGGCCGCCGGCGTCGCCGCGTCGAGCCAGATCGTCTTCGCCGCGGTCTCGATCCGCGTCTGCGGGCCGACCAGCGGCGCGCCGAACGCGGGGTGCTGGCTCCACATCACCTCGACCGGCTCGGCGCCGTCGTTGCGCACCGTCTCCTCGACCGTGACCGACGGGCCGTCGACGCTGATGCGCTTGACGAGGTTGAACGGGCTGCGGACGAGGTCGGTGCGCAGTTCCACGGCGCTCGGGCCGGTCGCCGTCCAGTCGTAGGAGGCCAGCCACGCCTCGCCGTGCATGCCCCACTCGACGCCGTGCTCCTGGCTCGGCGTGCCGGCGTTCGGGAACACCGTCTGCCAGCCGCCCGGGTAGGCGTGCATGAGCAGCGCCTCGCTGCTGCCGGCGGTGACGTGCTCGCCGAGCGGCCGCAAGCCCCACCGGGTCCGCCACATCACCTCGACGTCGAGCGGCCGCCAGCGCACCGACGTCACGTCGCCGCCCTTCCCCGGCACGACGTCGACGCTGAGCTCGTCGGACGTGAGGTGAACGATCTGCCAGCCGCGGTGCGTCGACACGCTCGGTTCGGTCACGGTGCACAGACTAGGGCTCCGGATGCCGGGCGTCATAGCGGACGAACCGGCGTTGCGTCACCGCCAGCGTGCTGACGAGGACGATGCAGGCCAGCCCGCCGAGCACCGCCGCCCACGCCTCGCCGCTGAGCTCGGCCAGCGAGCCGAGGGCGAGGTCGCCGAGGCGCGGCCCGCCCGCCACGACGACGATGAACACGCCCTGCAGCCGGCCGCGCATCTCGTCCGGTGTGGCGGCCTGCAGGATCGTCATCCGGAACACGGCGCTGACGGTGTCGGCGGCGCCGGCCAGCGCGACGCACAGCACCGCCGGCCAGAGCGCCCAGTGGGCGCCGCCGCCGTCGGCCGGTCCCGGCACCGCCACCAGCACCAGCCCGAACGCGACGACCGCCGCGCCCCACGCGATGATCGCGACGATGACGGCCAGCCCCTGCCGCCGGATGTGTCCCAGCGGGCCGGAGAGCAGCCCGGCCAGGAACGACCCGGCCGCCATCCCGGCGACGAGGATGCCCGCCGTCGTCGGGCCGCCGCCCAGCACCGCCGCGGCGACGGCGGGGAACAGCACGCGAGGCATCGCCAGCACCATCGCGCAGAGGTCCACGACGAACGTCATGCGCACGTTCGGCCGGGTCCGCAGGTAGGACAGGCCCTCCAGCACCGACCGCAGCCCGGCCCGGCGCACGTCGCGCATCGGCGGCATCGGCGGCAGCGCCGTCAACGTCGTCAGCGCGACCGCCAGCAGCACCACCTCGATGCTGTACGTCCACCCGTAGCCGACGGTGTCGATCAGCACGCCGGCCAGCAGGGGACCGACCGTCAGACCGAGGCTCATCGACAGGCTGCCCAGCGCGTTCGCCGCCGGCAACAGCTCGCCGGGCAGCAGCCGCGGGATGATCGCCGTCCGTGCGGGCGCGTTGATCGCGAAGAACCCGTTCTGCCCGGCGACCAGCGCGTAGAGCAGCCCGACCTGGCCGAGCTCCAGCCATGCCTGGACGGCGAACCCGGCCGCCACCAGCAGCAGGCCGGTCGAGCTCAGGATCACCACCCGCCGCCGGTCGTACGCGTCGACGATCGCGCCGCCATAGAGGCCGAGCGCGACCAGCGGCGCCAGCGCGAACAGCCCGACCAGCCCCACCTGGAACGTCGACCCGGTGAGGTCGTACACCTGCAGCCCGACCGCGACCGTCGTCAGGTGGGTGCCGACACCGGAGAGGGAGATGCCGATCCAGAGCCGCCGGTACGGGACGCTGACCTTGAGCGGCGTAAGGTCCAACAGCAGCCGGCGCACCTGGACATCTTCGCAGTGCGCCGCCCGCGGCTCAGCGCCGGGCGGCCAGTCGCACGACGTCGTGGTGCGGGACGGCCGGCTGGAAATCGCTCCCGCGCCGACGCCGATGCGGCTGGTCGACGACCAGGGCAGCGGACTCGTTGCGGTAGCCGAGGTCGAGATGCCGATCCCCGTCGGGCGCTGCCGGGCCTCGGACACGTCCTCACCGGCCGCTTCACCGAGCCGTATCCCGGGCTGTCGGAGCCGCGGCCGAACTGCTCGGCAGGTGACCGCTCAGACGGGGTCCAGATCGGTGCCGCGGGCGACGTTCTCCCAGGCGCGGAGCTCGGCGCGCTGCCGGGCCAGGCTGGCCGCGATCGCGTCGGCGGCGTCGTTGCCGAGCGGCAACCGCAGCGGCGGCTCGGGGGCGTCGAGAGCGGCCCGGATGGCGGCGGCGGCCTTGGCCGGGTCGCCGGGCTGGGCGCCGTCGAACCCGGCCTGCATCGCGCGGACCGGGCCGACGACCGGGTCGTAGGCGGGGATCGGGGTGGTCATCCGCATCGCGGCGCCGTGCAGGCCGGTCCGGAACGCGCCCGGCTCGACGATCAGGACCCGGATCCCGAACGGCCCGACCTCTGCCGCCAGCGCCTCCGAGTAGCCCTCCAGCGCGAACTTCGACGCCGAGTAGGCCGCCACGGCGGCGAACGACAACCGCCCGCCCATGCTGCTGAGCTGCACGATCGCCCCCGACCTCCGGGCGCGCATCCCCGGCAGGACGGCCCGCGTCAGTGCGGCCGGGCCGAAGAAGTGCACGTCCATCAGGTCGCGCAGCTCCGGCTCGGTGGTCTCCTCGGCCGCGCCGATCAACGCCCGGCCGGCGCTGTTCACCAGCACGTCGATCCGGCCGAACCGGGCCTCGGCCGCGGCGACGGCGGCGGGGACGCGGCCGGTGTCGGTGACGTCCAATTCGACGGTCGCGAGGCGGGCGGGATGCCGCTCGGCCAGGTCGTCCAGTGCGCCGGGCTTGCGGACGGCCGCGACGACGGGCTCGCCGGCCTCGAGGGCGGCCACGGTGAGGGCGCGGCCGAACCCGGACGACGCGCCGGTGATCAGCCAGACTCGGGTGGACTCGTGGGTCATGGCGCCGACGCTACGGAGCGGCCGCCGGCGGCGGATGTACGTTCTTGCGGGCGTACGCGCCCGGCGGCACTCCGACGAACCGTTTGAAGTGCCGGGTGAAGTGGCTGAGGTCGAAGAACCCGGCCTCGTGACCGGCGTCGCTGACCGGGCGTCCGGCCAGCAGCAGCCGCTTGGCGTGCTCGATGCGCAACTGCAGCTGGTACGCGTGCGGTGGCATGCCGACGTCCGCGGTGAAGAGCCGGGTCAGGTGGTACGGGCTCAGCTCACTGACGCGGGCGAGGTCGGCCAGCGTGACGGTGGCGGCCCGGTGCTCGTGCAGGTACTCGCGGGC
>NZ_POTW01000177.1 GCF_003236295.1 Jiangella anatolica
CACAAACGACGAACGCACCGCCGCACTTGCACCCTGGCTCGAGCACTACAACACTGAACGCCGCCACAGCGCACTCGGAGGACGCCCACCGATCAGCCGCCTGCTACCAACCTGATGGCCGGGTACAGCTAGCCGTTCGGCCGACAACCGCCGTTCGAGCGTCGTCAGCTCCGTCCCGTTCATGACCAATCTCCTGGCAAGCTCAAGGCGTAGACCCCGGTCGCCCCTGCCTTCGGGCATGCCGCCGGTGTTCTTGCTTGGCCAGGACCTCAACCCGCCGTCGTGGGGTTGTGGACAACCGGAGCGTCGCCGCGCTTGACCGCGCCGGGCGGGACGCCGATGACGCGCTTGAAGGCGCGGGCGAACGCCGCCTCGGACCGGTAGCCCAGCCGGCGGGCGAGCTGGGCGGCGGTCGCCTGCTCGGTGCGCAGCGCGTCCATCGCCAGGTTCATCCGCCACGTCGTCAGGTACTGCATGACCGGCTCGCCGACGACCCGGGTGAACCGGTCGGCGAAGGCCGAGCGCGACATCGTCAGCTCGGCCGCGAGGCGGGCCACCGACCAGTCGCGGTCGGGCTGCTGGTGGATCAGCGAGATGGCCCGGCCGATCTGCTCGTCGTGCAGGGCGCCGAGCCAGCCGGTGCGGGCCGCCGGGTCGGTGTCCAGCCAGGCCCGGATCGCCTGGATGACGAGGATGTCGCCGAGCCGGGTGATCACCTCCTCACCGCCGGCGCGCAACTGCTGCGCCTCGGCCGCCATCAGCCGCAGCGTGCTGTGGATCCACTCCTGCTGTGGCGACCCGCCGACCTCCACGTGGATGGTCTCCGGCAGCGCCTCGACGAGCTTGCGCGCGGCCGGGTGGTCGAACCGGACGGCGCCGCAGATGAGGATGGTCGGGGTGCCGCCACCGCCGTAGCGGATCAGCTCGTACCGGTCGCTGAGCGCCTCGCGCTCGATGTCCATGACGTTCGGCGCCGGCGCGCCGGGCTCGCCGAGGATCAGGTGCCCTCGCCCGTGCGGGACCAGCGCCAGCTCGCCGGGCAGCAGCGGCCGCGGCGTGCCCTCGAGCGACTGGATCAAGGCCGGGCCGGACGTCACGATGTGGAACCAGATGTGGCCGGGCATCGCCGGCATCGTCAGGCCCCAGGGTGCGGTCAGCTCCGACCGGCCGTAGAACGCGCCGTTCATGCGCAGCTGGTGCAGCGCCATGCCCAGCGGATCGGTGGGCGCCCAGTGATCCAGGGTCATCGTCATGTTCCGAGTATCCGCCGCGTACGTCCGAACATCCAGAGTGGCTGGACGATCGAGCATGAAGAGCGGCGAATAAGTCATAGATCGACCGGGTGGGCGCTGCTTGACTGGACGACAGGTCAAGCAACCGAATCCCGGAGGAGAATCCGATGAACGCCACCACCCTCGTCCTCGGCGGCACCGGCAAGACCGGCGCCAGGGTCGTCGAGCGGCTCACCGCCCGCGGCGCCGACCTCCGCGTCGGGTCGCGGTCGGCCGAGATCCCGTTCGACTGGACCGACCGCGCCACCTGGCCGGCCGCGCTGAAGGGCGTCGAGCGGATGTACATCTCGTACTACCCCGACATCGCCATCCCCGGCGCCGTCGACGCCGTCACGGCGCTGGTCGACCTGGCCCGCGAGTCCGGCGTCGAGCGGCTGGTGCTGCTGTCGGGCCGCGGCGAGGAGGAGGCGCAGGCCGCCGAGCGCGTCGTCATGGCGTCGGGGCTGGAGTGGACCATCGTCCGCTGCTCGTGGTTCAACCAGAACTTCGACGAGAACTACCTGCTCGATCCGATCCTCGCCGGCGAGGTCGCGATGCCGGCCGGCGACGTGCCGGAGCCGTTCGTCGACGCCGACGACATCGCCGACGTCGCGGTGGCGGCGCTGACCGAGGACCTGCACGTGGGTGAGCTGTACGAGCTGACCGGCCCGCGGTTGCTGACGTTCGCCGACGCGGTCGCCGAGATCGCCGCGGCCACCGGCCGCGAGATCGCCTTCGTCCACCTCCCGCTGGACGAGTACAGCGCGGCGCTGGCGGAGGAGGGCCTGCCGGACGACCTCGCCTGGCTGTACGGCTACCTGTTCCGCGAAGTCCTCGACGGCCGCAACACCTGGCTGGGCGACGGGGTGCAGCGAGCCCTCGGCCGCGAGCCCAAGGACTTCGCCGACTATGCGCGCGACGGCGCCGCCCGCGGCGTCTGGACCCCCTGACCACCGCACCGAGACACGAAGGAGACCGGCCATGTCGGACCGCCTCGAGACCACCGCCGTCGTCATCGCGATCACGGGTAGCGCGCTCATGGCCGGCCTGTGGTTCTTCTGCTCCGTCGCCCTGATGCCCGCCCTGTCCCACCGGCCCGCCCCGCAGGCGATCGCCGCGATGCAGGAGATCAACGCCGTCATCCTCAACCCGGCCTTCGGGCTGGCGTTCGGCGGGACCGCACTGCTCTCGCTCGGCCTGACGGTGCTGACGTTCTTCCGGCTGGACCGCCCGGCCGCCGGCCTGCTGCTGGCCGCGGCGATCGTCATCCTCGTCGGCACGTTCGTCGTGACGATGGCGTTCAACGTCCCGCTCAACGAGCAGCTGGCCGCCGTCGACTCGGGCAGCGCCGCCGGCGCCGAGGTCTGGGACCGCTATCTGTCCCGCTGGACCGCCTGGAACCACGTCAGGCTGGTCAGCTCGACGGCGTCGGTGGTGCTGTTCGCCAGCTACCTCATCCGGCGCTGACCTCGAGCTCCCCGTGGCTGGTGAGCCACTCGACCGCCTCGCGGACCGCCTCCTCCGGCGCGTACCGCGGGGCGTACCCGAGTGCGTGGCGGGCCTTGTCGATCGAGGCGAACTGGCTGCGGGACAGGTGGTCCCAGCTCTGCTCGGCGTACTCGGGCGTCGTGCGCTCGCGGAACTCGTCCCACGTGACGAAGTCCAGCGCCGGCTCGCGGCCGAACCACGCCGCCGCGTACCCGGCGAAGCCACGCACCGTCAGCGCCGACGCCGCCGTCACGTGGAGGGCCTCACCGGCGGCGGCATCGCGGTTCTCCAGCGCCAGCTGGAAGCCCTGCGCGACGTCGTCGGCGTGGACGTGGTGCAGCAGCTCGGCGCCGATGCCGGGCACCGTGAGCGGCGTGCCGGACGCCAGCGCCGTCCACACCGCCGGGTCGAGGTTGCCCAGCGGGTTGATCGGGTGCCAGCCCGGCCCGCTGATGTGCCCCGGGTGCAGCGACGTCGTCACCAGCCCGCCGCGCGCGGTCTCGTCGCGCAGCAGCCGGGCGATGGCCGCCTTCTGCACGCCGTAATCGCCGAAAGGCTCGGTCTCGCTGTCCTCGTGGATTGGGATGGACCGGCTCGGCCCGTGCATCCAGATCGACCCGCAGTGCACCAGATGCCCCACCC
>NZ_POTW01000178.1 GCF_003236295.1 Jiangella anatolica
CACCTCCCCCCACCACGCCCCACGGCGCCCTCGTCGCGGGCCCTTCATGTCCGCTTCGGATGGATGCGCCTGCATAGGGAGTGGACATAGGCTCTGCGGGTAAGCGAAAGCCGGGGCCGACCGGAACCTGAGCGACCAGCCGGACGTCGCACAGTTGCGAGGCGTGGAGAGCGGGGAGCCGCGATCGGCCGAGGCACGTCACGCCGACGAGGTCGGGGATCGAAGGAGGAAACGTGCCTGAGCCGTTCAACCCGGGCCGTCATCAACAGCAGGGGGCAGAAGGCGTGCCCGAGTTGGCGTTGGTCGACCTCGCCGACACCGCGGCCCGCATCCAGTCCGCCATCGGCTCGGTGATCGAGGGAAAGCCCGAGGTCATCAAGCTGGCGCTCACGGTGCTGCTGGCCGAGGGCCACATCCTCATCGAGGACGTCCCCGGCGTCGGCAAGACGATGCTGGCCAAGTCCGTCGCGCGCGCCATCGACTGCTCGGTGCGCCGCATCCAGTTCACGCCCGACCTGATGCCCAGCGACGTCACCGGCGTCTCGGTGTTCAACCAGGAGACGCGCGAGTTCGAGTTCAAGCCCGGCGGCGTGTTCGCGAACATCGTCGTCGGCGACGAGATCAACCGGGCCTCGCCGAAGACGCAGTCGGCGCTGCTGGAGTGCATGGAGGAGCGGCAGGTCACCGTCGACGGCACGACCTATCAGCTCGAGGCGCCGTTCATGGTGGTCGCCACGCAGAACCCGATCGAGATGGAGGGCACCTACCCCCTCCCCGAGGCGCAGCGCGACCGGTTCATGATGCGGCTGTCCATGGGCTACCCGTCGCCGCAGCACGAGATCGAGATGATCGACACGCACGGCTCGACCAGCGCGCTGGACCCGCTCGAGCCGGTCAGCGACGCCGCCCACGTGCACAAGCTGGTGCGGCTGGTCCGCGGCGTCTTCGTCGCCGACCCGATCAAGGAGTACGCGGTCGCGCTCACCACCGCCACGCGCACCTCGCCGGACCTGCGGCTGGGCGCGTCGCCGCGGGCGACGCTGCACCTGATCCGGGCGGCGAAGGCGTGGGCCGCGCTGGCCGGGCGCGAGTACGTCCTCCCCGACGACCTGCAGGCGCTGGCCGTGCCGGTGCTGAGCCACCGGCTGCTGCCGACGGCCGAGGCGCAGATCGGCCGGCGCGACGCCGCGAGCATCGTCACCGACCTCGTGCAGCGCATCCCGCAGCCCGAACCGGCCCGGTAGCCCCCGGATGAACGACGCGCTGTCCGGGCTCACCCGACGCGGCTGGACCTTCCTGGCCATCGGCGGCGGCGCCATCGTGGCCGCCGTCCTGGCCGGTCAGCGCGACGTGCTCCGGGTCGGCCTGCTGCTGGCCGTCGTACCGGTGATCAGCCTGATCGTGGCGCTGCGCAGCCGGGTGCGCCTGGCGGCGTCGCGGTCGGTCGAGCCGCCGCGGGTCGCCGTCGGCGAGCGCGCGACGGTGCACCTGCGGCTGGCCAACTCCGCCCGCATCCCGACCGGCGTGCTGCTGGTCGAGGACAGCATCCCGTTCACGCTCGGCGCCCGGCCCCGGTTCGTGCTCGACCACGTCTGGTCGCGGTTCCGGCGCGACGTCACTTACGCGATCGACCCGGTGGTGCGCGGCCGGTACCAGGTCGGGCCGCTCACGGTGCGCGTCACCGACCCGTTCGGCATGGTCGAGCTGAAGCGCGCGTTCAGCGACGTCGGCACGCTCATCGTCACCCCGACGGTGCACCGGCTGCCGACGGTCCGGCTGGTCGGCGAGTGGAGCGGCAGCGGCGACAGCCGGCCGCGGGCCATCGCCGCCGCCGGCGAGGAGGACGCCACGATCCGGGCCTACCGCGTCGGCGACGACATGCGCCGCGTGCACTGGCGCGCCACCGCCCACCACGGCGAGCTGATGGTGCGCCGCGAGGAGCAGCCGTGGCAGAGCCGGGCCACGATCCTGCTCGACACCCGCACCTCCGGGCACACCGGCGAGGGCATCGACTCCTCGCTGGAGTGGAGCGTCACCGCGGCCGCGTCGATCGGCGTGCACCTGGCCGAGCGCGGCTATGCCGTCCGGCTCGTGACCGACCACGGCGGCGCGGTGTCGACGAACTGGCACGATCCCGCCAGCGGGCCCGGCGACGCGAAGGTGTCGCTGCTCGACGCGCTCGCGGTCGTGCAGCCGCAGCGCGACGCGTCGGTCGGACGCTGGCCCGACCTGCTCAGCGGCGCCGAGGCCGCCACCGGGCTGCTGGTCGGCGTGTTCGGCCGGCTCAGCGAGCAGGAGGCGCACGTGGTGGCAGGGCTGCGGCAGGGCTCGACCGCCGCGCTCGCCGTCGTGCTCGACGTCATGACCTGGACCTCGCTGGGTGAGAACAACCGCGAGCAGGTCCGGCTCACCGCCGGGGTGCAGGTGCTGCGCAGCGCCGGCTGGAACGTCATCGTCGCCAAGCGCAACGAGCACCTGGCCACGCTGTGGGAGCGGCTCGGGCTGCAGCGGCCGGCCGTGCAGGCCCCGGCGCACGCGCCGGCCGGCGTCGCGAGCGGACGAGAGGCGGGCTGATGTCGTCGCTGAGCGCACACGGCCGGTTGACCATCGTCGCGGCGGTCGCGGCGTGGCTGTCGGTGCTGCCGCTGTTCGCGATCACCATCACCGACGACTGGATCGTGCCGGCCGCCATCGTGGTCGCGCTGGTCGCCGCGACCGGCTACGTGCTGCGCAAGCTCGGCGTGCCGGCGCTGGTGGTGCCGATCGCGCAGCTCGCCGTCGCGGTGCTGTGGCTGGGCGTGCTGGTGGCCAACGACGTCGCACTGCTCGGCTTCATCCCGGGCAGCGACTGGGCCACCCGGCTGGTCGACGTGTTCCGCGAGGGCATCGACGTCACGAACACCTACGTCGCGCCGATCCCGGTGCCGCGCGGCATCCTGCTGATGCTCGTCGGCGGTGCCGGCGCGGTGGCGGTGCTGGTCGACGTGCTGGCCGTCTGGCTGCGCAAGGTGCCGCTGGCCGGCGTGCCGCTGGTCGCCTGCTATGCCGTGGCGGCGTCGGTCATGGCCACGGGCATGGAGTGGTGGTGGTTCCTGCCGCCGGCGGCCGGGTTCCTGGCGCTGCTGGTGTCGGAGGGACGGACGCGGGTGGCGGCGTGGGGGCGCTCGGCCAGCCCGTCGGCGCGACGCAGCGGGATCCCCGAGACCGACTCGCTGGCCCGCAACGGGCGACGGGTCGGCGCGGTGGCGCTCGCGGTGGCGGTCGCGGTCCCCGGCATCGCGCCGGTGCTCACCGAGGGACTGCTCGGACCGGGCCGCGGTGGGGGCGGGGGCTGTCTCTTA
>NZ_POTW01000179.1 GCF_003236295.1 Jiangella anatolica
AATGTGGATAAGCGGAGAGATTGGTTGGGGGTGTGGACAAGAGGCCATCCGGCAGCTGGTGGCCGCGGGCACGGTGACGTGGCCGCTGCGGGCAGCGAGCAGGAATCCGCGGCCGTCGGCTCGTCTCTCTTGCTGGTGAAGACGTAGAGGTCACGGATGTGGCCCTGCCGACCTCAGAGGGTTGGGTCAGCGCCTCCCCCACGCAGAGCGACACTGGGGGGCCGAGGATCCCCATCGCTCACGCAGCACGCGTCACCCCCCACTGCCAGGGGCCGGGCGCTCGTCCGGGATCGGCGCCGGCTCGATGCTGGCGGCGGCGCGGCACGTCCGTCCCGGCGCGCATGCCGCAGGTGTCGGCGATACTGTGCGCGTGGAGTACGTGTCCAGAGTGCCGCGACCGCCACTGGACGGGCTGATCGACGACCTCTACTACTTGGAGGGCGCGCCCCCGTATGCCCGTTTCACGCTGCCGCCGGCCCCGTCGGCGCTGCTCATCGTCAACCTCGGAGCGCCGTTCCGCATCCGCGGCTGCGCCGACATCGAGACGGCCGAGTACGCCGACGGCTGCGTGGTCGCCATGCCCACCCGCGCGTGGGAGTTCGGCTACCCATTCCGGACCCGATCAGTCGGCGTGCACGTCAAGCCATGGGGGCTGGCGCCGTTCCTGCCGATGCCCGCGGCAGAGCTGTGCGACCGGCCGGTGACGATCGAGCAGGTGTGGGGCCGACCCGCCGTTGCTGAGCTGCGAGAGCGGCTGGCCATGGCGGACGGACCGCACGAGATGCTGACGCTGCTCGAGGAGGAGCTGATGCGACGGCTGTGCGAGACCGCCGGCCTGGGGCTGGTCCGCCATACGACCAGCGTCATCACGGCGACAAGCGGGGCGGTGGCGATCGGAGACCTGAGTGTGGCAGCCGGTGTCAGCAGCACTCATCTGGCACAGCGGTTCAAGAAGCTGATCGGCGTCACGCCGAAGCGGCTGGCCCGCACCCACCGCTTCACCGCCACCGTCTTCGCGATCGACCCCGCCGGACCGATCGACTGGGGCGACCTCGCCCATGGCGCGGGCTACTTCGACCAGGCCCACTTCGATCACGAGTTCCGGGCGTTCACCGGGCTCACACCGACGCGGTACGTCGAGGTCCGGCGGCGGTTCCTGCGCGAACATCCCGGCCACGTGCTGGAGGGCTGGCCGCTGCCGGCCGATTGATTTCTTACAAGAGCCACAACTGATGACGGCGCTAGTTTGGGGCACTTCGGAGCAGAGGAGGCCCCCGTGGGCAAGGTAGTCATGTACGCGACGGTGTCCGTGGACGGTTTCATCGCGGACGAGAAAGATCAGCCCGGACCGCTGTTCGACTGGTTGCTCAGCGGTGACGTCCCGTTGGACGAGAGCGGTGTGGTGAAGGTGTCACAGACGTCCTACGACTACACGCGGTCGTACTGGGACCAGGTCGGTGCGACGATCGCCGGCCGTCATGTCTTCGACCTGACGGACGGCTGGGACGGGACACCTCCAGCCGGGATCGACCACGTCGTCGTCGTGACCCATCGGGGCAGGCCCGAGGGCTGGCATCCCGAGGCGCCGTTCCACTTCGTCGACGGCGTCCAGGCGGCCGTGGCCAAGGCGCAGGAGCTCGCGGGTGACCGCCTGGTCGAGGTCGCCGCCGGCGACGTCGGTGGCCAGGCACTTGCCGCGGGTCTGATCGACGAGGTGCGCATGGACGTCGTACCCGTCGTGTTCGGATCCGGCAAGCGCTACTTCGGGTCGGTCGACGCGCAGCACCTGTTGGAGGATCCCGAGGTGCTTCAGGGCGACCGGGTGCTTCACCTGCGCTATCGGGTGCGCCGCTGACGGACCTGGGCCGGTACGCGAAGAACTCCACCGCGGACGGTGACACAAGATCGGGCCGGCTGCGTTCGCGCATCGCAGTCCTTGGTGGCAGTTGACGGCGATCCGCCCGAGCGGCACCTGCAGCACGAGGCGGAGTTGCGCAGGTGGCCATTGGCTCCGGTTGGACGCCGGCACCGAGCGGCGCGGCCGACGACGGGCGGCTTGTGGGTGACCGACGTCGGCGGGCGAACCTTGGCGGAGGCCCGCTGTCGACGGGCCCGTGCACAACCGCGGCGGCGGCCGGGAGGTGGCGTCCCTAGCGCGCCGCTAGTCCTCGCCGAGTTCAGCGGCGCGCTCGGCGGCGTCGGTCTCGTCGTCGATGTCGGCCTCGGCGGCCCGCAGGAACCAGCGCCTCGCCTCCGTCTCGCGGCCGGCGGCCAGCAGGGCGTCGGCGTAGGCGTAGCGGAGGCGGGCGACCCATTCAGCGCGGGCCTTGGATCGCAGCTCGGGCACCTGGAGCGATACCGCCGCGGCCTCGTGATCGCCGAGGTCGCGCCGGGCGCCGGCCGCGACGATGAGCATCTCGATGCGCCCGGCGGTGTCCAGGCCGGTGACGGCCGGATCGTGGGAGAGATCGAGGGCCCGCCGCGGACGGCCGAGGCCGCGCTCGGCGTCGGCCATCATGGGCAGGTACTCCGCGGAACCGGTCATCCTGCGGGCGGCCCGCAGCTCTGACAGAGCGTCGGCGTACTTGCCGGCGACGTAGGCGGCGACGCCGGCGGCCTCGCGGACCACGCCGATGCGGCCGGCCTTCCGGCGTGCGGCCATCGCGTGCTCGTACGCCAGCTGCGGGTCCTCGTCGAGGAGGCGCTGCGCCATCACGAGATGCCGCGACACCGCGGCGGCCATCTGCCCGGAGAGCGCGCTGAGCTCGGACCTGATCTCCTCGTCGAGCTCGCGGCCGGTCACGTCCTCGTCGACGATCGGATCAGGGACGCGCGGGGCGCTGCTGGGGCCTGGGGCGGTACGGGAACGGTCGCCGCCATCGTCCGGGCCTCGGGACGCCGCTCCGCGCGGGCCACGGTCACTGCCGCTTCGTGGGCCACCGCCGCGGCGGTCCGCGCCGGGCCGGTCGCCGCCACGACCAGTGCCGGGACGCCCACCAGCGCGGCCGCCCGACGAACGGTCGCCGCCGGAAGAGCCGCCCCATCGGCCCCCGGACGCGCCGGAGCCACCGTCGCCACCCCGGCCCCCGGA
>NZ_POTW01000017.1 GCF_003236295.1 Jiangella anatolica
GGCGGCGACGTTCACCGAGACGCTGGCCGCCCGCGAGACGCTGCAGCTCACCGGCGGCATGGCCGACCGGCAGCGACGGTTCGCCGCCCAGAACGCCGCGCTGCGCGCCGCCGAGGACCGCACCGTCGACGTCGAGCTGCGGCTGCGCCTGATCGGCTTTCTCGAGGGCCTCTCGGTCGCGGTGCTGCTGGTGGCCGGCGCCTGGCTGGCCGGGTCCGGGCGGGTGACGATCGGCACCGTCGCGGTGTTCGTGCTCGCGGTCGCGAACCTGTTCGAGGGCGTCCTGCGGCTGTCGCAGGTCCTCGGCGAGCTGCAGTCGACGGCCGTCAGCCTGGCCCGGCTGCTGGACCTGCTGGAGCGGACGGCGGATCGCCCGGCCCCCGACAACCGGGCGCTGCCGGAGACCGGCGACCTCACCGTGAAGAGCGTCCGCTACGCCTACCGCCAAGGCACCGACGTGCTGGACGGGGTCGACGTCAGCTTCCCGCACGGCGCGCACGTCGCCATCGCCGGGCCGACGGGGTCGGGCAAGAGCACGCTGGTCAAGCTGGCGTCGGGCCTCTACCAGCCGGACGCCGGGACGGTGACGTTCGGCGGCGTCGACCTCGCCGGCGTCGCCGAGGCGGAGGTGCGCCGGCGGATCGTCCTGGTGCCGCAGCAGGTGCACCTGGTCAGCGGCACGCTCGCGGACAACCTCATGCTGGTGCCGCACGAGCCCACCCGCGACGAGCTGCTCGACGCCGTCGACCGGCTCGGACTGACGGCGTGGCTGGCCGGGCTGCCGGACGGCCTGGACACCGTCGTCGGGCCGTACGGATCGGCGTTGTCGGCGGGGGAGCAGCAGCTGGTCGGGATCGTCCGGGCGGCGCTGGTCGACCCGGCGGTGCTGATCCTCGACGAGGCGACGGCCGACCTCGACCCGGTCGTCGCCGCGCAGATCGAGACCGCCGTCGACCGGGTCCGGGCCGGACGGACGCTGATCCTGGTCGCCCATCGCCCGGAGACCATCGCCCGGCACGCGACTGTCGTCCACGTCGACGACGGGGTGGTCACCGTCAGCTGACGTGCGGGTGGAACAGCACCGGGTGCAGCAGCTCGGCCAGCTCGCCGACGCCGGTCAGCGGCCGGCCGAAGTCGAGGCGGGCCCAGCGTCGGCGCGGCCGGCCGGTGTCGATGGTGAACCCGTACCGGTCCAGCCGGACCGCCCGCGGCCGCGTCGTCTCGATCCCGGCCGACGCCAGCGCCGCGCGGAACCACGGCTCGACCTGCTCGCCGTGGTGGTCGGCGAGATCGAGCAGCAGGTCGCGCTCGTCCTCGTGCAGCGGGTCCGGCTCGGCGGCGGCGTACGCGGCCCGATCCACCGGGCCGCCGCCCTGCTCGGTGACGAGGTGCACGCCGGTCACCCGCAGCCGGTACAGCACGGCGTCGGAACCGACGCCGAGCAGGCTGGGCAGCGGGTTGGCCTCGGCGAACTCCAGCGCCGCGGCCCTCGCCGCCGCATCCTCGACGGGGTGCAGCCGGCCGCTGGCGCGGGCCTGGCCCAGACTCGGCGCGCCGGCCGCCGGCGGGACGTCGTCCACCCGGAGCACGCCGCCCGGCGCGACCGGACCACGGGACCGCAGCGCCTCGCGCAGGCCGCCGGTCGCCGGGACCAGCAGCAGCGCGTCGCCGTCGCGGCCGGTCCCGTGCCGCACCGGCAGCGGCACGGTGACGTCGTCGAGGAAGAGCAGGCCGGGCAGCCGGCCGCGCAGCAGCGTCCGGGCTCGCTCGGCAGCCGAGGGGCAACTCATGAGGAGAGGCTAACCTAACTCGACGAGTGCGTCAGCCCATGGTGGCGAGGAAGACGAAGAACACGACCAGCCCGGCGACGAGGCCGAGGACGCCGCCGGTGAGCGCGCGGGCGCCGTCGTCGGCCAGCCCCTTCTCGGCGCGGTCCCACCCGATGAACCCGAGCGCGATCGCCACGACGGCGGCCGGGGCGGCGACGAACTCGCCGACGAACGGGACGAACGCGAAGACCAGGGCAAGCACGCCGGTGAACAGCGCGGGGCCGCCCAGGCCGCGACGAGGTTTGGTGTCGGCGTCCCCGTCCATGCCGCCCATCTTCCCATGATCGCGCGCGGGGCAAGGGTTCACGAAACGGTCACCGGCGTTTCGTCGGCCGGATCGGCGGCGGTTCCACGCGATCGGGACGATTCAGGGCGCTCTGCCCACACCCCCGAGAGACGAGGCCCCGCCGATGACGCAGTCCGCACGTCCCGGACACCGCAAGCGAGTGGCCGGACTGGCCGCGGCCGTGCTGGCCGTCGTGCTCGTCGGAGCGACCTGGCCCGCGTCCTACGCGGCGGACGTGGCGGAGGCGGATGCTCAGCCGGAGGGCCCGGAGGCGGCGAGCGAGCCGCCGACGCTGACCCCGGCGGACGGCGCGTACCTCGAGGGCACCGTCACGGTCGCGTCCGAGGCTGTCACGGCAGACGACGACGTCACCAGCCTCACCGTCGACGGCCAGCCGGTGCCGGGCGCGACCCCGACCGTCGGCGTCTCCACGCTGAGCTTCGACGTCGGCAGCAACTCGACCGAGGCCCGCTACCACAACCACGTGCTGATCAACGGCACGCACCGGATCGACCTCGCCGACGCCGTGAACGAGCGGGTCAGCCTCGAGGTCCCGAACGAGCACCTGGTGCCAGGCGAGAACACCGTCGAGGTGGTCGCCGGCACGGTCACCACCAGCTGCGGCGTCAACCACGACGACTTCGCGCTCTCCGACTTCACGCTGGAGCTGCTCGGCGGGGCCGCCGACGGCGAGGCGAACGAGTACAACTACTCCTTCGGCGACGGCAGCTGCGGCTCGAACACGTCGCTGCTGCTGCGGGCGACGCTGACGTTCGTCATCGACGGCGACCCACAGGGCACCACCGGCCTCGCCGCCGAGCTGGACACGACGACGCTGGCGAACGGGCCGCACGAGATCGTCGCCCGGACCATCTCGGGCGCGGCCACCACGCACACCGTCACCGTGAACAACCCCGCGGCCGGCGCGCCGCACGTCCAGCCCGCCGACGGCACGCTGGCCGCGGGCATCCAGCCGGTGATCGCCTCGTTCCCGGCCGGCACGCCGGGCGCGGTGCCGTCGCTCGCCGTCGACGGCGCCGAGCCGGTCACGAAGCCGACGCTCGGCGAGGGCGTCGCGACGTTCAGCTTCGACGTCGGCTCGAACTCGCTCGACGTCCGCTACCACAACCATCTGCTGGTCAACGGCCGGCGGCTGGACCTCGGCGGCGACTACGTCAGCCAGCGGACCGACTTCGCGATCCCGAACGAGTACCTGCGCCCGGGCGACAACGTCATCACCGTCGTCACCGGCGGCCGGCAGGAGACCTGCGGCGTCAACCGCGACGACTTCGCCATCGCGAACCTGGCGCTCGTCGTCGCCGGCGGCACCGCGACCGGGCAGAACATCGCTCCGTCGTACACGATGGGCGACGGCAGCTGCGGCAGCAGCACGACGGCGCTGCGCGAGGTGGAGCTGCACTACACGATCGACGCGCCGGCCGCGCACGTGCGCCCGACGCTGGGCTCCGGCCTGGCCGTGTTCGCCTTCGACATCGGCACGAACTCGATGGAGGCGCGCTACCACAACTTCGTGCTGGTCAACGGCATGAAGCTGGACCTCGGCGGCGACCACGTCAGCCAGCGGGTGGAGATCACCGTCCCGAACGAGTGGCTGGTGCCCGGCTGGAACACGATCGACCTGGTCACCGGCACGTTCCCGACCGGCTGCGGCGACAACCGCGACGACTTCACCGTCTCCAACGTCACGCTCACGCCGGCCGAGGGGACGGCGACGCAGCAGCGCCGCCAGCCCAGCTACGGCATGGGCGACGGCGACTGCGGCTCCACCGTGAACCCGCTGCGCGAGATCGACCTGCACTTTCTCGTCAACGCGCCGGCCCGTGGCATCCGCGCCGACGTCGACACGGCCGCGCTGCCCGACGGCGACCACACCGTCGCCGCCGCGTCGACCACCGGCGAGGTCGCCACGCGCCTGCTCGTCACCGACAACACCGCGCCCGAGGTCACGGTCAGCACACCGGCCGCGGGCCAGACCATCACGTCGGCGGTGGCGCTGGACGTCCGGCTCGACGACGCGTCCGGCGTCCTGAGCGGCCCGGACGTGGTGCTCGACGGCGCCGAGGTCGCGCTCGGCGCCCCGATCGGCCCGGGCCTGACGCCGGGCGAGCACACGCTGTCGGTCACCGGCACCGACGTCATGGGCAACACGGCGGTCCGCGAGATCGTCTTCACCAGCGCCGGCATCCCGGACGTCCCGGCCGAGCTCGCGCCGGCGTCGGGCAGCACCGACGTGGGCGCGGCGGCGACGCTGTCCGCCCGGGTGGCCACCCCCGGCGGCGGCGACGTGACGGCGTCGTTCGCGCAGGCCGAGGTGTCGACGGCGACGTCGGCTTGGCAGGGCACGACGACGACCATGCCGACGACGCTGCGGGTGCCGGGGGAGCGGCCGGCGCAGACGAAGGACCTGACGCCGCTGGACGGGCGCACGCTCACCGCGCCGACCAGCCGCGACATCGCCTACCAGCGGTTCGACCTGCGGGTGCGCAAGAACGTCGCCGCGCCGTTCGTGCGCTGGGAGGGCGTCGTCGACCCGGAGCGGCTGGTGACGCTGCACGCGTGGAACCCGGACACCACGGCCTGGGACGTCGTCGCGACCGCCCGCGGCGCCGTCGAGGGCAACACCGAGCTCTCCGCCACCGTCGACCCCCGCTACGTCGACCGGAACCGGGTGAACGTGCTGGTCACCGCCCAGGACCCGTTCGCGGACGACATCGAGCCCGGTGACCCGAACGGGTTCGCCGACCCGGACACCTACGACTTCTCCATCGTCCACTTCACCGACACGCAGTACATCTCCGAGGGCGCCGTGGAGCAGGAGACGCCGGAGGAGCGCGCCGTCTGGGCGTCGGCCTACCAGGGCATCGTCGACTGGGTGGTCGACAACGCCGAGGAGCGGAAGATCGCATACGCCGCGCACACCGGCGACATCATCGAGAACAACACCCGCCCGGCGCTGGACGAGCCGATGCGCCAGCAGGTCATCGGCGAGTTCGAGTTCTCGTCCGAGCAGCAGGGCGTGCTGGACGGCGCCGGCATCCCGAACGGCGTCATCGCCGGCAACCACGACAACCAGTCCGGACGCGAGACGGGCCCCGGCGCGCTGTACAACCAGTACTACGGCCCGGACCGCTACGCCGCCGCCGACGACCAGTGGGAGCACGCCGAGTACGGCGGCCCGTGGCGCGAGGGCGACAACCAGAACCACTACGACCTGTTCTCGGCCGGCGGCCTGGACTTCGTCGTCGTCGGCCTCTCCTACGGCGTCACGAAGGAGGAGGCGGACTGGGCGAACTCGATCTTCGAGCGGTTCCCGGACCGCAACGGCATCGTGCTCTCGCACGACTATCTGGTGCCCTCGACCAGCCCGGACGGCCGCGGCGCCGGGTTCTCCGCACCCGACGGCGCCATGCTCTTCCGCCGCGTCGTCGAGCCGAACCCGAACGTGTTCCTGGTGCTGGCCGGCCACGAGCACGGCGTCGCGACCAACATCAAGCCGCAGGTCGGCGCGGAGATCAGCCGCGGCGTGGTGGAGCTGCTGGCGGACTACCAGTTCTACACGGTGTCCGCGGAGCGGCTCGGGCTGACCGAGATCGGCGGCTACGAGCCCGACGACCAGCTGCAGTTCGGCGCCAGCTTCTTCCGGCTGCTGCAGTTCGACGTGGACCGCTCGGAGCTGATCGTCGACACGTACTCGCCGCTGCTGGCCGACTTCGGCGCGACCGAGTTCGACACCAACGGCCGGTACAACGGCACCGAGGACAACATGGTGCTCCCGGTCGACCTGCAGACCCGCACGACGACGTTCCAGACCGACGCGATCGCGATGTACACACCGGCCGAACCGCTCGGTTCGGTGACCGTGCCGTCCGGTTCGGTCGCGTCGGTGGAGTGGGCCGGCCTGCTGCCGGCGACGACGTACGCGTGGATCGTCACCGCTCAGAGCGCCGGCGGCGGCGTCACGGCGTCCGCGCCGGCCGTCTTCACCACCGCGGACACCCGCGGCCGGCCGGGGACATGGGGTCCGGGCGCGCCGCTGTGGCCGTACTACGCGCCGTTCGAGCCGACGGACGATTAGCGCCAGCGGTAGCCGGCGGCGAGCGTGCTGAGGACGGACGGCAGCGCGCTCGTCGCCGGCCGCGAACTGCGTGAAGATCGCCTGAAGCCGCCGTGAAAGAGGGGGTGGCCAGGATCGTGACGTGCCTCGGCACCGAGGCGCCACACCGATCACGGGGAGTCGTCATGGCCATCCGCACACGCACCCTGTCCGCCCTCGCCGCGGCCACCTTCGCCGCGGCGGCGCTCGCCGCCGCTCCGGCCGCCCAGGCCGCCACTTCTGCGCCGGCGGGGCAGAACGCGACGGCACAGGAGGCGACCGCACAGGCGACGGCGGCGGGCTGCTACACGAAGCGCAACTACACCGGCGGTCGCTGGCTCAGCGTCCACTTCTGCGCCGGCCGGGTGACGGGGTACTCCGGCTTCGTCGAGGACTCGATCTGGCTGGACCGCGCGCGCAGCTCGAACCCGACGTCGTGGACGCCCAGGCTCGGGCTGTACCGCGACAGCTACTACACCGACGACGTCGCGAACCCGGGCGGCTACTACTGGCGCACCTGCGTCGTCGACAGCGGCCGCTACTACTGCACGGCTTGGCACCGCTGAGCGTGCGCCGGCGGCGTCACGGGCGCCGCGCGGTCGCGAACTGGCCGAGCAGCTCATCGGCCCACCGGGTGCGGGCGTTCCCGGCCAGGTCGATCAGCCGGGACGCCTCCTCGACGCAGGCGTCCTCGCTCGCGGCGTCACCCGTGGCGCGGTGCGCGTGGGCCAGCTCGGCCAGCGCCTCGCAGGTCGTCTGGACGTCCTGCACGCCCGTCTCGGCCAGCCGCCGCAGCGCTTCGGCGGCGCTCTGCCGGCCGTCCTCGCCCGCCAGCCGGCGCGCCCTGGCCAGCAGGACGGCCGACTGGGCCGTCAGCCGGACCGAGCGCAGCTCGCGGGCTGTCGCGAGTGCCGCCCGGGCCGGCGCGATCGCCGCGCCCGGCTCACCGGCCGCGAGCCGGGCGTGGGCCTCGATCTTGGCGGCCTCGTACCCCTCGTACGAGCCCGGCTCGTGGGCGTGCCGCTCCCTGGCGGCCGCCAACGTGCTCGACGCGCCGTCGGCGTCACCGTCGCGCGCGAGGAGATAGGCCAGGTTGCGCAGGGTGTGGGCACGCAGCACGAGCGGCAGCGCGTCCCCGGTGTCGATGCAGCGGCGCATCACCGCGACGGCGGCCGGGTAGTCGCCCGAGCGGCCGTGCAGGAGCGCGAGGTTGTTCAGCAGGGCGGCCTCGCCGTAGCGGTCGCCGAGCCGCCGCCAGGCGGCGATCGCCTGCTCGGCGGCCTCGTGCGCCTCGGCCAGCCGGCCCTGGTCGGCCAGGGCGGAGGCGAGGTTGTGCCGCGCCGCGGCCAGGAAGTGCTCCGCGCCCGGCGGCAGCGGGGTCGTGGTGACCACCCGCAGCAGGCCGGCGGACACTTCGTGCGCGGTGCAGCAGTCGGTGACGACGGTGTCGAAGTGGACGGCCAGCGCCGCGGCCTCGACGGCGCGGTCGTCGTCGCCCGAGCTCAGGCCGTCGCGGGCGAGGCCGACGAACAGGGCGCCGCGCGGATGCACCCAGGCGTGCACGTCGGCGCGGTCGCCGAACGTGGCGCCGTCGGTCTCCTCGGAGTCGACGACGGCGGCGACGAGCGGATGGTGGGGGCGGTCGCCGGGCCGCAGCCGATCGCGCGCGTTGGCCAGCGACGCGAGCGCCTGGCGCAGGACCCGGCGGGCGCCGGCCGGATCGGTGCGCGCCGGATCGTCGCGCAGGTAGCTGCCGATGAGGCCGTGCCAGCCGTAGCAGTCCGGTGTCGCTGGCTCCAGCAGCCGCACGTCGCACAGCCGTTCCAGCAGGTCGCGGGCCTCGGCGCGGCCGGACTGCCAGAGCACGGCCGCGGACTCGACGTCGACGAGGTCGGCCGGCAGCGTGCCCAGGGCGCGGAACCGGGCCTCGTCGGACGGATCGAGCAGGCCGGTGGTCGCGTCGAGCGCCGCCCGTACCGAGTGACCGCCCAGCCGCAGCTCCGCCAGCCGGCCGGGCCCGGCGAGCCGGTCGCGCAGATGGGCGAGCGGCCAGGCCGGCCGGGTGGCCAGCCGCCCGCCGACGATCAGCAGCGCCAGCGGCGAGCCGGCGCACGCCTCGACGATCGCGGCCGCCGCTTCGGGCTCGGCGGCGAGCCGGTCCGCACCGGCCAGCGTCGCCAGGAGCTCGTGCGACTCCGTGGCCGAGATGAGGTCGAGGTCGAGCGACAGGTTCGCCGGCACGGTCAGGCGCCGGCGGGTGGTCGCCAGGACGGCGCACTCGCCGGCGCCGGGGAGCAGCGCGGTGACCTGCTCGGCCGACTGTGCGTCGTCGATGACGATGAGCAGCCGCCGCCGCGCGCAGACGGACCGGAACAGCGTCGCCCGGTCGGCCGGCGACGCCGGGATGTCGGCGGTCGCCGTGCCGAGGTCGCGCAGGAACGCGCCGAGCACGTCGTGTGGCGGGACCGCCGCGCCACCCCTCGTCCCCTCGGCGAACAGCTGCCCGTCGGGGAAGCGGGCCCGCGCCCGGTGCGCGGCCTCGATCACCGTCGTCGTCTTTCCGACGCCGGCCTGGCCCGACACGACGGCGAGGCGGACCCGGTCGGCCGGGCGGTCCAGCAGCGCGGCCAGCGCCGCCAGCTCGCGCCGCCGTCCGACGAACGCCGGCGAGCCGGCCGGCAGCTGGGCCGGCGGCCCGGCCGCCGGCGATGTGGCCTGAGGGCCCGGCACGGCCGGCCGGGCGGACGGCGTGGGCGCGAGCAGCTCCGGGTCGGCGGCGAGCATCCGCTGGTGCAGCTGCGTCGCCTCGGCGCCGGGGTCGATGCCGAGGTCGTCGCGCAGCACGGCGACCAGACGGGCGAACGTCGCGAGCGCCTCGCCCTGCTGACCGGTGCGATACAGCGCGAGCATCAGGTGGCACCAGGTGCGCTCCCGCCACGGATGCTCCGTCGTCAGCCGCCGCAGCGACGCGATGAACGCGTCGTCGAGCTCGCCGGCCAGCAGCCGCACCTCGTTGCGCCGCTCGACCACGCTGAGCACCTCGTCGAGCAGCGCCGACGCCTCGGCGTCGACGAGCCGCGGCGCGGCCAGGCCCGACAGGGGAGTGCCGGTGCAGAGCCCGAGCGCCTCCGTCAGCGTCGCCAGCTCCGCCCGGGCCGACCCGGCGCCGGCGGCCACGAGGCGGCGGAAGCGGTGCAGATCCACCTGGTCCGGCGCGAGGTCCAGCCGCAGCCCGTCGCCGTAGGCGAGCACCGCCTCGCGGCCGAGCACGTCGCGCAGCCGGGACGCGTACGTCTGGATCGCCCGGCGCGAGTTCGCCGGCAGCTCCGCCTCCGACCAGAGCAGCTCGGTGATCGCGCCGTAGGAGACCGGCGTGTTCAGCCGGAGCGCGAGCGCCGCCAGCAGCGCGGCGGGACGGCGGGCCAGCGGCACGGGCTCCGTGCCCAGGAGCACCTCGACCGGGCCCAGCAGCCGTACGAAGACTTCCTGCTGGGGCACGGGTCGAGGCTACCGGCCGGGTGGCGCCGCCCGCTGACGTTGTCCGCGGGCGGCGCCGCCGGGGCTACTGGATGCCCTCGCGCGTCAGCCGCCACTGCTGGCACTGGCACGAGCCGCTGGTCTGCTGCTGCGCGACGGCGCCGTCGGCGGTCGAGCTGCCGGCGATCTCCAGGCTCTTCCCGCTGTTGGCGTTGGCCAGCCGCCACCAGCCGCCGCTGAGCAACGTCGGCACCCAGGTCTGGGTGGCGTGGCCGGTCGGGCCCCACTGCACGGCCTGGACGCCGTCACCCAGCGCGGCGCCCGGGATCTCCAGCAGCTTGCCGCTGTTGTTGTTCGCCAGCTGGATGCCGCCGGTCACGGTGCGCAGGTTCCACACCTGGGTGGCGTGGTTCGTGTCGCCCCACTGGCCGGCGCCGGCGCCGTCGGTCGTCAGCGCCGAGAGGATCTCCAGGAACTTCCCGCTGGTCCGGTTGACGACGCGGAACTGCGGGTCCAGCGGCGCCGACGTCCGGTAGACGTGCAGGACGTCGAGCTCGGCGAACGACGTCGCCTTGGTGAAGCTGATCGTGTTGACGCCGGCGTTGAGGTTCACCGTGTGCTGGGCCCACAGGTAGCGGCCCCAGTCCACCGTCGGCGGGTAGGAGATGGTCGTCGCCGATCCGCCGTTGACGCTGACGGAGTGCGTGCTGGTGGCGCCCATCCCGTTGGCGTACCGCACGTTCAGCCGGTACGACCCGGCGGCCGGCGCCCGGACGGTGAACGTCACCGAGCTGCCGGCGTTGTTGATGTTGCCGACCTTCTGCCCGTTCGACGCGTCGTGGTGGGTGACGAGCGACGCGTCGGCCCGCGCCGCGCGCTCGGCCTCGTACTGCTGCGCGTCCAGCGGGATGGTCCCGACGCGGACGTCGTTGTAGGTGGTCGACGGGTTCTCGACGTTGGACGCGTGCACGAGCGTACGCCCGTCGACGCTGGTGTCGAAGCCCTGCGCGAAGCCGCTGAACGCGCCGCCCTGCGTGTCGGTGGAGTCGTAGGTGACGGCGTACGGCAGCCGCTCCCACGGGCCCTCGCCGAGGTTGTAGTTGACGTAGAAGTTCTGGCCGGTGTTGATGTTCCCGCCGGCGTCCAGCGACCACTTCGACGACACGATCACCATGCCCTTCGGCCCGCCGCCGGGCACCCACTTCACGAACGGCGACGACCCGATGCCGCGGCCGTCGGCCAGCCGGACCGGCGTGCCGATGCTGGACTCCGGGCTCCAGCTCAGCCCGTCGGGGGAGATCTTGTAGTAGACCGGCGCGGTGTTCTGGCTCAGGCTCGGCCGGTTGACCACCTCGAACGTCGCCAGGTAGCGGCCGTCGGGCAGCTTGGTGACGGTGATCATGCCGGGCCGGTCGTTCGTGCCGGCCGGCGCGGACACGTTGACCAGCGGCCCCCACGTCAGCCCGCCGTCGGTCGAGCGCCGGTACGACACGGCCTGCAGCACGCCGTTCGGCTTCTGCCGCTCGTCGGAGAAGTAGGCGACGAGGCCGCCCTGGCCGTCGACGGCCAGCGCCGGCTCCCAGACGGTCGTCGTGGTGGACGTCGGGCTGGGGTCGTAGACCGCCGGCCCGCCGGTGTCGATGGTGCTGAGGTAGGTCCAGGTGACGCCTGCGTCCTGGCTCTTGTAGACGATCAGCCGGCTGCTGGAGCGGTCCGCCGGCATGATCATCCCGGTCAGCAGGATGGTGCCGGCCGGCAGCGAGCCGACCTGCTGCGGCAGCTCGTACAGGAACGGCTGCGCGGTGCGGGTCAGCGTCGGGAAGGTGGTGCTCGGCGCGACGTCGGCGATCTTGCTCCAGCTGGTGCCGCCGTCGGTGCTGCGGTGGATGGGATAGACCTGCACGCCGCCGACCAGCACCAGCTGGTCGAACGTCACCAGCTGGGTGCCGTTGGCGGCGCCGTTGTGCTTGAGCGTGATCACCTTCGGGTAGGTGGTGCCGACCGGGCGATTGCCCTCGGGGTCGAACGAGGTGCCGGCGGCGGGTGAGTAGACGAGCGCGCCGTTGCCGGTGGTGACGGCGGTGGCGACGGGGTCGGGCGCGGCCGTGAGGGCGGTCGCGGCGAGTGCGGCGACGGCGGCCAGTGCGGCCAGCGCGCGGCGGCGTGGGGTGCGGGCATCGGTGGACATGACTCTCCTCGAGACGGGGCGGGCACAGTCATGCAACGTTGTACGAGTGAATGCTCGTACAACGTTGTAACACCGGTGTCGATCAGCACCCTAGGGTTGGGTCGGCGCCGGTGTCAACGGCTACCGTGTGGTCATGACAGCGACGCTGCGTGATGTCGCCCGGCTCGCGGGCGTGTCGTTCAAGACTGTGTCGAACGTGGTCAACGACCATCCGTACGTCTCCGACACCACTCGCGCCAAGGTGCAGGCGGCCATCGACGAGCTCGGCTACCGGCCGAACCGGCAGGCGCGCAGCCTGCGCTCCGGCCGCACCGGCGCCATCGGCCTGGCCGTGCCTGAACTGAGCCTCGCGTACTTCGCCCAGCTCGCCGACGAGGTCATCAACGCCGCCGAGAAGCGCGACGTCGTCGTCGTCATCGAGCAGACCGGCGGCGACCGGCGGCGCGAGCTGGACGTGCTGTCGGGGTCGCGGCGCCAGCTCACCGACGGGCTGCTGTTCAGCCCGCTCGGCCTGGGCAACGACGAGGGTGACCTGCTCGCCGTCGACTTCCCGCTGGTGCTGCTCGGCGAGCGGATCTTCGACGGCCCGGTCGACCACGTCACGATGGAGAACGTCGACGCCGCCCGCGCCGCCACCGACCACCTGATCGGCCTCGGCCGGCGCCGGATCGCCGTCATCGGCGCGCACGAGGGCGAGGTGATCGGCTCGGCCGGGCTGCGGCTGCACGGCTACCGGGCCGCGCTCGAGGCGCACGGGCTGCCCTTCGACAAGGCGCTGATCGTCGACGCCGGCCCGTGGCACCGGTTCAACGGCGCCGAGGCGATGCGCGCGCTGCTCGAGCGCGGCGTCGAGTTCGACGCGGTGTTCGCGCTCAACGACGAACTCGCGCTGGGCGCGCTGCGGGTCATGCAGGAGCAGGGCGTCCGGGTGCCGGCCGACGTCGCGATCATCGGCTTCGACGACGTCGACGAGGGCAAGTACTCGCTGCCCAGCCTGAGCACCGTCGATCCCGGCCGGCGCGAGATCGCCCGGCTCGCCGTCGAGGTGCTGCTCGACCGCATCGAGAAGGGCCCGGAGGAGCCGCGGCGGGAGCTGCGCTCGGGCTACCGCATCGTCGAGCGGGAGTCGACCCAGCCGGGCTGAGCCCGGCTTGACATCCGTTGGCGTGTTCCGCATCCTGACTCTTACAACGTTGTAAGGTCATGAACGTCTCACTGTGGAGAAGGAACAGACATGACACGCAACCGCCTTCCTTTGGGCCTCGTCCTCGCCCTGGCCATCGGGCTGACGGCCTGTGGCAGCGACGACGACTCCGGCGGCGCGTCCGCCGACGGCCCGGTCGAGCTCACCTTCTGGCACGGGTACACCGAGGCCGACGGCGACGTGCTCGAGCAGCTCGTGGACGACTTCAACGCCTCGCAGGACGAGGTCGTGATCAGCACCGAGATCAACCCGTGGGACGTCATCGACGACACGCTGCTGCCGGCGCTGTCGGCCGGCAACGGGCCGGACATCGTCGCGATGCCGGCCGAGCGGCTGCCTGTCTACGCCGACCGCGGCGCGTTCGTCGAGCTGGACGACTTCTACGACGACGCCGAGAGCAACGCCGCCGAGCTGAACCCCGGCGCCGTCGAGATGGTGACGGTCGACGGGACCCGCTACGGCGTGCCGACCGGCTTCGTGCCGCTGGCGATGTTCTACAACAAGGCGCTGTTCGAGTCGGCCGGCATCACCGAGCCGCCGGCCACCTGGGACGACTGGGTCGAGACGGCCAAGGCGCTCACCGTCGACCAGAACGGCGACGGCACGCCGGAGCAGTACGGCGCGGCCATCCCCGACCACGCGACCGTCGCCAACGGCGTCTGGCCGAGCCTCTTCTACGGCGGCGGCGGCGACATCGTCGAGGGCGGCACGGACGTCGTCATCGACTCGCCGGAGAACCGGGCGACGTTGGAGTACTGGTACCAGGCGATCGCCGTGGACAAGATCTCGCCGACCGGCGTCGACGGCATCGCCGGCGACGGGCTGTTCAGCAGCGGCAAGGCCGCGATGTACCTGGGCGGGCCGTGGATGGCGTCGATCTCGGAGGAGAACGGCATCGACTACGGCATCGCGCCGGTGCCGGCCGGGCCGGAGGCGCAGGCGGCGTCGGCGATCGGCGTCTCGATGGCGATCACCGAGCAGGCCGATGACGACGCGGTCGAGGCGGCGGAGCAGTTCTTCAGCTTCTTCCTCGACCAGGACAACGCGGTGACGTGGTCGCTGGGCTCGGGCTGGCCGCCGCTGCGCACCGACGTCCCCGCTGACGCCGTCGCGGAGAACCCGGTGGTCGCGGCGCTGACCGAGCAGGCCGAGTTCGGCCGGCCGCTGCTGCCCGGCGTCGTGAACAGCGTCGACGTCCTGACGGCGATCGACGAGCTGACGCAGCGGGCGATGGCCGGCGAGGACATCGGCGGGCTGCTGTCCGAGGCGCAGGCCGCGATCGAGACGGCCGTCGGGTAGGTCTCGTGTCGCTCACCGCACCACGACGGCGCTACCGGCCGCCCGCGCCACTGGGCGGGCGGCGGGTGGCGCCCGGGGGCCGCCGGCGCGGCGTCACCGCGCTGGGCTTCCTGGCCCCGGCCCTGCTGGTCCTCACCGTCTTCGTCGGCTGGCCCATGGTGTCGGCGCTGCGGACGTCGTTCACCGACGCCAGCGGCTTCGGCGACGCCGAGTGGGTCGGGTTCGACAACTACGTCCAGGTGTTCACCGACCCCGACCTGCTCAACGCCGTCACCAACACGCTCTGGTACACGGTGCTGTTCACGCCGACGGCGGTGGTCGCGGCGCTGGCGCTCGCGCTTGTGCTGAACAGTCCGGCGCTGCCGTTCCGCGGCTTCTTCCGCACCGCGCTGTTCCTGCCGTTCGTCGTGTCGCTGGCCGTTGCGGCCTACGCGTGGACGTACCTGATCGACCCGCAGGTCGGGCTGCTCAACCACTGGCTGAGCGGGCTCGGGCTGCAACTGGGGAACGTCCTGGAGGACCCGCAGCTGGCGATGCCGGCGGTCGCGCTGGTCGCGGTGTGGAAGAACTTCGGCTTTTACCTGGTGATCTTCCTGGCCGGGCTGCAGGACATCCCCGGCTCGCTGTACGAGGCGGCCAAGGTCGACGGCGCCGGCGTGTGGCGTCGCTTCACCAACGTGACGCTGCCGCTGCTGTCGAACACGCTGGCGTTCGTGCTGGTGTTCGCGATGATCGCGGCGCTGCAGGCGTTCGACCAGATCTACGTCATGACCGGCGGCGGGCCGTACGGCAACACCCAGACCATCGTCATGGAGATCTACGAGTCCGGCTTCCGCAAGCTGGAGCTGGGCTTCGCGTCGGCGCTGTCGTACGTGCTGCTGATCGCGACGCTGCTGCTCAGCGTCGTGCAGTTCGTGTTCTTCGGCCGCCGGGAAAGGGATGCCCAGTGATCGCCCGGCTCCGGCCCAGCACCGTCCTCGGCACGGTGACGATGCTCGCCGTCACCGCCGCCGTCATGCTGCCGCTGGCCATCATCGTGCTGACGGCGTTCAAGCCGGTCACGGAGGTGAACGCGTACCCGCCGACGCTGCTGCCGCAGGACTGGACGCTGGACAACCTGCGGCGCATCGTCGACGAGCTGCCGTTCGCCCGGCTGGTGGTCAACAGCTTCCTGTTCGCCGGCGGGGTGACGGCGTTCGCGCTGGTCTTCGACTCGCTGGCGGCGTACGCGCTGGCCCGGATCGACTTCACCGGGCGGCGGACGCTGCTGATCGCGATCGTCGCGACGCTGATGATCCCGTTCCAGGCGACGCTGGTCCCCGTCTACCAACTGGTCAGCGACCTGGGCTGGGTGAACACGTTCGCCGGGCTGATCGCGCCGCGGGCCGCCGACGCGTTCGGCATCTTCTTCCTGCGGCAGTTCTTCCTGGCGCTGCCGCGCGACCTGGACAACGCCGCCCGCATCGACGGCGCGTCGGAGTTCCGGATCTTCCGCAGCGTCGTGCTGCCCAACGCGATCCCGGCGCTGCTCACGCTGGCGATCTTCACGTTCGTCAACAACTGGAACGACCTGCTGTGGCCGCTGATCTTCACCACCGAACGCGAGATGGGCACGATCACGTCCGGGCTGACGCTGCTGACCGGGCCCGGCGGCATCGTCCCCTACGGCGTGATGATGGCCGGCGCGCTGGTGGCGATCGCGCCGCTGGTGATCGCGTTCCTACTGGTGCAGCGGCGGTTCATCGAGAGCATCGCGACGACGGGGCTGAAATGAGCGCGCCTTGGCACCGTGACGGTGCGCTGCACTTCGCGCTGGGCGTCGAGGACACGTTCGTGCCGCAGTCGCGGCCGGGCGAGCGCGCGATCGACGAGTACGAGCTGACCCAGCACTACGAGTTCTGGTCGTCCGACCTCGGGCTGGCCTCGGACGCCGGTGCGGAGCTGCTCCGCTGGGGCGTGCCGTGGTACCGGGTGAACCCGGCGCCCGGCTCGTGGGACTGGTCGTGGCTGGACCGCGTCATGGACCGGTTCGCATCGCTCGGGCTGCGGCCCGTGGTGGACCTGCTGCACTACGGCACACCGCTGTGGCTGGAGGGGCAGTTCGCGCATCCCGACTACCCGTCGGTGGTGGCGGAGTACTCGTTCCGGGTCGCGGAGCGGTACGCCGACCGCGTCACCGACTACACGCCGGTGAACGAGCCGATGATCCACGCGCTGTTCTCCGGCGAGTACGGGTACTGGCCGCCGTACCTGTCCGGTCCGTCCGGCCTGCGGACGATGGTGCTCCAGCTGGCCCGAGGGTTCGTGCTGGCGCAGCGGGCGATGCGTTCGGTGCTGGGGGAGCGCGGGGTGTTCGTGCACGTCGACGCCGGGATGCGCTACGACGGGGACGACGCGGCGACGATCGCGCGGCTGCGGGGGCAGGTGCATCTGGTCGAGGACCTGGTGACCGGCCGGGCGGCCGACGGCTTCGACGACTCGGAGCTCGCCTGGTTCGCCGAGCACGCCGTCCAGCCCGACGTCATGGGCGTCAACTACTACCCGCGGCACTCCACCGAGATCGTGTCGGCCGCCGATCCGCACGGCGGCGGCTTCGCCGACCCCCGTCCGACCCGCGACGACGGCGTTCTCGGCCTGGAGGAGCTGCTGCGCGGCGCGTTCGACCGGTACGGCGTCCCCGTCGCGCTGACGGAGACCTGCGTGACGGGGAGCGTCGCCGAGCGCGCGGCCTGGCTGGACGCGTCCGTCGACGCCGTGCGCGGGCTGCGGGCCGGCGGTGTCCCCGTCGTCGCGTACACGTGGTGGCCGGTGTTCGACATGTACGAGTGGACGTACCGGCACTCCACCCAGCGGCGCGAGGCGCACCGGCTGACGATGGGCCTGTGGGAGCTGTCCGAGCGCGACGGCATCCTGCACCGCGTCCCCACCCCGCTCGTCGACCGGTTCCGTACCCACGCCCACGATCCCCGCAACACAACCAAGGAGAGCTGAGTGCCGCACGCATCGCTGACCGTCGATCCGTCGTTCGTCGTCGGGTCCATCGACCGGCGCCTGTTCGGCTCGTTCGTCGAGCACCTGGGCCGGGCGGTGTACGACGGCGTCTACGAGCCGGACCACGCGACGGCCGACGAGGACGGCTTCCGCAAGGACGTCATCGAGCTGGTCCGCGAGCTGGGGGTGTCGACCGTCCGCTATCCGGGCGGCAACTTCGTCTCCGGCTACCGGTGGGAGGACGGCGTCGGGCCGCGCTCGCAGCGGCCCCGTCGCCTCGACCTGGCCTGGCACTCGCTGGAGACGAACGAGATCGGGCTGGACGAGTTCGCCCGCTGGTCGGCGAAGGCCGGCACCGAGCTGATGCTGGCCGTCAACCTCGGGACGCGGGGTGTGCAGGAGGCGCTGGACCTGCTCGAGTATGCGAACGTCCGGTCCGGATCGACGCTCGCCGATCTACGCGTCGCCAACGGCACGCCCGACCCGCACGGCGTCGTGCTGTGGTGCCTGGGCAACGAGATGGACGGGCCGTGGCAGCTCGGGCACCGCAGCGCCGAGGACTACGGCAAGCTGGCGGCGCAGACCGCCCGGGCGATGCGGCAGCTGGACCCCGGCGTGAAGCTGATCGCGTGCGGCAGCTCGAACCGGCAGATGCCGACGTTCGGCGCGTGGGAGCGGACCGTGCTGGAGCACACGTACGACGAGATCGACTACCTGTCCTGCCACGCGTACTACCACGAGACGCCGGGTGACCTTCCCGGCTTCCTCGCCTCGCCGGTCGACATGGACCGCTTCATCGAGTCGGTGGTGGCGACGATCGACCACGTCCGCGCGCTGCGGCCGGGCCGTCACCGCGTCGACATCTCCTTCGACGAGTGGAACGTCTGGTACGTCGACCGCTATCACGACGAGGACAAGGTCACCGACCCGCAGGTGTGGCCGGTGGCGCCGCGGATCCTGGAGGACTCGTACACGGTGGCCGACGCCGTCGTGGTGGGCGGGCTGCTGATGTCGCTGCTGCGGCGTGCGGACCGGGTGACGGCGGCGAGCATGGCGCAGCTGGTCAACGTCATCGCGCCGATCATGACCGAGCCCGGCGGCCCGAGCTGGCGGCAGACCACGTTCTTCCCGTTCGCGACGACGTCCCGGCTGGCCCGCGGCGTGACGCTGGCCGTCGATGTGACGTCGCCCGTGTACTCGACGTCGGCGTACGGGGAGGTGCCGCTCGTCGACGCCGTGGCGACGCACGACGCGTCGGAGGGCTCGACCGCCGTGTTCCTGGTGAACCGCTCGGTCGACTCGCCCGCGACGGTGTCGGTGGACGTCCGCGCCCTCGGCGCCACGACGATCGCCGAGGCGGTCACCCTCTGGGACGACGACGTCCACGCCCGCAACACCCTCGACCACCCCGACCGCGTCGGGCTGCGCCCCACCCCGTCGGCGGTGCTGGACGGCGGCACGTTGCGGGTCGACCTCCCGCCCGTCTCCTGGACGGCGGTCTCACTACGCTGAGGGGGTGACTGCTGAGACCGTGGAGCTGACCCGGTTCCGAGTGCTGCCCGAGAACGTCGACGCGCTGCTGGCGGCCCGGCCCGCGATGCTGGCCGACTTCCGCGCCGATCGCGACGGCTTCATCGACGCCGTGCTGGTGCGGCTGCCGGACGACGAGTGGCTCGACATCGTGACCTGGCGGTCGGCGGAGGACTTCGCCGCGTCGCGGGCGAAGGGCGCGAACCTGCCGGGCATCGAGGCCTTCTTCGCGGCGATCGCCGAACTCGTCTCGGCCGAGGAGGGCACCGCCGCGCGCTGACCCCGCCGGCCGGCGGTGACGCCGGGACATGGTCACGCGGCCCCGCGTTCACCTCACTCGCCGGCGGACCCATCGGCCTGGGGTTCTGGCCTCCATGCGGATCGCTGAGCGGGTGAGGTGCTCCCGGCACGGGTGTGGCCGCGCTCGTCCTGCGAGAGCAGGCCTCCCAGCGGCGACACCTCGCGCATCTCGATGGAGTCGCGATCGAGCCCGGTCAGCACGCGGTGGATTCCCGGCAGGGCGCCACCGTGCACAAGTGACTCCCATCGATCGAGGTTGCGCAGGTGCGGCTGACCTCGGACACTCTCCCTCAACCGGCGCAGGTTCCGCTCGATCGTCGGCCCCCATTCCTGCAGGTTCGTCCTGGACAGCTGGATCGACAACCGGCGATGGAGCTGCCAGGACCTCCGCTCGGAGCGCGTGAGGTCGGGGCGGACGGGCCGGCGAACGACCTCGAGCCGGTAGCCCATGCACGACAGCAGCCGGTCCAGTTGCTCGTCGCTGAACTCGATCTTGCCGGACAGGAACTGGCTGATGCTCGGCTGACGCACGCCGCTGAGCCGCGACAGCTCGGACTGGGTGGTGCGCGTGTCGCGCATCACCTCGCGGAGCACCTCGACCCTGTCGGACATGGCGCCATCATAGCAACCCGTGCTATAGACCACGCCACGAACACTAGGCTGTGACGGTCGAGCCGACCCCGGTGCGGGAGAATCGGGGGCGTGTGCGGACGGTACGTGGCTGACGCGTCGATGGACGACCTCGCCGCCGAGTTCGACGCGATCGCGTCCGGCGCGGTGCTTGAGCTGATGGCGTCGTACAACGTCGCGCCCACCGACCGGGTGCCCGTCGTGCTGGAACGCACCGACGAGCCGCTCGAACGGACCCGGCAGGTGCACGCCGCGCGCTGGGGGCTGGTCCCGTCGTGGGCGAAGGAGCCCGGCGGCGGCGCGCCGATGATCAACGCCCGCATCGAGACCGTCGCGGAGAAGCCCGCGTTCCGCGGCCCCATCGCCCGGCGGCGCTGCGTGCTGCCGGCCCGCGGCTACTACGAGTGGCAGCGCGGTCCCGGCCGGACGCGGCAGCCGTACTTCATCCACGGTGACGGCGGACTGCTCGCGATGGCGGGCGTGTTCGAGTGGTGGCGCGATCCGGCGCTGCCGGCCGAGCACCCGGACCGCTGGCTGCTGTCGGCCAGCGTGCTGACGACGACGCCGGCGCCTGGGCTGGCGCACATCCACGACCGGATGCCGGTGTTCCTGGCCGCGGCCGACATCCCGGACTGGCTGGACCGGGGCAACGAGGACACGACGGGGTTGCTGGAGCTGGCCCGCTCAGCCGCCGCCCGGGTCGGCGCCGCCCTCGTCGCGCGTCCCGTCGGAACGGAGGTCGGCAACGTCCGCAACAACCACGCCGGGCTGGTCGCCGAGGCGGCGCCGACCCAGCTCTCCCTCGACGGCTGACGTGGGCCGTGGGCTATTCGGGTGGCGCCCAGATGTCGTCCGGCTCGTCTGGGACCCGTCCATCCTCGGCGATGCGCCTCATGATCCGATCGATGGCGTCCTGGAACTCCTGCCTGATCGCCGCGAGATCCTCTTCGTCAGCGATCCCCGACCACTTGGCATGGCGATAGATCAGGGCGACGAGCTTGACGATGTCGTCGTCGAGATCCGCGTGCTCGAACGTCGCATCCCCAGCTGTCTGTTCGTACCCGAGCAGACGCATGAGATCCGCCAGTTCAGGGTCAGGCAGCTCGAGACCGGCGGCGAGCGTCCTGGACCGAAGCTCGGGGGCATCGTCGAGCAGTCTCTCGAGACGATCCGGATAGGCAGAGTGGTCGCGCGCCGCAAGCCGGCGGATCGGAGCGAGTGCTCGCGCGATCCTGTCGCCGGCACCCCGGGCCAGGTCACGGATGGCGAGGTAACCGGCGTAGACGCCGCCGAAGTGGATCAGCCGATCGACCGCTGTCTCCAGGAGATCGAACAGATCGCGCCAGTCGGTGGCGCCGAGTCCACCGCTGCCGCCCGTCAGGACCAGCGTCATGCCGTCCTCCGGGCGCCGGGACAGGCCGACTGCTGCGGTCGCTTGCAGCTCGCCGAATGTCACGGTGGATCGGTACGCATCCCAGTCGAGGACACCTGAAGGGCCCAGGACTGCCGGGATGGCACGTGCCGACCAGCCGTCTTCGCTCTCGGGCAGCCCGACCATGACGCCGGCGTAGGCGAGCTCCAGATCGGGCAGAGCAAGCCGATGCGCGGCCAGCACCGCCGAAGCCAACTCGAGGCCGGTCGTGTCAGGGCCGACCTCGATCTCCACCACCGGGAGGAACCGAGCATCACCGTCGCCGACCAGGAGGCTGGCAGTCGTGGGCACCGTCACCATGAGAGCAGCGTGCCACCTGCCCTGGCCGCTGACGATCTGATCGACGCCGGTTCAGGCTCCCGCAGCGGGAGGAAGTGGCGGCTCGCCGGTCGTCGTGACGATGATCTCGGCGGCGATCTTGCGCAGCCTGACATTGTCGCGCTGCGAGCGGCGGCGCAGGATCTCGAACGCGGTGCGGGCGTTGCAGCTGTGCCGGCTCATCAGCACCCCGAGCGCCTGGTCGATGACGTAGCGGGAGGTCAGCGCGACGCGCAGGTGCTCGGCGTGCGCGGCGTACTCGAACATCCGCACCGCCACCTGCAGCGCGCCGGCGTGCCGGGCGGCCAGCTCGGCGACCCGGGCGCGGGTGGCGTCGTCCAGCCGATCCGGCCGCTGCGCGTAGACGGTGACGGCGCCGATGCTGGCCAGCTCGCCGGGGATCGGCGTCGCGAGCACGGCGGCCACCCCGTCCGCCGTGCCGCGCAGCGTCAGCTCCGGCCAGCGCAGGTCGACCGGCAGGTACTCGACGCACACCGGCTCGCCGGTCTGCACGGCCCGCAGCGTCGGCCCGTCCTGGGTGATGTACTGGATATCCTCCAGCGCGGCGGCGACGCGGTCGCTGCCGCCGAACGTGGCCGCCACCCGCGGCCCCCGTCTGGTCGCCACCGCGCAGGAGACCCCGCCGAGGGCGTCGGCGACACCACTCGCCAGCCCCGTGAGGAAGTCGTGCAGACTACTGCTGCTCGACAGCAGCGCCGTGTCCGTCGTCGGTTGCGTGGTGATCGCTTCGTCTGTGGTCATCGGCTCCGCCCCCGTCGCCTCTGTACCTGCAGTCATGGGCTGTCTCCTCACCGACGATGCCATCGACCAGCGCAAACGGCTTCGACCTGACGGGACGAGACCAGCCCGGACCTCCCGTCCTGGCAGGTCGAGGCCGATCGGACTGACAGCCGAGCCGGGACCGGGCAGAATGGGACGATGTCGCACAGCGGCGATGCCCGGGGCGGGGCGTCGAAGCCGCCTGTCGCGGAACCGCCGGTGGGGATGGTGGCGCGACGTGGACGATCACGGCTGCGCGAGCTGCAGGCGCTGTCGCTGCTGATGACCGACGGGCGGCCGGGTCCAGACATCCTCGCGCTGGTCAGCGGCGCGGTGCGGTCGTGGACGCGGTACGAGGTGGTGGCCACGCCGTGCGGTCCGGAGGACGAGCCGGTCGCCGGCGTCACGGGGCTGCGGGCCAAGGGCGGCCGCGTCACCGCCAAGGGGTACGCGTGGGCGTGGGCCTACCCGATGCGCGCGTTCAACGGACCGCAGGGCCAGCTGATCGTCGGCGGCGACGGCCCGCCGTCGGCGGAGGAGCGGGCGCTGCTGACCGGCCTGGCCCGCCACGCCGGCGTCGCGCTCGGGCAGGCGACGCTGCGTCGCCGGCTGGACGAGCTGGGCGCCGAGCTGCGCGCCGTCACCGACGACCTGGAGCGGGCCCG
Organism: Jiangella anatolica; assembly: GCF_003236295.1. GTDB lineage: Bacteria > Actinomycetota > Actinomycetes > Jiangellales > Jiangellaceae > Jiangella > Jiangella anatolica. The sequence continues at coordinate 23,044 of NZ_POTW01000017.1, forward strand.
GGCCGAGCTGCGTCAGCACACCGCGATCCAGGAGACGCTGGCCCGGGCCGCGGCCGACCCGACGGAGGACCGCATCCGGGCCATCGCCGAGGCGCTCTACGCGATCACCGGGCTGCCGGTCGTCATCGAGGACTCGTTCGGGCACGCCCGCGCCTGGTCCGGGCTGGCCGAGGCGCCGGCCGCCGCGCCGTCGCCGGACTCCGCCGCCAGCCCCGCGCTGCGCGGCCCGCTGGTGGTCCGCGAAGGTGACCGGCTGATCACCGCCGCGCAGCCACGGCACGAGGTGCTCGGCACGATCGCGCTGGTCGACCCCGGCCGCATGGCCGGCGAACGGGACGAGTTCGCGCTGACGCACGCCGCGCTGGTGCTGTCCGGCGAGCTCGCGCACGTCCGCGCCGTCGCCGAGGTCGAGGGACGGCAGCGGCGTGAGCTGGTCGACGACCTGCTGACCGGGGCCGACGAGGCCGCCGCGGCGGCGCGGGCGGAGGCACTCGGCCACGACCTGAGCCCGCCGCACCGGGTGCTGGCGATCGGCTACCCGCTGGCCTCGGCCGACGACGCGCTGGAGGCGGCGGCCGCGCGGTCCGCCGCCGAGCTGGCGCTGCCGCACCTGCTCGGCCGCCGCGACGCCCACGTCGTGCTGCTGACCCCCGACGCCGGCGGCGAGACGTGGGCCCGGCTGCACGCCGGCATCTCCGCACGACTCGGCGCCGCCGAGGTCGCCATCGGCGTCGGCCGCCCCGCCGACGGCCCGGCCAGGATCGCGCAGTCGTGGCAGGACGCGCAGCGGGCGCACGCCGTCCGGGCCGGTGGCCGCCACCGCGACGGCGTCACCGTCGACGACGAGTTGGGCATCTACCGCATCCTCGGCGCCGGAGCCGGCCACGGCGACCTCCAGCGCTACGTCGACGAGTGGCTGGGGACGCTGCTCGGGTACGACGCGGAGAACCACAGCGAGCTGACCCGCACGCTGGCCACGTACCTCGACCGCGGCGGCAACTACGACGAGACGGCCGCCGCGCTGATCATCCACCGCAGCACGCTGCGCTACCGGCTGCAGCGCATCCGGGAGCTGACCGGCCACGACCTCGGCGACCCCGAGACCCGCCTCAACCTCCACGTCGCCGTCCGGGCGTGGTCCATCCTCGCAGGCGACGACTGACGGCTTTGCTGGTGGGCGGCACTTCAGGGGCGGCGGCCCACCAGGCGTACTCCCGCTCTACCAGGCATGCATGGGTGGTAGAGCAGGGGAACGCCTAGTGACGTACGCGGCACCGCCAATGGTCGCGCCCGGCCCTCAGCTGGGGGAGTAGAGCTCCAGTTGGGCGAGCCAGAGCCGGGCCGGGAAGTCCGCCGACCCGCCGCCGGCGGCTTGGACGAGGCGGACGTGGGTGGCGCGGCGGGTCTCGGCGTCGTGGACGGAGTAGGCGGTCTCCGGGCCGTCGGTCACCGAGATCCACGGCTCCCACGCGCCGGAGTCGCCGTCGCGGGTCTCCAGCCGGTAGGCGGTGCTGGAGTGGTAGCGCAGCCGGTACTCCGGCCAGTACAGGACCGCGCGCGCCAGCAGCCGCGGGCCGGCCAGCGCGACCTCGACCGTGTGCGGGTCGTCGAGGTCGGCCGACGCCCAGCTGGTGCGGCGGTTGCCGTCGGTGAGGACGGGCGTGACGTCGGTCCAGGGCTGGGCGACGACGACCGGGCCCATGAGGTGCGGCTGCAGCCGGTTGTCCGAGCCGCGGTGCCACAGGATCGGCGTCGCCGTCTCGTCGACGGGGTGGGCCATGGTGACCGGGCCGTCGGTGTCGCTGAGGAAGTCGTTGCGCATCAGGACGGTGATGTGGCGGTAGTACGCCGGCAGCTCGGTCGCGAAGAACTCGTCCTCGTCGGGCAGCCGCTCGCCGTAGGCGTTGAACGACATCGAGTGCGGGCCGCGGCGGGGCTCGATCTTGGCCAGCTCGTCGTCGGCGAACGCGCGGTGGATCTCCCAGGCCGATAGCGCCAGGCCGTCGCGCTCGTAGTGGACGTCGAAGTCGGTGTCCATCATGGCCCAGCCGCCCTGCTCGGACGACCAGATCTCGGCGACGACGTGCTCGTCGACCGGCGGGTCGGCGACGGCCTCGTCGCCGACGCGGTAGCTGTCGGAGATGCCGCGGTGCAGGTTGATCAGCCGCGCCGGGATGCCCAGCGCCAGGCAGCACTGCACCAGCGACACCGAGTAGTGGATGCAGATGAAGTGCTCGACGCCGCGGGAGCCGCGGTCCAGGATCAGCAGCGCGTTCCACTCCGGCATCCGGTACGGGATGTGGTGCGGGAACAGCGACTTGATCCAGTCGCGCAACCGCGCCGCCCGCTCGACCGACGTCCCCTCGCCCGCGACGGAGGCCAGCGGGAACCGGCGGCGCAGCTCCGCCAGGGTCGGGTGGTCCGGATCCTCCGACGCGAACGGGACGGCCCCGTCCGGCGCCGGCGCGGTGACGTCGTAGTAGACGGCGTCCGCGGACAGTGGGTTGACGGTGCCGAGGCAGCTCTCGACTCGCACCGTCACGCCGGCCTCCCGGGCCAGGTTCACCCGCGGGTACGACGGCAGCACGGCCAGCTCGTCGGCCCGGTCCATCCGGGTGAGGATCTCCGTCCGCCACTCGGCGAGCCGTTCCTCCAGCGTGCGATAGTCCGGGTGCTCCAGCACGGCGTCCTCCATCGGGCGATGACCGGTCGGATCGAGGCTACGGAACCCGGCCGCGACGGCGACAGGCTCAGACTTGTCCTGCGAACTCGCGCAGCGCGCCGGCGACGGCGCCTGTGGCGGCCTCGAGATAGCGGCGGCCGTCGGCGGCGGAGCCGGCGGACGGGTCGTCGGAGAAGCCGTCGCCCTGGGCCATCGCGTCCGGCCGCTCGACGTGGTAGCGGCCCCAGTAGCCGGCCGGGTTGCGGACGAACGACGAGCCCGGCCGGTGCGGCGGCGCGTCGACGAGGTCCGGGCGCAGCGCCAGGGCCAGCGACGTCTCGAACGCGCCCGCGTGCCCGGGCAGCCGGCCGCGGTCCTGCGCGCCGGCCGCGACGAGCTCGTCCCACGCCATCACCCAGTACGACCCGGCGCCGACGGTGACCCGCAGCGCCTGCCCGGCCTCCCGCGCGGCGACGACGACCAGCTCGGCGTTGCCGCCGTGCCCGTTGAGCAGGAACACCCGCCCGAACCCGGCCGCGGCCAGCCCGGCGCACACGTCCCGCAGCTGCGCCAGCAGCGTCGCAGCGCCCGCGGTGAGCGTCGCTCCGATCGGCACGTGGTGCGGCGAGTACCCGACCGCCACGCCCGGCGCCACGATGACGTCGAGCGAACCGGCCAGCCGGGAGGCCGCGGCCAGGGCCAGGTGCTCGGCCACCATGAGGTCGGTGCCCAGCGGCAGGTGCGGTCCGTGCTGCTCGCAGGCCCCGACCGGCACGACGGCGACGGCCTGCGGCGCACGCGAGGCGACGGCGGCGCGGGTCAGCTCGGCCAGCAGCGCCGTCACGACGTGATCCGGGCGTGCAGCGTGTGGTCGCCGGAGCGCAGCACGTGGCTGCGCATCAGCGCCTCGGCCCGGTCCGGGTCGCCGTCGAGGATCGCGTCGCCGACGTCGATGTGCTCGGCGTTGCCGCGCTGCAGCTCGTCCGGGTCCTGCAGCGCGCGCTTGCGCACCGCCGCGTCGACGCCGAGCAGGGTGCCGAGGAACTGGACGATGACGCGGTTGCCGGACAGGTCCCGGATCGCCTCGTGGAAGGCGGCGTTGATCTCGATGATCTCCGGGACCGGGCGCAGGATCGGGTCCTTCATCAGCGCCAGCGGCTCGGTCAGCGTGGCGACGTCGGTGAGCTCGCCGCCGGCCACCCGCGTCGCGCACAGCCGCGCGGCGAGCCCTTCCAGCCACCCCCGCACCGTGATGACCTGCTCGAACGAGGTGAGCGCGTTCTCGCCGACGACGATGCCGCGGCGCGGGATCGTGCGCACGAAGCCCTCGTTCTCCAGCCGGCGCAGCGCCTCCTTGACCGGCGTCGTGCTGACGCCCAGGTCGTGCGCCGTGACCCGCTCGGTGATCTTGTCGCCGGGCGTCAGCTCGCCGCTGATCAGCTTGGTCAGCAGCAGCTGGTACACCTGGTCGCGGATCAGCGGCGCCTCCTGGATCATCGGCCGCTCCGTCACCACCGGACCACCGTCCCCTCCCGCAGCGACTCGGTCACCGCGGCGCCGAGCCGCAGCGACGCCAGCCCGGCCGCCGTCGACGTCTCCGGCTCGGTCCGCGTCCGCACGCAGGACACGAAGTGGGCCAGCTGCCGGTCGAAGCACTCGTCGTTCCACGGCCGCTCGAACCGGACCTGCTCGGTGCGCAGCGTGCCGTCGTCGTCGCGCGTGGTCAGCGTCGCGACCTGCTCCGGCCGGTCGATCAGCGCGACGCCGCGCGGCCCGAGGATGCGGAACTCACCCTTCGGTGAGACCGGGAAGAACCAGCCGATCTCCATTCGGGCGAGGTCGCCGTTGTCGTACTCGACCAGCGCGGCGGCGAAGTTCTCGCCGTTGAACTGCTGCTGCGAGCGCAGCCCGGCGGCCCGGACGGCGACCGGCGCCGCGTCGTTCAGGTAGGCGACGTAGTCGGCGAAGTGCGCGCCCTCGTGCAGGTATGACGGCCCGTGCGCGAGGAAGTCCTGGATCCGGCCGACGTGGACGGTGTCGGCGGCGTCGTAGCGCTCGTCGTAGCCGCCGAGCGTGTAGACGACCGGCGACCCGATGAGGCCGTCGTCCAGCCACTGCCGGGCGGCCCGGACCAGCGGTGAGAACCGGTTCTTCAGCCCGATCTGGACGATCCACCCGGACGCCGACGCGGCGTCGTGCACCCGCTGCGCCGATGCGACGTCGACGGCCATCGGCTTCTCGCACAGCACGTCCAGCCCGGCGCCGATGGCCGCGAGCGTGAGGTCCGGCGCGATGTGCGGCGGGACGGCGATGACGGCGGCCCGCGCACCCGCGGCCAGCGCCGGCTCCAGCGACGTCCACGCCGCGACGCCGTACTTCGCCGCGGCCGCCTCGCGGTGCGCCGCGACGACGTCGACGACGCCGACCAGGGTGACGTCGGGGGAGCGGTCAAGCGCCGGCAGGTGTCCCGTCGTCGCGATGTCGCCGCAGCCCACCTGCACCACGGGCAGGGTATCGGTCACGTCAGCCCCAGAAGTCGTTCGGCGTTGCGGTACGCCAGCGCGGCGGCGTCGCCGTCCGGCAGCTCCGCCAGGATCGCACGATGGACGGACAACCGGTGCCGGCGCAGGTCCGGGTCGCCGAAACCGCCGTCGGTGCCCAGCGTCAGCTTCGCCACCGGGACCCGGCGCACGATCTCGCGGAACACCGCCCGCGGCGCCGTCCCGCACATCGTGATGTGCACGTTCGGGTACCGCACCGCGGCCGCGACGGAGTCCTCCCACAGGTCGAACAGCCCGCCGTGCGCCAGCACCACCGTCAGCTCCGGGAACCGGGCCGCCAGCCGGGCGATCTGCAGCGGCGACGCGTACGGCGGGGTGCCGTCGTGCATGACGAACGGCAGCCCGCGCTCGATCGCCGCCTCCGCCACCGGGTCCATGTACGCCTCGAGCGGCGAGAACCCCTGCATCCACGGGTGCAGCTTGATCGCGTGGAAGCCGCGGTCGGCGCAGCGGCGCAACTCGTCGGCGGCGTCGGGCCGGCGCGGGTCGACGCTGCCGAACGGGAGCAGCCGGCCGTCGGACCCGGCGCACACCTGTGCGACCACGTCGTTGCCGGTCACGGCGTCGTAGGCGAGCCCGTCCAGCGTCATGACGGCGGCCCGGGCGATGCCGAACCGGTCCAGCTCCGCCAGCGCGTCGGACTGGCGCCAGGACGCCCACGCCGGCGCCGCCGCCGACGGCAGATGCGTGTGCAGGTCGACGAGGCTCACGCGGCCACCCCCAGCAACGTGGCGGCGGCGCCGCCGAGCACCGCGGCGCGGTCGTCGCCGGACAGGCCCGCCCGGTCCACCCGCTCCAGTTCCAGCGCGACGTCGTTGAACGGCGCGTCGCTGCTGAACAGCACCCGGCCCGCGCCGAGCGCCGTCACCAGCGCGGCGATCAGCGACGCCCCGTTGTACGCGGTCTCCGCGACCAGGTTCGGCGCGCCGGTCAGCGCCGGCAGCAGGTCGAGGGAGAAGTCGGTGCGCCCGGACCGGCCCATGACGAACGTCAGACCGGGCCGGCGCAGCGCCAGCTCGGTGAGTTGCAGCGGCTCGCTCGCGACCGGCACGCCGGTGACGACGTAGACCGGCCGGCCGTGCTCCTCGGCGACGTCGAGCACCGGCTCCAGCAGCGGCGACAGCAGCCCGAACCCTTGAACGGACGGCGCCAGCTTCAGCCCGCGCGCCCCGGCCGCGAGCGCCCGCCGCAGCTCGTCGCAGGCGCGCGAACCGTACCAGGGGTTGACCGTGGCCCAGTGCGCCAGCCGGTCCGGGTGCGCGGCGCACCAGCCGGCCAGCGTCCGGTTGCCGTCCTCGTTGTCGACGGCGAGCCAGCGGCCTACCGGCCCGACGACCGCGCGGCCGACGCCGCCGTCGTCGAGGACGCGCAGCAGGTCGTCGACGTCCAGCGTCGGCAGGCTGGGATGCTCGCCGGCCGCGACGTGCGCGTCCGTCGTCACAGGGCCGGCTCCGCCCGCCGGTAGCCGCCGCGGTCCAGGTGCCCGGCCAGCGCCGCGCGGTCCTCGGCGCGCAGCGGCACCAGCGGCAACCGCACCGCCGGCCCGCCGCGGCCGAGCAGGTGCATGGCCTCCTTGATGACGGTGATGTGGTAGCCCGGCCGGGACGCGCGCAGCGCCGCTATCGGCGCGATCCGCTCCGCGACGATCGCCGCGTGCCGGTCCGCGTCGCCGGCCAGCGCGGCCGCCCACACGTCCAGCGCGACGGCCGGGTCCAGGTTCACCAGGCCCGACGTCATCGCGACCGCGCCCATCCGGGCGTAGTCCACGGCCGGCAGCTCGGCCATGCCGTTGATCCACACGTAGCGGTCGCCGAGCCGGTCGACGCAGCGGGCGAACAGGTCCTGGTCGCCGGCCTCGTCCTTCACCGCGACGGCGCCCTCGACCTCGGCCAGCCGCTCCAGGTCCTTCTCGTCGTAGACGGCGCCGTCGGTGCTGAACACGATCATGCCCAGGCCGGACGCGGCGCCGATCTCGCCGTAGTGGCGGACCATGCCGTCGCCGTCGGGGTTGACGAAGTACAGCGGGTTGACCATGAGCCCGTCGGCGCCCGCGTCGGCCGCCGCCCTGGCCAGCCGCGTCGCGATGGCGGTGGAGTGGCCGACGCCGGCCAGCACCGGCACCCGGCCGGCGACGGCGTCGACGGTCTCACGGACCAGTGCGGCGTACTCGGCCTCCTCGAGCGCGTAGAACTCGCCGACGCCGCCGGCCACCACGACCGCCCCGGCGCCGCTGCCGGCGAGGAAGGCGACGTGTGCGCGCTGGCTGTCGAGGTCGAGGGAACCGTCGTCGTGCATCGACGTCGGGGCGAAGGCGAGGACGCCGTGCAGCGAGGCGCGCAAGGTCTGCAGTTCCACGGTTGGCCTTTCCACGAGGGGGACGGCTCTGGTATATCAGACATCAGCCGCTACTGAACAGCCCGATCCGCGTCGGGTCGATGGGGCGCCGGGACGCGGACGAGCCGATCACTGGAGGACCCATGCGACACCACTCGACCGTCCTCGGCCAGCCGATCGCCGTGCCCGACCAGGCCGGCGACGAGGGCCACGTGCTCGTGGTCCTGGCCGACGTCGACGACTTCGAGGTGAGCCGGCTGGCCCACGGCGACGACTGGGCCACGGGGATGCTCGACGCCGCCGCTGCCGCCGTCGAACGCAGCGCCGCCGGCTACGCGCCGGACCAGCACGGCCCCGTCGTCCCCGTCCCGCCGGACGCATGGATGGTGACCTTCCACGGCGCCGACCCGGTCGAGCTGCGCGCCACCGGGCGCCGGTTCGCAGCACTGGTGCGCGACCGCGTCCGGGCCGCCTGCGGGATGGCCGTGACGGTGGGCATCAGCGGGACGCGCACGGGCGCCGCGCGGCTCGAGGCGGCGACCGCGGAGGCGGTGGTGGCGCTGGACCACAAGCTGGTCAGCGGCGGCGACGCCGTGTACGACCTGGCCGACGTCCGGCCCGCGACGCCGGACGGGACGGTGGCCGCGCCGGTGCCGGTGCCGGACCGGGTGGAGGAGCGGCTGGCCCGCTGCATCCGCCGCGGCGACGCGACCGGCGCGGTCGCGACGCTGCGGTCCTGGATCGAGCGGGTCAGCGCCGTCGACGGCGTCACGCCCGACGTGCTGCGCGAGTGGCTCGCGGCCGAGGTGCTGTACGCGCTGGAGATCGCCGGGCAGCGGCGCCTGTCCGACGGGTCGACGGACTGGATCGCCGCGGTGTCGCGGCTGCCGCTCAACGAGGTGGTCGAGATGTACGACATCCACGACCGCTCCTACCTGGTGCTGTGGCTGGAGCAGCTGCTGCCCCGGATCGTCGCGTCGCACGCGGCGCCGTCGCCGGCCCGGCACGTCCTCGCCGTCGTCGAGCGCTACATCCAGGACCACTACGCCGACGACCTGCGGCTGGTCACCGTCAGCGAGGCGGTGTTCGTCAGCCCGTACTACATCAGCCACCTGTTCCAGCGCGAGCTCGGGACGACGTTCCTCAAGTACCTCACCGCGGTGCGGATGCGGCACGGGCGGCGGCTGCTGGCCGAGACCGACCTGCCGGTCGAGCTGATCGCCGAGCAGGTCGGCTACCAGGCGCCGAAGCGGTTCCGCGAGCTGTTCAAGCGGACGTTCCACGTGACGCCGAGCGAGTACCGCCGGCAGGTGGCGGCGCCGGCGCTGCGAGCCGTCGGCTGATGGGGATCGTCGACGTCCACACCCACGTGATGTGGTACCCGGACCACATCAGCGACCGGACCGCCGGCGAGGCGCTGGCGGCGAAGCTGGTCAAGCTGGAGCGCAGCGGCGGGCTGACCAACTCCGCCCGGCTGGACCTGCACTGCTACGACTCCACGCCGGAGGACCACTGGGCGGCGGCGCAGCAGGCCGACCGCGTCGTCGTGTTCGGGATGGCGGCCAAGCCCACCGGGTTCGACGTCCCCAACGACGTCATCGCCTCCTACGTCCGGGAGCACCCGGACCGGCTCGAGGGCTGGGCGTCGGTGAACCCGGGGGAGCCCGGCGCGCTGGACGAGCTGGTCCGGTGCGTGGAGGACCTGGGCCTGCGCGGCCTCAAGGTCGGGCCGACGTACCAGCACTGGGACCCGCGCGACCCGTCGCTGTGGGGTGTGTTCGAGTACTGCGCGACGCACGACCTGCCGGTGGTCATCCACCAGGGCACGACGTTCCCGACGACGGCCCGGCTGGAGTACGCCCAGCCGCTGCTGCTGGAGCGGCTGGTCATGCGGTTCCCGTCGCTGCGGGTGATCATCGCCCACCTCGGCCACCCCTGGGAGGAGGACGTCGTCGCGCTGATGCGCAAGGCGCCCAACGTGTGGGCCGACATCTCCGCGCTGCACTACCGCCCGTACCGGTTCTGGCACGCAATGACGACGGCGTTCGAGTACGGCGTGACCGGCAAGCTGCTGTTCGCGTCGGACTTCCCGAGCGCGACGGTCGAGCAGACGCTGGAGGGGCTGCGCCGGGTGAACGACGTCGTCGCCGGCACGCCGCTGCCGACTCTGCCGGTGGACGTGCAGGACCAGATCGTGCACGAGAACTGGCGCCGCTTCTTCCGCACCACCTGACCTTGAATGATCACGTTAAGTTGGGCTGCTCGCGCTCCACGAGGCATGCATGCCTGGGGAAGCGGGAGCAGGCCTGCTTGACGTGATCATTTCCGGGTGGGCAAGTCCCGGCCCGGCGGGACAACTATCCGGCTGTTGCCGCCGCGCGTCGCGGGCCTAGGTTCGCGGGCAAGCGTCCTGGCTTCACCCGAATCGTCCCCCGGCCGTCAGGAGCACCATGCCCTCCCTGCGTGCACGACTCCCACGACGTCTCACTGTGCTGGCCGCGGTCGCCGCGACGGCGCTGCTGGCGCCGGCCGCGGCCGCCCCGGCCGACCCGGTCGCACCGGGCGTGGTGGAGAACCTCGGCATCCCGATCTCCACCTACCTCGTCCTCGACACCGTCCTCGCCGACGACGCCGACGGCGACCCGACGCTGTACGGCAGCACGTACAACGCGCCCAGCGACGGCGTGACGTTCTTCGGCGTCGACCCCGAGACCGGCGCCGTCCGCACCGAGCTGCCGATGCCCGGCGCTTGGGGCGGCTACCACGTCGCCGCCGCGCCGAACGGGCACGTCTACCTCGGCCCGCTCAACTCCGCCAGCGCGTCGCAACTGTGGGAGTACGACCCGGTCGCCGACACCGTCGAGCTGGTCGCGACCATGCCGACCGGCATCATGTGCTTCGGCATCACGGTGTCGCCGTACACCGGCAAGGTCTACTGCGGCCTGCACTCGGGCGCCGGTGTCTACGAGTACGACCCGGCCACCGGCGCCGTCCGCCTCGTCGTCTCCGCGCGCACCTACCCCAAGGGCCTGACGGTGCTGGACGCGAACCGGCTGGTCGTCGCGCAGGGCACCGACGCCAGCGTGCTGGTCGTCGACATCGCCACCGGCGCGACGACCGAGGTGCTGCCCTCGGCGTACCAGCACTACTCGTTCGCGTACAACTCGGTGCGGATCGGCGACTGGGTGTACGTGCAGCTCGTGACGCCGGACGCGAAGATCGTCCGGTTCGACGCGGCGACGATGACGTTCGCCGGCGAGGTGCCCGGCATCACCGGGATGGGCTTCGCGCCGCAGGGCGGCGCGGACCCGGACGACTTCTACGCGATCGGCGGCGCCGGCATCATCGCCGTCGACGGCGACACGCTCGCCACCACCCCCACGGGCGTCGCGCCGACGTTCGTGTCGGCCGCCCGGATGTGGCCGGTCACCATCGGCGGCCAGCAATGGTTCACCAGCGTCAGCAGCAGCGGCCTGCTCGGCCGGTGGAACCCGGCGACCGGCGAGGTGTGGACGCACCAGCTGGCGCTGCCCGGCAACCCGACGAACATCACCGCGCTGGTCCAGGGCCCGGACGGCGACGTCTACGGCGGCACCTACGAGACCAACGCGCTGTTCGGCTACGACCCGGACACCGGGAACACGACCGTCTACGGCAACGTGGCGCCCGGGCGCACCGGCGAGATCCTGTCGATGGTGACCGCCGGCAGCAAGATCTTCATCGGCTCCTACATCAACAACGTCGTCACCGTCTTCGACCCCGCGCAGCCGTGGAACCCGGGCACGTCGCCGACATCGAACCCGCGCGACCTCGGCCCGGTCGGTGACAACCAGTACCGGCCGTGGGACATGGAGATCGGACCGGACGGCCGGGTGTGGGTGGCGTCGTCGGCCGCGTACGGCGCGCTGCGCGGCGCGCTGACCGCGATCGACCCGGTGACGTACGAGGTCGAGTCGTTCCGCGGCCTGGCCGGCGACCAGCACTTCTTCGCCGTCGCGGCCGGCGCTGACGTCCTCTACGCCGGCACCACCCGTTACGGGGACGACACCGACGCCGGCGGCGACGCCCGGCTGCTCACCGTCGACCCCGACGACGGCGCCGTGCTCGCGTCGGTCGTCCCGGTGCCGGGCGCGACCCGGATCCTCACCCTGGAGACCGCCGCCGACGGCACGCTGTACGGGTCGGCGGACGGGACCTGGTTCCGGATGGATCCGGCCACCGGCGTCGTCACCGTGCTGGGCGCGTTCCCGGGCGGCACGCTGCTCGGGCTGATCGACGGTCCCGGCGGCGACCTCTACGGCCACACCGGCGGCGCGGTCGTCCGGATCCCGGCCGGCACCGACACCGTCGAGACGGTCGCGACGCCGGGCAGCGGCTACTACCGGACGGTCGCGTTCGACGACACGGACCGGGTGTACTGGGGCGCCGGCGCGTCGCTGCTGCGGACGCTGCCGGACATCGTGCCGGCGTCCACGACCACGACGGCGTCTCCAGGTCTGCGGCCGGCCTCGCCCGGCGGAGCCGCCGCCGTCACCGTCACGGTGGACAGCCCGCCGGGTCAGCCGCAGGGCACCGTCACCCTGCACCGGATCGCGGCCGACGGCGCGCCCGGCGCCGCCGTCGCCACGGGGGAACTGACCGACGGCGCCGCCGTCGTCAGCGTCGCCGCCGCCGATGTCGGCGGGCCGGGCCGGTACACACTGATCGCCACTTACGGCGGCGATCTGGCACATGCACCGAGCACCTCCGCACCGATCCGGGCCATCGTCGGCCCGGGCCGGTAACCCCCAGGAGAGGAGCCCGTCATGAGACTGCCCCGTCCACTGGCCGCGGCGCTCGCCGTCGCGACCCTGGTCACCACCACGATCGCCGGGCCGGTCACGCCGGCCATGGCGTCGTCCACCACGGTGTCGACGATCTCGTCGACGATCGGCACCACCAACGTCACCCCGATGCACAGCCCGCAGCTGCCGAAGATCGTCCAGGACTCCAACGGCTGGCGCTACGCCGTGACGCTGGACGGCTCCGGCACGTCCTACCCGTGGATCGCGCGGATCTGGAAGTCGCCCGACGGCGTCAACTGGACCGTCGCCGTCACGCTCGGCCAGTGGGTCTACCAGCCGCCGTCGCTGCTGCTGGACTCCGGCAACCGGCTGTGGCTGACCGTCCCGTGCTACACGGGCGGCCAGTGCTACCCGGGCGTCGCGGCGGCCAGCGGCGCGTCGATGGAGCGCGTCTACCTGGTGCGGCTGCAGTTCTCGACGCGCCTGGGCGACGGCTCGTTCGACCTCGGCTCGTTCAGTGACCAGTCGGTCCGGTCGGCCGGCGCGGAGCGCTACTACGGCGGCATGGCGATCGACGCCGACCGCCGCTACATCTACCACGCCTACAGCAAGGCCGACTGGAGCCTCAACGTCGCCAAGTTCGACACCTGGACCAACACCGAGACGACGTCGCTGGTCGCCAACCCCGGCGTCAACGAGGCGTACCTGTATCCACGGGTGCGGCCGGGCACGACCAGCGGCGAGGTGTGGCTGCTGTTCAACCAGACGGTCCTCAACACCGGCAGCAGCGCGACGATCCACGGCGTGCAGCTGTGGCGGTCGACTGACGGCGGCGCGTCGTTCCCGTCCGGTCAGCGCTACATGGTCTCGTCCAGCCCGTCGCCCGACGGGGTGTCGAACTGGACCGACGCCGCCGACCTCGTCGTCGACTCGTCGAACCAGCCGCACGTCCTGTTCTACAAGATGATCTCCGGTGTGTCGCACCTCTACTACTGGAAGGGCAACGCGGGCTCGGTGACGCTGCCCGGATCGCCGGTCGACCTCGGCACCTACGAGAACCACGCCCAGCTGGCCGTCGCCGCGGGCGGCACGCGGTTCGTGCTCGGCACGCCGGCGGCCGGGTCGTCGTCGCTGCACGTGCTGCGCTCGACCACCGGCACCAGCTGGACGACGGAGACGTTCCCCGTCAGCGGAGCGGCGCAGGTGTACTCGCCGAACCTGGAACGCCGGGAGACCGGCTCGTGGGTGCCCGACGCCGGGACCGCCGTCCGGATGCTGCTGTCGACCCGGCCGACCGGCTCGTCGGTCTTCTCCCGGCTGGACTACGTCACTTACACGCCGTAGCCCTGATCCGCCATGCCGCCCTGACACAGTGGGCGGCATGGCGGACAGGTGTCTGGTGTGACGACGTTCTCGACCTCGGCGCCCGCGGCGGCGTTCACCGCGCTCTACGACACGGCCTACGCCGACCTGCTCCGGTTCGCCCAGCGCCGGGTCGACCCGGCCTACGCGGAGGACGTCGTCGCGGAGGCGTTCCTCGTCGCCTGGCGGCGGCTGGACGCCCTCCCGCCGAGGGCCGACGACGCGCGGGCGTGGTTGTTCGGCATCGCCCGCCACGTCATCCTCAACGCGCACCGCTCGGCGCGACGGCAGCAGGCGCTCGCCGTCCGGCTGGCCGACCCGCCCGCCGCCGTCGCCGGAGCCGACGACGACCTGCTCGCCCAGCAGATCGACCTGTCGCGGGCCTGGCGGCGGCTGCCGGACACCCACCAGGAGGCGCTCGCGCTCGCCGTCCTCGACGGTCTCGACGCGCCCCGGGCGGCCGCCGTCCTCGGCATCACGCCGGTCGCGTTCCGGCTCCGGCTCAGCCGCGCGCGGCGGGCGCTGCGCCGCGCCCTCGATCACCCGTCCGTTCCCGAGAGGACCACGCCATGACCAGCACCGACACCATCCTGCGCTCGCTCGACCCGGCGGCCGCCGACGTCGATCCGCACGGGCCACGGGCCCGCGCGGACCTCGCCCGGATCCTGGCGGCGCCGGCGGCGCCGGCGTCGCCGGCCGCGGCGCCGGCACCGCCGCGGCGTCGGCGGGTGCGCCGGCTGGTGCTCACGGCGGCGGCCGTCGCCGCGGCGGCCGTCGGGGCGAGCGTCCTCGTGCCGTCGCTGACCGGCGGGGACCGGGCGTTCGCGACCTGGACCGCGACTCCGTCGGCCGTGTCCGCCGGCGCGAGTGAGGAGATCGCCGACGCTTGCCGCGACGCGCAGCGCGACGGCGCCGGCGGGTTCGAAGCCGACCTCGCCGCCGCGACGGCGGCCGTCGCCGAGCGGCGCGGCGACTGGTCGCTCGCGCTGCTGGCCGGCGACGACGGCTTCTCCGCGCTGTGCATCACCGACGAGTCCACGCCGCTGTTCCGCGACTGGATCGGCATGATCGGGGGGCCGGGTGGCTACACGGCGCCGGAACCGCGCTCGGCGTTCGTCTGGACGCTCGGCACCGGCACGGTCGGCGGCGGCGAGCTGTCGGTGGCGGCCGGCGCGGTCGGGTCCGACGTCACCGGCATGACCTACGACAGCGCCGAGCACGGCGTCGTCACCGCGACCGTCGCGGCCGGTCACTTCGCGTTCTGGCTGCCCGGCGACGAGCTGGAGAACGCGTCCGGCGACGGCGTCCCGGTCACCGTCACCTATGCGGACGGCACGACGGGGACGCTCACGCTGCGGTTCGGGTGAGGCCGGCCGCGACCTTCGTCAGCGCGGCGGCGATGTCGTCGACGTCGGCGTCGGCGTAGTTCTCGTTCCACTGCAGCACGACCAGCGTGTCGTCGATCAGCCGCTCGGCCCGCGGGCAGAGGCCCACCGGGTAGGTCCAGTCGCGGCGGGCCGGCGGGCTGGTCAGCGGGAACCCGGATGTCCCGTAGGTGCGTCGCTCGGTGAACACCGGATAGCGGTACACCGGCGACTGCAGCCAGCCCGCGTGGGCCGGCACGCCCTCCGCCGTCAGCGCCTTGGCCCACCGCCGGTGGCCCTCGTCGACCACGAGGGGGAGGACCCACCAGGCGTGCAGATCGGGCCGGTCCGGCAGGTGCGCGCCGGGGAGGTCGCCGACGGCGGTCAGCAGCCGGGCGGCCTGCCGGCGGCGCCGCTCGACCACGTCCGGCAGCCGGCGCAGCTGGACGGCGGCGACGGCGGCGGTGAGGTTGGTCATCCGGTAGTTCAGCGCGAGGAACCGGTGGAACCGGCCCTCGGCGCGCGGCCAGGCCTTGTCGGAGAACAGCCGCATCCGCTCGGCCGTCGCGGCGTCGCTCGTGACACACAGGCCGCCGTCGCCGGCGGTGACGTGCTTGTACTGCTGCAGGCTGAAACAGCCGACGGCGCCGTAGGTGCCGACCGGCGGCGCGTCGGGGGCGGGGCGGGCGAGGTAGGCCTGCGCGCAGTCCTCGATCAGCGCGACGCCGGCGCGATCGGCCAGCGCCCGCAGCTCCGTCACCGGTGCGGCGGCGCCGAAGAGGTGGACGACGAGGATCGCTCTCGTGCGCTCGGACAGCTGGGCCTCGACCGAGGCCGGGTCGAGGTTGCCGGTGAGCGGGTCGACGTCGGCGAAGACCGGCACGGCGTTCTGCGCGAGGATGGCGGCGATCGTGCCGAAGTCGGTCAGCGGCGTGGTGATGATCTCGTCGCCCGGCTCCGGGTCGATCGCGGCGACGGCCAGGTGGAGCGCCGCGGTGCCGGACGAGCTGGCGACGGCGTGCGGGACGCCGTGCAGCCGCGCCATCGTCGCCTCGAGGTCGCCCAGCCACGGCCCGCCGGCCGACGAGTTGAGGACGGCGCCGTCCAGCACGTCGAGCACGGCGGCGCGTTCCTCGGCGCCGAACGTCCGCCCCGCCGGGTCGAGCACGGTGGGCAGCGGGGTGGTGCGGACGGGGGTGCCGCCGTCGACGGCGAGCCGGCTCATGCCGCGACCAGCCGCAGCGTCCAGCCGGCGAGGACGACCTGGGTGAAGCGGCGGCCGTAGCGCTCGACGTGTTCGTACGGCTCGGCGCCGGCCGGGACGAGGTGCGGCGGGAGCAGCAGCGCGACGCCGTCTCGGTCGCCGTCGACGGTGATGGTGACGCCGCCGTCACCGGCCGTCGTCGTGGTGATACGGAGGGCGCGCCGCCGCTGCGACCAGTCGGCGAGGGCGGCGCTGGTGTGGAAGGCGGCGCCGGCCGAGCGGAGCCGCTGGACCGCCGCGGCGAACGACGCCCGGACCTCGGCGTGGTGCTGCAGGTGCTGGCCGTGGAAGAGCAGGTGCACGACTCCGTGCCGGCGCAGCGCCTCGTCGATGAACGCGTCGCGCACCTCGTCCGTGCAGGTCAGCCAGAGGTCCTGGGTCTGCAGCGGCAGGTCGAGCACGTCGACCGGCCGGTTGCCGTGCGCAGCGGCCGTCAGCGGGTGGTGCGGGTGGCAGGTGCCGAACGGGAAGCCGATGGCGCCCTGGACGCTCGGCCCGTGGCTCTGGTCGACGCGCAGGCCGAGCCGCTCGCACCAGAGGTAGAACTCGTCCCACCCCTCCCAGCGGGTGAAGTGGTTCTTGTTCGTGACGATCCGCGCGCCGCGCACCTGGCGGGTCGCCCAGGCCAGCTGGTCGCGCAGCCGGTCGAACCCCCAGGTGCAGTCCGGCGTGTCCAGCATCGCGTTGTAGTGCAGCGCCGGCTCGTGCCCGGCGGCGACGACCTCGTCGTAGACGGCCTGCGAGTAGCCGCCCGGGTAGAGGAAGCACCAGGTCACGGGCACGCCGGCGGCGGCGAACGCGTCCAGCGCGGCGCGGGCGGACGGGTCGTCGTTCATGTCGGAGTCGTGGCTGACGTGGGCCGCGGCGGGCGCGCCGTCCGGCCACGGCGCGACGACCGGGATCGGTGTCGCACGCGCGTCGAGCAGCAGACCGAGCAGGACCTCGCGCCAGCGGTCGGCGTGGGCGGTGCCGAAGAACGGGAGGCTGCGGGTGGGCGGGTACTCGTGCGGGTACGGCGGTGCGTCGCCGAGCGTGGTGCGGTCCTCGGTCCAGGACAGCGCGATGCCGTCGTCGGTCTTCAGCAGGCCGTCGTCGACCGGCGCGGAGCCGTCGGCCGGGGGAGTGCCGTCGCGCTCGACGGGGTGGCCCTGGGTGATCCGCACCAGCGTGTGCCACAGGTCCGGCCCGACGACGGCGATCGTGCCGCGGCCGCGTGTTGTGGTGACGATGGCCGGCCGTTCGTCCGCCCAGCGGGCGTGGACGGCGCCGGTGCCCGTCGCCGGCAGCGCCCAGCCGCCGAACGCGCGCAGCCGCTGCCCGCCGACGTCGACCAGCGCCTCGGCGGGCGCGGGCGACGCCGCGAGGCCCGTCCAGCCCGGGTCGTGTCCGCAGACGACGAGGCCGCCGCCGCGTTCGGCGTGCCCGAGCAGCGCCGCCGCCGTCCCCTCGTCCGGCTCGTCGACCACCAGCACGGTCGCCTCGTCGGCCGGCGGCGGCCCGTCGGCCAGGTCGTGGACCGTGGCGGGGACGCCGAGGATGGCCAGCGCCTCGGCCGCGGCCGGCCCCGACCACACGTCGCGGCCCTCGCCCCGCGCGGCGTCGGCCGCCTTCACGTCGGTGATGATCCGGATCATTGCCGCCACGATAGGCAGCGGACCGGCCGCGCACAGGACGGATTCTTGCCGTCCGCGGGCCGGATCCTCAGCCGTAGAGCTCGGGGCGGCGGTCGGCGCGGTAGGTGGCGATCTCGCTCCAGCGGCGGGTGTCGGCGTCGTCGGTGGTGACCTCGGCGACGGCGACCCCTTCGGACGCGTCGAGGGCGGCGAGGACGCGGCCGGTCGGAGCGGCGACGGTGGAGTGACCGATGCTGGTGAAGCCGCCGCCGGAGCCGGCCAGGCACGACATGACGACCGGCACGCCGTTCTCAAGGGCGCGGGTCCGGGCCAGCGACCGCACCATCGACCCGTCCCAGCCCATGCCCGTCTGCCACGGGTCGGTGATCCAGTTGGTGGCGTTGACGATCATCGTCGCGCCGGCGTCGACCAGCGCCCGCACGTACTCGGGGAAGATCAGGTCGTAGCAGACCGTCAGCCCGAGCCGGCCGACCGCCGTGTCCACGACGACCGGCGCCGAGCCGGGGGCGTAGACCGTCCGCTCGGTGCTGAACAGGTGGGCCTTCCGGTACGTCGCCAGCCGCGCGCCGTCCGGGCCGAACAGCGACAGCGCGTCGTACAGGTCGTCGCCGGCGGACTCGATGACGCCGGCCGCGAGGTGCACACCGAGCGCCGCGGCCAGCGCGGCGAGCGACGCGGCGACCGGGCCGTCGGCGGGGGCGGCGACCTCGGCGGCGTCGGCGCGGGAGAACGGGTACCCCGTCACCGCGCACTCGGGGAACACGATCAGCTCGGCGCCGGACGCGGCGGCCGAGTGCGCCGCGGTGGTCATCGCGGCGAGGTTGGACGCCACGGCGCCCAGGACCGGAGCGACCTGGGCGCACGCGACGGTGACCGGCATCAGACCGCCGCGGGGACGACGGCGCGCTCGTACGCGACCGGGTTCACCAGCGAGCCCACGCCCTGGACGGTGGCGACCATGGTGCCGCCGTCGTCGACCTTGCCGATGCCCGACGGGGTGCCGGTGGCGATGATGTCGCCCGGCTCGAGCGTGATCCCGGCCGAGATGACGGAGATCAGCTCCGGCACGCCGAACACCATGTGCCGCGTGTTCGACGACTGCCGCACGACGCCGTCGGTGGTCAGCGACAGGTCGAGCCGGCCGGGGTCGGCGATCTCGTCGGCGGTGACGAGGTACGGCCCGCACGGCGCGAACGTGTCGAAGCCCTTGCTGTGATCCCACGGCTGGTTCTTCTCGATCGCGACCAACTGCAGGTCGCGCGCCGTCATGTCGTTGAGGACGGTGTAGCCGAGCACGACGTCGCGCCAGTCGTCGACGGCGACGTCGCGCGCCCGCGTCCCGATGACGACGGCCAGTTCGACCTCGAAGTCCAGCCGCGACGACCGCGCCGGGCAGCGGACGGTCTCGCCGTGCGGGAGTAGCGACGACGGCGGCTTGAAGAAGATCACCGGCTCGGCCGGGACGGCCTGGGCGCCCTCCTCGGCGTGCGCGACGTAGTTGAGGGCGACGCAGACGATCTTCTGCGGGCGGGCGACCGGCACCTCGAACCGCGCCGACGCCACCGGCAGCGTGACCGCCGACGGCGACGAGGCCAGCGCGGCCGCGGCGGCGGACAGCCCGTCCACCCCGGACGACGCCAGCAGCGCCACCAGATCGTCGCCCGCGTCACCGGCGACCGGGGACAGGTCGAGCAGCGTGTCGTCGTCGAGGCGCGCGGCGGGGACGACCCCGGCGTCGGTGCGGATACGGCAGAGGAACATCAATGACCTCCTGCGAGCGGTGACGGAGAGCGGGCCGGCAGCCCCAGCACCCGGCGGGCGTTGCCGCCGAGCACCAGGGCCAGGTCGGCCGGGTCCAGCCCGGCGCCGAGCACACGCCCGACGCCGTACCGGGGGTCGATGAGGCACGCGTCGGTGCCGTGCAGGACGCGATCCGCGCCCAGGGCGTCGACCAGCCGGCGCAGCCAGCGGCCGGTCATCCAGGATCCGCACGTCTCGGCCAGGATCGACGGGTGCCGCGTCCCGACGTCGATGGTGCGGCGGAAGCCCTCGACGGTGGCGCCGGAGTGGCCGACGATCAGCGGCAGCACCGGGTAGCGCTCCGCGACCGCGCCGAACAGCAGCGGGTCGCTGTGCGCCGTCCCGGCGAACCCGTGTGCCAGTACGGGCGCCCCCGCGTCGGCGGCGAGCCGCCAGATCCAGTCGTAGCCGGGGTCGTCGATCGGACAGTCGTGCGTGTCGGGGTGCAGCTTGAACCCGCGGACCAGCGGGGACGTCAGTTGCTCGGCCAGCAGCCCGGCGTCCTGCGGGCGGTTCGGGTTCGCGACCAGCCAGACGGAGAGCCGGTCCGGATGCGCCTCGGCGGCGGCCAGCGCGGCGGCGTTCCCGCCCGGCGCGTCGCCGCTGAAGATCGCGGCCAGGTGGGAGATGACGGCGTGCCCGGTGCCGGTCCGGTCGAACGCGGCCAGCAGGGCGCCGACGTCCGGGTGCGGCAGCCACGACGACGGCCAGCGGCCCAGATGCGCGTGCGCGTCGACGATGTCCGGCAGCTCGGCCCAGGTGTCCGGTGGTTCGGCTCCGGACGCCCGAACAGTGGCGTCGGCCGGGATCTTGTCGGCTGTCGTCGGCGAAGTGGCGTCGGCCGGGATCTCGTCGGCTGTGGCCGGCGACGTGGCGTCGGCCGGGATCTTGTCGGCTGTGGCCGGCGCCGGGCCGTTGGTGGTAGTCGGTTCCCGCCCGGCCGGGAGGGCTCCCACCCTAGGGGTGGGCCGCGTGAACGTGGCGTGAACCGCGGCCGGCGACGTGGCGGCGGGGGAGCCGGCCGCATCCACGGGCGGGCCGTCGGGGGAGCCGGCAGCGTCGTCCGACAGGCCGAGCAGCCGGGCCGCGGTCCCGCCGGCCACCGTCGCCCGGTCGGTCGCCGACAGCCCGGAACGCGACAGCAGGAACAGCGGCGCCGCGTCGTCGCGCACCGGCGCGCCGGTCCCGAGCAGCAACCGCGACGCGCCGTACCGCTCGACGAACAGCTCGAGGCCGTCGAGCGCGGCCAGGTAGGACAGGTCCAGGTGCAGCCGCGGCCGCCGGTCCATGACGGGGAGCGCCTGCCGCAGCGTCCGGTACCCGATCCCCGCGACCACCACGTCGACCGTCGGCAGCGCGGCGCAGAGCGCGTCGAGAGCCGTCCAGTCGGTCTCCTCCAGGTCCACGAACACGGGGAGGCCGGCCCGCCGCAGCACGTCATGCAGCGAGCCGGCCTCCGGTCCCGTGAGGCTCCACCCGTGCCGCGCCGGCAGCAGCCACACCGCCCGCACCGACGCGGGCAGCGGGCCGTGCTCGCCCGCGTCCAGCGGCCCGAGCACGAACGCGGGCATCAGCCGCGGATGCCCCGCCACCGCCTCGAGCAGCGCGGCATTCCCCAGAGCGGCGTCGTAGGTGACCGACACCGCGGACCGCACGACGGCGAACCCGAGACCGAACCGGTCGAGGTGCGCCTCGACGTCGGACACCGACCACGACGCGGACGCGTCGGACGGCCAGGGCCCGACGACGACGTTGGCGTCGATGCGCACGCCGCTCATCCGGCGTCCGGCAGGTCGGTGAGCAGCCCGGCCTCGTGCGCGCGGAGCAGGAACGGCAGGTGACCACGCCACTCGGCGACGTCGTTGCTCAGCGCCGGCGCCGAGCCGCGCGGCCGGTACCAGCGCGACCCGCCGGCCAGGCCGGCCCGCAGGAACGCGTCGTCGCCGGTCGCGTCGTAGGCCACCGCCAGCGCCTCGCGGATCAGCGCGGACCGGTTCGCCCACCGGTAGTCGAACCGGGACAGGTAGACGAAGCTGCCGTCCCGGTTGCGGCCCAGAGTGAGCAGGGCCCGCGCCCCGGCAGAGAACGCCGCGGCCACCTCAGCGGACGGCGACAGCGCCTGCAGCCGGGCCAGCCCGGTCAGCAGGACGGCGTTCTGCCAGGCGCAGTAGTCGTCGGCGAGGCCGAGCCGCGACATCCAGCGTCCGTCCGGCCGCTGCGCCGCCAGCGCCGCCTTGGCGGTCCGCTCGGCCGCGTCCAGATAGACCGACGAACCGGTCGCCGACGCCACCGCGCACAGCGCCATCAGCGGCCAGCCGCTGTTCCGCGGCCCGGGCTCCGGCCGGGTCCAGCCGAGGTCGACCAGCCCGACGATGCAGTCGGCTACCCGCCGGGCAGCGTCGAGGTAGACCGACGAACCGGACAGCGACCCGAACAGCACCAGCCCCTCGGTCCACAGGTGACCGGTGTCGATGGAGGTCCGCACCGAACCAGAAGCCGTGCGTGCCGTCACGTAGTGGACGTGCGCCCGGCCGTGCGCGCGCAGCCCGCCGACCTCGTGCGGCTGGACGCTGTGGTGGATCAGGTCGATGTCGCAGAGGTGGTCGGCGTAGGCCTGCGCGGAGTCGTAGTAGGCCCGCTCGCCGGAGCGCAGGTAGTGCAGCGCCAGCGCCAGCAGCGCGTCGTGCTCGTTGTTCGCGCTGTAGCCCGTGCGTGGCCCGGACGTGATGCCCTGCACGCTGTCGCCGAAGTCGTGGAAGCCCAGCGACTGCCCGGACTGGTACCAGCCGGTCAGCTCCTCGCGGATGTGCGACTCCAGGTTCGGGTACCGCTCCGGCAGGTACGGCAGGTATCCGGGCAGCACCGAATCGACCGCGGGCACCAGCGGCGAGTCCAGCGTCGGCCCGGCCCGGCGGTCGTCGCCGGCGGCGACGCGCAGCAGCCGGGTCTTCGCCGCGCCCTGGGTCAGCCGCAGCGGTCCGGCGTCGGCCGGCCAGAACCGCACCGTCACACCCGACGGCGACACGGCCAGGTCGCTCGGGTGGTTCTCGGCGAACCGGTGCACGGCGACGGTGACGTCGTCCGCGCCGCCGGGCCGCGAAGCGACCAGCCAGTTCACCGCCTGCCGGCCGTGCAGCTCGGCCCACTCCCAGCGGGTCCAGTAGTCCGGCTCGCTCGCGTCCTCCCAGTCCGACCCCTCCACGACCTGCGACGTCGCGAAGATGCCACGCGGGTGGCCCTCGCCACGGTGCCGGACGGCGAACGGCGGCACGCCGCGGTGCGCGGCGTCGAAGGCCCCGGTGACGGCGGTCGCGACGGCGCCGGTGTCCAGCGCGACCGCCCACTCGGAAACCTCGCTCTCCGCCGCGTCGTCGTCGTTGACCAGCCCGACGGACAGGTCCACCGCCGATGCCCCGGCCCGCGCCGTCAGCCGGGCGGTGAACGCCCACGACGAGCCGTAGCGCCCGGACAGCGCGACCTCGGCCAGCAGCGGCCCGGTCTGCGTGACGGTGACACCGTCGTCCGGCACCGCCGCGGCGTGCCGGACACCGTCGCCGTCGACCAGCACCACCGACACCGCCGGCAGCCCGAGAGCAGGAACGGCGACCGAGAAGGGCGCCAGCCCGAGCTCCACGTCGACGACCCCGGTCGACAGCGACAGCCCGGACACAGAGGCCGACGACGTCACGGCCGGCGGGGGACCAGCCGCGCCCGCCGGCCGCACGATCACCGACACCGACCCCAGCGCCCCGACGGACACCGGAAACGCCAGCCCGGCCCACCCACCGCGCCGCCACAGCTCCTGATGCGGCGCCACAGAACCATCCACCAGCACAGAAAGCCCGCCGTCAGAGGACACCGGCACGCCGCACACCACCACCTCGCCGGAGCGAGGGACGCCGATCTCCTCGGTGACGCTCAGTCGTACGTCGGTCATCTCAGCCCTTCAACGCTCCGACACTGACGCCCCGCGCGATCCGTTCCTGCGCGAACGCGAAGAGCACGAGCATCGGGATCATCGTGATCACCAGGCCCGCGAACAGCTGCACCCAGTTCGCGCTGTACTGGGCGTTCACCGAGAGCCCGAGGATGCCGACCGGGATGGTCTGCTGCTCGGGGTCGCTGAGGAAGACCAGCGCGAAGAAGAACTCGTTCCAGATCGACAGCGTGTTCAGCAGCGCGACGCTGGCGATCGCCGGGCTGACCTGCGGCAGCACGACGGAGAAGAACGTGCGCGTCGGCGAGGCGCCGTCCATGCAGGCGGCCTCCTCCAGTTCCTTCGGCAAGGACTGGAAGAAGCTGCTGAGCAGGTAGATGCTGAACGGGATCTGGGTGGCGATGTACACCAGCACCAGCCCGTGCAGCGAGCCGAGCAGGCCGAGGTTGTTCAGCAGGAAGTACAGCGGCACGATCACCAGGAAGGCCGGCATCATCAGGCCGCTGAGGAAGATCAGCCGCACGAGCGACCGCCCCGGGAAGTCGACCCGGGCCAGCACGTAGGCCGCCATCACCGCGAACAGCAGGCTGACGCCGACGCTGGCCACCGTCACGTAGAGGCTGTTGAGGAAGAACCGGCTGATCTGCGCGCCGTTCCACGCGTCGGCGTAGTTGCCCCACTGCGGGTCCTCCGGCAGCGACCACGGGCTGCTGGAGAAGAACTCCGGGTTCGTCTTCAGCGACACCATCGCGCACCAGACGAACGCGCTGACCGAGGTCAGGCAGTACGACGCGAGCGCGAGGTGGGTGAGCAGCCGGCCGCCGCGGAACGGCGGACGGCGCCGCGGCGGGGCCGGCGCGGGCGGCACCGCCGAAACAACGGCCGGCGGGGTGGCGGTCGGTGTCGTCATCAGTACTGCTCGCTTTCACGCCGGGTGAGCCGCTGGGAGAGCAGCGTGAGGACGAGGATCGCCGCGAACAGCACGACGGCGATGGCGGCGGCGTAGCCGAACTCCGACGACGCGAACGCGACCTTGTAGAGGTAGGTCCCGATCACCTCGGTGGCGCGCAGCGGGCCGCCGTTCGTCATCGCGATGATGAACGCGAACGTCTGCAGCCCCTGGATCATCCAGAGGATCAGAAGCGTCCGGGTGACCTCCCACATCAGCGGCCAGACGACGTGGCGGAACACCTGGAACGAGCTCGCGCCGTCCAGCGTCGCGGCCTCCTTGAGCTCGGCCGGGACCCGCTCGGCGGCCGCGGCGAAGAACATCATCCACAGCCCGATGCCGTGCCAGACGGTGGCCAGCACGACCATCAGCATCGCCGTGTTCGGCCGGCCGAGCAGCTCGACCGACGCCAGCGAGTCCAGCCCGACGGCGCGCAGCACCTTCTGCACGGCGCCGAAGTTCGGGTCGGCGAGGAACTTCCACAGCAGCGCCGCCGTCGTCACCGACAGGGCCACCGGCGCCAGGATGAGGAACCGGTACAGCCGGCCCAGCGGCAGCCGCTGCGTCACGTAGCCGAAGAACATCGCGCCGGGGAACAGCACCAGCGCGCCCAGCACCGTGAAGACGATCGTGTTGGTGATCGTGCTGGAGAACAACGAGTCGTCGGTGAGCCGGGTGAAGTTGTCCACGCCGACCCACTCCGGCGCGCTCACCCCGTTCCATTCCGTCAGCGCGACGTAGAACGTGGTGAACGCCGGGTACAGCATGAACAGCGCGTAGAGCAGCAGTGCGGGCAGGAGGAACGGCACCACGAGCCGGCGGCGCTGACGTTCGAGCAGGTTGGGCCGTGTTCGTGGCACCGTCTCTCCCTTCGACGTGAACGGGCTCAGCCCGCGGCGGCCTGCAGGCCCTCGGACATCTGGGTCAGCATCGTCGCGCCGTCGATCTCGCCGAAGAACAGCTGCGCGATCGGCTGCTGGTAGGCGGTCTGCACCTCCTGGCTCAGCGCCAGCACCCCCATGTACGACGGCGCGAACGCCGCGCCCTCCTCCAGCATGGCGGTGACGTCCTCGAAGCCCTCCGGCGCCGGGATGCCGGTGTAGGCGGAGATGCCGCCGGTGCTCTCGACGTAGGCGGTCTGGTTCGCCGGGTCGGCGATGAACTGCAGCCAGGCCTCGGCGGCGTCGGGGTTCTGGCCCTTGGCCGCGACGACCTGCGCGTTGGTGCCGCCGAACAGGCCGTCCTGGTCGCCGCTGCCGCCGTCGACGGTCGGGAACGCGAATGTGCCGGTCTGGAAGTCCGCGGGGATCGCGGCGGCCATCTCGCCGATCAGCCACGAGCCCATGAGGATCATCGCCGCGTCGCCCTGGAAGAACGACATCTGGGCGGAGGTGAAGTCGACGCCGCGGAAGCCGTCGAGGAAGTTGCCGTCGGCGACCAGCGCCTCCAGGTCCGCCGCGGCCTCCTGCGCGCCGGGCAGCGACGCCAGCTCGGCCTCGCCGGCGATGGCCTGCTGCAGGCCGTCCAGCCCGAAGTGCCGCAGCGCCAGATAGTCCCAGTAGACCTGCATGTAGGGCAGGAACGTGCCGGTGACGGTGAACGGCGCGATGCCGGCGGCCTTGATCGTGTCGGCGGCGGCGATGAGGTCGTCGAACGTCTCCGGCACCTCGATGCCGAGCTCGTCGAAGATCGCCTCGTTGTAGAAGAACTGCAGGGTCGTCACCGACTCCGGCGCGCCGTAGATGTCGTCGCCGACGCTGATCAGCGGCCGGACGCCGGGCAGGATCGCCTCCTCCCAGGTGCCGTCGTAGCCCTCCAGCGGCTGCTCCATGGCGGGCTGCAGGTTCATCGTGTCGCCGGCCGCGACCCACGGGCCGCCGTCGGGCAGGGTCACGTCGAGGAAGCCGTAGTTGACGTCCGGCGGGTCGTCGGCCCGCCAGCGCGCCTCGATCTGCGGCACGTCCTGGCCGCCGCCGAAGGTGAGGGTGACGTCGACGCCGTCGTGCTGCGCCTCGAACGCCTCGGCCAGGCCGGACAGCCGCTCGAAGTCGGGGGAGCCCTCGGGGTAGAAGCTGACGACCTCGAGGTCGCCGGTGATCTCGGCCGGCGCGCCGCTGGCGTCGCCGCCGCCCGAGCTCTCCGTCTCCGGCTCGTCGCCGTCGTCGGAGCTGGTGATGCACGCCGTCAGGCTCAGCATGACGGCGGTCGCCACGGCGGTGGCGCGAAGGAGCGAACGTCGGTTCATCAGTCTGTCTCCACGGTCAGGTCGACCGGCCGGCCCGAACGCCAGGACCGGTCGATGGCGGCGAGGACCTCGGTGACGTGCACCGAGCTGTCGATCGACACGAGGGGCGGCGTGCCGTCCAGGACGGCGTCGACGAAGTGCTCGACGGCGCCGGCGATGGAACCGGACGGCTTGCCGCCGACCCGGCCCGCGAGCTGGTTGCGCGGGTAGCTGAACGACTCGTGGGTGGCGATCTCGAGCTGCTCGTGCTTGCGGTCCAGATGGATCACCGCGTCGCTGAAGATCAGCTCCATGAACGAGTCGGTCATGGTGGGGAACGTGTCGGGGTAGATCCAGCAGGCCTCGACGGTGACGACGGCGCCGCCGGCCAGCCGCAGCTGGGCCTGGACGGCGTCGGGGGTGTCGATGCCGCGGCCGCGGAGCACACCGTGCACCGCGGTCGCGTAGACCTCGACCACGTGGTCGTCGAAGCACCACAGGATCAGGTCGAGGTCGTGCCCGGAGAGGAAGAGCGACGGCGACGTCCGGTCGGCCCAGTCCAGCATCTGGGTCGGCACGTGGATCGTGTCGTTCTTCCGGGCGTAGGCCAGCACCGGCGCGCCCAGGGCGCCGCCGGCCGCCCGCTCGTGTGCTTGCCAGTAGGCCGGCACCCAGCGGTGGTTGTAGAGCGTCATCGCGGTGACCCCGGCCGATCGCGCCGCGTCGCGGATGCGGCGGGCGTCCGCGGCCGTCGTCGCCAGCGGCTTCTCGATCAGCACCGGGCGGCCGGCCTCGACGGCGGCCAGCGCGGCCGCCGCGTGCGCGTGGTCGGGCGTGGCGATCAGGACGGCGCCGACGGCGTCGTCGGCGAGCAGCGCGGACAGGTCGCCGTGCACCGGCGCCGGGCCGAACTCGTCCAGGCCGGTGACGGCCGCGGGGTCGCGGCTGCTCCAACCGGCGACCCGGCTGCGGTGGTAGGCGGCGAGCACGGCGGCGTGCTGGCGGGCCATGATGCCCGTCCCGACGATGCCCATGCCGAGCTGGTCCACGTGTCCTCCCGTACGCCGTCGGAAGTGCGGCGAAGCCGTCACGCTAGGGGGCCGCCAAGGGGGCCAGCAAGCGCGGTTCGTGTCGTGCCAGGCCCGTAGTTGTCCTGTTCCGGCGAGCCCGTGTTCTGTGGTTGACAGGCCTGTGACGAGGGCCTCTACGGTCGGACGACCGCAGAACGAGGAGGATCGATGACGAACCCGACCGTCGCCGCAGGCACCCGCACGCCGCTGCGGCGCGGCGCCGAGCTGGCCGAGCGCGCGAGCCGCGTCCTGCCCGCCGGCGTGTCCAGCGACGCCCGGCGCGGCCTGCCCGAGCCGGTGTACGTCGACCACGCTCGCGGTGCGCGGCTCACCGACGTCGACGGCAACGACTACGTCGACTACGTCCTCGGCCAGGGCCCGATGATCCTGGGCCACAGCGCGCCCGAGGTGGTCGAGGCGGTGACCCGGCAGGTGGCCCGCGGCCAGGCGTACGCAGGCCAGCACCCGCTGGAGGTCGAGGCCGCCGAGCTGGTGCAGGCGATGGTGCCGGGCGCGGACCTGGTGCGGTTCAACACGGTCGGCTCTGAGGCGGTGATCGGCGCGTGGCGGCTGGCCCGCGGGTTCACCGGCCGGCAGAAGATCCTCAAGTTCGAGGGCCACTACCACGGCTGGCTGGACGCGGCGCTGTGGAGCCTGCATCCGCCGGTCGACGCGGCCGGCCCGGCGCTCGCGCCGGTCGCCGTCGCCGCGAGTGGCGGGCAGCAGGCCAGCGCGGGCGCCGACCTGGTGATCGCGCCGTGGAACGACCTGGCGGCGTTCACCGCCCTGCTGACCCGGCATGGGGAGGACATCGCCGCCGTGGTGATGGAGCCGCTGCTGTGCAACACCGGCTGCATCGCCCCGGTGCCCGGCTTCCTCGAGGCGGTCCGCGACCTGACCGCCGAGGCCGGCGCGCTGCTGATCTTCGACGAGGTCATCACCGGGTTCCGGCTGGCCCCAGGCGGCGCGCAGGAGTGGTTCGGCGTCGTGCCGGACCTCGCCGTGTACGGCAAGGCGATCGCCGGCGGGCTGCCGGTGGCGGCCATCGCCGGGCGCGCCGAGGTGATGGACCAGATCACCGCCGGCACCGTGGGCCACGCCGGCACGTTCAACAGCAACCCCGTCGGCATGGCCGCGACGGTGGCGACGCTGACCCGGCTGCGGCGCGACGGCGACGAGCTCTTCCCGCGGCTGCGTGCCCTCGGCGGCCGGCTGATGGACGGGCTGCGCGAAGCAGCGGCCGACGCCGGCGTCCCGATGCTCGTCGACGGCCCCGGCCCCGTCTTCCAGACCTACCTGACCAGCGCCGACGCGGTGCTCAACTACCGCGACTTCGCCGCGACCGACCGGGCCGACATGGCCCGGCTGCACGCCGCCCTGCTGCGTCGCGGCGTCAACATCGTCCCCCGCGGACTGTGGTTCCTGTCCGCCGCGCACACCGAGTCCGACGTCGACCAGACAGTCGAGATCGTCGCCGACATCCTCCGCACCTGGTAACCACCCGCACCACCAGAGTTGATCATGGAGAAATCGGGGTTCCGGGTCACTGGGAAACCCGATTTCTCCATGATCAACGTGGGGTGGGGGTATCCAACGACCCTGGGAGCCGCCATGCACCTGCACCGTTCCCTCTTGCTGGCCGTGGCCACGGTGGCTGCGGCCATCGCCGGGCCGACCGGCGCCGCCGCCGATCCGGATCCGCCGGCCGTCGTCCGCGCGTCGGTCGTCTCCGACGAGTTGGCCGTGACGAACGTCGTGCCCACGTGGGGCGCGCAGATCCCGAAGGTCGTCTACGACGGCCACTTCTACTACGCCACGACGCTGGACGGCGACGGCGCGCAGTACCCGTGGTCCGCGCAGGTGTGGCGGTCGCGCGACGGCGCCGGCTGGACGCCGGTGCTGCGGCTGCCGGGGCACGTGTACCAGCCGGCCGGCCTGCTCGTCGACGGCGAGGGCGACCTGCACCTGCAGGTGGCCTGCTACACCGGCGCCGAGTGCTACCCGGGCGTCGCGCCGGCGCCCGGCGGCGAGCTGGCCGCCGTCTACCCGGTGCGGCTGGAGTTCACCGAGCGCAACGCCGACGGCTCGGTCGACTTCGCCGACTTCACCGACCACACGATCCGCGCCGCGGGCAGCGAGCGGTACTACCAGGGCCTGGCCGTCGACCCGTCCGGCCGGTACCTGTACTCCGCCTACGCCGTCGACGGCTGGGACCTGTGGATCAACGTCTTCGACACCGTGACGGGCGCGGACGTGCACACGAGCAAGGTGGCCAGCCCGCCGGCCGGCCGCGCCTGGCTCTACCCGCGGGTGCAGCCGGGGACGGCGCCGAGCGAGGTGTCGCTGACGTTCAGCCAGTACGTCCTCGGCGGCCCGAACTCGGCCTACCTGGACGCGGCGCTGCTGTTCTCCTCCGACGACGGCGGCCGGACCTTCGGCCACCAGGAGGTGCTGACGTCCAACCCGGCGCCGGACGGCGACGGCAACTGGGTGGACGCGTCCGACCTGACCGTCGGCCCGGACGGCGACGTCCACACCGTCTTCTACCGGCGCGACGGCGGCGTCGGCACGCTGTACTACCAGCGCGGGCTCGACGGCGACCAGGTACCGGTCGGGCCGCTGGACAACCACTCGCAGATCCTCGTCGCGCCGGACGGGAGGATCAGCGTGTTTTCCAGCGAGGGCGCCGCGCTTGCCGTCGCCACCAGCGCCGACGGCGTCGACTGGACGATCGAGCGGCACACCGTCCCCGGCGTCGCCGCCGCGCTGTGGCCGAACCTGCTCGGCGCCCGCCAGGGCAGCCGGGTCCCGCCCGGCTTCGGCGGCCGGCGGCCGACCGTCGGCATGCTGATGGCCGGCCAGACCAGCGGCGACGCGGCGTTCCACCCGCTGCTGTTCGTCCGTTACAAGGACTGATCGCGTCAACAGCGCATCGCCTCGACGGCCTCGGGGTCGATCTCGACCCCGAGGCCCGGGCGGTCCGGCGGCAGCAGCAGGCCGTCGGCGATGACCGGCGGCTCGACGACGATGTCGCGGACGTAGCGCAGCGGCCCGACCACGTCGGACTCGTAGGCGAGGTTCGCGACGACGACGCCGACGTGGGCGCACGCGGCCGTGGCCAGCCCCATCTCGCACTGGCTGCCGAGCAGGCCGGTCAGCCCGGCGGCCTCGGCGGCGGCGAACGCCTTGACCGCCTGCAGCGGCCCGCCCATCTCCGTCACGTAGACGTTGAGCACGTCGGCGGCGCCGCGGCGGACGATCTCGCCGACGTCGCGCAGCTCCCAGCAGGACTCGTCCAGCAGCAGCGGCGTCTCCAGCCGGTCCCGCAGCCGGGCCAGCTCGTCCAGGTCGCGCGGCGGCAGCGGCTGCTCGATCAGCTGCAGCCCGTGCCGCTCCAACGGGCGCAGCGCGGCCAGCGCCTGGGTGGCGCTGCTGTAGGCCATGTTCGCGTCGACCTTGATCGCGACGTCGTCGCCGACGGCGGCCCGCACGGCGGCGACGACGGTGTCGTCGACCCGGCCGGGCCGGCCGATCTTCAGCTTCACCGTCGGGAAGCCGGCCGCGACCGCCTCCTCGGCGGCGGCGACCGTCGCCTCGACCGAGCCCCACGGGATCGGCCACGCCACCGGCACGGCGTCGCGGGCCCGGCCGCCGAGCAACTGGTAGGCGGGCAGCCCGAATGCCTTGCCGGCGAGGTCGAGCAGCGCCATCTCGACACCGGCCCGCGCGGCGTGCCCGCCGTCCATCGGCAGCGGCAGCCGCCGCCACATCGCGGCGGCGCAGCGCGGCAGGTCGCACGGGTCCAGGCCGACGACCGCCGGACCGAGGATCAGCTCCACGTCCTGGCACAGGCCGCGTCCGACCCGGCCCCACGACATCGCGATCTCGCCCCAGCCGGTCAGTCCCTCGTCGGTGTCGACGCGCACGAGCCCGAACTCCGACGCGGCGATGGCGCCCTGCGTCGCCACCATCGGGGTGATCCGCCGGCCGCGGATCGGGACGGCCGTCACCGAGGTGATCTTCATGCCGGGTCCTCCTGTCGCCGGGTCTCGTCGGTCCGATCCTGCCGCGCGGCGGCGAATGCGCCAGGCCGGTTCTTGCCCAGTGCCAGCACCACCTCGATCCGGTCCGCATCCGGCGCGACGGTGGCGACGGGGTACGTGCGCGGGTCGGTCTCGACGACGTCGAGTAGGCCGTAGCCCGCCCGCAGGTCCGGCCGGTATCCGTCCGGGACGATGCCGGTGACCAGCCCGGTCGTGACGGCGGGCGCTGCCGGGGTGGCCCACCACCAGCGCCGCGGCACCCCGTCGAGCCGGACGATCGTGACGGTGCGACGGCGCCGGTCCAGGGTGAGCCGCAGCAGCGTCGCGCCGGCCGCGTCGACGCCGATGACGACGGCCGCGTCGCCGATCTCGGCCACCCGCAGCGCGGCCGGCTCCAGGCCGGGCGGGTCGGTGCGGTAGACGCCGGAACCGGTGCGGCGCGACGCCTCGACGTCGACGACGGTCGCCGGGGTGAGGTCGGCGAACGCGCACTCGCCGTCCAGCCAGACGGTGACGATGCCACGGCGGACGGCGACCGCGGCCGAGCCGGGCTCCCAGCCGGTGCGCACGTGCGCCTCGCCGAGCGCGGCCGACTGCCAGGACCGTGCCACCGGCTCCGCGGCGGTGTCACCGGGGTGCCAGAGCGCGGCGTACCCGCTCCATGCCATCAGCAACTGCTCGCCGCGGCGCGGGGTGCGGGCCGGCCACACCTCCAGCCGGCCGGGAGCGGCCTCCTGCGCGGCGACCGCGGCCAGCGCCGGGTCCGCGCGCTCCCGGGCCAGCGCCGACAGCACCGCGCACATGCCGGTGCTCGACCCGTAGTGCGGCCGCCCGTCCGCCGTCGCCGTCCGCCGCGGCAGGTAGATCGCCAGGCCGGGCGCCGGGTCCAGCGCCCGCGCATGCGCCGTCAGCAGGTCGTGGCCGGTGACCCGGCGCAGCGGGTCGAGGAACTGCACCTGGCTGAGCACCGTCGACGCCCAGAACTCCATCCCCTCCGGCGCACCGCAGTCAGTGGCCAGCGCGCCGGGCAGCAGGTGGTCGCGGAACTGCCGCTCCGTGTCGGCCACCCACGCCTCGGCCTCGGGGACCCGGTCCAGCAGCGCCAGCGCGCCGATCCCGAACCCGGACCACTCGACGCTGGAGTGGTGCGGGGAGTGCCGGTCCGCGCCGGCGCCGACCGGGCCGCGGACCACCGGCCGGGAGAACCAGTCCGCCGCCAGCCGGCGCAGGCAGTCCGCCAGCACACCGGTCA
The DNA here is from genome assembly GCF_003236295.1 of Jiangella anatolica. GTDB lineage: Bacteria > Actinomycetota > Actinomycetes > Jiangellales > Jiangellaceae > Jiangella > Jiangella anatolica. The sequence continues at coordinate 56,284 of NZ_POTW01000017.1, forward strand.
CCTCGTCGGCGGCACCCGGCGCCAGCGCCTCGCCCACGCAGTCGAGCCCGACGGCGAGCGCCTTGACGATCCTGGTCGTCGCGTAGGCGGTGCCGTAGTCCGGCGGCAGCGACGCCTCCCGCCGCCACCGCCGCGCCGTGCCGGCCAGCCGCGCCGACGCGGCGTCGGTGACCCACGGCGAGCCGTCCAGCCGCGCCGTCAGCGCGAGATGCTCGAGCACGGCGGCGTCGGACATGATCGCCCAGAACCGGTCGTAGAGGTTCTCGTACACCGGGTCGTCGGCGACCGGCGCGATCCAGTCCTCGGCCACCGGCCGGGACGCCCACAGCCGGGCGTCGACCAGCATCCCGGCCAGCACCTGGTCGCGGAACGTCATCGGGCGGCCAGGAAGCGGTCCAGCACGTTGCGGGTCAGCGCCGACACGACGTCGTCGACCAGCAGCGACGTGACGAACGCGATCGAGCCGGTGGACACCACCTCGCCGCGGCCGAGCGCCGGCACGTGCACCAGGTGGGCGCCGCCGCCGTCGGCGTTCAGGCCGCGGGCCAGCAGCGTCGTGCCGGGCGGCGAGTGCGGCGAGAGCTTGTCGGTCTCGTGGCCGGACGCGCCGCCGAGGATCCGGCCGTTCAGCGACTCCCGCCCGAACACGTCGCCGGCGGCGAGCCCGGTGCCGGCGAACGCCCAGTGCGCCGGCTCCACCACCTCGTACGGCGCCGCTGTCAGCAGCCCGCGCTGGTCGTAGCCGACGCCGAGCAACGCCGCCTCCGGCTCGCGCCGGGCGGTGAACCGGCTCCAGTCCGGCCCCGACCCCGGACCGAGCATGCGCGTGTCGCCGTTGTGCACGAGCATCCGGTCGTCGTCGAGCAGCTCGACCTCGCAGTTCAGTCCGTTGCCGCCCAGGTGCAACAGCCGCCCGCCGGCGTGCACCCAGTCGCGCACCTGCCGGAACATGCCGTACGTCCAGTACTCCGGGTGGCAGCCGAGCACGAGCACCCGGTACGCGTCCAGCGGCACCTCGCCGCGGTCCAGCCGGGACTCCGCGTACAGGTCGTAGCCGTAGCCCTGCCGCTCGAGCCAGGCCAGCAGCCGCCAGTCCGCGGCGGCCAGATGGGCGCCCGGCCGGGTGGTGGTCGGCTGGTCGACCTGCTCGGCGAGCGGGATGCTGAGGTCGGGGTCCGGGCGGCGCGACGACAGCGGCGGGTAGTGCTCCGCCTCCCACTCACCGGCCGCCGGGTCGGCGTAGAAGGCCAGGTCCTGACGGCGCGAGACCGCGGGGACGGCCGGCAGCCCGGCCGGGTTGAGGTAGTTGCTGCGCCCGCCGAAGGAGTTGTACGCGGCCCAGGTGAGGTCGCTGGCCAGCACGGCCACCTCTGAGGCCGGCGTCGACGGCGACACGATCCACGGCAGCCCGTGGAAGCCGCCGCCGTCGTCGCCGACGTGCACGAAGTACAGCCCGCCGCGCTCCGGCGCGACCACCTGCTGGCCGGGGAACTCGCCCGGCGACCAGTCCACGCCGGAGCCGGCGACGTCGCCGTCGGGCAGCGGGATCGCGGTCGCGCCCGGCTCGTGCTCGCCCATGCCCAGGGGCGCGACGAGCTCCCGCTCGGCGCCGTAGCGCCACAACGAGAGCCGGTAGGGGAGCGGGCAGGACACCCGGATCTGCGCCGTCCGGCCCGATGTCGCCTCCTTCGGCCAGACGAAGCCGTACGTGCGGTCGCTCAGCAGCCGGAACCGGACCGGCTCGGCGCCCACGTCGGCGGCGGTGCGCTTCGGCCCGTAGCCGTCGCGGGACAGCACGACGGCGTACCGGCCGGGCGCGACCTCGGCGTCGATCCGGCCGCTCGCGCCGGACCGGCAGCTCACCGCGACGCCGTCAGCGCCGGTCAGCTCGACGGCGACGTCCGCGATCGCGACGTCGTTCTCGTCACTGACATAGCCCACTAGCATGTGCCCTCCAGCATCAGACCTAGGTTCGGGGCGGCGGGATGAGCGCAGAGGTGACGGCGGCGGACGTGCGGGCCGCGGCGGCGCGGCTCGGGCTGGCCGGGCGGCCGGTGTGCCTGCACTCGTCGCTGTCGTCGTTCGGGCGGGTCCGCGGGGGAGCGGACGCGGTCGTGGACGGCCTGCTCGCCGGCGGCGGCACGCTCCTCGTGCCGGCGCAGAGCCCGGTGTTCGCCGCGCCACCGCCGGCCGGGCACGTCCCGCTGCCGGACAACGCCGAGGACGACGGCTCGATCCCGTGGACCCGCCCGGCCGCCGGGTACGACCCGGCGGACGACGCCATCGGACCGGAGATGGGCGCGATCGCGCGGGCGGTGCTGGCCCGGCCGGGGCGGGCCCGCGGCCGCAACGCGCTGTCGTCGTTCGCCGCGGTCGGCCCGCTGGCGGACCGGCTGGTCGCCGGGCAGAGCGCCCACGACGTCTTCGCGCCGCTGCGTGAGCTGGCCGCGCGCGACGGAGCCGTGCTGCTGGCCGGGGTCGGGCTCGACGCGCTGACGCTGCTGCACGCCGCCGAGGAGGACGCCGGACTGCCGCCGCTGACCCGCTGGGCCCGGGTGGCCGGTGCGCCGGACCCGGTGCCGACCCGGCACGGGAGCTGCTCGCGCGGGTTCGAGCGGCTGGCGCCCGCGCTCGCGCACGTGGAGCTGACGACGGCGGCCGGGGCGAGCCGGTGGCGGGCGTACCCGGCGGCGCGCACGCTGGCCGCCGCGGCGGACGTGTTCCGGCGCGACCCCGGCGCCGCCGCCTGCGGCCGGCCGGACTGCCGGCGCTGCGCCGTCCGGGCCGCCGGGGGCTGACCGCCGGGGACCAGAAGCGGTCTTGACCTGGTCATCGTGGTGTGGCGCCGACCGTGACCCCGCCGCGCAGGGCCGGGTTCTGCGTCATGATCCGGGCCAGCTCGGTGCGCTGCTGCGGCGTCAGGGGCAGCAGCGGGCGCCGGCAGTGCCCGCCGTGCTGGCCGCGCAGCTCCAGCATCGTCCGGTAGAGCGCGAGATCGCCGACGTCGCCGAGCGGGCGCCGGGTGTAGAGGTAGCGGTACTGCCGGATGGCCGCGGCCCACCGCCGCGCGGTCGCCAGGTCGCCGGCGCGCACGGCGTCGTAGAGGGCCAGCGCCTCGGGCAGCGCGACGTTGAGCACGCCGCTGATCCAGCCGTGCGCGCCCTCGGCCAGGCCGGACAGCGGCGCCATGAACCCGCCGTAGAACAGGGCGAAGTCCGGCCCGGTCTCGTCGATCACCTCGGGCACCTGGTGGACGGTGGGGAAGGTGCTCTTCACGCCGTGGATGGCGCCCTCGCGGTAGAGCCGGCCGACGTCGACGGCGTCCAGCTCGGCGGTGCCGCTGTTGCCCGGGTTGTTGTACAGCAGCACCGGCACCGGGCTGGCCGCGCCGACCGCACGGATGTGCGCCAGCACCTCCTCGCGGTGTGGCCGCATGTAGTAGGGGAGGATCACCAGCACGGCGGCCGCGCCCTCGGCGGCGGCCGCGCGGGTCAGTTCGACCGACTCGGCCGTCGACGCGGTCCCGGTGCCGGCCACGACCGGCACCCGGCCGGAGGCGGCCTCGACCGCCGTCGCCACCAGCTCCACCTTCTCGTCGTGGGACATGGCCACGAACTCGCCGCTGGTCCCGGCCACCACCAGGCCGTGCGCACCCTGGTCGACCAGCGACTCCAGGTGGCTGCGGGTGGCCGGGCGGTCCAGCCGGCCGGCCTCGTCGAACATCGTCAGGCTCGCGGGGAGGACCCCGGACAGGGAGATGCCGTCGCTCATGTCGTAACCCAATCCTTACATAGGACCTATGTCAAGAGACTTGACTACACTTTGGCGTCAACCTAGATTCCCGTCCATCCCCTCCGGCGGATCGACCCACCAAAAGGAGCGTGTGATGTCGAAGCGTCAGTTCCGAGTCCTGGCCGCGGGCCTGGTGGCCGCGGTCGTGCTCGCCGCTTGCGGCGGCGGCTCGACCGATGATCCGGCGGCGGGTGACGGCGGTGACGATGGCGGCCAGTCCGCCGGGCCGCTGCGGATGCTCGGGGTGGAGCCCACCCAGGGCTTCGATCCGGCCACCGCTTTCGCCGACGCGTCCCGGGTGCCGATGGCGATGATCTACGAGACCCTCACCGAGCGGGACGGCGACGGCGAGATCGTCGGCGCCCTCGCCGAGTCGTGGGAGATCTCCGAGGACGGCACCGTCTACACGTTCACGCTGCGCGACGGGATCGCCTTCAGCGACGGCTCGCCGATCACGGCCGCCGACGTGGTGTTCTCCTTCGAGCGGGCCAAGGACGGCGAGGCGCTGTCCGGCCAGCTGGGCACGCTGACCTCGGTCGAGGCCGTCGACGACACGACCGTGCGGTTCACCCTGGCCGGGCCGATGAGCACGTTCCCCGCGCTGGTCGGACGCCCGGCCAACGCGGCGATCCTGTCCGAGGCGGCCGTCACCGCCGACCCGGACTACTTCACCATGCCGACCGTCACGTCCGGCCCGTGGTCGTTGTCGGAGTACACGCCGAAGAGCCAGATGACGTTCACCGCCAACGAGCACTACTTCCGCCCGCCGGGCATCGCGACCATCCAGGTGTCGTTCAACAACGACCCGACGGCCAACGCGGCCGCGCTGGAGTCCGGCTCGGCCGACGTCGCGAGCGTCGCCTACTCCGACGCCGAGCGGCTGAAGGCCGAGGGCACTCTCCAGATCATCCAGTCCGACCAGCTGGCCCCGCTGTTCTGGGGCTGGGACCGGACGAAGGCGCCGTTCGACAACAAGGACGTGCGCCAGGCCGTCGCCTGGGCCGTCGACCGTGAGGGCAAGCAGGAGGCCTGCTGGTTCGGCACCGGTGGTGTCACCTACGGCAACATCCTGCGTCCCTGGGACGCGGCGTACGAGGAGATCAACACCTACCGGGCCGACAGCCGGGAGGACGCGCTGGCCGAGGCCGCGAGCCTGCTGGACGAGGCCGGCTGGGTCGAGCCCGACGGCGGCGGCACCCGGGTGGCCGACGGCGTCGACGGCGTCGAGGACGGCACCCCGCTCGCGTTCGAGGTCCCGTACGAGGGCAACTGGCCCGCGGCCGAGTGCCACGTTCAGCTCCTGCAGCAGAACCTGCAGGAGGTCGGCATCGAGGTGACGCCGCGCAAGTACGACCCGGCCGCCTACTGGGGCGACGTCGGCAACGGCCTGTTCACGATGTACCACGGCGGCGCCGGCGCGGCCGACTCGATGGACCTCTACACGAACTGGTTCGCCTCCGGCGGCTCGCTCACCGCGCTGACCACGCACCTCGCCGACCCGGAGATCGACGCGAAGGTGACCGAGGCGCAGCAGGTCGACGAGGCCACGTCCATCGAGCTCATCAAGGAGCTGGAGCAGTGGCAGGCCGACGAGCTGCCGATGCTCGTGGTGGGATACCAGTGGCCGCAGGTCGGCATGACGCAGCGGGTGCAGAACTACAAGCCCGGCGTCGACGCCGACTCGTACACGCTGGTCGACGCGACGCTGTCCGAGTGACGTCCGCGCCGGCCGGCTAGGGGGAGGCGCAGGTGGTCCAGTACATCGCACGTCGGCTCTTGCTCGCGATCCCGCTGCTGTTCGGGCTGAGCATCCTGGCCTTCGCCTACGTCCGGGTCATCCCGGGCGACCCGGTGACCGCGATGCTGGGGGTCAACAGCGATCCGGAGCTGGTCGCGCGGCTGCGCGACCAGCTCGGCCTGAACGAGCCCTGGTACCAGCAGTACACCAGCTGGCTGGGCAACGTGGTGACCGGCGACCTCGGGCTGTCGTACCGCTCCCGGATGCCGGTGTCGGACATCCTGATCGACCGGATCCCGGCGACGCTGGAGTTGGCCCTCGGCGGCCTGCTGGTCGGCCTGCTGATCGCCATCCCGGCCGGCCTCTACGCCGGGTTCCGGCGCGGCGGCCGGGCCGACAACGTCATCACCGGCGCCACGCTGGTCGGCCTGGCCACCCCCGGCTTCTGGCTGGGCACGCTGCTCATGCTGCTGCTCGCGTTGCAGCTGGGCTGGCTGCCCAGCCAGGGCTACGTCCCGTTCGACGTGGATCCGGTGCAGAACCTGCGGCTGCTGGTGCTGCCGAGCCTGACCCTGGGTTTGGCGATCGCGCCGTACCTGGCCCGGCTCACCCGCACCGCCGTCGTCGAGACCGGCGGCGAGCCGAGCGTCTCCTACGCCCGGGCGCAGGGCCTGCCGGAGGGCACGGTGGCCCGGACCGTGGTGCTGCGGATCTCGCTGCCGTCGCTGATCGTGGCGATCGCGCTGACGGTCGGGTTCCTGCTGGCCGGCTCGATCATCGTCGAGGAGCTGTTCAACTGGCCCGGCATGGGCCGGCTGGTCGCGGCCGGCGTCAGCGAGCGCGACTATCCGATGATCCAGGCGCTGATGCTGATCTACGGGGTGATCTTCATCGTCGTGAACGTCATCGCCGAGGTCCTGCAGGGCCTGCTGGACCCGAGAGTGAGGCTCACATGAGCGCCGTGGCGGTGGCGGCCGCGACGACCGCCGGCCCCCGGGTGAAGCGGGGCTGGAAGATCTGGGTCGGCGGCGCGCTGCTCGGCATCCTGGCCCTGTTCATGCTGGTCGGGCCGCTGATCTCCGGGTACGACCCGAACGCGACGGACCTGGAGGCGCGCTTCGCCGGACCGTCGGCGCAGCACTGGCTCGGCACCGACGACCTCGGCCGGGACCTGTTCACCCGGATGGCCGTCGGCGGCCGGATGACCATGCTGATCGCGCTCGGCGCCGTCGCCCTCGCGTCGGCCATCGCGATCCCGCTGGGCCTGCTCACCGGGTACCTGGGCGGCTGGGTCGACCTCGCCGTCATGCGCGTCGTCGACCTGTTCTTCGCCATCCCGACGCTGCTGGTCGCGATCGGCATCGTCGGCCTGTTCGGGCCGTCGTTCAGCACGACGCTGCTGGCGCTCGGGCTCGCGTTCTGGCCGTTCTACGCCCGGCTGGTGCGCAGCGCCGTCGTCGGCGTGCGCGACCTCGCCTACACCGACGCGGCCCGGGTGATCGGCGCCGGGCCGTGGCGGATCATCCGCAAGGAGATCGTCCCGGCGCTGCTGCCGCTGCTCATCGTCCAGACGACGGTGCTGCTCGGATTCGCCGTGCTGGACGAGGCCGGGCTCGGCTTCCTCGGCCTGGGCGTGCAGCCGCCGGACCCGTCCTGGGGCGCGCTGCTGGCGCAGTCGCGCGGGTTCGTGCTCAGCCATCCGTGGATCGGCGTCATCGCCGGTGTCCCGATCCTGCTGGTCGTGCTCGGCATCAACATCATGGCCGACGTGCTGCGCGACCGGCTCGACCCGCAGGGAGCCAGCACATGACCGGCCAGCCGTTGCTCAGCGTGCGCGACCTCGCGGTGGAGTTCGGCCACGGGGCGGCGACGTCCCGGCCGGTCGACGGCGTCGGCTTCGAGGTGGGCGAGCGGGAGATCGTCGGCATCGTGGGGGAGTCCGGCTGCGGCAAGAGCCTGACGCTGCTCGCGCTGCTGGGCCTGCTCCCGGCCGGCGGGCGGGTCGCCGCCGGCTCGATCACGTTCGGCGGCAAGGACCTGCTCGGCGCCGGCCCGTCCGTGCTGCGGTCGCTGCGCGGGCGGCAGGTGGCGCTGATCCCGTCCGACGCCGGCGCCGCGCTGAACCCCGTCGCCCGGGTCGGGAGACAGCTGCGGCTGAGCCTGCGCACCCACCAGCCGCAGCTCACCGGGCAGCAGCGCCGCGGCCGGGCGCTGGACGCGCTGCGGCGGGCCCGGCTGCCCCGGCCGGAGCAGGCGCTGGCCGCGTACCCGCACGAGCTCAGCGGCGGCATGCAGCAGCGCTCGGCGATCGCGCTGGGGCTGCAGAACGAGCCGCGGCTGCTGCTGGCCGACGAGCCGACGACGGCACTGGACGTGTCGATCCAGGCGGAGATCCTGAAGCTGCTGGTGCACCTGCGCGACGAGCTGGGCTCGGCGATCGTGTTCGTCACGCACGACATCAGCACGGTCCGGGAGATCTGCGACCGGGTCGTCGTCATGTACGCCGGACAGGTCGTCGAGCAGGGCGGCGTCGACGAGGTGCTCACGTCCCCACGGCATCCGTACACCGCCGCCCTGCTCGGCAGCATCCCGCCGCTGGGCGGCGTCCCGCCGGAGCAGCTGGAGACGGTGACCGGCATGCCGCCGGACCCCGGCGCCTGGCCGGGCGGCTGCCGGTTCCAGGCCCGCTGCCGCCGGCATCTGTCGCTGGGCGAGCCGGAGGAGTGCACCTCGACCTGGCCGGGCAGCGCCGACGGGATCTCCGTCCAGGCCGCCTGTCACTTCCCTTTGGATGCCAGCTCCTTGGAGGAGGTGCGCCGATGACCGAGCCTCTGCTGTCCATCGAGCGGGTGTCGCACGAGTTCGGCGCCCGCCGCGCGCTGCTGCCGGGCCGGCGCACGCATCTCGCCGTCGACGACGTCTCGCTGAGCGTCGCCGCGGGCGAGTCGCTGGCGCTGGTCGGCGAGAGCGGCTCCGGCAAGACGACGTTGGGCCGGGTGGTGGCCAAGCTGCTCACCCCGACCGGCGGGACGGTGCGGGTCGACGGCCGCGACGTCGGCGGGCTGAGCGGCCGCGAGCTGCTGGCCTACCGGCGCACCGTCCAGATGATCTTCCAGAACACCCAGCACGCGTTCAACCCGCGGCGCAAGATCCGCGACATCCTCGCCGACCCGTACGAGATCCACGGACTGCCGGCGCCGGGCGGCCGCGACGCCGCCCTCGGCGAGCTGCTGGAGCGGGTCGGCCTGCATGCGTCGATGCTGGACCGCTACCCGCACCAGTTCAGCGGCGGGCAGCGGCAGCGCATCGGCATCGCGCGGGCGCTGAGCCTCGGCCCGCGGCTGATCGTCGCCGACGAGCCGGTCTCCGCGCTGGACGTGTCCGTGCAGGCGCAGGTGCTCAACCTGTTCGCCCGGCTGCGCCGCGAGCTGGGACTGTCGCTGCTGTTCATCAGCCACGACCTGCGCGCGGTGTACTTCCTGTGCGAGCGGATCGCCGTGCTCTACCAGGGCCGGCTGGTCGAGGTGGCGCCGCGTGAGCGGCTGCTGGAGCATCCGCTGCACCCGTACTCGCGCCGGCTGATCGCGGCCGTGCCCGGGCTGGGTGAGCGGGACAGCGCCGAGGTCAGCGCGGCCGACGCGCCGGCCGCGGCGCCGGACGCGGGTGAGTCCACCGCGGCCGCCGTGGCCGGCGCGGAGCCGGTCACCGGGGTGGGCTGTCACTACGCGTCGCGGTGCCCGCTGCACCTGCAGCTGGGCCGGCCGGAGCGCTGCCTGACCGAGCGGCCGGCGCTGCGGGCCGCCGCCGGCGGGTCCGCGGTCGCCTGTCACTTCGCCGGCGATGAGCCGCCGGCGCCGGTTCGGTCCGTCGTGTCCGAGGAGGTCGGGTGAGGATCGCCGTCATCGGGACCGGTCTCATGGGGCTGCCCGTCGCCGGCCGGCTGGTCGACGCCGGCCACCACGTCACCGTGCACACCCGCCGGCAGGAGAGCGCCGAGCCCGTGCTCGCCGCCGGGGCCGGCTGGGCGGACTCCGCCGCGGCCGCCGGCGACGGCGCCGGCCTGGCCATCCTGTTCCTGCCCGACCCGCAGACCGTCGAGGCGGCCGTGCTCGGGCCGGACGGGCTGCTGTCCGCGGCCGAGCCGCCCGCCGTCGTCGCCGACATGTCGACCGGCCCGCCGGAGCTGGCCCGCCGGATCGCGGCCGCGGCCGCGGACCGGGGCGTCGCGGCCCTCGACGCGCCGGTGTCCGGCGGCCCGCCGGGCGCGGCCGCCGGCACGCTCACCATCATGGCCGGCGGCACGCCGGAGGCGTTCGCGCTGGCCCGGCCGGTGTTCGCCGAGCTCGGCACGGCGGTGCTGGTCGGCGGGCCGGGCGCCGGGCAGAGCCTGAAGCTGGTCAACCAGCTGCTGATCGCCGGCATCGCCGGTGGCATCGCGGACGCGTGGGCGCTGTCCGGCGCGCTCGGGCTGGATCCGGCCGTCGTCGCGGAGGTGGTCGGCCGCGGCTTCGGCGCCGGCCCGCTGCTCGGCTTCATGTGGCCGCGGCTGGCCAGTGACGACCTCGCGCCCGGCTTCAAGGTCGACCACATGATCAAGGACCTGACGCTGGCGCTGGCCGCGGGCGACGAGCACGGGCTCGACCTCGCCGCCGGCCGGTCCGCCCAGGAGCGCTACCGCTGGCTCTCCGACGCCGGCGGCGGCGACCTGGGCACCCAGGCGCTGTACCGGCACGCCGTCCGGGACCACTCCACCGTCGAGGAGGACGACCGACCATGACCGCCCTGCGCCTGCCCGGCCGCTACTACCGGCTCAAGCCGACCATCGCCGACCCGCTCGGCCACGCCGTGGAGGAGCTCGAGCTCGGCCTGGACGACACCGCGCTGCTCCTCGTCGACGTGTACGGCGCGGGCTTCGACGACGAGCCGGCCGACGGGCTGGACGGCATCTACGCGGTCGACCAGGAGATGCGCGACATCGTCCGCGACCGGATCCGGCCGGTGAAGGACGCCGCTCGCGCGGTCGGGCTGCCCACCGTCTACCTCACCAACTACCTGTCGCCCGGGATCGACGAGGGCAACGAGTGGCGCAACCTGTCGCTGCGGGTCACCGGCGTCGACGTGCTGACCGACTGGAAGCCGCCGACGCCGATCCTGGAACACTCCAAGGTCATCGCGCCGGACGACGACGACGTCCTCGTCCGCAAGCAGTACTACAGCGGGTTCCACGAGACCGAGCTCGACAGCGCGTTGCGCAACCGCGGCGTGCGCAACCTCGTCGTCGTCGGGTTCGACAGCCGGCTCTGCCTGGGCACCACCGTCGTCGACGCGCTCTACCGCAACTACCGGGTGATCGTGCTGCGCGACTGCGTGTCGACGTTCGAGTGGCCGGAGACGCGCGAGGGCGGCTGGGCCAACTTCGTCGCGATCCGGCACATCGAGTGCAACGTCGGCTACACCTCGACGGCGGAGGACTTCCGGGCGGCCTGCGCCACGGTGGACGCCGGATGAGCCCGGCCGTCATCGACGCGCACGTCCACTCCGGCCCGCCGAAGTACCCGCCGATCTCGGACTACGTGCCGGTCATGGCCGAGTCAGGGATCGCCGGCGCGGTGCTGGTGCAGCATCTTGGGAACGCCGACAACCGCTACCTGCGGGGCGTGCTGCGCTCCGATCCGGCCCGGTTCGCCGGCGTCGCGATCGTCGACCGCGTCGAGGACGCCGGCGGTGTGCTCGCGGACGGGTTCGCCGGGCTGCGGGTGCCGCCGACGGGGCTGCCCGACGGCAGCGGCGACGCCGTGTTCGACCTGCTCGACTCGGAGTCCGCGGTGGCGAGCGTCACCGGTCCGTTCGACGGCGTCGTCGCCGGCCGGTTCGCCGCGATGGTCGCCGAGCGGCCACGGCTGCGGGTCCGGCTGGAGCACCTGGGCTGGTTCCGCTACCACCCCGGCTCGGCCGACATCGCGGCGTTCGACCGGCTGCTCGCGCTGGCCGCGCTGCCCAACGTCACGATCATGTGGTCGGGCTTCTTCGCCAACGCCGCGGCGCCGTACCCGTACCCGGACGCGCTGCCGTACCTGGAGCGGTCGCTGGCCGCGTTCGGGTCGGAGCGGATCATGTGGAGCGGCGACTGGAACCGGGCCGGGCTGGCTCCGGGTGAGTACTCGGCGGCGGTGGAGCTGGCGCTGTCGCACTGGGGGCTGTCGGCCGCGCAGGCGGCCGACGTCCTCGGCCGCACCGCCGCCCGGGTGTTCGGGCTGCCCGCCTCCGTCACGGAAGGAGCATCGTCATGACCGGGGTCGCGATCCTCGGGCCGGGCGCCATCGGCGACCTGCACGCCCAGGCCCTGGCCAGCATCGGCGTCACGCCGGTCGCCGTCGCCGGGCCGAAGCCGGACGAGCTGGCCGCGTTCGCGTCGGCCCACCGGGTGCCGCGCACGTACGCGACGCTGGACGAGCTGCTCGCCGACGACGCCGTCGAGGCCGTCATCGTCGCCACCCCCAGCCACCTGCACGCGTCGCAGTCGGTGGCGGTGCTGGAGGCCGGGCGGCACGTGCTGTGCGAGATCCCGACCGGGCTGTCGCTGGCCGAGTCGGTGTCGGTGGCCGACGCCGCAGCAGCGGCCGGCCGGGTGGCCGCCGCCGGGTACACGCTGCGCTACTGGGAGCCGCACCGGCGCATCGCCGGGCGACTGGAGGAGACCGGCACGCTGCCGACGCTGGTCGTGGTGCGGCAGCTGATGCTGCGGCAGAGCGACGTCGGCTGGACCGGGAAGGTGCGCGACTGGACCGACAGCGCGCTGTGGCACCACGGCGGGCACATCATCGACGCGGCCCTGTGGCACCTGCGCCCGGCCGAGCCGGTCACCGTCGCCGGGACCGCGGGGCCGCCGTGGCCGGGCAGCGGCTCGCCGATGGACGTCGCCGCCGCCCTCGTGACCGGCGACGGCCGGCTGGCGTCGGTGGCGATCTCGTACCACAGCCGGGCCTCGATCAGCGACGTGCTGGTGATCGCGCCGGACCTGACCTTCCAGGTCGACGGCGCCGTGCTGCGGGAGAACGGCGCCGTCGTCTACGACGGCGGCGAGGTCGCGGACGAGCAGTTCGCCGCCGTCGCCGCGCAGGACCGGGCCTTCCTCGCCGCGGCCGCCGGTGGCCCGGCGCCGCTGGTCCAGGCGGCCGACGTGGTGCCGGCCGCCCGGGTCCAGTCCCTCCTCGAGGCCGGCTCGCTCCCGGACTGACGTGGCGCGTTGGTCACCTGATCGTTCCCTGGAGAACGATCAGGTGACCCAGCGGACGTCAGGCGATGACGTAGAGGTAGCCGTCGTCGGCGGTGACGAGCAGCTCGCTGCGGCCGTCGCCGTCGACGTCGGCCGCGATGACGTCGCCGAGCTTGTGGCCGATCTCCACCGTCCACTTCACCAGCGGCTGACCGTCCGCCGCGGCGAGGCAGACGACCCGGCCGTCGGCCGTGGCGACGACGAACTCGGGCCGGCCGTCCCGGTCGGCGTCGACGGTGATGACGGAGCTGCCCGCCGAGCCGAGGTCGTGCGTCCACAGCAGCTCGCCGGTGGCGGCGTCGCGGCACTCGAACGAGCCGTCGTTGAGCAGCACGCCCAGCTCCATGCGGCCGTCGCCGTCGACGTCGGCGATGCCGGGCTGGTGGCCCAGGTGCGCGCCCGGCGCGGTGGCGACCCGCCAGAGCGTGCTCCCGGCCGGCGACGACGCGAACGTCACGACGTCCAGGTAGTCGTACCCGGCCGCCAGCACCACCTCCAGCGCGCCGTCGCCGTCGACGTCCACCAGGATCGGCGTGTGGTACAGCCCGACGTGCCCCTGCACGATCCCCGGGTCGGCGAAGTCCGTCCCGTTGACGTCGTACAGCAGGTCGGCGGCCAGGAAGAACACGTTGTCCACGCCGTCGCCGTCGGTGTCCGCCGCCGCCGGCGGGCCGACCCACGGGCCGAACTGGCCGCCCGCGTGCCCGGGCCCGTCGTTGTCGCGGGTGGCCAGCAGGGTGCCGTCGCGGCCGTCGAGGATGCGCGACACCTCAGTGTTGTAGCCGGCCTTGTTCGCGCCGGCGTAGACGTCGAGGTGCCCGTCGCCGGTGAAGTCGCCGAACGTCCACAGGTACACGCCGTTGGGGCCTGCGAACGTGGGCGCCGGCAGGTCGGCGAACACGTGGCTCCACACCTCGTTCCCCGCCCCGTCGAGCACCCTCAGCCGCGACCGCGCCCCGTCCGCGTCGACGAACACCACCTCGGCCCGGCCGTCGCCGTCGAGGTCGGCCGCAGTCGCCGACTGCAGCCCACCCAGGTACACGTACTCGCCGCGGCCGGGCACGCGCCACCGCTCGCGGAACGCGCTGCCGCGCAGGTCGAGCACCCGGATCTCGTCGAATGCGCTGACGACGACGCTGCTGCGGCCGCGTCCGTCCAGGTCGGCGACGATCGGGTCGCAGACCAGCGCGCCCAGCCGGGTCGTGCCGACGACGGCGCCGGCGGCGTCCTCGGCGACCAACTCGCCCGAACGGCGTTGGAGCAGCACCGTCGCCGTGCCGCTGCCGTCCAGGTCGCCGGCCCGGTGCAGCACGCCGCCGTCGTCGGCCCGGGTCCAGGTCTGGGTGATCGCGCCGCCGGCGTAGGTGAAGCCGCGGAACTGCCCGCCGGTCCGCACGACGAACGAGGCCAGCGGCCCGGCGCGCAGGATCTCGGACCGGCCGGTGCGTGAGTGCGGGCTCAGCGTCGCCGGGACCGGCGTGTGCGGATCCATGACGTACTGCGCGCCGGCGAGCGACCACACCGGCGCCCAGGCCCCGGCGTGGTCGAGCGCGTACACCTCGAGGTCCGCGACGGCGGCCGGCGTCTGGCTCGTGGCGACGCCGACCAGCAACTGGCTCGTGCCGCCGCCGTCGAGGTCCTGGACGCCCCAGAGATACCGGTCGGCGAGGTCGGCCTTGACCGTGCCGAACCCGTCGATGGCGTCGACGACCAGCACGTGCCAGCGCCCGTCGCCGGTGTGGTCGAACACCGACACCGCGATCTCGACCCGCCCGTCGCCGTCGAGGTCGCCGATCCCGTTGACGGTGGTGCGCAGCGCCTTGCCGCTCTCGGGGAACTCGACGAACTCGTCCCAGAGCAGCCCCAGCCCGTCGGCGTCGCTGTCGACGGCCGCGACGTGCAGCGTGACGCCGTCGCAGACCTCGACCAGCTCCAGCCGGCCGTCGCCGTCGAGCTCGATCAGCTGGATCTGGCCGTAGTTGCGTCCGTCGATGTCCGGCCCGGCCTTCCAGTCCGCCCGCCCGCGCCAGCCGGAGCCGGTGTCGCGCAGCGCGCCGGTGGTCCCGTCGTAGGCGCGGATCGACGCGTAGGCGGCGATCACCAGCTCGGTCCGCCCGTCGCCGTCCATGTCGCCGATGACCAGCTCGGGGGCGTAGGCCCAGTCCTCGTACTCGGGCGTGGTGCGCCACAGCTCGTAGGCCTGCGCGACGCCGCCGTCGAACGCGATCGCGATGCCGTGCGTGCTGAGGTACGGCCAGACGACGATCTGCTGGCCGGCGACGCCGTCGGCGATCGGGCCGATGCTCATCCAGGTCAGCGCGACGACGGCGCCGAAGTCGCGGGTCCACAGGTTCGCGCCGGTGGCCGCGTCGAGCACCGTCACGGTCGTCGTGCCGACGACGACCACCTGGCGGCCGCCGTCGCCGGCCAGGTCGTAGACGCCGGCGATGTCGGAGGGCGCCAGGCCCGGCGCCGTCCAGCGTGGCTCCAGCGCCGGCCCGGTGGCGACGACCGACCCGGCGGTGATGAACAGCAGCGACGTCGAGCCGTCGCCGTCGAGGTCCGCCGCCATCACCCAGGGCGTCGACCCGCCCAGGTAGGTGCTGGCGACGACCTTCGGCTGGCGGCGCAGGCCGCAGGGGAGCGGCTGGTGGCCGGTGTTGCGGGCGTCGGCGCGGGGGAGCGGCCACTGGCCCGGGGTGCTGCCGGCCCCGCCGGTGACGGCGGTGGCGAGGCCGGGCAGCGCGGCGACGCCGGCTGTGGCAGCGGCGCCGGCGAGGAAGGTCCGGCGACGTAATGCGGGCATGTCGTCTCCGATCACGTGCGGGGAAGGGTCAGAGCGTGCGGCGTTCGACGGTGCCGGAGCTCGTGCGCACCAGCAGCTGGCGCACGCCGGTGTCGGCGACGATGTGCGCCGGCGCGAGCGAGCCGTCGCTGCTGGTCGTGTTCGCGGTGGTGAACGTCTTCTGCAGGTACGGGATCGCGTCGGTGAAGGTGGCGACGGTGGTCAGCGTCAGCGACGTCTCGTTCCAGTGGTAGGCGCTGGTCTGCCACTTCGGGAAGTAGTACGACGGTCCCAGCGGGTCGGAGGCGTAGCGGGTCGGGCTGATCAGCCACTCCTTCGTCCCGTCGCCGTTCACGTCGACGATGTCCCACAGGAACACGTCGTCCAGCTCGTACAGCGACGTCGTCGAGCCGGGCTGGCTGACGTGCAGCCGCCAGCGGCCGTCCCGGAAGACGTTGTAGGCCAGCCGCGACGCGCCGGAGCGCTGCACGAACGGGTGCGCCGGGTAGCTGACCCGGTTCTGGTACTTGTGCCCGTCGCTCGCGTCGTGCGCGTAGCTGAAGAACCGGTCGTCGATGGTGTTCGCGGCCGCGTTGTAGATGGAGACGTGCCGCTCGATGCCGCCCCAGACGTCGTAGCTCTGGGTGCCGGTGATGGCGTCCTGGTAGAGCGAGTAGTTGCTGGTCCCGGCCAGCAGCGCGATGGAGTTCGGGCTGCCCGGGTCGACCCCGACGAGGCCGTAGTTGCGCGCGGCGATGTCAGTGCGCCCGCCGGTCAGGTACGGGCGGTCGGCGACCAGCTGGCTGCTGCTGAGCGGCCCGATGGCGTACTGGACGACCCGGCCGGTGGTCCAGAAGACGGCCCGGTTCTGCCCGCTCACCGACGTGATGAGCCCGTTCGCCACGTGCGCGTACTGGATGTAGTCGGTGCCGGTCGGGTACGTGTTCGGCTGCGAGTTCGTGTACGTCGCGTCGTACGACGAGGTCGACGGGTAGTAGAGCGCGTTGGAGGCGTTGAAGGCGCCGCCGCTGAACCCGAGGTACCACGACGTCGTCGCGTAGTACGGGGACGCGAGCAGCGTGGTCGTCTCGTCGCCCCACAGCGGCGTCAGCTCCGACCACTGGTGCGTCGGATACGGCGTCGTGCCGGGGAACGACCAGCAGATGTCGCTCATGGGACTCAGCGGCGTGTGCTGCGTGCCGGTCGCGCCCTGGTAGAAGTGCAGCGTCGTGGTGGTGTGCGGGCTGACGCCGCAGGTGCCGGTGGTCGCGGAGATCACGACCGCGACGTCGGGCCAGCCGTCGGCGTCGAAGTCGTAGCCGCCGCTGAGCTGGGTGCCGGTGGTGGACCGCGCCCACAGCTGGACGCCGTCCTGGTCGTAGGCGCGCAGCTGGCCGCCGCTCACGCGGTAGCCGACGGCCAGGACGCCGGCGTGCCCGGTGACCGGCATGATCGGCAGGTAGCTGCCGTCGGCGAGCTGGATGACGGTGCCGTCCGCGGGACCGACGGCATGCGCGGGGGTCGCGGCCAGGCCGAGGCTCGCGGCGACCATGCCCGCGGCGGCGGCGGTGGCGATGAGGGTGCGGAACAGGTGACGACGTGGCATTGGGGAGCTCCTTACCACAGACCTAGGACCTTAGTTTCAGGACCTAGGTCCTATCACGAGTGGAAATGCGGCGTCCATCCCCGTTTCAGCGGGGGAGACGTTTCCATGATCATCAACCTTTGCGGCTGCTCTGACGTCGCAGAAGGTTGATGATCATGGGAGCGGTCAGAGAGCGACCTCGTGCACGATCCCGTCGGCGGTGCCGGCCAGCAGTCCCGGTCCGGCGACGGCCAGGGTCTCGACGGCGGCGCCGAGACCCACCGACCAGTCCAGCCGCTCACCGCTGCCGACGGCCACGGCGACCAGCTCGCCCGCGGCGGTGCCGGTGACGAACGCCGCCCCAGCGCCCAGGTCGGCCGCCACCAGCGGTGGCCGGGACGCCACCGGGCCCAGCGCGACGCTCCACAGCGGGCGTCCGTCGACGGCCGAGAAGGCGTCCAGCGCACCCTCGCGGGTCATGCAGCCGAGCACCGTCCCGGCCAGCGCCGCCTCGCCGGGGAAGTACCGCCACAGCGTCCCGTGGTGCCGCCACCGCACCCGCCCGGCATCGTCGATGGCGTCGATCCCGTGCACGCCGCCGACCCGCAGCCAGCCGGGCGGGTCGTCGATCCGGACGGGGGTGGTGTAGGCGGCGGTCCAGTCGTCCTTCGTCACCACCTCGCCGGTGTGCGCGTCTCGCACCGTGAGGATCCCGTGGTCGTCGTAGGCGGCCAGCCATCGGCCCTGCGGGGTCCGCGCCACGGCGGGCAGGTTGGGGTGCGGACCGTGGTCGAGGTCCTGCCAGAGCGGAGTCCCGTCCAGCCGGTAGACGCCGACGGCGGCGGTGTGTACGCCGGTCTTCTCGGCGACCAGCAGCAGCGGGGCGTCGCCGAACAGCACCGCGTGGCTCGGCCGGCCGCGGGTGACCACCGAGCCGGCCGGGGTCACGCCGTCAGGTCCGACCCGCCAGCACTCGACCGCGGTGGGCGTCAGGCAGGCGACGACGCCACCGCCGGCCGCCACCACGCGCCCCGGCAGCGCGTGCACCGTGCCGTCCGGAAGCACCGCCCGGCTGGTCCGCTCGCCGTCCAGGAGCAGCACGGACCCGGCGGCGAGCGCCTGGGCCCGTCGTCCCGACGGCCGGACGACGCCACCGGGCGCCGTCCGGTGCAGGACGCCGTCGGAGTCCACCAGCACGACGGCGCCACCGGCCCCGGGATGAGCCGCGGCCACGTCGGAAACCCCGAGCAGCACGGTCGAGCCGTCGGCCGGCGACCAGGCCACCGCCTCGCCCGACGGCAGCCGCAGCACCACGCCGGATCCGAGCGGCACCAGCGAGCGCCGCTCGGCGTGGAACGACACCCCGGCCGGCAGCTCGTCCGTCCCGCAGGTGACCGGGTGCCCGTCGTGGGACGCGACCACCTCGAACGAGGGCAGTGCGACCGACAGGGTCGGCTCCGCGCCGCTCAGCGTCCGCACGGCCGCGGGGGAGACGATGGCGGCCGATCCCGACATGCCCCACAAGTAGTGTCCGGGCAGCGAGCCCAGCCGCTCGCCCGTCACCGCGTCGTCGACCACCGTCGTCCACGTCATGCCGTCGTGGTGGCCGGTGACCAGCCACGGGTTCTCGCCCGGCCGCTCGACGACGGAGGACACCTGGGGGCGCAGCTCCTGCGCGTCGTGCGGCCAGTCCTTCTCGACGAAGCGCCCCCACGCCCGCGACAACGCGCCGTCGCGGACCGACGTCACCGCGTAGTACTCCTCGACCTGGCAGCTGACCATGACGATGATCCGGCCGCCGGGCGCGGCGGCGGTCGTGAGCAGCCCGTACGGGCGCGCGCACGGGTAGTCGCCGGGGTCGGGCCGGTAGTCCACCTCGGCGATCGTCTCTCCGGTCGACGGCGAGAGCAGCAGCTGCAGCAGCCTGCCGTCCTCGCGGCCGAGCACCAGCCGCTCGGTGCTGACGTCGTCGTCGCCGGTCCCGTAGCTGGACCCGGTCCGGGTCGACAGCACCAGCTGTGGTGTGCCGGCGCCGAGCACGTCGGCGACCACCATGACCGGGCCGAAGCCGGCGTCGTAGTGCCCGTCGAACTCGTGCACCCAGCGGGTGGCGACATCGCCGCCCGGCAGCAGCTCACGGCAGGTGATCGCGGTGGCGTAGCCGGGCGCGGCGAACCAGAGCAGCCGGCCGTCGACGACGGCCAGCTTGGACGAGCCGGGACCGCCCAGGTTCGTCCCGTCGGGCGCCTCGCCGCGCCAGGTCTCGGCGCCGGTGAGCAGGTCCAGCCGGCGCACCAGCCGTTCCCCGCTGAGCGCCAGCGCGGTCGCGCCGGCCACGTGCAGCACCCGGGTGACGGCGGAGACGCCGTCGGACCACAGCGGTTCGCCGGACCAGCGCCACGCCTGCAGCGTCGCGCCGGCGAGCACCAGCACGCAGGGGGCCCCGTCCGGGCCGGCGAACTCGGCGACCTGCCGGACGTCGGCCCCGGTGGCCCAGCTCCGGGTGACGCGGGGCGGCGCCCCGGTCCCGGTCAGCGCGCTGAACGCGCAGTCCGCGCCGTCGGCGCGCGGCGCCGGCCAGTCGCCGGCGCCTGACGCCTCAGCGCGGCTGCCCATGGAACGTGGTGCTGGACCAGTAGGAACCCGCCCTCTTGACGATCTCGACGGCGCACCGCTCGGCGGCGTCGCCGTCGCGGGCGGCGATCGCCTCGACGAGCGCGAGGTGCTGGTCGTTGGTCTGCTCGTGGCCGATGCCGGCGGACTGGAAGATCTCGGCGCCGCGCCGGCGCTCCTCGGCCAGGGTCTCGGCCAGGACCTCGAGCATGCTGTCGATCAGCCGGTTGCCGCTCAGCTGGGCGATCAGCTCGTGCAGCCGCAGGTCGGCGGGGACGCGCGCCTCGAGGTCGTCGCCGGTCCTCACCACCTCGGCGACGGCCTGCCGCAGCCGCGCGACGTCGTCGTCGGTGACGCGCTCGGCGGCCAGCCGGGCGGCGTGCCCCTCGAGCAGGGCGCGGAAGTCCATCAGCTCGTCGATCGCCGACGGGTCGGTGTCGACGAGGAAGCGGATGTAGTTGCTCATCGCGGCCGGGCGCAGGCTGCCCACGACGGCCCGCTTGCCCTGCCTGGTCGAGATGATGCCCTCGTTGTTCAGCGTGCGCAGCGCGTCGCGGACCACGCGCTGGCTGACCTCGAACCGCTCGCCGTACTCCGCCTCGGACGGCAGCTCCTCGCCGGGCTGCAGGCCGCCCTTGGAGATGTCGGCCCGGATGCGCTCGGCCACCTGGACACCCAGGGGCACCCTGCGTCCGTGGTCGGACAGCCTCCGGGTGAGGCGGTCGTCTTCGCTCGCCGTGGCTGTGGGGTCGTCCACCTCTGCGCCGGATCGCGCCACCGTCGCGTCACTTCCTCTCGACCGTTGCCGGGGTGTGGCCGGGCACGAGCATAGTTCAGTACTTGCGTAGTAAACACCTAAGTCCTAGGTTCTAGGAAGGAGGTGCCATGAAGATCGATCGAATTCGCTCGTGGCCGGTGGACTTCGGCCTGTACAACGCCGTATACGTGCGCGTGGAGACCGACGACGGCGCGGTCGGGGAGGCCGAGGTCGCGATGCGACGGCGGACACGGTCGGTCGTGGCTCTGCTCGAGGAACTGGGCGACGAGCTGCGCGGCCAGGACCCGACCCGGATCGAGCAGCTCAGCGAGCGGATGTACCGAGACGCGTTTCTCGGCGGGACGCTGCTGACCATCGGCATCAGCGCCATCGACATGGCGCTGTGGGACCTCAACGCCCGCGCGCTCGGCGTGCCGGTGCACCGGCTGCTCGGTGGCGCGTTCCGCGACGAGGTGCGCGTCTACACCCACGCCCGGGCCGGCGAGTCGCCGGAGGCGCTGGCCGAGACGGTGCGGGCCCGCGTCGCCGCCGGGTTCACCGCCGTCAAGACGACGCTGCCCGGGTTCTACGAGAAGGTCACCAGCGTGCGGCACGAGAACGCCCAGCTGGTGCCGCCGCGGCAGACCGAGACCGAGCTGCTGCCGCCGTGGATCTTCGGCTACATCGCCGAGTACTTCGCCGCCGCCCGCGAGGCCGCCGGCCCGGACGTCCACCTCATGGTCGACTGCCACGGGCGGCTCAACGTGCCCAGCGCGATCCGGCTGGCCGAGGCGCTGGCGCCGTACGACCTGACGTTCATCGAGGAGCCGGTGCCCTACGAGCGGCCGGACTGGCTGCGCGAGGTGTCCAGCCGGGTCAGCACGCCGATCGCGGCCGGCGAGCGGTGGGGCAACCACCTGGCCAGCGCGCCGTTCATCGAGCAGCACACGGTGGGCGTCGCCCAGCCCGATGTCGGCATCTGCGGCGGGCTGACGGCGGCGAAGAAGATCGCCACGCTGGCCGAGGCGCACGGCATCTCCGTCGCGTTCCACAACCCGTTCGGCCCGCTGCAGAGCGCCGCCACCTGGCAGCTGTCCGCGACGCTGCCGAACTTCCTGCTCAGCGAGTCGATGCTGACGCCGGAGCAGGCACCGTACTGGGAGCGCTACGTCGAGAACGCGCCTCAGGTCGTCGACGGCTTCTGGCGGGTCGACGAGTCACCGGGACTGGGCCCGCGGCTGCGGATCGACGAGCTGGAGCGCTCCGAGCCCCGGTTCGTGCTGGACCTCGGCGGCACCCGATGACGGGCCCTTTCGACGTCCTCATCGAGGGCGGCGCGGTCGTCGACGGCACCGGCAACCCGGCGTTCACGGCCGCCGTGGGGATCCGGGACGGACGGGTGACGCTGCTGCGCGGCTCGACGGCGGACGTGCCGGCGCGCGAGCGCGTCGACGCCACCGGTCACATCGTCGCGCCCGGGTTCATCGACCTGCACAGCCACTCCGATCTCGTCCTGCTCGGCGACCCGGACCTGGAGATGAAGGTCCGCCAGGGCGTGACCACCGAGGTGATCGGCGTCGACGGGCTGTCCTACGCGCCGTTCGAGCGGCCGGAGGACCTCGCCATGTTCGCCGACCAGAACGCCGGCATCGCCGGGCTGCCGGCGCAGCCGCTGGGCTGGCGGTCGATCGGCGACCAGCTGGACGCCTACGACCGGCGGCTCGCGGTGAACGTCGCGACGATGGTCGGCAACACGGCGCTGCGGGTGAACGCGCTGGGCTGGGAGCCCGGCGTCGCGGACGGCGTTGCGCTGGACCGGATGCGGGCCCAGGTCCGCGAGGCGATGTACGACGGCGCGTTCGGGCTGTCCACCGGCCTGGACTACCCGCCGGGCGCGCACGCGACCACCGACGAGCTGGTCGCGCTGGCGGCCGAGGCGGCCGAGCTGGGCGGGATCTACCACACCCACGTGCGCTACGGGCTGGGCGACACCTACCTCGACCCGTTCCGCGAGGCGGCCGAGATCTCCCGCCGTTCGGGCGCGCCGCTGCAGGTGACGCACTTCTCCCGGTCCGCCCGGGCCACCTACACCGGCGGCGCGCAGCGGATGCTGGACCTGCTGCAGGCCGAGCGCGACGGCGGGCTGGACGTCACGTTCGACACCTACACCTACGAGTGGGGCGGGACCCGGCTGAGCCGGCTGCTGCCGCTGTGGGCCCAGGAGGGCGGGCCGGACCGGCTGCGCGCACGGCTGGCCGACGCCGCGACCCGGGACCGCATCGCCGCCGAGGTGGAGTCCAGCGGGGCGGCCCGGCAGTACGTCGCCAGCGCGCCGTTCTCGGACCTGCGGCTGGGCTACCTGACCAGCGCCGAGCACGACCGGTTCGAGGGCTGGTACCTGTCCGAGGTGGTCAGCACGCTCGGCGTCCCGCTCGGCCGGGTGATCTGCGAGCTCGTCGCGGCCAACCCGGGCGCGACGTTCACCCGGCCCAGCCCGCACGCGATGACGCTGTGGAAGTTCGTCTGCCACCCGCTCGGCATGATCGCCAGTGACGCGGTGTTCATCGGGCTGGCGCCGAGCCCGCGGGCGTACGGCTGCTTCACCCGCGTGCTGGCCGACTTCGTCCGGGAGGAGCGGTTGCTGTCGCTGCCGGAGGCGGTGCGCAAGATGTCGTCGTTCCCGGCGCAGCGGCTCGGGCTGCCGGACCGGGGTGTGCTGCGCGACGGCGCGGTCGCCGACGTGATCGTGTTCTCGCTGGAGCACAGCATGGCGCCGGCGAACTTCGAGCGGCCCCGCCAGCTCGCCGAGGGCGTGTCGGACGTGTTCGTGTCCGGGGTCGCGGTGCTGCGTGACGGCTCGATGACCGGCGCCCGGCCGGGGCGGGCGCTGCGGGGTCCAGCCTACGGGCGAGCCCCGTCGGCGCCGCTGGTCCCGACGACAGCGGAGCCGGTGGCGGCGGAGACTGCGGCGGAGGGCTGAGCCGCGAGCGGCACCGGCGCCGGGCGGCGGTGCCGCACCCCGTGGACGGCGGCGATGACGGCTGTCAGCGCGGCCGCGACGGCCGCCAGCACGAACTAGATCACGTAGCCGTCGACCTGCGGGATCGCCGTGTTCTCGATCAGCTGGGCGGTGAGGATGGCGGCGGTCGCGGCGCTGGCGACGCTCCCGCCGGCCGTCCGCACCAGTGAGTTGATGCCGCTGGCGATGCCGCTCTGGCTCATCGGGACGTGCTCGACGGCGAGCGTGCCGAGCGCCGCATAGGAGACGCCGAAGCCGATGCCCTGGATCCCGCTGAAGATCATCAGTTCCAGCGCGGTGTCGTGGTTCAGTGCCAGCCACACGTAGCTGACGGCGGCGAACAGCGCGCCGACGGCGAGCGTGAACGCGGCGCCGAGCCGGGCCTCGAACCGTCCGGCCAGCACCGAGAAGAGCAGCATCGTCACCGTGCTCGGCAACATGTACAGCCCGACGTCGATGACCTGGCCGGACAGGCCGTACCCAGCGACGGCCGACGGCGTCTGGATGAGGCTCGACACGAGCGTGAACCCGGCGAACATCGCGAAACCGAGCAGCACGGAGGCCAGGTTCGCCGACAGCGACCGCGGCCCGGTCAGCAGCTTCAGGTGCACGAGCGGCTCCCGAACCCGCCGCTCCACCAGCACCCACGTCGCGCAGACCACGACTGCGGCGGCGAACAGGCCGAGCGTGCGCGCGTCGGTCCAGCCCCAGGTGTTGCCCTGGCTGATCCCCAGCAGCAGCGCGACCAGCCAGCCGGCCAGCAGCACCGCGCCGGCGATGTCGGGACGGCCGCCCGGCCGGGTGCCGGTGGACCCGGTGAACGCGAGCACGAGCACCAGCGCGAGGCAGCCCATGCCGGCGGAGATCCAGAACACCGGGTGGTAGCTGCTGGTGTGCTCGGCGATGACGCCGGTGACGAGCATGCCGGCGCTGCCGCCGATGCCCAGCGTCGCGCTGACGATGCCGATCGACGCCATCACCCGCTCGCGCGGGAAGGTGTCCCGGATCATCCCGATGGCCAGCGGGATCACCGCCGACGCCGCGCCCTGCAGGGCCCGGCCGGCGATCAGCACGCCGAGCGAGTCCGACAGGGCGCACACCACCGAGCCGGCGACCAGCAGCGCCATCGTCACGACGACCATGCGCTTCTTGCCGTACATGTCGCCGAACCGCGACAGCAGCGGCGTCGCGACCGCGCCGGCCAGCAGCGTCGCGGTGAACACCCACGTGACGGACGTGACGGACGTGTCGAAGGCGGCCTGCAGCCGGGGGAGCAGCGGCAGCACGAGCGTCTGCTGCAGCGACACGACCAGGCCGGCGGCGCCCAGCGCGAGCAGCGTGAGTCCCGGTGTCGGCGTCCGGCGGGTGTCCGTGCGGCCGTCGACGACCGTGGCTGTCATGCGGGCTCCTGCCGGGGCGGGGATTGGTTGCTTGGTGCAACCATATATCAGGCCGTTCAGGGCGACGAGAGCAGGCCGAACCCGGGGCCGTCGACCGAGGCCGCGGTGGCGGAGAGGATCGCGACGCCGGTGTCGGCGGCCCGGTCCAGGCCGATCCAGGAGCGGAAGCCGCCCGTCGCGCCGTTGTGCCAGGTGACGGACCGGCCGCGCACCGTCGTCGTGACCCAGCCGGCGCCGATCCGTGTCCCGGCGCCGAACCGCGTGACCGGATCCAGCGCGGCCATGCCGGGCGCCGTCCCGTCCAGCAGCGCATCGATCAGCCGGGCGAGGTCGGCGATCGACGCGCGGACGCCGCCGGCCGGGCCGAGCGCGGCGTTGGCCCACGGCTCCCGCGGCCGGCCGCCGCGGCTGCGTCCGGCCAGCGCCGTCGGCCGCAACCGCGATGCGTCGTCCGGGACGTAGAGGCCGGTCAGCTCCAGCGGCCCGGCCAGCCGCTGCTGGACCAGGTCGGCGTAGGTCGTGCCGGCCGCGGCGGCGACCGCGTGCCCGAGCAGCTCGAAGCCGAGGTTGGAGTAGCGCGGCTTCGGGCTCGGCCGCACCCGCACCGTGCGGGCCTGGGCGAACAGCTCGTCCAGGCTCTCGCGGTACGGGTTGACGCCGTGCCGCATCAGCTCGACGGTGCGCCGCCACGGCCGCGCGGCGGCCGGCAGCCGGGGGAGGCCGCCGCGGTGCGTGCTGAGCGCGTCCAGCCGGACGGCCGCGACCGGCGCGTCGTCCAGCGGCAGCAGCTCGCCGAGCGTGCTGCCGGGCCGGACCTCGCCGCGGTCCAGCGCGTCGGCGTAGAGCAGGCCGGTCAGCGCCTTCGACACCGACGCGAGCTCGAAGTCGGAGTCCAGGCCCGCGCCGTTGGCGGTCGTGCGGACGGCGGACGGGGTGACGACGGCGGCCGCGGCGACCGGGTGGCGGCGGCCGAGCAGCCCGGCCAGCCGCAGCCCGAGCGCGGCGTCGCCGGCTACCTGCGCGGTCATGGTGTCAACATAGGTTGACGGTGCGAGCGTGTCAACCAAAGGTGACAGGCTGGACGGCTGCGCCCGGAATGTCACCTGATCGTTCTCCAGAGAACGATCAGGTGACGGTGAGCAGGTAGTCGCCGGCGGCGTCGTCCCAGCGCAGCTCGATCGCGCCGGTGGTGGCGGCGGCCCGGGCGAACTGCAGGAAGCTGCGGAACCCGAGCGCCTGCTCGCCGAAGTCGGGCCGCACCCGGCGCAGCTGGTCCTTCAGCCCGGACAGCGCGACCGGGCCCTGCTTCGCGGTGAGCTCCTCGACCACCGAGCGGAGCAACTCGAACGCCTCCTGCTGGCCGTCCAGCGACGCGAGCAGCACCTCCGGGTCGCCCTTGGCCGAGCCGTCGGCGAGCTCGATGACGTGCCGGTCGGCGAGGTGGCGCAGCAGCTCGCCGAAGGCGCGGAAGCCGTGGTCGGCCTCGTTGAACGTCGGGTCCTTGCGCAGCAGCGTCCGCTTCAGCGTCGACGCCGTCACCGGGCCGCCGGTGCGCTGCAACCCGGCGACGCTCTGCGCCACGACGCCGGCGAGGTCGTCGAGGTCGCGGTCCGGCCGGTCGGTCCGGTCGCCGGCCGGCGCCGGTTCCGCGACCGGCGGCGGCTCGATCCCCTCCAGGTCGTCGTAGTAGAGGAACTCGTCGCACGCGGGCGGCAGCAGCGCCGACGTCGACGCCCGGATGCCGACGCCGATCACGCTCTTGTTCAGCTCGCGCAGCTTGTACACGAGCGGGGTGAAGTCGCTGTCGCCGGTGCACACGACGAACGTCGACACGTAGTCGCGCACGAACGCCAACTCCACCGCGTCGACGGCCAGCTTGATGTCGGCGGCGTTCTTGCGCGACGTGCCCATCCGCTGCGGCATCTCGATCAGCTCGACGTGCGAGCGGGTGAGCATCCGCCGGTCCTCGTCGAAGTACGACCAGTCCGCGTACGCCCGCCGCACCACCACGCGGCCGCGCTCGGCCAGCGCGTCGGCGATCGGCCGCACGTCGAAGGCCAGCCTCAGGTCCTGGCGGGCGCCGATGGCCAGGTTCTCGTAGTCAAGGAACAGGGCGATGCGATCCTCGTCGTCCACACCGGCAGGCTACGCCGCTAGGGGGCGCCGCCGCGGAAGGTCTCGCGGTACACGCTCGGCGTGGTGCCGGTGTGGGTGTGGAAATGCCGGCGCATCGACTCCGTCGAGCCGAACCCGGCGGCGTGGGCGACCTGCGTCACCGTCAGCCGGGAGTCCTCGAGCAGCACACGCGCCCGCTCGACCCGCCGCCGGGCCAGCCAGGCCGCCAGGCTGTCGCCGGTCTCCTCGCGGAACCGCCGCTCCAGCGTGCGCGGGCTCATGTGCGCCTGCGCGGCGACGGCGCCGACGCTGAGCGGCTCGGCGAGGTGCTCGTCCAGCCAGTCGAGGACGGGGGCCAGCGGGCCGGCCGGGCGCGGGCGGGGCCGGGCATACACGGCCTGGCCCCCGGTGCGGTGCGGCGGGCTGACCAGCACCCGGGAGACATCGTTGGCGTAGGACTGGCCGTGGTCCTGGCCGAGCACGTAGAGGCACAGGTCGGCCGCGGCGAGCATGCCGCCCGACGACAGGACCTGGCCGTCGTCGACGTACATGGCGTGCTCGACCAGCTCGGTCGCCGGGAACGCCGCGCGGAACTCGTCGGCCAGCGCCCAGTGGGTCGTGACGCGGCGCCCGTCGAGTACGCCGGCCTGCCCGAGCACGAACGCGCCCGCGCACAGCGAGACCAGCCGGGCGCCGTCGGCCGCGGCCCGGGTGACGGCGGCGAGGACGGCCGGGTCCTGCGGCGCCCACGGCGCCTCCAGCCCGGGGACGACGACGGTGTCGGCGCCGGCGATCCAGTCCAGCGGCTTGAGGTCCGCGATGGTGAAGCCGAGCGACGTCGGGGTGGGCGCCTGGCCGCAGACGCCGATCTCGTACGGCGTCTCGGGCTCGTCGCGGATCTTGGCGAACACCGACGGGCGGCGACCGAACGCCTGCACCGCCACTGCGAGGTCGAGGACGAACGTCCCGCCGAGCACGAGCACGGCCACGCGGTGACGCCCCAATTGCTACCCCCCGGTGGCGCGAATCGTGGGAACTCTGACGCTCAGCGTAGTGCCTGGCCAGGACGTTGCCCACGATGATCGCACCATGGAACCGGACACCATCGTGCTCGTGCACGGCTTCTGGGTCACGCCCCGGAGCTGGGAGAACTGGATCACCCACTACGAGGCGAAGGGGTACAAGGTCATCGCGCCTGGCTACCCGGGCTTCGAGGTGGAGGTCGAGGCGCTGCGCGAGAGCCCGCAGATCATCGTCGACGTCACCGTCCCCGCGATCATCGAGAAGATCGAGGCCGTCCTCCGCGAACTGGACCGCCCGCCGATCATCATGGGCCACTCCGCCGGCGGCGCGTTCACCCAGATCCTGCTCGACCACGGGTTCGGCGCCGCCGGTGTCGCCCTGAACTCCGCGCCGACCGAGGGCGTCAAGGTCGTGCCGTTCTCGCAGGTCAAGTCGACGTTCCCGGTGCTGAAGAGCCCGGCCAACCGACACAAGGCCGTCGGACTGACGGCCGAGCAGTGGCACTACGCGTTCACCAACACCTTCACCGAGGAGGAGTCGAACGCGCTGTACGAGCGGTACCACATCCCCGCCAACGGCGGCATCCTGTGGGGGAGCGTGCTGGCCAACTTCCAGCCCGGCCCGCAGGAGACCTGGGTCGACTACAAGAACGACGACCGTGCGCCGCTGCTGTTCGTGTCCGGCAGCGAGGACCACATCATGCCGCCGGCGATCCAGCAGTCGAACCTCAAGCATTACAAGTCCGACACCGTCACCGAGATCCGGGAGTACGAGGGCTACGCGCACCTGCTGCCGGCGCAGGACGGCTGGGAGCGGATCGCCGACGAGGTCCTCGCCTGGGCTGTCGAGCACGCGCGTTGATCCTCACCCATATCGGCGGCCCCACCGTCCTCATCGAGGTGGACGGGTGGCGGCTGCTGACCGACCCGACGTTCGACCCGCCCGGCGGCCGATATTCCTTCGGGCGGGGCTCGTCGTCGCGCAAGCTGATCGGTCCGGCCGTCGACCCGGCCGACGTCGGCCGGGTCGACGCGGTGCTGCTGACGCACGACCACCACGCCGACAACCTGGACCGGCTCGGGCGGGGTCTGCTGGAGTCGGCGGACGTGGTGGTGACGACGGCGTCCGGAGCGCGCCGGCTGGGCGGCGCCGGTTCCGGCGGCGTGCGGGGGCTCATCGCCGGGGCGTCGACGGTGCTGCCGGGTGGGCGCGGCCGGCCCGACCTCTCCGTCACCGCGACGCCGGCCCGGCACGGCCCGCCGCTGTCCCGTCCGATCGTCGGCGACGTGGTCGGCTTCGCGCTGCGTCTGGGCGACGCCTCGGACGTCGCGCTGTGGATCACCGGCGACACCGTCCTCTATGGCGCGCTGCGGTCGGTGGCGTCGTCCCTGGCCGTGGACGTCGCGCTGGTGCATGTGGGTGGCGTGCGGTTCGGCGTCAGCGGGCCGCTGCGCTACACGATGACCGGCCGCGACGCGGTGTCGCTGGTCGCGGCGCTGCGGCCGCGGCTGGCGGTTCCGGTGCACTACGAGGGCTGGTCGCACTTCGCCGACGGCCCGGCCGGCCTGGACGCCGCCCTCGCGGCCGCGCCGCCGGACGTCCGGGCGCGGATCCGCCGCCTCGACCTCGGCGTGGCAACGTCGCTCGACTGACCTGAGTAGCCGCCGCGGCCGCCTTGGCACGCTGAGGCGTCGTTGAGCCGCCCGATTCGTCCGGGTTGCGGAGCGCTCGGGCGTGCCAAGGCGCCGTACGGGAGGATGGAGCCGGTCGGCAGCTCGAGTGACCTGAGTGGCCGCTGCGGCCGCCTTGGCACGCTGAGGCGTCGTTGTGGCGACCGATTCGTCCGGGTTGTGGAGCGCTCGGGCGTGCCAAGGCGCCGTACGGGAGGATGGAGCCGGTCGGCAGCGTCGAGGACAGGGAGCGGAGATGGAGTACACCCGGCTCGGCGGCTCGGGCCTGAAGGTGAGCCGCATCGTGCTCGGCTGCATGAGCTTCGGCGACCGGTCCCGCGGCTACGACGACTGGGCACTCGATGACACAGCGGCCGAGCCGATCTTCCGGCAGGCGGTGGACCTCGGCATCACGTTCTGGGACACCGCGAACACCTACGGCTACGGGTCGTCGGAGGAGATCGTGGGCCGGGCGATCCGGCGCTACACGCGGCGCGAGGACATCGTCCTGGCGACGAAGGTGTTCTTCCCGATGCACGACGGCCCCGGCGGCTCCGGGCTGTCACGCAAGGCGATCATGGAGCAGATCGACGCGTCGCTGGCGCGGCTCGGCACCGACTATGTCGACCTCTACCAGATCCACCGGCTGGACCCGGAGGTGCCGGCCGAGGAGACGATGGAGGCGCTGCACGACGTCGTCAAGGCGGGCAAGGTGCGCTACCTCGGCGCGTCGTCGATGTGGGCGTGGCAGTTCGCGAAGCTGCAGTACACCGCCGACCTCGGCGGCTGGACCCGGTTCATCTCGATGCAGAACCAGTACAGCCTCATGCAGCGCGAGGACGAGCGGGAGCTGTTCGCGCTGCTCGCCGACCAGGGCGTCGGCAGCATCCCGTGGAGCCCGCTGGGCAAGGGCCGGCTGACCCGGCCGTGGGGCGAGCGCACCACCCGCGGCGACGTCGACACGCTCATGCAACAGCGCTACACCGAGGAGGCCGACAAGCCGATCGCCGACGCCGTCCAGCGGGTCGCCGAGGCGCGCGGCCTGCCGATGGCGCAGGTCGCGCTGGCGTGGGTGCTGCGCAACCCGGTCGTCACCGCGCCGATCGTCGGCGCCACCAAGCCGCACCACCTGGCCGACGCCGTCGCGGCGCTCGACGTCGAGCTCACGGACGACGAGGTGGACGCGCTGGAGGCGCCGTACACGCCGCGGCTGCCGACCGGCTTCTCCTGACGGCGGCGCCTCAGCCGAGCAGCGCGTACACCGTCGCCGCCTGGGCGACGGTGCGGTCGTCGTCGTCCGCGGTCATCGTGACCTCGGTGAACGCCAGCGTGCGGCCGAGCTTGCTGACCAGCGCCGTCACCAGCACGTCCGCGTCGACGACCGGACGCTGGAACGTGGTCGACTGCTGGACGGTGGTCATCGGCCGGTAGCCGCCGAGCGCGGTGCTGAGCGCCAGCACCGTCGCGGTGTCGGCGGCCGCCATGAGCGCCTGTCCGGACAGGGCGCCGCCCTCGCGGGCCAGCCGGTCGCTCCACGGCAGCCGCAGCGTCGCATGCGACTCGCTCATGTCGACCACGGCGAGGCCGAGGTCCTGGACCCAGGGGGCGAAGTTCGCGGCGAGGATCGCGTCGCCGGCCGCGGAGCTGAGTGCCGTCATGCGATCATGATGCCCGCCGCTCCAGCAGAACGGTGTCGTGCCAGGCGCCGTCGCGTTGCGCGATCCGCTCGCGGACGCCGACGGTGCGGTAGCCGGCCTGGTGATGCAGCGACAGACTGGCCCGGTTCTCGGTGAACACCGACGTCTGCAGCGTCCAGATGCCGGCAGCGTCGGCGGCCGTGACCTGGCGGCGCAGCAGCGCCTTCCCGACGCCGCGGCCGCGCGCCTCGCTCGCGACGTAGACCGACGTCTCGCCGACGCCGCGGTAGCAGTCCCGGCCGGAGGCGGGTGCGACGGCGGTCCAGCCGACGACGTCGCCGCCGACCTCCGCGACCCAGCGGTGCCCGGGCAGCCAGCGCGCCGCCAGCCCGCTGCTCGACGGCACCGACGTCTCGAACGTGGCGATGCCGGTGTCGATGCCCTCGCGGTAGATCCGCCGCACCGCCGGCCAGTCGTCGTCGGTGAGCGCTCGGACCGCGACGTCGGCCGGCACGTCGTCGGGGCAGCACGGCCGCACCGCGCCGGCGACGCCCATGACGACGTCGGCCATGTGCGGCAGGCCGGTGCAGCAGGCCTCGTTGACCGTGACCCGGGTGCTGGTGCCGGCCTTCTCCACGTACACGAACCGTGCCGCCGCCAGCTTGCGCACGTGGTGCGAGGCGGTCGACTGGCCGATGCCGAGCCCATCGGCCAGTTCGCCCACCGTCAGCCCGCCGTTCGAGGTGGCGACGGCGTGCAGCAGCCGGACCCGGGTGGGGTCGGCGAGGGCGGCGAAGCAGTCGGCATACTCGGCGGCGTCGTCGGCCGGGAGGGTCGTCATGCGACGCATTTTATCGACAAACGTCGATGAATGCGCCATCCTGTTCATCGAAGATTGTCGATGAAAGCGAGTGAGTCATGACGGATCCGGTGGTGGTGGCCGGCGGCGGCCCCGTGGGCCTGGCGGCCGCGGCGGAGCTGGCCGAGCGCGGTGTCGAGGTCGTCGTGTTCGAGCGGGGCGCGACGGCGGGCGCGGCGGTCGCCGAGTGGGGCCACGTCCGGCTGTTCTCGGCCTGGCCGGAGCTGGTGGCGCCGGCCGCCCGGCGGCTGCTGACGCCGTCGGGCTGGGCGCCCCCGCCGGACGACGTGTACCCGACCGGGGCCGAGTGGGTCCGCGACTATCTGGAGCCCCTGGCGGCCGCGCTCGGCGATCGGGTGCGGACCGGCGCGGAGGTGGTCGGCGCCGCCCGTCGCGACGGCGAGTCGCTCACCGTCCACGTCCGGCACGCCGACGGCCGGGAGGAGCGGGTCCGCGCCCGCGGGCTGATCGACGCGACCGGCACCTGGACCCGGCCGAACCCGCTGGGCGGCGACGGGCTGCCGGCGCTGGGGGAGCGGGCCGCAGCCGCGGCCGGCCGGATCGGCTACCGGATCCCCGTCGCGAGCCCCGGCGGGCACGTCGTCGTCGCGGGGAACGGGCATTCCGCACTGACCGCTCTCGTGTCGCTGACCAGCCGGAACAGTGACACATCGGTGACGTGGCTGCTGCGTCGCGGCGGCATCGGCGACACCTTCGGCGGGGGAGCCGCCGACGAGCTGCCGGCCCGCGGCCGGCTCGGCGACCGCGCCCGTGCGGCGGTCGAGGCGGGCGGCGTGCGGGTGCTGACCGGCTTCCGCACGGCGGAGGTCCACACGGATGCGGATGGACGGCTGACGCTGGTCGCCGCCGACGGCCGCTCCGTCGGCGCCGTCGACCACGTCCTCGCGCTGACGGGGCTGCGCCCGGACCTCTCCTGGCTGTCGGAGCTGCGGCTGGAGCTGGACCCGGTGGTCCAGGCGCCGGTCCG
The DNA here is from genome assembly GCF_003236295.1 of Jiangella anatolica. Taxonomy (GTDB): domain Bacteria; phylum Actinomycetota; class Actinomycetes; order Jiangellales; family Jiangellaceae; genus Jiangella; species Jiangella anatolica. The sequence continues at coordinate 89,541 of NZ_POTW01000017.1, forward strand.
GCTGGCGCCGCTGATCGACCCGGCCGTGCACTCCTGCGGCACCGTCCCGCCGCACGGCGTCCGCGAGCTGGCCCACCCCGAGCCAGGGGTCTACCTCGCCGGGATGAAGAGCTACGGCCGGGCGCCGACGTTCCTCGCGCTCACCGGCTATGAGCAGGTCCGCAGCATCGCCGCGGCGTTCGCCGGCGACCACGCGGCGGCCGAGCGGGTCGAGCTGACGCTGCCCGAGACCGGCGTCTGCGGCGGCTCGGGCGGCTCCGGCTGCTGCGAGCCCGAGCTGATCCAGCTGACCGCCCGGGTTCCCTGAGTACAGCGTTTGCTGTACTGTCCGTCGCATGACGGTGACCGCCGAACACACCGACGCGCTGGCGCGGCTGGGATACGCGCTGTCCGACGGCACCCGGGCGCGGATCCTGCTGGCGCTGCGTGACGAGCCGGCGTTCCCGTCCGACCTGGCCGCCGCGCTCGGCGTCTCGAAGCAGGTGATGTCGAACCAGCTCGCCTGCCTGCGCGGCTGCGGCCTGGTGCACGGCGAGCCGGAGGGGCGGCGGACGCGGTACCGGCTGGCCGACGCGCACCTCGGCGTCGCGCTGGGCGAGTTGCTGCGGCTGGTGCTGGTGGTCGACCCGGACTGCTGCGGGCCGGAGGGGTGCACATGCCGGTGACCACGGGGCGGCGCGACGTGCTGCGCCGCCGGGTGCGCCTGGTCGTCGCGACGACGATCGGCTACAACGTCGTCGAGGCGGTCGTGGCGATTACGGCCGGCGCGGCGGCGTCGTCGGCGGCGCTGATCGGGTTCGGCCTGGACTCCGTCGTCGAGGTCGTGTCCGCGGCGGCGATCGCCTGGCAGTTCGCCGGCCGCGACCACGAGGCGCGCGAGCGCACGGCGTTGCGGATCGTCGCGTTCTCGTTCTTCGCCCTCGCCGCGTACGTCGGGTTCGAGGCGGTTCGGGCGCTGGCCGGCGGCGCGGAGCCCGAGCACAGCTCGGTCGGCATCGTGCTGGCGGCGGTCAGCCTGGCGGTCATGCCGGCGCTGTCGTACGTGGAGCGGCGGACCGGGCGCGAGCTGGGCTCCGCCGCCGTCGTCGCGGACTCGAAGCAGACGCTGATCTGCACCTACCTGTCGGCGGTGCTGCTGGCCGGGCTGGTGCTGAACTCCGCGCTGGGCTGGTGGTGGGCCGACCCGCTGGCGGCGCTGGCCATCGCGGGGTTCGCCGTCCGCGAGGGCATCGAGGCCTGGCGCGGCGACTCGTGCGCGACGTCGGCCGGCGCGCTGCTGCGCGACCCCGAGGCCGACGGCTGCGGGCCGGACTGCGACTGCTGCTAGGGGGTGTCCCGTGGATCTTCGGCGGCGCGGATCGACGCCCAGACGCCGACCAGCTGCGTTGTGTCATCACCCATGGAGCCGCATTGAGCTACTTCGACGCCTTGCTGGACCGACGCCTGGACGCCGCCCGCATCCACCAATATCCACGGGACACCCCCTAGCCTCGATGTTTCGCCTGGCCGCTGGGTTGCTGTTGAGGTTTGTGCGTGTGGGGGCGGCTTCGGGGAGGCGTGCTCGGTTGCCGGCGCTGGGTCCGCCGGCTCTCCGGGTTCCTCGGTTGTCGGGCCGGGGTCTGATGGTCAGGTGGTTCGCAGTGTGGCCCAGCCGGTGTCGATGAGCCGGTTCCATGGCCAGGCGCGGGGTAGTCGGAGTTGTTGTCGGCGTCCGGTGCGGATGATCCGTCCGGCGACGGCCAGGATCCTGAGCCGGAGCCGTTTGGGTTCCCAGCGGCGTGCTGGTTCGTGTTCGTCGAAGGCCAGGGTTTGGGTCCAGGTGAGCAGGTCGGCGGCCAGCGCGACGATCTCGAGCCAGATCTGGTTCTGGGTGTAGCCGTGGAAGGGCAGGTTGCGCATGCCGGTGTCTTTCAGGGCGCGGATGCGGTCCTCGGCGCGGGCACGCAGCCGGTGCCGGACCTCGAGCTCGGCCAGCCGGCCGCCGGTGGTGTTGGTGGCGAAGCAGGTGATCCTCCACCCCTGGTGGTCGGTCAGCCGTAACTGTGCGCCGGGGTGGGGGCGTTCGCGCCGCGCGATGACCCGCATGCCCTCGGGCCAGTGCTGGGGTCCGAACCGGGCCGGCGAGCGGGTCGGTTTCGTCGGGGTCGGCATCCAGGCGGTGAGCTCGGCGACCTGGGCTCCGGCGCGAGGGTTTCCGTCGGAATCGACGGCGGCTCGCCACGCCTGCCGCGGGATCGCCTCGACCGCGGCCTTGACCGTGCCCAAGGCGGGGAACCCGACCGAGTACTCCAACCCGGCGTCGGTGACGTGATGCAAGAACGCCTTCGAACACGCCCCCGTGTCGGCGCGGACCAGCACGCGATCACGCTCGAGTCCGGGGAGCTGGGCCAGCGCTGCGGTCAGGACGGTGATGTGGTCGGCGCTGTCGTGCGGCGACGCCTTTCCCGGCCGCAGGTCCAGCGCCAACACCTCACCGGTGCCATGCTCGCCGTGGTCGACAAACGCGCACATCGGTGAGAACCCGAACGTCTTCTTAAACGTCGGCTCGGCGTGTTCCTTCTCCGAGTGCGCGCTCACCAGCGTGGCATCCAGGTCCACGACCACCTGACCCCCGTCGCCCCTGCC
>NZ_POTW01000180.1 GCF_003236295.1 Jiangella anatolica
ACGATGACCAGAAGGTCCGGGCTAGCGGCGCGCAGGTCGGCCAGTGCGGACCAGCAGGCGGCCCGCAGACCGTCCAGCCTGGTGTCGTCGGAAGCCACCATTAGAGGCGGATATGGGCAGATCGCGGCGGCGATGAGCACGACAGAAAGCCTAGATGCGGCGCGGCCCGGCTGCGCCACCGACCTTCTTCATGGTCGAATGTCGGATATGTTCGACGCCGACAACAGCCTCCGCCTCGCCATCGCCGGCGTGGTGCTGCTGCTCGGCCTCGGCACCATCATCGCGTGGTTCCCGGCCCGCCGTCGCGACCATGCCGGACTTCCGTCGCGGCTGCTGGTGACCGCCGGTCTCATCATGGGGATCGCCGACCTCGGCGGCCTGGGCAGCGTGCTCGGCTTCGCGCTGGCGGCGATGGGCGCGCTGATCGCCTGGGAGGCCCAGCCCGCGCCGGAGGTGCCTCGTCCGCATCGCGGCGGCATCGTGGCGTCGGCGATCCTGGCGGGGCTGGCGGCGCTGGGGACGTTCGAGGGCTGGGGGCCGCTGGCGCGGATCCCGGCGGAGCTGCGCCCGGTGGCCACGGTCGTCGTCGCGGCGACGGGGGCGCTGGCGACCCTGGCGATCGCCGATCGGGCCCGGGTGCGCCTGCGCGTCGCCGTCAAGCGGCGGTTTGCCCCCGCACGGCCGCGGGTCGCGGCTGAGGCGCGGGCGGTGCAGCCGGAGCCGCGGCCGGCCAGGGTCGCCGCCCAGTCCCCGAGTCGCCCCGAGGGTGTGATCAACCGCCGGTTCGACGAGCCGCGCACGCGCCCGGCGCCGCCGGTGGAGCCGCGCGCGCGGCCGGCGCCGCCGGCGCGGTCGGAGCCGGTTCAACCGGCCTCGTCGGAGGTGGCCGGCTCGTCGGAGGTGGCCGGCTCGTCGGAGGTGGCCGGCTCGTCGGCGCTCCGGGGCCGGCGGCGGCAGTCGCCGCCGCCGCGCGAGATCACCGTCGCGGGACGCTCGCCCGCCCAACTCCGCGGTGCCCTCACCCGCCGGCTCGCCGCCGTCCGGCGGATGGGCCGCCCAGGCGCTGCCGGAGCGGATCCGGCCGACGTCCGCGCCGACTCGGTGGCTGCGCCCGACACCACCGCCTCGGACACGGGTGTCACCGCTCCGCGCGCCTCCATGCCGGGCGGCGCCGCAGCGGGCGCTGTCTCCTCCTCGGGCACGCCCACCGCGCTGGGCCGCGACCAATCGAGTGACACGCCGAAGAGCGCTGCACCACGTGGCGCACCGGCCACTCCGGTATCGCCGGCTGCATCGGAGACGACTGCCTCACAGGCCACACCAAGCACGGTCAACGCAACGGGCGCCACTGTGTCGGGCACACCCAACGCACAAGGCCGCGATCGATCGGATGCCGCGCCGGAGACCGCCGCAGCGCGTGGCACGGCAGCCACTCCTGCATCGCCGGACGCTGGCGTCACGCAAGGCGCGGCCGCGCCAGGCACGATCGACGCACCGGGCACCGCGGCCACGTCGGATACAGCGACCGCAGCAGGCGACCGATCAGAAGCCGCATCGGAGACGACTGCACCACGTGCCACGCCGGCCACTCCTGTAGCGCCGGCTGCATCAGAACCGACCGACCCACAGGGCACAGCAGGCAGGCTCGACGCGGCGGGCGCCCATGCCGCGCCGGGCACGTCCACCGCGTTGGGCCGCGCCCAGTCGACTGACGCGGCGGCGAGCCCGACACCACCTGGCACGCCGGCCACTCCTGTAGCGCCGGCTGCATCGGAAACGACGGCCGCGCAGGGCACAGCAGGCACGGTCGACACAGCGGGCGTCGACGCCGCGGCGGGCGCAGCTACCGCGCTGGGCCGCAACCAGTCGCCTGACGAGTCGGCGAGTACTGCGGCACGGGGCACATCGGCTACTCCTGCATCGCTGGACGCAGGCGTCACGCAAGGCACGGCAGCGCCAGAGACCAATACCAGGCACGATGCCGGCGAGCCGGACACGGCGGCTGGAGAGACCTCCGGCACCCCGGACGTCGCGGCCGCTGGCGCCGCCGCACGGAGCACGAAGCCCGACGACGCCGGGGCGGCGGGGGAATCGGCATCGGTGGCCGGCGTGAGCCGATCGAAGCTGGAGCTGCGGCGCGCCGTCAGCCGGCGCCTCGCCGCATCCCGTCGCGACCGCGACAACCGCATCGGCCAGCCAGCCGCCGTTCTGTCTCAGCCGCCCACAGCACCGACGCAACCGACCGCACGTCCGGCCGCGTCACCGGCGCAGACCACGAGTGCCGGGCGGTCCGCCGCCGCGGCGGACCGGCCTCAGCGCGGGTGGGCGGCGCGGCTCCGGGCGGCGGTCGGCGGGGCGTCCGCCCAGCGGGAGACGGTCGACGAGTCGCGGGAGCAACCGGTGGGCGCGGCGCCGCCGGCCGACCCAGTGGACGCGGCACCGCCGGCCGACCCGGTGGACCCGGCGCCGCCGGCCGACCCGGTGCACGCGGCACCGCCGGCCGACCCGGTGCACGCGGCACCGCCGGCCGATCCCGGCGCTGAGGAGCAGAGTGGGCCGGCCTGGATCCGCGCGCGCGACTCGCTGCGCCGCCTCACCGCGTCGCGGCTGGATGAACTCGACCAGGAGCCGGCGCCCGCGGCCGAGGCGCCCAAGCCCGAGCCCGAGCCGCGCGAGCAGAGCGGGCCGGCCTGGATCCGCGCCCGCGACGCGCTGCGCCAGCTGACCACGTCGCGGCTCGAACAGCTCGGCGACGAGCGGCCCTCGGCGGAGCCTGCGCCGCGGCACGATGCTCAGGAGGTCGTGCCATGGGCTCGCCGCGACGCCATGCAGCGGCTCACCGTGATCCGGCTTGAGCGACTGGACGAGCCGGGCACGGACGCCGGTCATGAGCGGCACAACGGGACGGCGCCGGGCGACGCCGCGACCAGCGAGCCCGCACACGAACGCGCATCGGACGCGTCGTGGGGTGGCCGGCTGCGGTACGCGGCGCGGGGACGGCGCGCCCGGCCGGCCTCGGAGGCGGCGAGGACGGACACGGGG
>NZ_POTW01000181.1 GCF_003236295.1 Jiangella anatolica
ACCCCGGCCCACCCCGCGACCGGCGGGCGTCCCTCGTGGGCACCCGCCGGTCTTGGCACGCCGCCGCGTTCCACAAGTCGGGGCAAACCGGGCGCACCAGGTGACCGGCGACGTGCCAAGCGCACCTCCCGACGGCTGCCGGCTGTACTCGGCCCAGTTCGTGCTCGACTACGTCCAGCTGTCGATCGACACGTATCCAGCTGACAACCAGCCAGTACTCGCCTGCGACGTCCCGCCGACGGTCGTCCTGGGCGACCAGCGCCTCGTCCGCCGGCTGACCCGGCCCACCCCGCGACCGGCGGGCGTCACTCGGGAGCGCCCGCCGGTCTTGGCACGCCGCCGCGTTCCACAAGCCAGGCAATTCGGGCACACCAGGTGACCGGCGACGTGCCAAGGCGGAGCCCCCCACGGCTGCTGGCTGTACTCGGCGCAGTTCGTGCTCGACTACGTCCAGCTGTGGTTCGGCACCCATCCAGCTGACGACCAGCCGGTACTCGCCTGCGACGTCCCGCCGACGGTCGTCCTGGGCGACCAGCGCCTCGTCCGCCGGCTGACCCCGGCCCACCCCGCGACCGGCGGGCGTCCCTCGGGAGCGCCCGCCGGTCTTGGCACGCCGCAGCGTTCCACAAGTCAGGGCAATTCGGGCGCACCAGGTGACCGGCAACGTGCCAAGGCGGAGCCCACGTGCGGCGTCCGGGCGAGGCGGCCTTCGAGTACCTGAGCCGCGGGACTAGGGGGCCGGCGGAGCGTCGTCGGCGTCGGGGCTGATGAGGCGGTAGCCGATGCCGCGGACGGTCATGAACCGCTCATTGCCGAGCTTGCGCCGCAGGTAGCGCACGTACACGTCGACGACGTTGGAGCCGGGGTCGAAGTCGTAGCCCCAGACGCGGCTCAGCAGCTGTTCCCGGCTGAGCACCTGGCCGGGATGGCGCAGGAACGTCTCCGCCAGCGAGAACTCGCGCGCCGACAGCTCCACCGTCCGTCCCTCGACGGTCGCGCGCCGGGTGCGCAGGTCCAGCGACAGCCCGCCGTGGTGCAGGACCATCGCCTCGGGCGCCCGGTCCTCGCGCAGCCGCAGCCGGATGCGGGCCAGCAGTTCCTCGAACCGGAACGGCTTGGCCATGTAGTCGTCGGCGCCGCCCTCGAGGCCGGCGACGGTGTCGGTGATCGAGTCGCGGGCGGTGAGGATGATCACCGGCAGCTCGTTGCGCGCCTCGCGCAGCTGCCGCAGCACCGAGAACCCGTCGATGATCGGCAGCCCGATGTCGAGGATGACGAGGTCGAAGCCGCCGGTCATGGCGTAGTCGAAGGCGCCGCGGCCGTCGGCGACGACGGTGGGTGTCATGCCGGCGGCGCGCAGCCCCTTCTCGATGAACGCCGCGATGCGCGGTTCGTCCTCGGCGATCAGGATCCGGCTCATCTACGCCTCCTCCGGGGGCAGGGCCATGGTGAAGATCGCGCCGTCGCCGGGCCGGCTGTCGACCGTGACGGTGCCGTGGTGCGCCTCGGCGATCGCGCTGACGATGGCCAGCCCGAGGCCGGAGCCCTCGACGCCGCGGCCGACGTCGGCGCGGGCGAACCGGTCGAAGATGCGGTCGAGGTCGTCGGCGGCGATGCCGGCGCCGGTGTCGCGCACCCACAGCCGCACCTCGGCGCCGGTGAGCTGGCTGCCGACGGCGATGACGTCGCCCGGCGCGGTGAACTTCACCGCGTTCGAGATCAGCTGCAGCAGCGCTTGCGTGATCCGCTGCTGATCCAGCAGCACCGTCGCCGACGCGCGCGCGTCGACCCGCCACTGCCGGTCGGCGAGGGCGCGGGCCTTGTCCAGGACCTCGTCGACGAGGCGGTCCAGCTCGACCGGGCGGCGGTTGACGAAGTCGGGGCGCTTGGCCTTGGCCAGCATGACGAGGTCGTCGACCATGCGGCGCATCCGGTCCAGCTCGTCGACGACGAGCGCCCGGACCTCCTCGACGTCGGCCGGGTCGGCGGAGTCCATCAGCTCCAGGTGCCCGCGGATGATCGTGATCGGCGTGCGCAGCTCGTGCCCGGCGTCGTCGAGGGCGTCGCGCTGGCCGGCGAACGCGATCTCCAGCCGGTCCAGCATGTCGTTGAACGTGTGCGCGAGCGCGGAGATGTCGTCGGTGCCGGTGACGGGGATCCGGCCGGACAGGTCGGTGTCGCTGATCCGCTGTGCGGTCTCGCGCAGCAGCCGGATCGGCCGCAGCAGCCGCCCGGCCACCAGCCAGCCGACGGCGCCGACCATGGCCAGCGAGGCGAGCCCGACGATCGCGAACGTCTGGTACGCGTCGACGACCTCGGCCTGCTCCATCTCGCGGGCGTAGGCGATGACGTAGAGGCCCTGGGCCGGGTCGCCGGGAACGGAGACCGGCACCGTCACGTACCGCAGCTGGCCGAGCGTCTCGGTCTCCACCGAGCGCGGCCGGACCTGAGTCGTGCCGCCGAGGCCCGAGACCAGCTCGACGAACTCCTCGTCGTCCTCCAGCCGGACATTGACGCCGGAGGCGGGCTCCCAGGCGATGGCGCCGTCGACCAGCGCGAGCAGGCCCTCGTCGCGGTCGGGCACGTTGCGCGTCAGGACGACCTCGAGGAACCGGTCGACGGTGGTGAAGGGCCCGCCGGCCTCCGGGTCGATGCCGTTGTCGGCGAACTCGCGGAACTCCTCGACCTCCTGGGCGAGGTTCTCGTCGATCCGCGCGTCGACCCGCTCGCGCTGCACGAGGTACGACGTCACGCCGGCCACCAGCATGCCCACCGCGGCGACCCCCAGCACCGCGGCGAGCACCCGGGTGCGGACCGCGACCCGGACCCGTGCTCCCCCGGTCGCGTCATCACGACCCCGGCTCAGTCGTCATCATCCCCGTCGTCGCCGCCGTCATCGCCGTCGTCGTCGCCGTCGTCGCCGCCGGGACGCACCGGGGGCGGCGGGTCGACCGGCTGGCCGCCGCCGGTGCCGTTGTCGGGCGGGACGGTCGCGGTCGGCGTGGGTGTGGGGGTCGGCGTCGGGATGGGGGTCCTG
>NZ_POTW01000182.1 GCF_003236295.1 Jiangella anatolica
CTCCGTGGGGCGGGTGGGGCCACGAATCAGCCAGGCCCGTACGCGCGCCGGGTGGCCGCGAGGCGTCGTGATCCCGCCGCGTCGTGTCGGCGGGCCTTGGCACGTCGGGATGCTCCACAAACGCCGCATTTCCGGCGCGAGGGATCGCCTGCGGCGTGCCGAGCGCGACGCTGGGACGTGCCAAGGCGGACGGGGCCGGCGCCGGCGTCGGCGGCCGCTGATCCACCACAGCGGGCCTTGGCACGCCGGAGCGCTCCGTGATCGCTCGGGCCTTGGCACGCCGGAGCGCTCCGCAATCGCTCGGGCCTTGGCGCGCCGGAGCGCTCCGTGATCGCTCGGGCCTTGGCACGCCGGAGCGCTCCACAAACGCCACATTTGCGGCGCGCTAGGTCGCCTGCGGCGTGCCAAGCACGGCGCTGCAGCGTGCCAAGCCGGACTCACCGGGGAGGCGGGAGGGCGTCTTTAACGTGACATGTCGCAACGCGGCGTAAATCGGGCGGAAACCGGCGCCGAGGATGCTTCTCATGCCTGAGCCCGGCCTACCGACCGGGTCAGGCTCCCGGGGTCGCGATCCGACCTCGCGCACCAGCCTCCCTCGTCGCTGCGCGGTCGCACCCCGATGTTGCGGGCGCGCGCAGCGCTGTCTGCGTTGAGCCGAAGGTGACCTGATGCCGTTGAACGAGGACCCACCCCAGCGCACCACTCGACTCCCACGACGCCTCTCTCGGTGGACGGCCGGCGCGGGCATCGCCGCGGTGGCCGCCGTGGCCGGCGTCGTGGCCGTCGTCACCCAGACGTCGGTGCTGCACGCCGAGCCCGGCACGCCCGCCCCCGAGACGCCGGTGCCGACCATCGCCGCGGAGTCGACCAGCGAGGACGCGCCCGAGCAGGCGTCGGCGGCGGCGCCGGTACCGGCGCCGGCCGTGACGGCGGCGACGTACGACCCGCCGACCGTGGACGAGGTCGCGTACGTCCGCTACCTGGTCAGCCAGGACCCGTCCTACGCCGGCACGGCCAGCGTCGACGGCGGCGCCGGCGCGCAGTACCTGTCCGCCGACCTCGCCGACCCGAGCCTGAGCGCCGACGGCGACCGCAGGTACACGCTGTTCTACTTCGACTACGTGACCGACCAGCTGCAGCACTACGTCGTCAACCTCACCGCCGGCACGGTCGAGTCGGTGACGGAGGGCGCGGGCGTGCAGCCGGCGCCCACCGACCAGGAGACGCTGCTCGCGTTCCAGCTGCTGCTCGCCGACCCGCTGAGTCAGGGCATCAAGGACGAGTTCCTGGCCGCGACCGGCGAGGAGCTCACCGACCCGGCTCAGACGACGTTCGCCGCGCACGCCTACACCGCCGGACCCGCCGACCTCGGCGCGGAGACCTGCGGCGTGCAGCGCTGCCTCCAGCTGATGGCCCAGGCGCCGGACGGCCGGTACCTCACGACGACGCCGCTCGTCGTGAACCTGTCGGCGCAGACCGTGACGTCCGTCAAGTGACCTCAGGAGACGACTGAAGATGCGTGTACCGAAGCTCGTGCTCGCCGCCGCGCTCGCGGCGTCCTCGCTCGCCGGGTTCACGTCGACGGCCTCCGCCGCGTCCGTGACCGAGCTGTCCTGCTCCGGCCCGTCGCTGGTGAAGGAGACCCTGCGTTCCGGATCCGGCTGGGAGCTGTGCTGGCGGATCGACAGCTACCGCGGCCTCGTGGTCGACAAGGTGGCGTTCACGCCCCGCGACGAGGGCCGGCCGCTCATGGTGCTGGACTCCATCGGGCTGGCCCAGCTCAACGTCCCCTACGACACCGGCATGACGGAGTACAACGACGTCACCACCTACCAGGTGGGCGGCCGCCGGATGCAGGACCAGACGGCGGTCGACTGCCCGGCCGGCGAGATCCGCAGCTCGTACCTCACCGAGACCCGGCCGATGGCGCCGGTGCTGTGCGTCAGCGAGCAGGAGGCCGGCCTGGCGTACCGGTCGAACATCACCAACGACGCCCTCTACGCCGCACAGGGAACGCACCTGGTGTTGCACACGGTGTCGCGGATCGGCTGGTACGAGTACCAGGTCGAGTACCGCTTCCACGACGACGGCGAGATCACCGTGCGGCTGGGCGCCACCGGCGACCTGTCACCCAACGACTACGTCGACGCGGTCAACTTCGGCTGGCCGATCGCGCCGGGCCAGGAGGACTTCGCCGTCAACCACTACCACTCGGCGTTCTGGCGGGTCGCCTTCGACATCGACAGCGCGACGCGGCAGCGGGTGGAGAAGATCGACTCCGACTTCACCGGCGAGTACGGGACCACCGGCGACACCGGGCACACGCCGATCATCGAGACCGAGATCAGCGCCGTGAACCGGGAGCAGAAGCTGATCCTGGAGAACCGCGAGGCCTACCGCGTCGTCAACCCGGACAGCCTCAACGCCGACGGCCACGCGCGTTCCTACGAGATCGTCATGGACCGGGCGCAGGCCTACGCGCTGAACCCGGAGACCGACTACGACCTCGCGTTCACCGAGCCGAAGTCCGACGAGATCTTCGCGTCGTACAACCTGCTGCCGTCGAAGCCGAACGCGAGCGTCACTCAGTACGTGGCCGACCGTGAACGGCTGCGCAAGCCGGTGGCCTGGGTGAACGTCGGCTTCCATCACGTCGTGCGGGACGAGGACCAGAGCCCGATGCCGATCCACTGGCAGGGCTTCACCCTCTACCCGCGCGACTTCACCGCGCAGAACCCGAACGTCCCCGAGGGCCGCAAGTGGGTCAACGGCGACATGCGCGGCGTGCCGAACCCGAACATCACCCCGACCCCGACCCCGACGCC
>NZ_POTW01000183.1 GCF_003236295.1 Jiangella anatolica
CCCCGAACCCGGCGAAGTTGTCCAGGAACCCGCCGGAATCGGTACCCGCCGCGTCGGTGGCCCCCGAGCCGGCGGTCGCGAGCACCGCCACCCGGAGCAGCAGGTCGCCGGCGAGCGCCAGCGCGCCATACGTACCCAGCCGGCTGTCGCGCATGATCTCCAGCCGCCGCTCCCGGGTCGAACCGCCCCAGAGGCCGTCGGCGGTGTCGGCGAGGCCGTCCTCGTGCAGCGCGCCGGTGACGATCACCGTCGCCAGCACCGCCGCCACCGCGGCGACCAGCGGACCGGCCAGCCCGTCCGCCACCCACCACACACCCAGGCCGACCGACCCGACCAGCAGCCCCACCAGCGGGAACCACGCCCCGGCCCGGTCGAGCGGCGCCGGCGACGACCCGACCGGGAGCCGCGTCAGGAAGGCGACCGCCGCCCGCAGCCCGGCGATCACGACGCCCCCGCCAGCGACCGCAGCAGCTCCGTGTCCAGGTGGGCCTCCACGGCGTCCGCGAGCAGCTCGAACGTCGCGTCCAGCGTCCGCGTCGGCCGGGCGCCGAACAGCGCCTCGAGCACCGCCGGGTCCTCGAACAGCCCGTGCAGGTACCACCCGGCGACGTTCCCGGCGGCGACGACCAGCGGCTCCGCGCCGTCCTCGTCCACCGTGCGGCCCTGCCGGATCTCGTACCCGTCGACCGGCAGCCCGCTCAGCGGCACCCACGGCGAGCCGAACGCGGGCAGCGTCAGCGCCCGCCGCCGGACCAGCTTGTCGGGCGCGAACGTCGTGGTCAGCGGCAGCAGGCCGAGGCCGTCGCCGCTACCGTCGACGCCGAAGGGATCCTCCAGCCGCCGCCCGAGCAGCTGCAGCCCGCCGCACACGCCCAGCACGCGCACCCCGGCCCGCGCCGCCGCGACGACGGCCGGCGCCAGGCCGGACGCGTGCAGCCAGGCCAGGTCCGACGCGACGTGCTTCGACCCGGGCAGCAGCACGAGACCGGCGCCGTCCAGGTGCCACGGCGCCGTCGCCCAGCGCACGTCCGCGACCTGCTCCAGCAGCGCGAACTCGTCCAGGTTGGACGCCGCGGGGTAGCGGACGATCGCGACCGGCGGCAGCCCGCCCCGCGCCGGCGCCCGCAGCGCCGCGCCGTCCTCGTCGGGCAGGTCGTGCCGGATCATCGGCACCACGCCCACGGTGGGCACGCCGGTCAGCCGCTCCAGCTGCTCGGGTCCGGGCGGCAGCAGCGACGCGTCGCCACGGAACCGGTTGAGCACGAAGCCGCGGATCCGCTCCCGCTGCGACGGCGGCAGCAGCGCCCACGTGCCGTAGAGGTGCGCGAACGCCCCGCCGCGGTCGATGTCGACGGCGAGCAGGACGGGCGCGTCGGCGCGCTCGGCGACCCGCATGTTGACGATGTCGTTGGCAGCGAGGTTGATCTCGGCCGGGCTGCCGGCGCCCTCGATGACCACGAGGTCGTACTCGGCGAGCAGCTCGGTCAACGCGGCCTCGACGGTGGGCCAGAGCGCCTCGCTGCGGTCGCGCCACGGCCGCCGGGACAGCTCGGCGCCGACCCGGCCGAGCCGCACGACCTGGCTGGTCCCGGCCTCGGGCTTGAGCAGCACGGGGTTCATCCGCACGTCCGGCTCGACCCCGGCCGCCCGCGCCTGGAGCCACTGCGCGACACCGATCTCACCGCCGTCGACGACCCGCGCGTTGTTCGACATGTTCTGCGCCTTGAACGGCGCGACCTTCAGGCCCTGGCGGGCGTACCAGCGGCACAGCGCGGTCGTGAGCAGGCTCTTCCCGGCCCAGCTGGTGCAGCCCTGCACCATGACGGCGGTCATCGCGCCCGCACCCCCGCGACGACGGCGACGGCGGCGGCCAGCGCCCACCCGCGGCGGCGGGCCAGCCGCAGCGCCGCCTTCAGGTCACCGGCGTCGACGCGGCGACCGGTCGCGCCCAGGGCGTAGACACCGGGCTTGGCCAGCCGCACCCCGAGCCGCAGCGCCAGCGCCGCCATCGGCCAGCCCGCGTTCGGTGACGGGGTCAGTGCGGCCTCCGCGCGCAGCCGGCGCCACGACACCCGGCGGCCGGCCAGCAGGACACCCGTGAGCCGGGCCGGCACCAGGTTCAGCAGGTCGTCGGCGCGGGCCGCCACCCGGCCGGCGTGGTTCCAGCGCGGCGTCCGGTAGCCCCACACGGCGTCGGCGGTGTTGGCGAACCGGTACACCGCCGCCGCGGGCAGCCCGCCCACCGCGTACCAGAACAACGGCGCGACGACGGAGTCGGACAGGTTCTCGCCCAGCGACTCGACCGCCGCCTGCCGCACCTCCTCGGCGGACAGCGCGGACACGTCCCGGCTGACGATGCGGCCCACCGCCGCCCGGCCGGCCTCGACACCGCCGGACGACAGTGCGCGCTCCACCCCGGCGACCTCGTCCAGCAGCATCCGGTGCGCGAACAGGGGCCACAGCGCAGCGCCGGCCACCACCGAACCCGCCGGCGCCGGCAGCCGCGCCACCGTCCGCGACACCATCAGCCCCGCGCCGTAGGCCGCCGCGGCACCGATGCCCCAGGCCAGGCCGCCGGACCCGACCGCGCGGCGAGGCGGGCCCGCCGGCACCCGCCGCCCGGCCCAGGCAAGGTATCGGCCGGTCCAGCGCACCGGGTGCACGGCCAGCGGCGGCTCCAGGAACACCGCGTCCAGGCCGGCGGCGACGACGACGGCGGCCGCGCCCAGCCGCCCGGCTCCAGCGCGACCGGAGCCGACCACCCGCCCG
>NZ_POTW01000184.1 GCF_003236295.1 Jiangella anatolica
CGCCGTCACCGACCTCGGCTTCCCGGCGAACCTGACCCGGCGCCAGCTCGAGGGCATCTACAAGTGCGTCATCACCCGCATCAACGGGATCGACGTGAACCCGCTGCTGCCGCAGACGGGCTCGGGCCGGGCGCGGGCGTCGTCGGCGTAGGTGTCGGGGTCGGCGTCGCGCCGGCCAGCGCGCGCAGTTCGGCGACGACGCCGGTCGTCTGGTCCCGCAGCTCCGCCGGCAGCGGCAGGTACCCGCCCGGCAGCTCGCCGCGGGCGGTGCCGGACTGCTGGCCGGGGCCGGCGGCGTACTCCAGCAGGTCGGCATAGTCGGTCAGCGCCTGCGGGTCCTGGCCGGTGTTGACCGCGGCGTACGTCACCATCGTCAGCGGGTAGGCGCCCACGGCGCGGCGGGCCGGGTCGAGCTCCAGGACCCCGTCGCCGTCGGTGTCGGTCATCGCGTCGACGGCGGCGCGCAGCCCGTCCTGCGTCGGCGCGACGAACTCGCCGGCGGCGTTGCGCAGGCTCGCGGTGAACACGCCGTAGCGGTGCGCCGACGCGGTCTCGGTGACGCCGATCGACCAGCGCCGCCCGAACGCCCGCGGCGGCGACGTCACGTACTGGGGCGGTTCCCGGGTCTGGTCCCAGAACGACTTCTCCCCTACATCGGCGCGGAGCACCCGCTGGGCGATCTCGCTGTAGCTGCCGATGTAGGGCCGGTAGTCCAGCGAGCAGAGGTCCATCTCGGCCGGCGGCTGCCGGACGCAGGTGTCCTCGGCCCGGGGGAAGCTGTGCGGCGGCTCCTCGTCCAGGTTCAGCGGCGCGTACTTGGGGTTGACGACGATGCCGTTCTCGTCCGGCGTCCCGGCCAGCCACGCCCGGGCCTGCGGGTCGGCCAGGATCCAGCGCCAGATCTCGTGCACCGGCTGGCCGCTCTCCAGCGTCACCATGAGGCCTTTCGGCCCGCTGGCCGCGTCCGGGAAGTTCTCGAACACCGGGTTGAGCGCGCGGAACTCGGGGTCGTAGGTGATGAACTGCGGATTCTCCGGCAGGTGCTCGACGCCGGTCTCGCCCTGCAGGATCGGGATGTCACCCCAGTACGACTGCGTCAGCAGCTTCGCCACCAGCCGCGGCGTCAGCTTCAGCTCCGGGACCTGGGAGCCGAACAGCGCCTCCACCTCAGGTGGCGCGGCGAACCTCGGATGGATGTCGATGCTGAACGCGATCGTCATCGCCGACACCGCGACCGGCGCGTGCGCCACCGGTGGGTCGTCGGCGCCGCCGGCGATCGGGATCGTCGTGTACGCCAGCCCGGGCGCGCCCTCGTACGTGCTGAACAGCTGGTTCGCCGCCTCGCTGTCGCTGGTCGCGGCGTACCCGAACGTGGTGCCGCCGCCCGCGCAGAGCGCAGGCTGCCACGAGGTCATCGCCTCGGCGGCCAGCTCGGTCCCGATGGTGGCCCGCTCCTGCGCGCCCAGCTCGCAGAACCCGGACACCGGCGCGAAGTTCAACTCGATCGCGATCGCGTTGGCGAAGTTGGACGCCGACAGCGGCGAGTCGACGCCGCCGACCTGGGCGCCGCGGACGTTGCCGAACGGGTCGTACGCACCGCGCGGCACGACGACCAGCCAGCACGGCTGCGGGTCGCCGCCGTCGTCGCCGACCCGGCCGCAGCCCAGGTGCGCGGCCTCCTTGGCGCTCTGCACCCAGAACACGGTCCGGCCCTCGCCGGAGCCGGCGGTCGGGACCCAGGGCTGCTCGTTCGTGCTGCCCTTGCCGTAGAGGTCGATGATCAGGCCCTCGTACCCGTCCGGCGCGGGCCGCGGCGTGCCGCCGGCGCCGGTCAGCGCGTCGACGTAGGTGCCGCCGTAGGACGCCCGGAAAGGGACGGCGTTGCTGGTGAGCTCGTCGCCGACCGGGATCGGCTCCATGGTCTCGGCCGGGTCGAAGTCCTCGGTGACGTAGCGGCTGGCGTTGCCGGTGCGCAGGTTCGAGTACGGCGGGTCCAGGCCGGCGCCGAACTGGCAGGTCTCGCGGAAGTCCGGCGCCTCCGGGTCCGGGCCCCAGCACTGCATGATGCTCAGGTAGTTCGTGCCGAACCCGCCGTAGGGCGTCGGCACGCCGCCGGTCCAGGTGACCTCGATGCCCTGGCCGACCAGGCCCTCGGTCTGGTGGACCGTGATCGCCAGGTCGGAGAAGTCCTCGTACTTTCCCGGGCGGCCGTTGACGGTGACCGCCGAGCTCTCCTCGCCGGCCGCGGCCGCCTCGCGCTGCGGCGGGCCGAGCACGATCAGCGTCGCGGCCAGGCCGAGCAGCACCGCGGCGGCGAGCAGCCGGACCCTGATCATGAGTGGCCCCCCCGCCGCAGCGTGCGCAGGATCAGCGGCGGCGCGACGATGACGACCAGCAGCGAGAGGCCGGCGATCAGCATCAGCGTCTGCTCGACACCCCAGCCGCTGGCGGCGGCCATGACGACGGGGCTGGCCGCGACGTTCTGGTCGCCGCCGGCGTCGCCCGTCCCGCTGTCGGCGCCGGCGATGACCTCGCCGGTGTCCGGGTCGACGACCGGCGCGCCGGCCGCGTCCCCGCCGGTGTCCGTGCCGGTCGCGGCCCCGCCGGACGCGTCGCCGCCTCCCCCTTCGGCGGCGGCGCCCGAGGCGTCGCCGGACGCCGTCCCGCCGCCC
>NZ_POTW01000185.1 GCF_003236295.1 Jiangella anatolica
CCCGGCGGACGACGCGGCCGCCGGGCGGAACGGGCGCACCGAGCAGACCGCCGCCGGGCAGGCCAGCGCCGGGCGCGACGGGCACAGCGCCGCGGGGCAGACCGGCACCGGGCAGGCAGCGGTCGGCTGGGCGGGTGCTGGGTCGAACGGGCGCTCCGCTCACGGCGCGACCCCGCCCGCCGAGACCCAGCGGCCAGGGGTGCTGGGCCGGCTGGCCGGGGTGGCCTACCGCCGCCGCGGACGGGTGATCGCCGCGTGGGTGGTGGCGATCGCGGCCGCGTTCGGGCTCTCGTCCGCCTTCGCCGGCGACTTCACCGCCGACTACTCCGCGCCCGGCTCTGACTCCCGCCAGGCCCAGGACCTGCTCGAAGACCGCTTCCCCGCCCAGTCCGGCGACACCATCGACGTCGTCGTGCGGGCGGACGGCGGCGTCGCGGACCCGACGGTCCAGGCCGACGTCACCGCGCTACTCGACCAACTGCGGGACCAGCCGCACGTCGTCGCCGTCGACGATCCGTACACGACGCCGGGCGGCATCAGCCAGGACGGCGACATCCTCGTTGCGACCGTCAACCTCGACGTCGTCCTGCCCGACGACATGCCGGTCGAGGAGACCGACGAGCTGCTGGCCATGGCCGACGCGGCGGAACGGCCGGGGCTGGAGATCGCGCTCGGCGGGCAGACCGTCGCGCTGGCGGAGCAGGGCGAGATCGGCTCCGAGGCGATCGGCATGGCCGCCGCCGCGGTGATCCTGCTCATCACGTTCGGCACGGTGGTGGCGGCCGGGCTGCCGCTGGTCGTCGCCGTTGCCGGGCTGGCGCTGAGCGGCATGCTCACCGGACTGGTCGCCGCCGTCGTCGACGTGCCGGACTGGGCGACGGCGCTGGCGACGATGATGGGCATCGCGCTGGGCATCGACTACGTCCTGCTCATGGTGACGCGGTTCCGCGAATGGCGCGCCGCCGGACTGGACCCCGAGCGCGCGACCGTCGCGACGCTCGACACCGCCGGCCGCGCGGTCATGGTCGCCGGCAGCACCGTCATGATCAGCATGTTCGGCCTGTTCGCCATGGGCCTGACGTTCATGCAGGGCGCCGCGCTGGTGACGATCGTCGCCGTCCTGGTCGTGATGGCCGCCGCCGCGACGCTGTTCCCAGCGCTGCTCGGCTTCTTCGGGCACCGCATCGAGCGCCTGCGCCTCCCGCTCGGCCGTCGCCGCCCGGCGGCTCAGCTCGCCGCCGGCGGGCACGTCGAGCCGTCGCGGACGTGGATGCGCTGGGGCCGCCTGGTCGACCGGCACAGCATCATCGCGACCGTGGTCGGCGTCGGCCTGCTGCTGGCGCTCGCGGCGCCGTTCCTCGGCGTCCGGTTCGGCTTCCCCGACGCCGGCAACAACCAGGAGGACCGGTCCTCGCGACAGGCCTACGACCTGCTCTCCGAGGGCTTCGGCGACGGCGCCAACGGCCCGCTGCTGCTGGTCGCGGACCTCGCCGACCCGGCCGACGCGGAGCGGCTGCCGGCGCTGGCCGACGCCGTCGCCGCGACGCCGGGCGTCGCCGCCGTCATGCCGCCGATCGTCAACGAGGCCGGCGACGCCGCGCTGCTCACCGTCCTGCCGGCCACCGGTCCACAGGACGCCGCGACGGAGGACGTCATCCACACCCTGCGCGACGACGTGCTGCCGGGCGCCGGCGTCGAGGTGCACGTCGGCGGTGTCACGGCGACATCGATCGACTCGACGGAGAACACGGCCGAGCGGCTGCCGCTGCTGATCGGCGGCGTCGTGCTGCTCTCGATGGTGCTGCTGCTCGTGTCGTTCCGCAGCATCGTCATCCCGATCACCGCCGCGCTGATGAACCTGCTCTCCGTCGCCGCCGCCTACGGGGTGGTCGCGCTGGTGCTGCAGGGCGGCTGGGCCGGGCAGCTGATCGGCATCGACACCGAGACGCCGATGCCGGCGTTCATCCCGGTGCTGGTCTTCGCGGTGCTGTTCGGGCTGTCGATGGACTACGAGGTGTTCCTGATCAGCCGCATGCGCGAGGCGTGGACGCGGACCGGTGACAACGCCCGCGCGATCGTCGAGGGCCTGGCCGGCACCGGCCGGGTGATCACGGCGGCCGCGGCGATCATGGTCGCGGTGTTCGCGGCGTTCATCCCGAGCCCGGAGGTGTTCCTCAAGGTCATCGGCGTCGGCATGGCCGCGGCGATCCTCGTGGACGCGACCATCGTGCGGATGCTCCTCGTCCCCGCCGTCATGCACCTGCTCGGACGGGCGAACTGGTGGCTGCCGTCCTGGCTGGACCGCCGGCTGCCGCAGCTGCACGTCGAGGGCCGGCCGGAGCTCTTCCTGCCCGACGCCGCCGACCCGGCCCGCGGCGCCGACGAGCCGGAGCTGGTGCCGGCCCGCTGATCCGGCACGACGCCGGCGAAACGATCAGGTGACCTACCGAGCGCCCCCGCCGCCGGTTGAGTCACCTGATCGTTTCGCGTCCACATCGTGGAGTTGATCAGGTGACGACGGGCGCCTCCCAGCGGGCGGTTGGTCACCTGATCGTTCTCGCGAAAACGATCAGGTGACGAAGCGGCGGGGGCGCTCTGTAGGGC
>NZ_POTW01000186.1 GCF_003236295.1 Jiangella anatolica
CGTTCGGGCGGCGGGGGCGCTCGGTCGTCGTCGCAGCCGGGCTGCTCGTGGTGGCGGCGGCTTGTGTGGCGCCGGAGGACGCGGCGGATCAGCCGACGGATGCCCGGCTGTCTTCTCAGAGCACCCCAGGAGAGGTTCCAGCCGATCCCGTAAAGGCTTGTCAGGAGCCGGTGTCCGGATTCGGGGTGACCGTCGACGCGGACGGTGAGCCGTTGCCGGCCCGTCCCTCGCCCACCGCATCGGGTGCGGACGGCGACCCGCGCGCCCTCCTCGGCCCGTCCACCGCGGTCGTCGACCAGACCGTCACCCCGGTCGCCGACGACGTCACGCCCGCGCTCCCCGTCACCGTCGAGTCCTGCGACGGCGAGACCGTCGTCGTCGACGACACCAGTCGCATCCTCGCCGTCGACCTCTACGGCACGCTGGCCGAGATCGTGTTCAGCCTCGGCCTGGGCGACCACGTCGTCGGCCGCGACGCGTCCACCGGCTTCCCGCAGGCCGCCGACCTGCCGCTGGTCACCCCCGGCGGGCACGACATGAACGCCGAGGCGATCCTCGAGCTGGACCCGACCGTCGTGCTCACCGACGCCAGCGTCGGCCCGCCCGAGGTGCAGCAGCAGCTGCGCGACGCCGGCATCCCGGTGATCTTCTTCGACGACGCCCGCGACCTCGACCGGATCCCGAGCCAGATCCGCGCCGTCGCCGGCGCGCTCGGCGTTCCCCAGGCCGGCGAGGAGCTGGTCGAGCGGACGTCCGGGGAGATCGCGTCCGCGCTGGCACTGGCGCCGTCGGGCGCCGATCCGCTGCGGATCGCGTTCCTCTACACCCGCGGTGGCATGGTGCAGCTGCTGGCCGGGCCGGGATCCGGCGCGGACGCGATGATCCGTTCCATCGGGGCCATCGACGTCGGCACCGACATCGGGCTGGACCGGCCGTTCACGCAGATCACCTCCGAGGCGCTGATCGAGGCCGCACCCGACGTCATCATCATGATGACGAAGGGCCTGGAGTCCATCGGCGGCGTCGACGGCATGCTCCGGCTGCCCGGGGTCGCGCAGACCCCCGCCGGCGAGAAGCTCCGCGTCGTCGACATGGCCGACTCCGTGCTGCTCAGCTTCGGGCCGCGCACCGGCCGCACCATCGAGGCGCTCGCTCACGCCGTCTACGAGCCATGACGGCGACGGTCTCGGAGGCGCCTGCGGCCGACGTCGCGGTCGCCGCTCCGGGCGGTCGCTGGCGGCGGAGCCGGGGCGGGCTGCTGATCGGCGGGCTGTCGGTCGCGCTGGTCGTCGTGACGATCGTGTCGGCCGGACGCGGGCAGTTGGCGATTCCGCCATCGGAGGTCGTCGGGTCGATCATGCACCGGCTGGACGCGAATCTGGAGTGGGTGCTCCGGTCGATCGGCTGGTCGGCGGACCTGCCGCTGGACGTCGGCCCGCGGCCGGAGCATGTGCAGGGTGAGAACACACTGTGGCTGGTCCGCTTCCCGCGGGTCGTGCTGGCGCTGCTGGTCGGCGCCGCGCTGGCGACGGCGGGCGCGCTGATGCAGGGCGTGTTCGGCAACCCGCTGGCCGAGCCCGCCATCGTCGGCGTCTCCCCCGGCGCGGCGGTCGGGGCCAGTCTGGTGTTCGTCACCGGGGCGAACTTCCTCGGCGAGTGGACGGTCGCCGTGGCCGCGTTCGCGACCGGCCTGGTGACGACGCTGCTCGTCTACGCGCTGTCCCGGTCCGGCGGCCGGACGGAGGTCATCACGCTGGTGCTCACCGGGGTGGCAGTCACGGCGGTGGCGTTCGCGATCGTGGCGTTCGCGACGTTCATCGCGACGCCGGAGGCGCGTGAGCAGATCGTGTTCTGGCAGCTGGGCAGCCTCAACGGCGCGCGCTGGCAGGCGGTCGTCGCGGTGCTGCCGTTCGTCGTGGTGGGGTTGGTGCTGGCGGCGGCGATGGCACGGTCGCTGGACCTGCTCGCGCTGGGCGAGCGGTCCGCCCGCCACCTCGGCGTCCACGTCGAGCGCCTTCGTCTCGTGGCCATCGCCGCGGTCGCCATGCTGGTCGGCTCGGGGGTCGCCTTCGCCGGCGTCATCGGGTTCGTCGGGCTGGTGGTGCCGCATCTGATCCGGATGATCGCCGGACCGGGGCACCGGGTGCTGCTGCCGGCGAGCGCGCTGGGCGGTGCGCTGCTGCTGGTGTCGGCGGACCTGGTCGCGCGGACCGCCATCCGGTACGCGGACCTGCCGCTCGGCATGCTGACGGCGTTGGTCGGCGGGCCGCTGTTCTTCTGGCTGCTGCGCCGGACCCGCTCCAGCCAGGGCGGTTGGGCATGACGCACCCCGCCTCGCTGACGGGGCCGTCGGGCGGGAAGGGGCTGCCGGCCGGCGACGAGGCG
>NZ_POTW01000187.1 GCF_003236295.1 Jiangella anatolica
CGATAGGAGACGCCCGGGACGTGGCCGGCCTGGTAGGTGGTGACCTTGACCTCGGCCCCCCCGCGCCCGCCGTCCACCCCGTCCGCCGCCATGCCTGCCTCGCCGTCTGGTCGCATCACGCCTGACCTTACCGTTGCCGGCCTGCTCTGTAACCTGCTGATCAGACGGTGTCGCCGGCCCGCAGCCCGAACTCGGCCGCCGCCGAGCCGCCGTTGACCACCAGCTCCAGCAGGCCCGGACCGGAGCTGCCGGTGACCACCGCCGCGGCGCCGGCGGGCACGTCGGACAGCCGGTCCCGGTACTCCACCTTGACGGCGCCGACGGCGACCCGGTCGCCCGCGACCACGCCCAGGTCGGCGGCGGTAGACGTCAGCTTGCAGTTGCCGAAGTTGTCGACGAGGGCGACGCGCACGCCGTCGGGGCCGTGCGGCGCCGGCAGCTCCGTCGGCGTGAACGGCACCGGGTGGTCGTCGAGCACCCACTTGGCCAGCAGCGGCAGGTACCAGAGGCTGCGGAACTGGGTGGCGGCGACGTCGGCGGCGTCCGGCTCGCCGATGGCGGCCCACCGACCGGCCGCGTCGAGCACCGTCCGGGCGTCGGTCACCTGGACCGACGTCACGCCGAGGTGCCGGCGCACCGGGTCCAGCAGCACCGGGTCGTAGGTGGTGAAGACGGTGTGCCGGCCGTGCCGGAACCAGCCGAACGGCGCGCCGTTGGGCCATCGTCCGTCCCGCGGCGCGATGTTGACCAGCGTCACCGTCGGGAAGCCGTCCTCGCCGAGCCGGCCGGTCGCCAGCAGCACGTCCAGCAACGTCAGCCCGGCCGCCTCGACCCCATGCAGCGGCAGCACGACCGGCGACGAGCCGAACAGCGCCGCCACGCGAGTCGCCAGCCGGGCGCGCGCGTTGGTGTCCGAACAGTCGGTCAGGTAGGTGATCGGTGGATACATGGGTCTCCTCGGAAAGTGGGCACAAAAAACGGGCCCCCGCGCGGTGCGGGAGCCCGTTGAGCTGACGGAGTGAGCGTCAGGTCAGCATGGAACGGCCGCACCGGAGGTGCAGCATTCGCATGGTGGCCAGGACGTGCGTCACATCCCCGACCATACCCGACGGCCGGCCCCTACGCTGGCCGCATGAGTCCAGAGGGCCGGCCCACCTCGGCGGCGCAGACCAGCCTGTCGCGCATCATGACCGCGCTCGACACGAACCTGCTCGGCACCGTGCACGGCGGCGTCATCATGAAGCTGGTCGACGACGTCGCCGGCGCCGTGGCGCAGCGGCACTCCGGCGGCCCGGCCGTCACCGCATCGATGGACGAGATGACGTTCCTCGAGCCGGTGCATGTCGGCAACCTCGTGCACGCGCACGCGAAGGTGAACTGGACCGGCCGGACGTCGATGGAGGTCGGCGTGCGGGTGGTGGCCGAGCCGTGGAACGAGGTCCGCCCGGCCACGGCGGTCGCGACGGCCTATCTGGTGTTCGTCGCGCTCGGCCCGGACGGCGCGCCGCGGGAGGTGCCGCCGGTGCTGCCGGAGACCGACGAGGACCGCCGCCGGTTCGCCGAGGCGGAGATCCGCCGGACGCACCGGCTGGCCCGCCGCGAGGCGATCCTGCGGTCGCGGGAGCTGGGTCACGCCGAGGCCTGATCGTTGGCTTTGGTGGCTGCTGGCGTTCGTTGAGGGGGCGCGACAGTTGGCTTCGAGGGTGGCGACCGTTGGCCGTCCCCCTGCTGCCCATTTTCTTAGCCGGGCCGACGCGCCTCAAGTCCGCGCCCGTTGTGGCTGGTGTGGTTTGTGGTTGGGGGCCGCGTACTTGACCCGCGTCGTCCCGGCCAAGAACGGGCAGCTATCAGGGGGACGGGGGAGTGTGGGCACGCCGCACCGTCATCCGGCCCACGTGCGCTGGCTTTCCCGGCCCGCGTTCGGGCCTCTCCGGCTCGCTTTCGCGGCCGTTCCGGCCGACGTTCGCGCCTCAGCGGCCCGCGTATGCCCGTTTTGCGACGTTGGCGACGTTGT
>NZ_POTW01000188.1 GCF_003236295.1 Jiangella anatolica
CGGAGCTGACCGCAGCCAAGATCGTCGGCGAGACCGCCGGCATCACCCGGTTCGCCAGCGAAGCCAAGTACGCCATGCACGCCGGTGTCGCCCCCGTCCCCGTGTGGTCGGGCCGGACCAAGGGCCGTGTGCGCATGAACAAATCCGGCAACCGGCAACTCAACGCCGCCCTGCACCGCATCGCGGTCACCCAGATCAGACTGCACGGCCTGGGCCGTGCCTACTACAACAAACGCATCACCGGCGGCGACACCACCACCGAAGCCCTGCGAGCCCTCAAACGACGACTCGCCCGAACCGTCTTCAACACCCTGAAGAACAACCCATCAACCGCGACCGCGCCGAACCTCGCAGCAGCGGCTTGACATAGGAGAAACGCATGGTCAACGAGACGGAGCCGGCGGGTGGGTCCCTCACCTCCCACCCGTCGCCGAGCACGCCGGGCGCCTCCGCGCCGGCCGGCCGGCGGCGGCCGGTGCGCCGGAGCCTGTCGTTCGCCGGGATCAGTGCCGCGGCGTTCGCGGGCCTGACCGCGGTGTTTTGGATCACCCACTCCACCGACACCGTGGCGATCGAGGAGCGGGTCGACCGCGTCGAGATCGACATCTCGTCCGGCCGGGTCGAGATCGTCGGGTCGGCGTCGGGCGAGACGCGGCTGGACTTCTCCGTCCGGTCCGGGTGGAGCCGCGACGGCGGCATCGACCACGCCGTGTCCGGTGGCGTGCTGCGCGTCACCGGCGGCTGCGACTCGGGTGTGTTCGGGGTCTGGTGCGAGTCCGACGTGACGATCACCATCCCATCTACTGCAGTCGTCACCGCCGACGCCTCCGCCGGCACGCTGGTGGTCTCGGGCCTGTCGGGCGAGACGTCGTTGCAGTCCGACGCCGGCTCGATCGAGGTGTCGGATCAGAGCGGACCGCTCACCGTCCACTCCGACGCCGGCGCGGTCCGCGTCTCCGGGCTGTCCGCTGACGTCGCCAAGGTCACGTCCAGCGCCGGCTCCGTCGAGGTGGAGGCTGTCGTCCCGCCCCGCTCGCTCGACGCCGAGTCCAGCGCCGGCTCCGTCCGCGTCGCCCTCCCCGCCGACGCCACCTACGACGTCGAGACCGACTCCGCCGTCGGCCGCGAGTTCGTCTCCGTCGACACGATGCCCGGCGCCCGGCATGAGATCCGCGCCTTCTCCAGCGCCGGCTCCGTCGAGGTCACCACCCGCTGACTCGCTTCTTCGGCAGGTCTCGATCCCCTCGTCGGCCGCGGGCCGAGGCGCGCCATCGGTTCGCCGCCGCAGGATCGCCGCCGCCGCCGGATCATCTACTACGCCACCGCATGCCTCAGCCCGTCTCGATCACCTGCCGCTCACCGATCCGTACCCGCGCGGCCGTCGTCGGCCGCGCCCCTTCCAACGTGCCGGTCTCGCCGCCCGACGCCGCCCACGTCACCACCCAGTTCGCCGTCGCCGTGATCTCGTAGGCCGCGCCTGGCCAGTCACCACTCGTCTGCTCGTAAACGTAGCCGCACTCCGGCGAGGCCCGCACACCCAGCCGCGCCTCGTACGCGACGCCAGGCCCCTCGCAC
>NZ_POTW01000189.1 GCF_003236295.1 Jiangella anatolica
CGGCGGGACTCAGAAGTCCATGCCGCCCATGCCACCGCTGGGGTCGGCGGGAGCGGCCGGGGTCTTCTCCGGCTTGTCCGCGACGACGGCCTCGGTGGTGAGGAACAGCCCCGCGATGGAGGCGGCGTTCTGCAGCGCGGACCGGGTCACCTTGACCGGGTCGTTGATGCCCTCGGCCAGCATGTCCACGTACTCACCGGTCGCGGCGTTGAGGCCCTGACCAGCCGGCAGGCCGCGCACCTTCTCCGCCACGACGCCGCCCTCGAGACCGGCGTTGATCGCGATCTGCTTCAGCGGCGCCTCCACGGCGACCTTGACGATGTTGGCGCCAGTGGCCTCGTCGCCCTCGAGCTCCAGCTTCTCGAACGCCGCCGCACCGGCCTGGATGAGCGCCACGCCACCACCGGCGACGATGCCCTCCTCGACAGCGGCCTTGGCGTTGCGCACCGCGTCCTCGATGCGGTGCTTGCGCTCCTTCAGCTCGACCTCGGTCGCGGCGCCGGCCTTGATGACGGCCACGCCGCCGGCCAGCTTGGCCAGCCGCTCCTGCAGCTTCTCCCGGTCGTAGTCCGAATCGGAGTTCTCGATCTCCGCCCGGATCTGCGAGACACGGCCGGCGATCTGCTCCGCATCGCCCGCACCCTCGACGATCGTGGTCTCGTCCTTGGTCACGACGACCTTGCGGGCCTGCCCGAGCAGGTCCAGGGTCGCGTTCTCCAGCTTGAGACCGACGGTCTCGCTGATGACCTGGCCACCGGTGAGGATGGCGATGTCCTGCAGCATGGCCTTGCGGCGGTCGCCGAAGCCCGGCGCCTTGACGGCGGTGGACTTGAAGGTGCCACGGATCTTGTTGACCACCAGGGTCGCGAGGGCCTCGCCCTCGAGGTCCTCGGCGATGATCAGCAGCGGCTTGCCGCCCTGCATGACCTTCTCCAGCAGCGGCAGCAGGTCCTTGACGCTCGAGATCTTCGACTCGACCAGCAGCACGTAGGCGTCCTCGAGGGTCGCCTCCTGACGCTCCGGGTCGGTGACGAAGTAGCCCGAGATGTAGCCCTTGTCGAAGCGCATGCCCTCGGTGAGCTCCAGCTCCAGCCCGAAGGTGTTGCTCTCCTCGACGGTGATGACGCCTTCCTTGCCGACCTTGTCCATCGCCTCGGCGATGAGCTCGCCGATCTGCGCGTCACCGGCGGAGATCGACGCGGTCGCGGCGATCTGCTCCTTGGTCTCCACCTCACGGGCGGTCGACAGCAGCTGCTCCGAGATGGCCTCCACGGCCCGCTCGATGCCCCGCTTCAGCGCGATCGGGTTCGCACCCGCGGCCACGTTGCGCAGGCCCTCACGGACCATCGCCTGGGCCAGCACGGTCGCCGTCGTCGTGCCGTCACCGGCCACGTCATCGGTCTTCTTCGCGACCTCCTTGACCAGCTCGGCCCCGATCTTCTCCCACGGGTCCTCGAGCTCGATCTCCTTGGCGATCGACACACCGTCGTTGGTGATCGTGGGGGCACCCCACTTCTTCTCCAACAC
>NZ_POTW01000018.1 GCF_003236295.1 Jiangella anatolica
CAGAACGTGCGCGGCTGCGGCGACGGCAGCGACGTCACCGGCACGGACAGCACCGACGGCAGCACCGGCGCCACCGACCCACCACCGGCCGCGACCACCTCGAACGGCTCGACGCGGGACGCGGCGACGCCGTAGATCGTGCGGCCAGACACCGCGAGCGTCGGCGACCACTCGGTGTGCACGTCCTCCAGCAGGTCGTAGAGCAGCCCGGTCCCGGTGTCGAGCAGGTTCAGCCGGGACGACGCACGGCCACGGATCACCGCGACCTCGCCCTCGCCGATCGGCGCGAACCAGCGCATCCCCAGCTGCCACAGCGGCCCGGCGAACTCCTCGGCCCGCTCGCACAGCACCTCCGGCTCGGCCGCTCCGTCCGAGGTCAGCCGGACGCGGTGCAGGTTCCACCAGCCGGTCCGGTCGGTGACGACGAGCAGCGCGTCCGCCGTCTCCCACTCGGCCTGCGGCACGGACTCCGACGGGCCGCCGGCCACGGTCACCGGCGAGCCGACGACCCCGTCGGACGACACCGGCGCGACCCGAACCACCGTCGCGTCCCACGGCATGTTCGGGTGGTCCCAGCC
Source organism: Jiangella anatolica (assembly GCF_003236295.1). GTDB lineage: Bacteria > Actinomycetota > Actinomycetes > Jiangellales > Jiangellaceae > Jiangella > Jiangella anatolica. The sequence goes on from NZ_POTW01000018.1 coordinate 579, forward strand.
GATCCACGACAGCCGGGTCCCGTCCGGCGACGGCCGCGGGCAGGCGAGGAAGTGAGTGTCCTCGACCAGCACCCGCACGTCGCCGGACCCGTCCAGCGGCACCGCCACCAGCGCCCGGCGCACGTCGGTGGGCGCCGGCCCGGTGTGCTCCTCGCGGACGCACCACACCTCGGTCCCCGACGGCGACAGCACCGGCTCGGCGTACCGCAGCCCCGACGGGATCGCCGGCGACGGCGTCAGCGCGACCGGGTCCGAACCGGGCTCGAACCGGTACAGCCGCTGGTCGGTGAACTCGGCGAACACGACGGCGCCGTCCGGCGTCACCAGGTGGGCCAGCCCGCCGTACTCGTGCACGCGGCTGCGCACGTTCCACCGCGCCGGCAACACCACCTCCGGCGTGACGGCGCCGTCGGGCAGCCGCAGCAGCGCCACCCGCCCGCCCTCCGCCGGCTGCGGCCGCGTCCACCACAGCGCTCCGGCGGCGTGGCTCAGCCAGCCGGGCCGGCCGTCGTTCTCGGCGACGATCTCGGCGGACACCGGCGACGGCCAGCTTCCGTACGGTGCGGTCTCGGGCACGTTCGCTCCAGCGATCAGGTGGTCAGGAACCGGTCCAGTACCCGCACGCCGAACTCCAAGGCGTCGACGGGCACCCGTTCGTCGACGCCGTGGAACAGCGCAGAGTAGTCCAGGTCCGGTGGCAGGCGCAGCGGCGAGAAGCCGTAGCCGGTGATGCCGAGCCGGGAGAACTGTTTGGCGTCCGTGCCGCCGGCCATGCAGTACGGGACGACGTGCGCGCCCGGGTCCTCGGCCAGCAGCGCGGCCGCCATCGCGGCGAACGCCGGCGCCGTGGGGTCGGCCGACAGCGCGACCTCGGCGTGCTCGTACTCCCAGCTCACATCCGGCCCCACCAGCGAGGACACGACCGCCTCGAACTCGTCGCGGGCGTCCGGCACGACCCGGCCGTCGACGTAGGCGGTCGCGGTCTCCGGGATCACGTTCACCTTGTAGCCGGCGCTCAGCATCGTCGGGTTGGTGCTGTTGCGCAGGACGGCATCGACCAGCACCCGGGCCGGGCCGAACCGGGCCACCGTCGCGTCGACGTCGGCGAGGTCCACCGGCACACCCAGCGCCGCCCCGATCCCCTCGATCGACGCCCGCACCGTCGGCGTCAGCCGCAGCGGCCACTCGTACGTCGCCAGCCGATGCACCGCACCGGCCAGCGCGGCGACCGCGTTGTCGTGGTTGACCCGCGACCCGTGCCCGGCCCGCCCGCGCGCCGTCAGCTTCAGCCAGGCCGTGCCCCGCTCCCCCGCGCCGACGGGGTAGAGGCGACGCCCGCCCACGTGGAAGGTGTAGCCGCCGGACTCGCTGATCCCCTCGGTGACGCCCTCGAACAGGTCGGCGTGCTTGGTGACCAGCCAGGTCGAGCCGTGCTCGGCGCTGGCCTCCTCGTCGGCGGTGAAGGCGAGGACGACGTCGCGCGGCGGCCGGCGGCCCTCGCGCGCCCAGGCCCGCACGACGGCGAGCATCATCGCGTCCATGCCCTTCATGTCGATGGCGCCGCGGCCCCACAGCATGCCGTCGCGGACCTCGCCGGAGAACGGGTGCACCGACCAGTCGGCGGCCTGCGCCGGCACGACGTCGAGGTGACCGTGGACGAGGATCGGCGCCCGCCCGGGGTCGGTACCCGTGATCCGGGCGACGACGTTCGCGCGGTTCGGCGCGGACTCGATCAACGTCGCGTCGATGCCCGCCTCGGCCAGCTTCTCCGCGACGTACTCGGCGGCCGGCCGCTCCCGGCCGGTGCCGTCGCCGGGATTCGTGGTGTCGATGCGGATGAGGTCGGCGGCGAGGGTCAGGACGTCAGGATCAGCCATAGTGGTTCTCGATGCCGTTCGAGATCAGGGTGGTGACGGCCTTGAAGCAGCGGATCAGGTCGTACGCCGTCGCCGCGGCGTAGCGCACCCGGCGCCCGGCGACCCGCTCCACGGTCGGGACCATACCCGCGAAGTCGGCCAGCTGCGTCGCGTCGACCTCGATCTCGACGGTGTACGGCCCACGGCCGGTGACCGGCTCGTGCCGGACGGCCAGCCCGGCGGCCGCCTTCGCCTCGGCCCGGATCAGCTCGAACGAGCGCCCCGGCGGGAGGCAGCGGGCGGCGTAGCGCGACACGTACTCCTTGACGGCGGCGGTGCGGGCCAGCGGCGCGTAGGTGGCGGCGTCGGCGCAGGCGCGGTCGTCGCCGGTGACCAGTACGACCGGCGTGCCGTACTCGGCCGCGACCAGCGCGTTCAGCCGGCCCTCGCTGGCCGGGTCGCCGTCGACCCAGACGCCGGTGATGCTGTTCGGCAGGTACGTGTGCGCCAGCACGCCCTCGGCGCCGGCCCCGGCGTGGTACCCGAGGAACACGACGCCGTCGACGTCGCCGCTCTGCAGGCCCTCGACCATCGTGAGCGCCTTGTGCCGCCCGGTGATCATGGTGGCCCGCTCGTCCAGGCGCTCCAGCAGGAGGTTGCGCATCGTCGCGTGCGCCTCGTTGACCAGCACCTCGTCGGCGCCGCCGTCGAACAGCCCGGCGATCGCGCCGTTGACGTCGGAGGTGAACATCGCCCGGCAGCGCTGCCACTGCTCGGTCCCCGGCTCCACGTCGGCGGGCCAGGTGGTGCCGGTGGCCCCTTCCATATCCGCGGAGATCAGCACCTTCATAGGGCGCTACGCTACATCGGGCGGTGGACGGTCCTGCGCACCGAACCGCTCGGTGAGCTCGCCCAGCAACGTCTTCAGCAGCTCCGCGAGCGTCGCCCGCTGCGCCTCGTCGAGGCCGTCGAGCAGCGTTTCCTCGTGCCGCAGCAACTCGGTGACGACGCGCTCGTTCAGCGCCCGCCCCTCATCGGTGAGCGCGACGACGACGGAGCGCCCGTCGGCCGCTGACCGCTCGCGCCGCACCAGCCCGGCCGCCTCGGCCCGGGCGATCCGCTGCGAGATCGCGCCGGCGGTGACGAAGCTGCGCGCTGCGATCTGGCTGGGCGTCAGCCGGTACGGCGCGCCGCTGCGGCGCAGCGTGCTGAGCAGGTCCAGCGTCGGGTTGTCGATGCCGAGCCGGTCCAGCGTACGGCGGCGGTCGTCGGCGAGCAGCTGGCCCAGCCGCCAGACCCGGGTGATGACGCCGATCGAGTCCGCCGGGACGCCGGGCAGCTCGCGCCGCCACGCGGCCTGGATGCGGTCGGACCCGTCGAGATACGCTGTCATCGACAGGTACTTTAGCACTAAAGGAGTTTGGGATGAGTGCACGCACGATCGTCGTCACCGGCGGCGGGACCGGCATCGGCCGCGCCGTGGCCGCCAGGTTCGCGGCCGAGGGCGACACCGTCGTCGTGACCGGACGGCGACGCTCGAAGCTGGACGAGGCGGTCGCCGAGCTCGGCCCGAAGGCGACCGCCGTCGACTTCGACGCCGCCGATCCGGCCGCCGTCGCCGCGGCCCTGGACCGGCTGCCTGGCACGGTGGACGTGCTGGTCAACGCGGCCGGCGGCAACACGAATGTCGGCGTGCCGGCGCCCGAGCCGGGCGACCTCGCCGGCGTGGCCGCGGCGTGGCGGGCCAACTTCGACGCCAACGTGCTGACGGCGGTGCTCGTGACCACGGCGCTGCTGCCGCGGATGCCGTCGGGCGGGCGGATCGTGACGATCGGCTCGATCGGCGCCCGCCGCGGCGGCGGCGACTACGGCGCGGCCAAGGCGGCGATCGAGGCGTGGACGGCGTCAGTGGCGGCTGACATCGGCCCGCGCGGGCTGACCGCCAACGTCGTCTCCCCCGGCCTCACCGTCGGGACGGAGTTCTTCCGCGGCCGGCTCACCGACGAGCGGCGCGAGCGGCTGGTGAACGAGACCATGACCAAGCGCGAGGGCACGACGCAGGACGTCGCGGCCGCCGTGCACTACCTCGCCTCGCCCGCCGCCGGCCACGTCACCGGCCAGATCCTGCACGTCAACGGAGGGGCCTACCTCGGCCGCTGAGCCGCGCCGCGGCGGGCCGCATCGCGTCAGGGGGCGACGACCTCGACCTCGTAGCCGTCGTCGTTCTCCATGTAGGCCGCGTAGTGGTGCGGCCCGCCCGCGTGCGGGTGCCGGTCGGCGAACATCAGGTGCCAGCCGTAGGCGGGGGCCTCGGACACGATGCGGTCGACCATCCACTGCTCAGGCACCGCCAGCGCCAGGTGGTTCAGGCCGGGGGCCTTGCGGTCGTAGGCGACCCAGCTCAGGTCCGGCGAGCACTCGATGACGACATACGGGCCGCCGCCGGGCGCCTGCCAGGACCGGCCGTTCTCCCACGCCTGGAACAGCGTCCAGCCCAGCCGCTCGAACAGCCAGCCGAACGAGCGGGTGGCGGCGTCGAGGTCGCGGACCCAGATCTCGATGTGGTGCAGGCCCGTCGACGGGGTGCTGGACGGCGCCAGCGAGGAGTCGTCGCCGGCCGGTTCCGGCGCCCGCTGGTACTGCTCCTGCTGCGGCGGCGCGGCCGGCGGCTGCGGCTGGCCGTAGGACGAGTCCAGCGCGCGCAGCACCGGGTCGAGCTCGCTGACGGCGGAGTCGGTGAGCGGGTCGTAGGCCTGCGTGTCGTACTGGCTGGTGCCGTGCGAAGTGCCGTGCGACGTCGCGTGCGAGGTGTCGTAGTACGCGGCGGGGTAGGACGGGTTCGACGGCGGACCGGCCGGCGGGCCGTAGCCGCCGGCGGCGGGCGGCGGCATGACCGGCGGGGCGGCCGGGGGCGGCGACACCGGCGCGCCCATGGCCGGTGCGCCGGCCGGCAGGCCGGGACCGCCGGGCGGCAGCCCCCCGCCGGGCGGCAGCCCCGCGCCGGGCGCGTAGGCGTTCGCCGGCACCTGCTGGTGCTGCTGCGACTGCTGCGCGGCCTTGCGGCGCGCGCGCAGCTCCGTCGCGGCGGCGTCGAGCCAGTCGTCGACGTCGTCCATGACGTAGCCCTCACGCATGCGGACGACCTTGAACTCCTCGGCCTCGATCTGCTCGGGCGTGATGCCGCGCCCGCCCGAGCGCCCCTCCAGGGCGTCGATCACGAGGTCGACGAAGTCGTCGACGGTGTCCAGGTCATAGCCCTCACGCATACGTGTGGTGCGGAACTCAGGCTCACGACTGACGGCCACCAGGTGTCACTCTCCTCCCGAACACAGAACGGCCGGCATCGGGCGATTCCACGCGCGGTGGGACCAGCCAGCCCACCGCCCGCGAAGCCGATATCCCCCGAGACCGGCCGAGCAAAGCGCAATGCATACTAATCACCAACGGTAGCCAACTGGCCACATGCCCCGTCGATATCGCTACCTCGGGTGTCCCGGATGGTGACCGGAACACCCCGTTCCTCCAGCGCGGCGACGAACGCGGCCTCGTCCTCCGGCTTCGACGCGGTCCACTTCGAGCCCGGCGTCGGGTTGAGCGGGATCGGGTTGACGTGCACCCAGCCGCGGCCGCGCTCGTTGAGCAGCTTCCCGAGCAGGTCACCGCGCCAGGCGTGATCGTTGATCTCGCGGATCAACGCGTACTCGATGGACACCCGGCGGCCGGTCTTCTCGAAGTAGGCGCGGGCCGCGTCGAGCGCCTCGCCGACCTTCCAGCGGGTGTTCACGGGCACCAGCTCGTCGCGCAGCTCGTCGTCGGGCGCGTGCAGCGACAGCGCCAGCCGGACGCCCAGGTTCTCGGCGGCCAGCTTGTCGATGGCCGGCACCAGGCCGACGGTGGACACCGTCACGCCGCGCCGGCCGATGCCCAGGCCCGACGGCGCCGGGTCGGTCATGCGCCGCACCGCCGTCACGACGGCCTTGTAGTTGGCCAGCGGCTCGCCCATGCCCATGAAGACGACGTTGGTGACCCGCCCGGTTCCCCCGGCGATCTCGCCGTCCGCCAGCATCCGCTCCGCCGCCACGACCTGTTCGACGATCTCGGCCGCCGACATGTTCCGGGTCAGCCCCTGCTGGCCGGTCGCGCAGAACGGGCAGTTCATGCCGCAGCCGGCCTGGCTGGACACGCACAGCGTCACCCGCGGCCGGTCGCCGGTGTAGCGCATCAGCACGCTCTCGACCAGGGCGCCGTCGAACAGCCGCCACAGCGTCTTGCGGGTGGTGCCGCCGTCGGTCTCGAGGTGCCGGACGGCCGTGGTCAGCGTCGGCAGCATGGTCGCCGCCAGCGTCTCGCGCACCGCCGCCGGGACGTCGGTCATCTGCGCCGGGTCGTTGACGTGCCGGGCGAAGTAGTGCCGGGAGAGCTGGTCGGCCCGGAAGGGCTGCTCACCGAGGTCGGCCACCGCCTGGCGGCGGGCATCGACGTCGAGGTCGGCGAGATGGCGGGGCGGTTTGCCACGCCGGGCGGGTACGAGCGTCAGCTCACCGGGTCTGGGCATGATGGCGACCATTGTCCCACGATCGGCGGGCTGATGACGTATGTCGAGGTCGAGGGGGCCGATCGGCCGGGCGGCGCGGCAGCCGAACGTCCTAGACCGTCACGACGTACTCCAGCACCAGCCACACCAGCGGCGCCGTCGGCAGCAGCGAGTCCAGCCGGTCCATCAGGCCGCCGTGGCCGGGCAGCAGCTGGCTCATGTCCTTGAGGCCGAGGTCGCGCTTGATCAGCGACTCCCCCAGATCGCCCAGGGTGGCGCCGACGACGCCGGTGACGCCGAGCACGACGCCGGTCCACCAGGGCGCGTCGAACGCGAACATCGCCACCGGGACGGCGACGCCGACGCCGAGGAGCACGGAGCCGGCGAAGCCCTCCCACGACTTCTTCGGGCTGACGCTGGGCGCCATCGGGTGCCGGCCGGCCAGCACGCCGGCCAGCAGGCCGCCGGTGTCGGACGCGACCACGACGACGAGCAGCGCGAACACCCGCCAGGCGCCGTCGTCGGGCCGCACCATCAGCAGCGCGAACCCGGCCAGGAACGGCACGTAGACGGTGGTGAAGATGCCCGCCGAGACGTCGCGCAGGTAGCCCGGGCGGGGGTCGCCGAGGCGCCAGGCCGCCACCGCTGCCACCGTCAGTCCCAGGCCCACCACCAGCGGCGAGCCGCCGCCGAGGTACGCGCCGGCCAGCATGAGCACGGTGCCCAGCACGACCGGCACGACGGGTACCTGGATCGACCGCGCGCCCAGCGCCGTCGCCAGCTCCCACACCGCGACCACCATGACGACGACCACCAGGCCGGCGAAGGCGGGCTCGAGCAGGAACAGCGTGCTGAGCACGACCGCGCCCAAGCCGAGGCCCACGAGCGTCGCCGCCCGCAGGTCGCGGCCGGCTCGCCCGTGCCGGCGGGACCTGCCGCTGGTCGTCCCGTCAGTCATCACCACGTGTGTACTCAGACTTCGAGCAGCTCGGCTTCCTTGTGCTTGAGCAGATCGTCGATCTGCTCCACGTAGGTCTTGGTCACCGTCTCCAGCTGCTTCTCCGCGCGCGCGACGTCGTCCTCGCCGACCTCGCCGTCGCGGGCCAGCTTGTCCAGCGTCTCCTTGGCGTGCCGGCGCACGCTGCGGATGGACACCCGGGCGCCCTCGGCCTTCTCGCGGGCGAGCTTGATGTACTCGCGACGACGCTCCTCGGTGAGCGTCGGCAGCACGACACGCAGGATGTTGCCGTCGTTGGTGGGGTTGACGCCGAGATCGGAGTCGCGGATGGCCCGCTCGATGGCCCCGAGCGAGCCCTTGTCGTAGGGCTGCACGGTGATCATGCGGGCGTCGGCCACGTGGAACGACGCGAGCTGGCTGACCGGGGTCGGCGCACCGTAGTAGTCGACCACGATCTTGTTGAACAGCGACGGATGGGCCCGGCCGGTGCGGATGGACGCGAAGTCCTCCTTGCCGACGGATACGGCCTTCTCCATCTTCTCCTCGGCCTCGAGGAGGGTCTCGTCGATCACCACTACTCCTTCGCTTGCTGTGTGGCGACGATCCTAGAGGACCATCGGGGCGCTGCCGCCCGTTCAGCCCTCGACGACCGTCTCGATGTTCGAGGCGACCAAGGTACCGATCCGCTCGCCGCGGATGGCACGGGCGATGCCGTTGGGCTCGCTGAGCCCGAAGACGACGATCGGCAGCTGGTTGTCCATGCACAGGCTGAAGGCGGCCGGGTCGGCGACGTTGAGCCGCTGCCGCAGGACCTCGGTGTAGGTGATGCTGCGGTACTTGCGGGCCGACGGGTCCTTGCGCGGGTCGGCCTCGTAGACGCCGTCGACGCCGTTCTTGCCCATCAGCAGGCGGTCGCAGTCGATCTCGAGCGCGCGCTGGGCGGCGACGGTGTCGGTGGTGAAGTACGGCATGCCGGCGCCGGCGCCGAAGATGACGACGCGGCCCTTGTCGAGGTGCCGGGCGGCGCGGCGCGGGATGTAGGGCTCGGCGACCTGGCCCATCGTGATCGCGGTCTGCACCCGGGTGTCGACGCCGACGTGCTCGAGGAAGTCCTGCAGCGCCAGGCAGTTCATGACGGTGCCGAGCATGCCCATGTAGTCGCCGCGGGCGCGGTCCATGCCGTGGTGCTGCAGCTCCGCGCCGCGGAAGAAGTTGCCGCCGCCGACGACGACGGCGACCTCGGCCTCCTTGTTCAGGACGACCTCGGCGATCTGCGCGGCGATGCTCTTGACGACGTCGGGGTCGACGCCGACGGCGCCGCCGCCGAACACCTCGCCGGACAGCTTCAGCAGCACCCGGCGCGGCGGCTTGCCGGTCCCGGGCACGGCCGAGGCCGGCACCGTCGCGGTCTCATCGGTCTCCGTCACGGTGCCGGCCTCCTGTGCGTCGGGATTGGCGTGTCCTGGCTCGTCGATCCGGCCGGATCAGGCCTCGAGCCGGACGATCCGCTGGACCGTCACGCCGGCCTCGGCCAGCACGGCGCCGACCGACTTCTTCGACTCCTTCACCGACGGCTGGTCGACCAGCACGGTCTCCTTGAAGAAGCCGTTGACCCGGCCCTCGATGATCTTCGGCAGCGCCTGCTCGGGCTTGCCCTCCTCGCGGGCGGTGGCCTCGGCGATGCGCCGCTCGTTCTCGACGACGTCGGCGGGGACCTCGTCGCGGGTGGCGTAGGTGGCCTTCAGCGCGACGACCTGCATGGCGGCGTCGCGGGCGGCCGCCTGGGCCGCGTCGGAGCCGTCGGAGGTGTACACGACGAACGAGCCCACCTGCGGCGGCAGGTCGGCGGCGCGCTTGTGCAGGTAGAAGGCGTACTCACCGTCGACGACGGCCACGCCGCCGATCTCGACCTTCTCGCCCACGACCGCCGCGATGGCGTCGACGGCCTCGCCGATCTTGCGGCCGTCGGCCAGCTGCGCGTTCAGCAGCGCGTCGACGTCAGCCGGCTTGGCCTCGGCCGCGGCGGCGGCGATGTCGCCGGCCAGCTTCTGGAAGTCCTCGTTCTTGGCGACGAAGTCGGTCTCACAGGCCAGCACGATCATGGCCGGGCCCGACGCCGCGACCAGGCCGTTGGCCGTGGTCCGCTCGGCGCTGCGCTTGGCGACCTTGGCCGCGCCCTTGATCCGCAGCGCCTCGATGGCCTGGTCGAAGTCGCCGCCGGTCTCCTCCAGCGCCTTCTTGGCGTCCATCATGCCCGCACCGGTGGCATCGCGCAGCCGCTTGACGTCGGCCGCAGTGACGTTCGGCATCCTCACACTTCTCTCTGAATCAGTTTGCTGGTGTGGTCTGGTGACGGCCCGGGCGGACCTCCGCCCGGGCCGGGGTGATCGTCAGGCCTGCTGAGTGGCCGGCTCTTCGGTCACAGCCTCTTCGGCCGGAGCCTCTTCAGCCGGAGCCTCGGCGGTCGCGGCCTCGTCGGCCGGAGCCTCAGCCGGGGTCTCCTCAGCCGGAGCCTCAGCGGCCGGCGCCTCGGCGGCCACGGCCTCGTCGGCCGGAGCCTCAGCCGGGGTCTCCTCGACCGGCGCCTCGGCGGCGGCGGGAGCCTCGGCGGCCGGCTCGGCGACCGTCTGCGACTGGAGCAGCTCCTTCTCCCACTCGGCCAGCGGCTCGTCGGAGGCCAGCTCCGCGCCGTCGGCGACCTCGCCACGCTGGCCGGCCCGGCCCAGCAGGCCGTCGGCGACCGAGTCGGCGACGACCCGGGTCAGCAGGCTGACCGCGCGGATCGCGTCGTCGTTGCCCGGGATCGGGTAGTCGACCTCGTCGGGGTCGCAGTTGGTGTCGAGGATGGCCACGATCGGGATGCCGAGCTTGCGGGCCTCGTCGACGGCCAGGTGCTCCTTCTTGGTGTCGACGATCCACACCGCGCTGGGCACCTTGGCCATGTTGCGCACGCCGCCAAGGGTGCGCTCGAGCTTGTCCTTCTCACGCTTGCGCATGAGCAGTTCCTTCTTCGTGAAGCCGGAACCGGCGACGTCGTCGAAGTCGAGCTCCTCGAGCTCCTTGAGCCGCTGCAGCCGCTTGTTGACGGTCTGGAAGTTGGTCAGCATGCCGCCCAGCCACCGCTCGGTGACGTAGGGCATGTTGACGCGGGTGGCCTGCTCGCGCACGGCCTCCTGGGCCTGCTTCTTCGTGCCGACGAAGAGGACCGTGCCGCCGTGGGCGACCGTCTCCTTGACGAACTCGTAGGCGCGGTCGATGTAGGACAGCGACTGCTGCAGGTCGATGATGTAGATGCCGTTGCGCTCGGTGAAGATGAAGCGCTTCATCTTCGGGTTCCAGCGGCGGGTCTGGTGCCCGAAGTGCACGCCGCTCTCGAGCAGCTGACGCATGGTGACGACGGCCATGGCCTCGTCCCCTCCTCTCGCACCGGTCGCGTTGCTCCCGATGCGTCGTTCCGGTTCATCGCGACGGTGGTCGGCCGCCGCGCCTGGTGCCCACCGGCCTACCGCCACCCGCCGTCCGACTTTCCGGACGTCAGGACCGACGACGATGACCGTGCTCAGGGCACGCGAATTTGACCCAGTCGAGACTGAGCCGTCCCCCAGTGTACGGGACGCACGCGCCCACTCTCCAACCACCGAGCGAACCGGTCGCGCGACTTCTTATACTCGACTTGCCGAGCACAAGAGTGCTTTCGACATCGCGCCGATCTCTCTAGCGCCTCTATGCGCGATTTTCCATGCATAACACCCTTCCAGCCTGCTAGCCTCGCCTCCGAGCGATACAAAGCCTGGAAAGCGAGGCATACCATGCCTGTCCCGCGCCGTAGAGGATCCAATCGCGCGGCCGCCGCACCCGCCCTGGCCAGGGAGGTCTACGAGCGCAGACTCGCGCTCGGCCTCACCCAGCAGGAGGTCGCCGATCTCGCCGGACTCGCCCGATCCAGCCTGCAGGCGCTGGAATCGGGCCGCGCATCGACGCGGCTGGCGTCGCTGCTGGCGGTCGCGGATGTACTGGGCTGCGCCATCGCGCTGGTCCCGCTCTCGGACACGACGAGTGAGGCCACGTCGTGACGTTCGCCAAGCTGCGGTCGATCGACACGGCCGACGTCTACAAGGACGGCCGGCCTGCGGGGCGGCTCAGCCGCGAGGGCACGGACATCGTGTTCCGCTATGACGACGAGTATCTGGCCGACGCAGCCACGCCGCCACTCGCGTGGACCATCCCGAAGCGCGCCGCCGAAGTGCGCTCCAGCGGCGAGAGCGTCCCTCCGTTCTTCGCCGGACTGCTTCCCGAAGGAGCGCGGCTCGGCGCGATCGTCGCCGGAACGCGAACCTCCGAGGATGATCACTTGACCCTTCTCCTCGCCGTTGGCGCGGACACGGTCGGCGACGTGAGCGTGCTGCCCGCGGCCACGCCGTTCGCTGATTCGTCGCCTGCCCTCGACCTGGCCTCAGCCGACAGCGTCGACCTTCGTGAGGTCTTCGATCGCATCGTCGGCGCGGAGTCGCTCTCCTACGATCAGGCAGCGATTCCTGGGGTCCAGCCCAAGGTCTCGGCGGCGATGATCTCGTCACCGTTCTGGACGACCAGCGGCCCGGCGATTCTCAAGCTCACCCCAGACCGCGGCTATCCCCGATTGGTGGAGAACGAGGACTTCTTCCTCCGGATGGCGCGCGCCTGCGAGTTGCGCACCCCCGAGCATCAGCTCATCCACGATCGCAACGGTCGCGCGGGCCTGGTCGTCCTCCGCTTCGACCGCGTCACGCTGGACGACGAGGAACGGCGGTTGGCGCAAGAGGATGCCTGTCAGGTGATGGGTGTGTATCCGGCCAGCAAATACCGGCTTCGTGCCCAGGACGTCATCGCCACCCTGGCCGAGCGATGTGGGCAGGGTGGCGGTTCCCGCCCGGCGGCCGCGCTGCGGCTGCTCCAACTCGTCGCGTTCTCCTACCTGATCGGCAACGGCGACCTGCACGGCAAGAACTTCTCCATCCATCGGCCGTTGGACGGATACTGGCAGCCCACGCCGGCGTACGACCTCGTGTCGACGCAGCCGTATCTGAGCTGGCGCGACCCTATGGCGCTCGACCTCTATGGACGGGCCAACCGGCTGGGCCATGACCGGTTCGTCGAGGCCGGCGAGCGGCTCGGCCTCCCCGGCCGGGCGGTGACCCGAATGCTCGCCCGGCTCACGGCTCGGGCGGCGAGCTGGGCCGACCGCGTCGGCGAGATCGGTCTGGAGCCGCGCGCCACCGAGCTCCTGCACGACACGATCGTGCGCCGGACCGGCGAACTGACCCCCGGCTGACCGCCCGGCGTTCACCGCTGGTTCACGACCGTACGCTTGGCTGTGCCCGTGCTGCCCGCCCACCCGTTCGGCCCGCCTTTGGTCGCCACCCTCAGCGCCGACGGCGAGCAGGTCACGCTGCAGTGGGTCGCGGCCGACGACGACTGGGTGTCGCTGGGCGAACACGTCGGCGCGTTCGACGTGCCGGACGCGGACGCCCTGACCGGCGCGGAGCTGCTGGCCCGCTCCCCCGGCGTCACCGACTACCTGCTCGACCACCTCACGGTGACGCAGGACGGCGCCGCCTGCGCGGGCCGCGTCGACGCGATCGACCCGCTGGGCGAGGGCGCGCGCCTGGTGTACGAGTGCGCCGCACCCGTCACCGACGTCGAGCTGACTGTGTCGGCGCTAACCGATCTCAACGAGGCGTACCGGACCGTCGTGTCGATGGAGGGATCGTCGGCGCAGACGCTGTTCACCGCGGACGAGCCGACGCAGCCGTGGGACTTCACCGCCGGCGACGGGACGTCGTCGACGCTGCCGCTGCTGATCGCGGCCGGGCTGTTGCTGCTGGTCGGCGCCGTCGCCGGGGTCCTGTGGTGGCGACGGTCCGCGGCGAAGGCGGCCCCGGCGGATGCTCCCTCGGCGGAGGCCGTCACCGGTCCGTGACGCCGTGCAGGTGGCAGGCCGCGGCCTGCTCCGGCCCGGTCGGCTGCAGCACCGGATCGTGGTCCGGGCACGGCTCGAACGCCTTCGGGCATCGCGTCCGGAACCGGCAGCCCGACGGCGGATCGGCGGGGCTCGGCACGTCGCCGGTCAGCACGATCCGCTGCCGGGTCCGCTCCCGCGCCGGCTCCGGCACCGGCACGGCCGACACGAGCGCCTCCGTGTACGGGTGCGCGGGCGCTGACGACACCGAGGCTCCCGCGCCGAGCTCCACGACCCGTCCCAGGTACATGACGGCGACCCGGTCGGCCACCTGCCGCACGGCCGCGAGGTCGTGCGACACGAACAGGTAGGTCAGGCCGAACTCGCGTTGCAGCCGGACCAGCAGGTTCACCACCTGCGCCTGCACGGACACGTCGAGCGAGGCGATCGGCTCGTCGCAGACGACGAAGTCCGGTTCGCCGGCCAGCGCCCGCGCGATGCCGACGCGCTGGCGCTGGCCGCCGGAGAACTCGTGCGGATACCGGCCGCCGTGGTCCGGGTTCAGCCCGACGACCTCCATCAGCTCGCCGACGCGGGCCCGCCGCGCCGCCCGGCCCCGGTGCAGACGGTGGATGGCCAGCGGCTCGCCGATCGACTCCGCGACGGTGCGCCGTGGGTCCAGCGACGCGTACGGGTCCTGGAAGATCATCGCCGTGCGCCGCCGCAGCGCCCGCAGCTCCCGCCGGCCGGCCGCCGTCACGTCCAGGCCGTCGAACTCCACCGTCCCGCCCGTCGGCTCGACCAGCCGCAGCAGCGCGTTGCCCAGCGTCGACTTGCCGCACCCGGACTCGCCGACCAGGCCCAGCGTCTCGCCGCGGCGGACCTCCAGGTCGACGCCATCGACGGCGCGCACCGGGCCGAAGCGCACCTGCAGGCCGGACGCTCGCACCAGCACGTCGCTCATCGGCCGGTCACCTCCCCCGCGTAGAACGTCGCCGCCCGGTGTTCGGCGGCGCTGCCGGGCACGGGACTCAACGGCGGCAGCGAGGTCGCGCAGCGGGCGTCCGCGCGAACCGGGCAGCGCGGGTAGAACGCGCAGCCGGGCGGCAGTGCGGCCGGGTCCGGCGGCAGGCCCGGCATCGTCACCAGCTCGTCCCGCTCGCGGGCCGGCCGCGGGTCGTCGACGACCGGCAGCGCGCCGAGCAGCCCACGTGTGTAGGGATGCGCCGGCCGGCCGAACAGCTCGTCGACGGCGCCCTCCTCGACACAGCGACCGGCATACATGACGACGACGTGGTCGGCAATGCCCGCGACGACGCCGAGGTCGTGCGTGATCCAGACGACGCCCATGCCGTGCTCGTCCTGCAGCCGCTCGATCAGCTCCAGGATCTGCGCCTGCACGGTCACGTCGAGCGCGGTGGTCGCCTCGTCGGCGATCAGCACCTTCGGGTTGCCGGCCAGCGCGATCGCGATCATCACGCGCTGACGCATGCCGCCAGACAACTGGTGCGGGTACGCGCGCAGCCGCGCCTTCGCGTCGGGGATGCCGACCTCGGTGAGCAGCTCCGCGGCGCGTGCCCTGACGCCGTCGTCGGACACCTTCTCGTGCGCCCGCAGCGCCTCGCCGATCTGCCGCTCGATCGTCAGCACGGGGTTCAGCGAGGTCATCGGGTCCTGGAAGACCATGCCGACGCCGGCGCCGCGGACCTTGCGCAGCTCCTCCTCCGACCGCCCGATCAGCTCGTCGCCGTCGAAGATCGCGCTCCCGCGGACGTCGGCGGTGCCCGGCAGCAGGCCGAGCAGCGCCAGCGAGCTGACGCTCTTGCCCGAGCCCGACTCGCCGACGACGGCGAGCGTGCGGCCCGGGTGCAGCTCGAACGACAGGCCGTTGACGACGCGGGCCGGCCCCTTGCGGGTGCGGAACGTGACGTGCAGGTCGTCGACGGTGAGCGCCGGCGCCGTCATGCGCTCACCCCGGTCCCGGCCATCGCCTGTCGTTGCCGCGGGTCCAGCACGTCGCGCAGCGCGTCGCCGAGCACGTTGAACGCGAGCACCGTCACGAAGATCGCCAGGCCCGGGAAGACCGCCATCCACCAGGCCTGTTCGACGAAGCCGCGGCCCTCGGCGAGCATCCGTCCCCACGACGGGTCCGGCGGCTGCGTGCCGAGCCCGACGAAGCTCAGCGCGGCCTCGGAGAGGATGGCGAACGCCAGGCTGATCGACGTCTGGACGATGATCGGCGCGGTCACGTTCGGCAGCACGTGCCGGCCGATGATGCGCAGGTCGCCGGCGCCGGCCGAGCGGGCCGCCCGCACGTAGACCTCCTCGCGCACGCTGAGCACGCTGGCGCGGGTGATGCGGGCGAAGATCGGGGTGTAGACGATGCCGATCGCGATCATCGCGTTGGCCGAGCCGGGGCCGAGGATCGCCAGCACGGCGATCGCCATCAGCATCGCCGGGAACGCGAACAGCACATCGGACAGCCGCATCAGCACGTCGTCGACCCAGCGGCCGTAGTAGCCGGCGAACAGTCCGATCAGGACGCCCGCGACCAGCGAGATGCCGACGGCGACGGCGCCGACCCGCAGCGACACCTCCGCGCCGAGGATCACCCGGGACAGCACGTCGCGGCCCAGCTCGTCGGTGCCGAACCAGTGGTCAGCGCTGGGGCTCTGCAGCCGGTTGGACACGTCGGTTTCCGTGGCACTGTGCGGGGCGAGCTGCTCGCCGAGGAACGCCGTCAGGACGAGCCCGGCCAGGACGATGGCCGCGACGATCGCCGTCGGCCCGCGGAACAGCAGTTTGATCGTTTCGGCGGCCCTCATCGCGCGCTCCGGTAGGTGATGCGCGGGTCAAGGCGGGCGTACGCGAGGTCCACGACCAGGTTGACCAGCAGGAAGATGACGGCGAACAGCAGGACGGCGCCCTGCAGCACCGGGTAGTCGCGCGACTCGACCGCCTGGAAGGCCAGCTGCCCGAGACCCGGCCAGGCGAACACGTACTCGACCACGACGACGCCGGACAGCAGGTACGCCAGCTGCACGCCGGCGACCGTCACCAGCGGGACCAGTGCGTTGCGCAGCACGTGCCACGTCAGCACGTCCCGGGCGCGCATGCCCTTCGCCCGGGCCGTCCGCACGTGGTCCTGACCCAGCGACTCCAGGACCGACGAGCGGACGAACCGGGTGAGGATCGCGCCGCTGGACACGCCCGCCGTGATGGCCGGCAGGATCAGGTGCCTGGCCCATTCCACCGGGTCCTCCGTCAGCGCGACGTAGCCCGACGAGGGCAGCCAGCCGAGCGTCCCGGCGAAGACCAGGATCAGCATGATGCCGAGCCAGAAATCCGGGACGCTCAGCCCGGCCTGGCTGGAGAGGCTCGCGAACCAGTCGACCGGCTTGCGGGGGTTGAGCGCGGAGAGGGTGCCGAGCGGGATCGCGATCAGCAGCGCGACGACGATCGCGCCGCCGGCCAGGGCCAGCGTCGCCGGGACCCGCTCGGCGATGAGCGAGAGCACGGTCTCGCCGGTGCGGAAGCTGACGCCGAAGTCGCCGATCGCGGCGTTGCCGATCCAGGTCACGAACTGTTGCGGGACGGGGTCGTCGAGGCCGGCCCGTTCCCTGAGTGCCTGGTAGGTGTCGGGGTCGGCCTGCTGGCCGAGCGCGGCCCGGATCGGGTCGCCCGGCACCAGCTGCATGATCGCGAAGACCAGCACGCTGACGCCGAGCAGCACCGCGACCGACTGCGCCAGCCGGCGCAGCGCGTACCGCGTCACTCCGGCAGCCTCACGGTCTCGAAGTTGATCGCCTTGTCCGGCCGGATCTCGTAGCCCTCGAGGCCGGGCGCCCACGCCTGCACGACGTCGGGGTTGTAGAGGTAGAGGTAGCTGACGTCGTCGACGATCAGCTCGGCGGCCTGGTCGTAGAGCGTCTTGCGCGCGTCCTGGTCGGTCTCCGCGGCCGCCTGGTTGAGCAGCTCATCGACCTCGGGGTTGCAGTAGCCCTGGTAGTTCGACGTGCCCTCGCACAGGTGCTGCGCGTGGTAGAAGCCGAACGGGTCCAGGTTGCCGAGCCAGCCGAGCAGGAACGCGTCGTAGTCGCCGGCGGCCTGGCGGTCCAGCCAGGTGGCGAACGCCTCCTGCTCGATGCCGACCTCCACGCCGACCTCGGCGAGCTGGGCCTGGATGACCTGGGCGGCCTGGATCGTCTCGGGATACTCGTCGGTGACCATGAGGCCCATGGGCTGCGGGCTCTGGGCCGCTGTCTGTTCGATGAGCTCTTGTGCCTGCTCGGGGTCGTGGTCGAACGGGGCGTACTCGTGGTACCAGAGGCTCTGTTCGGGGATGGCGCTCTGGTTCGTGGTGGCCGCGCCGAATCGCGCCGCCTCGGTGACCTCGTCGCGGTCGATGCCGAACGCGACGCCGCGGCGGAAGTCGCGGTTGTCGAACGGCGGCCTCGTCTCGTTCATCGCGAGGTACCAGTAGTCGACGCTCGGGGTGACGCCCAGCTCGACCTCGTCGTCGTCCTGCAGCCCCTCGATGTCCTGCGGCGGGACGTTGTCGGTCCAGTGGACGTCGCCGGAGCGCAGCGCCGTCAGGGCCGCGGCCGGCTCGCTGACGTACTGGAACTCGACGCCGTCGACGAGCGCGGGGTCGCCCCAGTAGTCGTCGTAGCGGGCCAGCGTGACGCCGTTGGCGCCGGCCTCCTCGAGGGTGAACGGTCCGGTGCCGACGGCGGTCGTGGCGAGGTCGGTGGCTTCGGCGGCGCCCTCAGGGATGATCGCCATGCCCTTGAAGCCGCCGATGTTGTCCAGCAGCGCCGGCGTCGGCGCGCTCAGCGCGATGGTGACCGTCTGCGGGTCGGTCGCCTCGACGCTCGCGACGCTGGCGAACCGGTAGGCGTTGGCCAGCTGTTCGTTGATGATCCGGTTGTACGAGTACACGACGTCGGCCGCCTCGAACGTGCTGCCGTCGTGGAACGTGACCCCCTCGCGGAGGGTGAACGTCCACGTCAGTCCGTCCTCGCTGGTCGTCCACTCGGTGGCCAGGCTGGGCTGGAACTCCCCCTCCGCGTCCGGCACGACGAGGGTGTCGTAGACGTTCTCGAGGACCTGGAAGCTGGCGTAGGCCTGGGTCTTGTGCGGGTCGAACTGGTCCGGCTGGGCACTGATGGCGGCGACGAGGGTCCCGCCGCCTTGGTCGCCGTCGGGCTGGTCGCCGTCGGGTTGGTCGCCCCCGCCCGAGCCCGCCGGATCGTCCAGATCGACGTCGTCCCCGCCGCCGCAACCGGCGCTGACCAGCGCGATCACCGCGAGAGCGGCCGCATGACCACGGACCTTTCTACGATTCATATCAGCACCCATACCCGTCTGCACCCCTGCTTCACACCGGTTTCGTCTCACTCGTCTCGCCTTCGACCCTCCCGGGCCGGGGGGTGGGGTCGTCCAGCCGAGCCCGCCGCGGGCCGCCCTTCGTTGCGACTTCGTGATGCACCTGTGAGCAGATCGCCCGGCGTGTCGGCTGCGCCGCTCCATCCACAGCCCCCGCCGATTCGCGGACTTGTCCACAAATCCGTTCCGGGCCCCTGATCCGGCCCGGTCCGGCGCGGAGGCTCGCAGGCATGAGCCCATTCCTCGCCCTCGTCCTCGTTCTCGCCCTCGGCAGCGTCCCCGCCGAGCCGCCCTCTCCCACCGACGCTGCGGCCGCCGGGCCTGCGACCGCCCTACCCGCTCGCGCCGATGTGCCGCCCGCCGCCGACGACGCTGAGGTGCCCGCCAGCACCGCCGCCGCTCTCGTCGCCCGAGCCGTCGCCCCGGCGCCACCTCTCACCGAGTTGGCCCTCGTCGCCGCATCCCCCGGCACCACGTCGTTCACCGTCCTCGCGCCCGCCGCGTCCGCGTCCAGCCCCGATCCACCGGACGCCACCTCTGCCGGCCAACCGCCCCGTCCGCCGTCGAACCGCGGCCGCCTCTTCGCCGGCATCTCGACCCAGCCGACCCGCGGCCTGGCTGCGGCAGCACCCGCCGACGTGCCGCCGCCCCAACCGAACCCCGGCTGGGTCTACCCCGTCGGTCCGCCGGGCGGCCCCGTCGAGATCGTCCACGGTTTCGATCCCCCGGATCAGCCCTGGCAGGCCGGTCACCGCGGCGTCGACCTCGCCGCGGCCGCCGGCGCCGAGGTCCGTGCGCCCGGCCCGGGCACCGTCACCTACGCCGGCCGCCTCGCCGGCCGCGGCGTCGTCGTGATCGGCCACGGGATGCTGCGCACCACCTACGAGCCGGTCGCCGCGTCCGTAGCCGTCGGCGACGAGGTCGGCACGGGCCATCCGATCGGCACGCTGGAGCCGGCCGGGAGCCACTGTGCGCCCGTCGCCTGCCTGCACTGGGGCGCGATCGAGGGCGAGCAGTACACCGACCCACTCGCGCTCGTGGGCGGTGGGGCGGTCCGGCTGCTCCCGCTCGGCGCACGGACGCTGACCGGTGACCCACCGCCGCCACCGCAGCAGCCGCCAGCGTCGGCCGGGTTGACCTGGCCGGTCGCGGTGCCGCGCATCACCTCGCCGTACGGGATGCGGGTGCACCCGATCACCGGCGAACGCAAACTGCACGACGGCGCCGACCTGGCCGCTGCCTGCGGCGCGCCGATCCGGGCGGCCGCGGCAGGCCGGGTGACCGACGCGGGCGATCGCGGCCCGTACGGCCTGCAGGTCACCGTCGACCACGGCCGGATCCGCGGCACGCCGCTCACCACGTCCTACAGCCACCTGTCCGCGTTCTCGGTGACCGCCGGCCGGCCGGTCCGGGCCGGCCAGGTGATCGGCCGCGCCGGCACCACCGGCCTCTCGACCGGCTGCCACCTGCACCTCATGCTCTACGCCGCCGGCGGCGTAGAGCGACCCGGTGCCATGGATGCCAGCGCCATCGACGGCGACAAGTTACCTTGCCAAGGCCCTCCGCAAGGGATACCGTCATTGACAGAGCCCCGTATCGCTCCCAGCGCCCGCAAGCACGGGGTCGCCGACGACGACATGCTCCACGCCTACCGCTGCGCGATCAGGTTCGAAGAGCAGGACGAGCAGATCGTCCTGCTGGTCGGCCCCGATCGGTCAGCGCGGCTGCTGGAGCTGGCCACTCTCCGGACCGCCAGCGGACCAGTGATCATTCACGCGATGGCCGCCCGACCCAAACACTTACGGTGATGCCCATGCCCATGTCCCTCGAAGAGGCCCTGGAACGCGCCGACGAGCTCGCCCGCCGTGTCGAGGAGCGGGATCGCGATGCGGACGAGTGGAAGGACGCCCGCCCGCTGAGCGCCATCTACCGGGCGGTTCAGGCGCGCGCCCAGGCCGACCGTGACATCGTGGAGGCCGTGACCGAAGCGCGGCGGGTCGGACTGCCGTGGTGGCTGATCGGCTCCTACCTCGGCACCTCCGGTGAGGCGGCCCGGCAGCGGTACGGCAAACTCATCGCCGCCTGATCGATGACGCGCTGATGTCACAGGCGTCACAGTCGATCGCATCGGCCGGATCCGGTTGTGCCGCGGATCACCACTGGGCACCCTGGAGTGATCCGTTGATCTTCGCGGGCACACCCGTGCCCCGACCTCTCGCGCCCGGAGCTGACGTCCGCCATGTCCGTCCCTGTGTCCCCGACCCTCGCCCTCGACGAAGCGCTGGCCGACAAGCGCCGGCACGGGCTGCCCGTGCTGCCGCTCGGATTCGGTGAGGCCGGCCTGCCGGTGCATCCGGCACTGCGGGAAGCACTGGCGATCGGGAGCAGCCGGAACGCCTACGGGCCCGTCGCGGGGACGCCCGAACTGCGCGAGGCGGCCGCCGGCTACTGGGGCCGCCGCGGTCTGCCGACGGACTGGGACCTCGTCGTCGCCGGGCCGGGTAGCAAGCCGCTGCTGTACGGGCTGCTGCTCGCCCTTGGCGGTGACATCGTCGCGCCGTCGCCGGGCTGGGTGAGCTACCGGGCGCAGGCGCGACTGACCGGCCACCGGCCGATCCACGTGCCGACGGCGCCGGGCCAGGGCGGCGTGCCGCAGCCGGAGCTCGTCGCCGAGGCGGTGCGCGCCGCGCGAGCGGCGGGCCGCACCGTGCGCAGCGTCGTCGTCACGACGCCGGACAACCCGACCGGCGACGTCCCGTCGCGCGCCACCGTCCAGCGTCTCGCCGACGTGGCCCGCGACCTGGACCTGGCGATCGTCTCCAACGAGATCTACCGCGACCTCGTCCACGACCCGAGCACTTTCGTCCACAGCCCGGCCGAGTTCGCGCCGGAGCGGACGATCGTCACCACCGGGCTGTCGAAGAGCCTCGCCCTGTGCGGCTGGCGACTCGGCGTCATGCGGCTGCCGGACAGTCCGCTCGGACGTTCGCTGCTGGCCGACGTGCTCGGCGTGGCCAGCGAGATCTGGTCCAGCCCGGCGGCGCCGGTGCAGTACGCGGCCGCGTACGCGTTCGGCGAGCCGGAGGAGCTCACCGAACGGGTCGAGCGCAGCCGCCGCCTGCACGGCGCCGTGGTCCGGGCGGTCGCCGACCGGCTGCGGCGCGCCGGCGCCGTCCTTCCGACGCCGCGGGCCGGGTTCTACCTGTACCCGGACTTCAGCGGCTGGGGCGAGTTCCTGGAGCGCGATCACGGCATCGCGACCGGCCGGCAACTGACGGCGCACCTGCTGGGCGCCTACGGCCTCGGCGGGCTGCCCGCGGCCGACTTCGAGGGCGGTCACGACACTTTGCGGCTGCGGCTGTCGACCAGTCTGCTCTACGGCGACACCGACGTGCAGCGCTACGCCGCGCTGGCCGCCGACGACCCGACCCGGTTGCCGTGGATCCGGGCGCACCTCGATCGGCTGGACGAGATCCTCGGCGACCTCGCCCGGCACGCCGACGCCGTCCAGGACCAGCGCCTGGCCGGCTGACTCGCGGCGGCGTCTTGCACGCGCCGCGGTCGGGCGTCGGCCACGGAACCCAGGGCTGAGGCCGCGGCCGAGCCGCGCGGTCCGGTGCGCCGAGCAGATGCCGACCCCGCTCGACGTGGACCAGCCGACCAGCGCCTGGCCGGCTGACCCGCGGCGGCGTCTCGCAGGCGCCGTGGCCGGGCGTCGGCCACGGAACCCAGGGCTGAGGCCGCGGCCGAGCCGCGCGGACCCGGGACCGAGCACGTGCCCACCCTGCTCGACGTGGACCAGCCGACCAGCGCCTGGCCGGCTGACCCGCGGCGGCGTCTCGCAGGCGCCGTGGCCGGGCGTCGGCCACGGAACCCAGGGCTGAGCCCGCCGCCGAAGCCGCGCGGACCCGGGACCGAGCACGTGCCCACCCTGCTCGACGTGGACCAGCCGACCAGCGCCCGGCCGGCTGACCCGCGGCGCCGTCTTGCACGCGCCGCGGCCGGGCGTCGGCCACGGAACCCAGGGCATAGGCCGCGGCCGGGCCGCGCGGTCCAGGGAGCGAGCACGTACCGACCTGCTCGACGTGGACCAGCCCCGCCTCGGCGAGCGGTGCAGCCTCCGGACAAGCACGAGCGGACGCCGGCCTCGTCAGGCCCGCGGATGCGCCTGCCGGTACGCCTGGCGCAGCCGCTCCACCGACACGTGCGTGTAGATCTGCGTCGTCCCGAGCGAGGCGTGGCCGAGCAGCTCCTGGACGCTGCGTAGATCGGCGCCGCCTTCGAGCAGGTGCGTCGCCGCCGTGTGCCGGAGTCCGTGCGGGCCGAGGTCGGGTGCGCCCGGTACCGCTTGCAGCCGCTGGTGGACGATCGTCCGGGCGGCGCGCTGGTCGAGTCGGCCCCCGCGGACACCGACGAACAGGGCGGGACCGGCGGCGGGCTTGGCCAGCCGAGGGCGGCCCGACCGCAGCCAGGCGGCCAGCGCCTCGGCGGCCGGAACGCCGTAGGGGACGGTCCGCTCCTTGCGGCCCTTGCCGAGCACCCGGACCACCCGCCGCCCGTCGTCGAGGTCGTCGACGTCGAGGCCGACCAGCTCGCCGACCCGGATGCCAGTGGCGTACAGCAGCTCCAGCAGCGCATGGTCGCGCAGCTTCGCCGGTTCGCCGTCGGAGGCGTCGTCGGCAGCGGCGTCCATCAACGTGGCGGCCTCGCCGGCGCGCAGCACCTCAGGCAGCGCCCGTCTGGCCTTCGGCGTCGCAAGCACCGCGCCGATGTCCTCGGGCAGCAGGCCCTTGCGGTGTGCCCACGCCGTGAACACCCGCGCCGCCGACGCACGCCGGGCCAGCGTGGCGCGCGACCGGCCGCGGGTGCTCTGGCCGGCCAGCCAGCTGCGCAGCGCCGCGAGGTCGAGCTGGCCGACGTCGGTGCGCCCGAGCCGCACCAGGTGCTCCATCAGCGAGGCGATGTCGCCGCTGTAGGCGCGGACGGTGTGCTCGGAGCGGTCGCGCTCGGCCGCCAGGTGCCGCGCGAACTCCGCGACCACGGCGGCCAGCGGCTCCGGCAGCTCCTCGGCGTCCATGCCTCCAGGATCACCCGGCCGGGCGCGGCGCCCGTGCCGCCACGCCGCGCGGCGGCCGCTCGTCCACAGCCCGAATGGATCTCTCCGGTTATCCACATTCGGCCATTTCTCGCCGAAACCGGCCGCCCGATTCGGCGACGCTGATGGCCGGGAGGTGAGGCGGATGCGAGTCAAGGACGGCATCGGCGCCTACGGCGAACAGGTCGCCGCCGAGCACTTGGAGCGGGCCGGGTTCGTCGTGATCGAGCGCAACTGGCGCTGCGACATCGGCGAGATCGACATCGTCGCGCTCGACGGAGCGACGGTCGTCGTGTGCGAGGTGAAGACGCGCAGCGGCCTCGGCTTCGGTTCGGGGCTGGACGCCGTCACCCCGGAGAAGCTCGCCCGGCAGTACCGCCTGGCGCGGCGCTGGCTCGAGTCCGCCGGCCGGGCGGACGCGCAGCTGCGGATCGACGTGATCGCTGTGCACCGGCGCGGCCGCCACGAGCCACAGATCGTGCACGTGCGAGGTGCGCAGTGACCCGGCTGGCACGCTGCCACGGCGTGGCCCTCGTCGGCGTGAAGGCCACGGTCGTCGACATCGAGGTGCACATCGGCGGCATGCCGGGGTTCTCGCTGGTCGGGCTGCCGGACGCGTCGCTGAACGAGTCGCGCGCCCGGGTGCGCGCCGCGATCCTGTCCAGCCACGAGCCGTGGCCGCTGCAGCGGATCACCGCGAGCCTGTCGCCCGCGTCGTTGCCCAAGCGTGGCAGCCACTTCGACCTCGGAGTGGCGGTGGCGATCCTGGCGGCGGCCGAGGAGGTCCCGGCGGGGGCCCTGGACGGCGTCATGTTCTTCGGCGAGCTGGCGCTGGACGGACGGCTGCGGCCGGTCCGCGGCGTGCTGCCGGCCGTCCTGGCGGCCGAACGTGCGCGGCATCGCCAGGCGGTCGTCCCCGAGGCCAACGCGACGGAGGCCCGGCTGATCCCCGGCATGCGGGTGTTCGGCGCCCGGTCGTTGCGGCAGGTGCTGGCGTTCCTGCGCGGCACGGAGATCCCGGACGAGCCGCCCGACGAGCTCGACGGCTCCGGCGACGTGCTCGCACCGGCCGCCGACGAGGCCCTCGACCTTGCGGACGTGGCGGGTCAGGAGGGTGCGAAGCGCGCGGTCGAGATCGCCGCCGCGGGCCATCACCACCTGCTGCTCACCGGCACGCCGGGCTCGGGCAAGACGATGCTGGCCCGCCGGCTGCCGTCGCTGCTGCCCGACCTCTCGCTGGAGGAGTCGCTGGAGGTCACCTCTATCCACTCGATCGCCGGCGTGCTGCCGCCGGGCGCGCCGCTGATCGTCCGGCCGCCGTTCGCCGACCCGCACCACACCTCGTCGCTCATCTCGATCGTCGGCGGCGGGTCGCGGGTGCCCGGGCCCGGCGCGGCCAGCCTGGCTCATCGGGGTGTCCTGTTCCTGGACGAGGCGCCGGAGTTCCACCCGCGAGCGCTCGACGCGTTGCGCCAGCCGCTGGAGAGCGGAACCCTGACGCTGGCGCGCTCGGAGGCGACGTCGGTGTTCCCGGCGCGATTCCTGCTGGTGCTGGCGCAGAACCCGTGCTCGTGCGGCAACTTCGGCAGCACCGTCCGGGAGTGCACCTGCAAGCCCGACGCGGTCCGCCGCTACGACCAGCGGCTGTCCGGGCCGGTCCGCGACCGCGTCGACATCCAGGTGACCGTCGACGCCCCGACGATGGCCGACCTCGACCTCGCGGCGGAACGGGCCGAGCCCAGCAAGGTCGTCGCCGACCGGGTCGCCGAGGCCCGTCAGCGGCAGGAGCGGCGGCTGCGCGGCACACCGTGGCGGTGCAACGGCGAACTGCCCGGCCCCTACCTGCGGCGCGAGCTCCGGCTGCCGGCCGCCGTCACCGCGCCGGTGTTCGCCGAGGTCCGCCGGGGCGAGCTCACCCTCCGCGGCGTCGACCGGGTGCTCCGGGTCGCCTGGACGGTCGCCGACCTCGCCGGCCGGGACCGGCCCACTGCCGGGGACGTGCTCACCGCACTTCGCCTGCGCCAAGGGGAGCCGCTATGACGTCCGACGAAACTTGGCCTGACCGCTCTCTCGGCGGCGCCCGAGCCACCGGCCACGCTGGGCGCCACCGCCGGCTTGGTCGACACGCGCCGCCCACGCCGCAGGGAGGCGTCATGACCACCAACCAACCGTGCTCCACCGGTCCCTCGACGGCACCCGAGGCACCAGCGGCGCCGCCCGTCACCCCCGGCGTGCTCACCACGCGCCGTCTCGGTCATCAGGTGCCGGACGAACACCGAGGATCCGAACCCGACCCGGACCGCCGCCGGACGCGGGACCCAGATGGCGCCGCTCAGCAGGACCGAGCCGCACGACGAGGCCGTTGCGCTGCGCAGCTGCCGAGGGAGGTGACATGAACAGCGAGAGACTGGGGCCGACGGTCTCCTCCGCCGAGCGGGCGGCACGGGCCGCGCTGTCGGCCGTCACGGAACCGGGCGACGAGGGCGTCGCGCTGCGGATCCGCGCCGCCGGCGCGGAGGCGACCTGGCACGCCGTGTGCGGCGGCGACGACAAGCTGGACCGCTCCAGGACGTTGCGCCGCCGGGCGGAACACGTCGACGGCGGAGAGCTGATCGAGCGGGCGGACGAGCACGGGATCCGCTACCTCTGCCCGGGCGAACCGGAGTGGCCTGCGCAGCTCGACGACATGGCGGCGACGCTGGACTTCGGCAGTGACCGGGTGCCGCCGCCGCTGGGACTGTGGCTGTCGGGCGACGGCGACCTCGCGGCGCTGACCGAGTCGGCGATCGCGGTCGTCGGGTCGCGCGCCGCGACCCGGTACGGCCTGCGGATCGCCGCCGACCTCGCGACCGACCTCGCGCTGGCCGGCTGGACGGTGGTGTCCGGCGCCGCGTTCGGCATCGACCAGGCCGCTCACCGCGGCGCGCTGACCGTCGGCGGGCTGACGGTCGCCGTGCTGGCGTGCGGCGTCGACGTGCCGTATCCGCGCCAGAACGCCCAGCTGCTGGAGCGGATCGCGTCCGGCGGGCTGATCGTCAGCGAGGTGCCGCCGGGCAGCCGGCCGATGCGCGCGTGGTTCCTCGCCCGCAACCGCATCATCGCCGCGCTGAGCGCCGGCACCCTCGTCGTCGAGGCGGCGCCGCGGTCGGGGGCGCTCAGCACGGCGGGATGGACCCAGAAGCTCAGCCGCGAGACGCTCGTCGTGCCGGGTCCCATCACGTCGAAGCTCTCCGCCGGCTGCCACACGCTGGTCCGCAACGGCGCAGGCACGCTGGTCACCAGCATCGACGACATCCTCGAGGCGGTCGGCCGGCTCGGCGATCACGCCCCGGCGGACCCCGAGGCGGAGTCGCGGCCGATCGACGACCTGCTGCCGGCGCACGCGATGGTGCGCGAGTGGATGTACGCGGGCGCGGTGGAGACCGTCACCGGCCTGGCCATCCGCACCGGCCTGCCCACGCGGACGGTCGCGACGGCGCTGCGTGAGCTGGCGGCGGGCGGCTGGGTCAGCCGCGAGGACGGCGGCTGGCGGCTCGGATCGACCGCCAGTCCCCTGGAAACCCGTACATGACCTGGCCGAAAGGGGTATGCATGAACGCAATGGGGCGCAGGCCAATCCGGCGGCGCCGACCGGGAAAGGGGATCCGATCATGGGCTCTGTCGCACGCATCACGAACATCAGCGCGCGGTCCGAGACGAGCTTCGACGACGCCGTCCGCGTGGGCATCGCGCGGGCCAACCAGACACTGCGCAACGTCTCCGGAGCCTGGGTCAAGGACCAGAAGGTGGAGATCAGCGACGGGCAGATCGTCGCCTACCAGGTGGCGATGGAGGTCACGTTCGTCCTGGACGACTGACCGCCGGAGCGCGCGAGCAAGCCCCGGGTTCACGGGTGGGCCGCCGCCGGCGGTGGCGGCCCACGCTCGCCCGGACGCGGGCCGGACCAGGCGTCGGCCGTGGCGGCCCACACTCGCCCCGGGACACGCCTGGGATCGCGACCACGGCGCGTGCGTGCTGGCCGGCCGTGGTCGCCGGCCCGGCGGCGGAGCGCTCCGTCAGCTCTTGGGGATCTCCAGATCGCTCTTCGCGAGCTCCTCCACGTTCACGTCCTTGAACGTGACGACCTTGACGTTCTTGACGAAGCGCGCCGGGCGGTACATGTCCCACACCCAGGCGTCGCTCATCGTCACCTCGAAGTAGACGTCGCCGCCCTCGCCGCGGACCTGGAAGTCGACGTTGTTCGTGAGGTAGAAGCGCCGCTCGGTCTCCACCACGTACGAGAACAGGCCGACCACGTCGCGGTACTCGCGGTACAGCGAGAGCTCCATCTCGGTCTCGTACTTCTCGAGATCCTCAGCACTCATAGGTCGGGTTCCCCTTTCCAGCCTTCGTCTCCAAGGGATACCACGCGCGCGACGTTGGCGTAGGAACGTCGGTGAACAGGGCTCGGACCGTAGGCGGTCAGCGCCTGCTGGTGCTCGTCGGTCACGTAGCCCTTGTGCGCGTCGAACCCGTAGTAGGGCCATTGTTCGTGCAGCTCACACATGATGCGGTCGCGGGTCACCTTGGCGATGACCGACGCCGCGGCGATGCAGGCGGCTACCTGATCACCCTTCCACATCGCCAGGCCCGGGACCCCCAGCCCGGTCACCGGGAAGCCGTCGGTGAGCACATACGACGGCGCCGGGTCGAGGCGGGCGAGGGCGCGGCGCATGGCGATGATGTTGCTGCGGTGCAACCCGACGCGGTCGACCTCGTCGGGCGGGACGATGATGACCGACCAGGCGACGGCGCGGGCGATGACCTGGTCGTAGGCGCGTTCGCGGGCGGCCGGCGTCAGCAGCTTGGAGTCGGCCAGGCCGGGCACCTCGCCGCGCTTCCCCGGCGCCAGGACGGCGGCTCCGACGACGAGCGGGCCGGCGCAGGCGCCCCGGCCGGCCTCGTCGGCGCCCGCGACAGGCGCGAAGCCGGACCGGGCCAGTGTCCGCTCATAGGCATAGAGTCCGGCGTCACGCCGGACCAGGATGTGTCGCCGGGCGAGTGTGGACATGGCCGATCAGGGTTCGGGGACGTCGTCGAACGCGCCGTCGCTGCTGATGCCGCCCCAGCGCGACAACGGCCAGGCGACGGCGAAGGCCCGCCCCACGACGAGATCCTCGGAGAACGTCCCGTGGATGCGCGAGTCGCCGGAGTTGGAGCGGTGGTCGCCCATGACGAACAGCTCGCCGTCGGGGACGGTCCGCTCGAACTCGTTCAGCGACGGCGAGTCGCCCGGATAGAGATACGCGGACTCGTCGATCGGCTCGCCGTTGACGGTGATGCGGCCCGCGTCGTCGCAGCAGGCCACCGTGTCGCCGCCGACGCCGATGACGCGCTTGATCAGGTGCTCCTCCGCGTCGTCGGGCAGCACGCCGACGAACTCGAAGACGTCCTTGATCGCGCCGCCGACGCCGGAGCCGCCGGACGGGGCCTGGTCGCCGAGCCAGCGATCGGGGTCCTCGAAGACCACGACGTCGCCGCGGTGGATGTCACCGAACTGCAAGCTGATCTTCGACACGAGCACGCGGTCGCCGACGAGCAGGGTGTCCTCCATCGACCCGGACGGGATGAGGAAGGCCTGCACGAGGAAGATCCGCACGATCGTTGCGATCAGCAGGGAGAGCGCCACCACGATGGCGGTCTCCTTGAAGAAGGCGGCAAGCCCGTTCCGCGAGCCGCCCTTGGCCGGCGTCTCGGTGTCGTCGCCACCGCGACGCGGGCTCCCGTCGCCTTCCCGAGGCACGCTCTCCTCGGTCACGGCATCTCCCTGGGGTTTCCCGGGCGAGCCCGGCGAAGAGTCGAACGCTTCGGGTGGCACGTGAGCAACAATACGTGCCTCGGGCACGCTACCCGGTGGCGGTGCCGTGCCGTGCCACCGGGTTTCCCTCGAGGGAGCGTCAGGCCGTCTCGCGCTTCTCGCGGATCTTGGCGGCCTTGCCGCGCAGGTTGCGCAGGTAGTACAGCTTCGCCCGGCGGACGTCGCCGCGGGTGACCAGCTCGATCTTCTCGATGACCGGGGTGTGCACCGGGAACGTGCGCTCGACGCCGACGCCGAAGCTCACCTTGCGGACGGTGAACGTCTCGCGGATGCCCGAACCCTGGCGGCGGATGACGACGCCCTGGAAGACCTGGATACGGGACCGGTTGCCCTCGACGACGCGGACGTGAACCTTGAGGTTGTCGCCGGCGCGGAAGGCGGGGATGTCGTCGCGCAGCTGCGCGGAGTCGACGGAGTCGAGCAGGTGCATGATCGGGTTCGCTCTCTCGCGGGCGCCACAGGTCGCCAACGGATTCAGGTGCTGTCAGGGTCGGCGGGCCCGGATATTCGCGTCGGCGCTCCCCCTGTGGCAGGGGCGTCGCGAGCCGGGCACCAGCAGGTCAGTCTGCCACAGACGGCGGCGGAACCGGAAACCCGGCCTCGTCGAGCACCTCGCGGTCGCGCGCGTCCAGCGCGGACGGATCCAGCCGGGCGACGAGGTCCGGCCGGCGCTCGGCCGTACGGCGCAGCGCCTGGTCGCGCCGCCACCGCGCGACGTTGCCGTGGTGGCCCGACAGCAGCACCTCGGGCACGTCCAGCCCGCGCCACGTCGGCGGCTTGGTGTAGACGGGGTATTCGAGCAGGCCGTCGGCGCCGTGCGACTCCTCGACCAGCGACTCCGGGTTCCCGACGACGCCGGGCAGCAGCCGGGCGACCGCCTCGACGACGACCAGCGCGGCGACCTCGCCGCCGTTGAGCACGTAGTCGCCCAGCGACAGCTCGGTGACGGGCATCCGGGTCGCGGCGTCCTCGACCAGCCGCGCGTCGATGCCCTCGTACCGGCCGCAGGCGAACACCAGCCACGGCTCGCCGGCCAGCTCGTGCGCGACGTCCTGGGTGAACGGCCGGCCCGACGGCGTCGGCACCAGCAGCCGCGGGAGGCTGCCGTCGGCGCCGGACCCGACGACGTCATCCAGCGCCGCGCCCCACACGTCGGGCTTCATCACCATGCCGGCGCCGCCGCCGTACGGCGTGTCGTCTACGGTGCGGTGGCGGTCGGTGGCCCAGTCGCGCAGGTCGTGGACGCGCAGGTCCAGGACGCCGGCCTCGCGGGCTTTCCCGACCAGGGAAAGATCGAGCGGCGTCAGGTAGTCCGGGAAGATCGTGACGACATCGATCCGCATGAGAACGATCAGTCCTCGAAGAGTCCGGGTGGTGGGTCGACGACCAGCCGCGATCCGGCGACGTCGACCTCCGGCACGATCTCGCTGACGAACGGGACCAGCGCCTCGCCGCCGCCCGTGCGGCCGACGGTGAGCAGGTCCTGGCCCGGCGCGTGGATGACCTCGCGGACGACGCCGAGCTCGGCGCCGTCGACCCCGACGACGGTCAACCCGACCAGCTGGTGGTCGAAGAACTCGTCGGGGTCGCCGGTGGTCTCGTCGTCGCCGATCTCGGCCAGCAGCAGCGTGCCGCGCAGGCCCTCGGCGACGGTGCGGTCTGCGACGCCCTCGAACGCGACCAAAAGCCGGCCGCTGTGCCAGCGGACGTCGCGCACGGTCAGCGGCCCGCGCCGGGCCGGGTCGGTGACCAGCACCGTCCCGGCCGCGAACCGCTCGTCCGGCGTGTCGGTGCGGACCTCGACGCTGACCTCGCCGCGGACCCCGTGCGCGCGCCCGATGCGCCCGACGGTGACGATCACGCCGTCGTCAGCGCCCGTCGACGTCGACGAAGTCGATGCGTACACCGCCGTCGTCCGCCAGCGCCGAGACGACCGTCCGGAACGACGTGGCCGTGCGGCCGCCGCGGCCGATGACCTTGCCGAGGTCGTCGGGGTGCACCCGGACCTCCAGCAGGCGGCCGCGGCGGAGCTGACGCGTGCGCACGCTGACGTCGTCGGGGTGGTCGACCACCCCGGCGACCAGGTGCTCCAGCGCCTCGGCCAGCATCAGGACTCGTCCGTGCTCGCCTCGGCGGCCGGCGCGTCGTCGGCCTTCGCCTCGGCGGGGGCCTCGTCGGCCTTGGCCTCGGCCTTCTTCTCAGCCTTCTTCTCGGCCTTCGGCGCCTCGGCCTTGGTCTCCTCGGCCTTGGTCTCCTCGGCCTTGGTCTCCTCGGCCGGAGCCTTGGCCGGAGCCTCGACGGTCTCGGCGGGAGCCGCGGCCTTCGCCTCGTCCGCCTTCGCGTCGGCCTTGGCCTCGGCGTCCTTCTTCGGGGTGGACTTCTTGGCCGGCCTCTTCTTCGGCGTGGTGGCGTCGGACTTCGGCTCGCCGTGCACCTCGGCCAGCGCGGCGTCGAACGCGGCGCGCTTCTCGGGCTTCGGCTCGGCGACCCTCAGCGTGCCCTCGGCGCCCGGAAGGCCCTTGTGCTTCTGCCAGTCACCCGTGACCTTGAGGATCGCCAGCACCGGCTCGGTCGGCTGCGCGCCGACGCCCAGCCAGTACTGCGCGCGCTCGGAGTCGACCCGGATCAGGCTCGGCTCGGTCTTCGGGTTGTACAGGCCGATCTCCTCGATGGCCCGGCCGTCGCGCTTGGTGCGCGAGTCGGCCACGACGATGCGGTAGTGCGGCGCGCGGATCTTGCCCATCCGCTTCAGCTTGATCTTGACAGCCACTGGGGTGGAGTCTCCTTGGAATGTTCACGCACGGGTGAGCCGTCGTCACCTGAGTGGGGCACCGATGACGACGATTCGATGGATCCGGTGTTCGAGGGTGAGAGGGCCGCACGACCGCCGGTTCAGCAGGTCATTGTGCCAGATCCGGGCGCGCGGACCCAACTCCTACCCGACCAGGCCGGCCGGTTCCTCCGTCGCGACGGCGTCCGGCGCGGCAATGCGGCGGGCCAGCAGGATGATCGCGCAGGTCAGGATCGTGACGGCCATGACGGCGACGAGCACACGGTAGTCGACGACGGCGATCAGCGCGGCGCCGGTCGCGGTGCCGGCCACCTGCGGCCCGTTGAGCGCCATGTTCGTCGCGGCCGACGTGCGTCCCTGCAGGCGCGCCGGGGTGAGCCGCTGCCGCAGCGTCACCATGCCGACGACCGCCCAGACGACGCCCAGTCCCAGGACGGCCGCACCGGCGCTCACGACGAGGGGCGACGGGGTCAGCGCGACGCCCAGCCCGGCGGCGATGAGGACCAGTCCGACGCCGACGGTGGCCCGCTCCCCCAGGCGCCGGATCAGCACCGCCGCCGTCAGCCCGCCGGCGATCGAGCCGCCGCCCTGGATGCTGGCGATGACCCCGAAGAACTCGCTGGGCAGGCTCAGCCCTTCGACGATGGCGAACGTCGCCGAGTTGGCGAAGCCGGTGATCGCCACGGCGATGCCGAGCAGCAGCGTCAGGTCGGCCAGCGCGGGCGTGGCGCGCAGGTGCCGGAACCCCGCCGTCAGCTCGCGCCTGAACCCCTCGCGCTCGTCGGCGGGCGTCGGCGGGCTCTCCTCGACGCGGACGGTCAGCAGCACCAGCGCGGCGATGACCAGCATGGACGCCGTCAGCACCGCGACCGCGCCGCCGCCGTAGAGCGCGTAGAGGCCGGCGCCGGCCAGCGGGGTGAGCAGCCGCAGGCCCTGGTCGAGCGTCGTGAGCAGCCCGTTCGCGCCGGCCAGCTGGTCGTCGTCGAGCAGGTCGCGCAGCAGCCCGGACTGTGCCGCGCTGGTCACGTAGCCGACCCAGCCGTAGCCGAACGTGACCAGGTAGATCAGCCACAGGTCGGCGGCGTCGTCGACGGCGAGCAGCGCCAGCACCCCGGCCGCCGCGACCAGGTTGACGACGGCGACCAGCCGCTTGCGCGAGACCCGGTCGGCCAGCTGACCGGCCAGCGGCGCGAGGAACACCGGCAGCCCGAGCATCAGGAAGACCAGCCCGGCGGCGGCGTTGCTGCCGGTGAGGTCCTTGGTCCAGATCGCGACGGTGAGGTAGAGCGCGCTGTCGCCGAAGTTGCTGAACGTCCAAGCGACCGTGAGCCGGCGGAACTGCCGGTGCGCCAGCGCCGACGGCATCGGCTCAGGCGGCGCGGATCAGCGGGTTGACGACGGTCCGGCGGTCCCTGGCACGGCGCTCGAGCATGGTCGCGAGCCGGGCGGAGCGGTCCGCCCAGCGGCGTAACCGCCGGGAGCGGACGAGCGCCCGGCGGGCGCGGTACTCGGCGGCGGACGTGCGGCGCTCGGCGTGCGGGTCGGCGTGGACGCTGGGGTCGATGAACATGGCGGTCTCCCTGCTGCTCAGTGATGGGCGTCGATGTCGGGGTCGGGGCTCAGGGCGCCGAGGAAGTGGACGACGCGGGCGCCGTCGGGCCGCGCCTCGGGGTTGTCGCGGCGCTCGGCGAACCGCTCGAAGAGCTCGGTCTGGAACTCGGCCAGCCGCTCGATCGACTCGGTCAGCTCCTCGCGCGTCATCCAGTAGGCGGACGTGTTGATCACCATGGACTGGAGCCAGTCGGGCCCGAGCTCCGCGACCCGGGCGAGCGTGCGCCGCAGCCGGTCGGCCTCGCGCTCGACGATGATCCGCGCGAACGCCGACGCCTCCCGCACCGACTCCGGGTTCTCGACGTCGGGCCCGATGGTGCGGCTGCGGCTGGCCAGCCGCCACGGCTTCTCCCGCCCGCGCGGCTCCCCCGGCTCGACGTAGCCGTACTTGGCCAGCATGCGCAGATGGAACGAGCAGCTGGCGACGCTCTCACCGGTGCGCTCGGCGCACTCGGTGGCGGTCAGCTCCGGTTCGAGACCGAGCAGGTCCATGAGCTGCAGGCGCAACGGGTGCGCCAGCGCCCGCATCGACTGCGGGTCGGTGATCTTCTGCTCCTCGCTGGCCATGAACCTAAAGCTACCTTGCTAAAGAAGCCTTTAGCAAGACTTCTTGCGCAGTAGGAGTTGATCATGGCGAAACCGGGCTTCCCTGGCTCAGGAAGCCGGATTTCTCCATGATCAACTTTGCGCCGGGCAGCGGCAGGCCTGGCGGCGGAGCGGCAGTGACGAGGCGGGGCGGGCGGCGGTGAGCCCGGCCGGCCGGGCGTCAGCGGACGACGCGGCCGTTCAGGACGATGCGCACGGGGTCGAGGAGCGTCGACGGGTCCACTCGGGGGTCGGCGGCGTACACGCACAGATCCGCGACGGCGCCCTCGTCCAGCCGCCCACTGCCACCCAGCAGGTACGACCGCGCCTTCCACGACGCCGCCGCAACGGCATCGGCAGCAGGGATCCCGGCGGCGACGAACTCCAGGACCTCGCGGGCGATCAGCCCATGCGGCAGCTGCCCGCCCGCGTCGGTCCCGGCGAACACCGGCACACCGGCGTCGAACGCGTCGCGCACGTTCTGGTAGCGCCGCGCGTGCAGCGACCGCATGTGCGACGCGTACCCCGGGAACCTCCCCGCCCCCTGATCGGCGAACTTCGGGAAGTTGGCGATGTTCACCAGCGTCGGCACCAGCGACACGCCGCGCGACGCCATCAGCGACAGGAGGTCCGGCGACAGCCCCGTCCCGTGCTCGATGCCGTCGATCCCGGCGCCGAGCAGGTCCGGCAGCGCGTCCTCACCGAAGACGTGCGCCGTCACCCGCGCCCCCAGCTCGTGCGCCCGCGCGATCGCGGCGTCCAGCGCCCACCGCGGCCAGCACGGCGACAGGTCGCCCTTCTCCCGGTCGATCCAGTCGCCGACCAGCTTGACCCAGCCGTCGCCGCGGCGGGCCTCCTGCTCGACGTAGGCGACGAGGTCCTCGGGCTCGATCTCCCAGCCGAAGTTGCGCAGGTAGCGCTTGGTGCGGGCCAGGTGCCGACCGGCGCGCACGATCTTCGGAAGATCGGAACGTGTGTCGATCCAGCGGGTGTCGGCGGGCGAGCCGGCGTCGCGGATGAGCAGGACGCCGGTGTCGCGGTCGGTCAGCGCCTGCTGCTCGGCGACGTCGTCGGGGACGGCCCCGCCGGCGTCGAGACCGACGTGGCAGTGCAGGTCGACCAGGCCGGGCAGGATCCAGCCGGTCCCGACATCGGCCGCGCCGGGGACCGGGTCGTAGGTGACGACGCCGTCCCGCACCCACACGTCGCGGTGCTCTGCCTCGGGCAGCACGACGCCGCGCAGGTGCAAGGCGGACGAGAGCGTCACCGCCGCTTGAGGAACTGCGCGATGTCGTCGGGCAGCTCGAAGTTGCCGTCGCCCTCTGCCGCGTCGCCGCCGAACGCGGACGGCAGCTGACCGGGCTGCGGCTCGGCGGTGCGCTTCTCGTCGGCGGCCGCGAGCTGTGCCGCGCGCTTGGCCGGGTTGCCCGAGCGGGCGCCGCGCTTGCCCTTCTTGCCCTGCTTCGGCTGCTTGCCCTTGCTCTTCTTGCCCCCCATGCCGGGCAACCCGGGGATGCCGCCGGCCATGCCGGGCATGCCCGGCATCCCGGCGAGGCCGCCGAGCTTGCCCCGCGCGGCCTGGCTCATCATCTCGCGGGCCATGAAGAACCGCTCGACGAGCTGGTTGACCTCGCTGACCTGGCGCCCGGAGCCCTTCGCGATGCGGGCCCGGCGCGAGCCGTTGAGGATCTTCGGGTTGTCGCGCTCGGCCGGGGTCATCGAGTGGACGATGGCCTGGACGCGATCCAGCTCGCGCTCGTCGAACGACTCCAGCGCCTCGCGCATCTGGCCGGCGCCGGGCAACATGCCGAGCAGGCTCTTGAACGAGCCCATCTTCTTGATCGCCTGCATCTGC
The DNA here is from genome assembly GCF_003236295.1 of Jiangella anatolica. Taxonomy (GTDB): domain Bacteria; phylum Actinomycetota; class Actinomycetes; order Jiangellales; family Jiangellaceae; genus Jiangella; species Jiangella anatolica. The sequence goes on from NZ_POTW01000018.1 coordinate 37,047, forward strand.
TGCAGGAAGTCGTCGAAGGTGAAGTCCTTGCCGCCCTTGGCCTGCAGCTTGCGGGCCATCTCCTCGGCCTGGTCGGCGTCGAACGCCCGCTGCGCCTGCTCGATGAGCGTGAGCATGTCGCCGAGGTCGAGGATGCGCGAGGCCATCCGCTCGGGGTGGAACACGTCGAAGTCGGTGAGCTTCTCGCCGGCCGACGCGAACATCACCGGCTTGCCCGTCACCGACGCGACGGAGAGGGCGGCGCCACCGCGGGCGTCGCCGTCGAGCTTGGTGAGCACGACGCCGTCGAAGCCGACGCCGTCCTGGAAGGCCAGCGCGGTGGTGACGGCGTCCTGGCCGATCATGGCGTCGACGACGAACAGCGTCTCGTCCGGGCTGACGGCGTCGCGGATGTCCGCGGCCTGCTTCATCAGCTCCTCGTCGACGCCCAGCCGGCCGGCGGTGTCGACGACGACGACGTCATAGAGCTTGCTGGTGGCGTGCTCGATGCTGGACCGCGCGACGGAGACCGGGTCGCCCACGCCGTTGCCCGGCTCCGGCGCCCACACCGCGACCCCGGCCCGCTCGCCGACCACCTGCAGCTGGGTGACCGCGTTGGGCCGCTGCAGGTCGGCGGCGACGAGCAGCGGCTGCTTGCCCTGCTCCTTCAGCCAGAGCGCGAGCTTGCCCGCCAGCGTGGTCTTACCCGCACCCTGCAGACCCGCGAGCATGATGACCGTCGGCGGCTGCTTGGCGAAGCGCAACCGGCGCGTCTCGCCGCCCAGGATCCGGACCAGCTCGTCGTTGACGATCGTGATCATCTGCTGGGCCGGGTTGAGCGCCTGCGAGACCTCCTCGCCCTTGGCGCGCTCGCGGACCGCCGCGATGAAGTCCTTGACGACCGGCAGCGCGACGTCGGCCTCCAGCAGCGCGACGCGGATCTCGCGGGCGGTGGCGTCGATGTCGGCGTCGGAGAGCTTGCCCTTGCCGCGCAGGTTCTTGAAGGTCGCGGTCAGGCGGTCGGAGAGCGTGGCGAACACGTCGCTGGAGTCCTCGGGATCGTCGGCGAAATGCGGGTCCTTCGCAAGGGTAACGCGCTGGCGTTGCCGGTGGCATGCGCCAGACTGCCGGTATGAGGGCCGATGTCGCCGCGGACGTGCGGATCCACCCGGCCACGCCGCAGCGCTGGGACGACCTGCGGGTCCTGCTCGCGCCGCGCAGCGAGGGCGGCGAGGCATGCTGGTGCCTGGCCTGGCGGCTGCCGTCGGGCGAGTTCGGCCGGCTCCCGGGGGCGGACCGCGAGGACCGGCTGCACGAGCTGGTCGCCGCCGACCCGCCGCCCGGCCTGATCGCCTACGTCGACGGCGAACCGGCCGGCTGGTGCAACGTCGGGCCGCGGTCGGCGATGGGGCGGCTGGTGCGCTCGACGACGATCCACCCGGTGGACGACCTCCCGGTCTGGTCGGTGGTCTGCTTCGTGGTGCGGACGGGCTACCGGCGACGCGGGCTGGCCGAGGAGCTGCTGCACGCGGCGGCGGACTTCGCGGCGGCGCACGGCGCGCCGGCGCTGGAGGGCTACCCGATCGAGACCGGCGGCGCCCGCGTCAGCACGTCGCTGGCCTACGTCGGGACGTCCGGGATGTTCGAGCGGGCCGGGTTCACCCGGGTCGCCGATACCGACGCGACCAGCGGCCGGCGGCCGCGCTGCGTCATGCGGCGGGAACTGGGCGGCGATGCGGCGCAGGCGTGATCCGCGCGAGGTGCTGACCCGGGCCGCTCCCCCGCCGCGGCTGACGGTCGCGTACGGCCCGCTGCCCGATCAGGTCGCGGACGTCTGGCTGCCCGCGGGACCCGGGCGCGGATTCGACGGGGCGAGGCACGAGTTCCGCGGGGGTGCTCCCGACGTCAGCCCGGGCGTGCCGCTCGCCGTCATCGTCCACGGCGGCTTCTGGCGGGCCGAGTACGACCGGCGGCACACGCGGCCCCAGTGCGCCGGGCTCGCGGCGGCCGGGTACGCCGTCGCCGCGATCGAGTACCGGCGCATCGGCGCGGGCGGCGGCTGGCCGGCGACGTTCGACGACGTCGCGCTGGCGCTGGACACCGTGCCGGCGCTGGTCGCGAGTGCCGTCGCCGAGCGGTACGGGCAGATCGTCGACACCGCCCGCGTCGTCCACGTCGGGCACTCCGCCGGCGCCCACCTGGCCGTCTGGGCGGCGTCGCGGCACCGGCTTCGGCCGGGCTCCCGCTGGCACGTCGCCGACGGGACGGCGAGGCCGACCGGCGTCGTCTCGCTCGCCGGCGTGCTCGACCTCGCGGCGGCCGCCCGGCTGGACCTCGACCACAGCGCGGCGCTGGAGCTCCTCGGCGGCGATCCGGACATCCGGGCTCGCCGCTACGCCGTCACCGATCCGATGCGACTCATCCCGCCGGCCAGCCCAGTCGTCCTGCTGCACGGCGCCGACGACCGGCACGTCCCGCCCAGCTTCAGCCGCCGCTACGCCGCCGCGACCGGCGCGCCGCTCACCGAGCTGCGCAGGGTCGAGCACTTCGCGCTCATCGACCCCAAGTCTCGAGCCTGGCCGGCCGTCCTCGACGCCGTCACGACCGCGCTAGCGTGACCGCCACGTCGTACAGCTCGGTCCAGTCCGGGCACCCCTGCACGCAGCGCGCGAACATCCACTGCCGCAGCCGGGCCGGCTCCAGGTCCAGCAACGACGCCATCCGGTCCGACAGCCCGGCCGGGTCGGTCAGCAAACGGTCCATGTTCAGCATGTGCTGGGTCGCGTCGTAGGTGCGATCGCCGACGTACGGCTTCGGGTCGATGACCAGCCACGGCTCGCGCCGGGCCGCGACGACGTTCTCCGGATGCAGGTCGGTGCAGAGCACGACCTCGTCGGCGGTGGTGCGGGGCAGCTCGCGGTACAGCGCGATGCCCTCGCGCAGCAGCCCGCGGTCCCAGCCCGCCGGCGCCGACGAGAGCTTCGCGTCGAACTCGGCCGCCCACGCGTCGCACATCGAGGCCAGCGTCCGGAACGGATGACCGTCGGGTGGACGGCGCCAGAGCCGGCGCAGCAGCCCGGCCAGCACGACGTCCTGCTCGAGCGGCGGCAGCGCCCTGGCCAGCAACGTTCCCGGCTCGGCCCGCTCCAGCAGCAGCGCGCTCGTGTCGTCGAACGTCGCGTCGTCGAACACCCGCACGGCGCCGTCGCCGGCCCAGAACCGCAGCCCGTCGGCCTCGTGCTCGGCCTCGGAGTGCCGGAAGCCGACCTTCAGCACGACGGCGTCACCGGCGGCGGTCGTCGCCGGCGCGACCCACGAGCACTGCCCGCCCGGCTCGTACGCCGTGCCCACGGTCAATCCCCACCGCGCCACCAGCGCCGGCACGACCGACGGCAGCGTCGCCGCCCACGCCGTCAGCCGTGGCTCCTGACCGCCGGCGGCGAACTCCGAGAGCTTCGCGGGCAGACGGAAGGCGGTCACGCCGGTATTGAAACCGACGCGACCGCCGCCCCGCACCCGGGTTTCAGGTGCGCCTACGCGTCCCGCTTGGAGAACAGCCAGCCCGCGATCAGCAACAGCAGCGCCGCCTCGCCGGCGAACACGCCGATCCCGGTCCACGGCCCGAGCAGGTCGGGGTTGAACGACTCGACGGTCGCCATCGTCGTGCCGGCGTTGCCCGGCATCAGCTTCGTCAGCCACTCGCCGGCCGCGCCGGGGATGAGGCCGACCAGGTTGCCGACGACGAAGATCAGCGCGATGCCGACGGTGACGGCGCCGGCGGTGTGCCGCATCAGCAGGCCCAGACCCAGGCCGAACAGGCCCAGCACGGCGAGGTAGAGGCCGCCGCCGGCCATCGTCCGCAGCACGTCGGGGTCGGACAGCGACAGCCCGATCCCCTCGCGGTCGAGGAAGAAGTTGCCGGCCAGGATCGCGGCCGTCGACGTGATGGCGCCCAGGACCAGCAGCAGGCCGGCGAGCACCGTCGCCTTGGCGGCCAGCACCGACCAGCGGCGTGGCGCCGCGGCGAGCGTCGTGCGGATCATGCCGCTGGAGTACTCGGCGCTCGCGACCAGGATGCCGAGCACGAGCGCGGCGATCTGGCCGAACATCAGGCCCCAGGTGGCGAACGCGCCGATCGGTTCGTCGGCGGCATCCTGGGACAGCTCGCCGGCGGCGGCGAAGCAGATCAGCGCCGTCAGGCCGACGCTGAGGACGAACAGTGAGGTGAGCGTCCAGACGGTGGAGCGGACGGTGCGGATCTTCGTCCACTCGGCGTCGAGGATGCGGCCGAAGGTGAGCCGGGGCCGGCCGACGTCGGCGCGGTGGGCCGGCGGCGAGGCGGGGGCGGTCAGGGTGGAGGAAGTGCTCATGGCGGTCACACTCCGGCGGGGATGGGCTGTTCGGTACGGGCGTGGTACTCGACGCTGTCGGCGGTGAGGCGCATGAACGCGTCCTCGAGCGACGCGCTGACGACGCTCAGCTCGTGCAGGTAGAGGCCGCGGGAGCCGGCGACGTCGCCGATCTGCTCCGGCGTCGCGCCCTCGACGGTGAGCGCGCCGTCGTCGGCCCGGCCCAGCCGCCAGCCGCGGTCGCGCAGCGCCTCGGCCAGCACGCCGGACTGCGGCGAGCGGACGCGGACGTGCGCGGCGGAGTTGCGGGCGATGAAGTCGGCCATGTCGGTGTCGGCGATGATCTGGCCGCGCCCGATCACCAGCAGGTGGTCCGCGGTCAGCGCCATCTCCGACATCAGGTGGCTGGACACGAACACCGTCCGGCCCTCGGCGGCCAGCGACCGGATGAGGGTCCGGATCCACCGGATGCCCTCGGGGTCGAGGCCGTTGACCGGCTCGTCGAACAGCAGCACGCCGGGGTCGCCGAGCAGCGCGGCGGCGATGCCGAGCCGCTGGCCCATGCCGAGGGAGAACCCGCCGGACCGCTTGTGCGCGACGGCCTCCAGCCCGACCATGCCGATCACCTCGTTGACGCGGCGGCGCGGGATGCCGTTGGTCTTGGCCAGCCACAGCAGGTGGTTGTAGGCGGTGCGGCCGCCGTGGATCGCCTTGGCCTCCAGCAGCGCGCCGACCTCGTGCAGCGGCGCGGGGAGGTCGCGGTAGGCACGGCCGTTGACGGTGACCCGGCCACCGGACGGGTGGTCCAGGCCCATCACCATGCGCATCGTCGTGGACTTCCCGGCGCCGTTCGGGCCGAGGAACCCGGTGACGGAGCCGGGCCGGACCGTGAAGTCGATCGCGTCGACCGCCGTCGTGTCTCCGTAGCGTTTCGTCAGCCGTTCCGCTGTGATCATGGGCGCCACGCTACGGGGGTCACGGACGGAGAAACAGCAGTTCAAGGGTGGTTTCAGGGCCGACTCAGGGACATCTCGGGGTCACCCCTGACCGGGCCGCTCAGGGGGATGCCGGCCGAGGTACGCATCCCAGCCGAGGCCGCGAATGTTTGGATGTCCTCCATGGACAGCGATCCCGATTCCGTCGGCGACGAGCGCGTCCCGGTCGCCCAGGTGCTCAGCGGGCTGGAGCTGCACCCGCTCGCGCCGGGCGAGACGGCCATCGAGGCGTTCGTGCTGATCAAGGTGCTCGACGCGGACGGGCGACCGGCGTGGTCGTACCGCACGACCAACCGGCTCAACCGCGAGGAGCTGCTCGGCGCGCTGATGGTGCAGGCCGACGTGCTGCGCAAGGAGCTGCGCGACGAGTGGGACGACGGCTGACGGCGTCGCGGCGCCGTCGCCGTCGTCCCACCCGCGCTCGCGGTTACCGGATCCGGACCCGGTGCACGCCACCGTTCTCGGTGCCGGCGTAGAGCCAGCGGCCGTCCGGGCTGATCTCCAGCGAGACGACCGACAGGTTCTGCAGCCCGCCGGACACGTTCACCCAGGTGCGCCCGCCGTCGGTGCTGCGCAGCACCCCGCGACCGCCCTTGACCAGGCCGTTCGCGGTGAACGAGCCGGTCGCGGCGTACCAGGTGTCCGGGTCCGACGGCGACACCAGCAGCTCGCCGACCCGCATCGCGAGCCCGCCGGTGTCCGCGTCGCGCCAGGTCGCGCCGTCGTCCTCGCTGACCCGGATCGTCCCGCCGGCCGCGATCACCCGGCCGCCGCCGACCTCGACCGTGACGACCTCGCCGTCGGCGACCTTCTCGGCGGTGATGCCGAAGTCGTCGCTGCGGAACAGGCCGTCCGGGCCGGCCAGCCAGAGCCGGTCCGGGTGCTCCGGATCGGTGGCGACGTCGGTGATCAACTGGTCGTGGAAGCGCTTACGCCAGGTCTCGCCGCCGTCCTCGGTGACGTAGAGGCCGGCGCCGCCGAGGCTCCAGAACGCGACCGCGACCCGGTCGGAGTCGTCCTCGCCGACGACGAGGTCCAGCGGCACCTCGTTGGTGCGGCCGCGCAGCTCCCACTCCCGGCCGCCGTCGGTGCTGCGGTACACCCAGAACTCCGACAGCGCGTCCTTGCGGATCTTCCACACCGTCGACGGGTCCCGCGGGTCGGCGGCGAGCTGGCCGATCCGGGTGCCGACGTAGGCCTCCCAGCCCGACAGCCCCCACTCGGCGCCGCCCTCGGGCAGCTTCGGCCGGGTCGGCAGGTCGGTCGCGTAGACGTCGGCGTCGGTGCCGGCCAGCAGCCGCGGCCGGCCGTCGGCGCCGTCGGCGATCTCCAGGTCGTAGACGGTGCCGCCCTGGACGCCGATGCGCCGCGGGTCCGACCCGTCGTCGTCGGCCTGGAACAGCCCGGCGCCCGGCGACGACCACAGCAGACCGCCGGCCCACGCCACGGCGTCGTCCTCGACGGCGCCCTCGATCGGCTCGGGCAGCACGGCCCAGGTCGCGCCGCCGTCGCGGCTGACGTGCTGGACGTCGCGGTAGGTCGTCACCATCATGACGTCGCCGCTGAGGGTGATGTCGAGCGCGCCGCCGTCGGGCACCGGGTACAGCTCGGCCCAGCTGCCGCCGCCGTCGCGCGAGCCGACGACGACGTCGTCGATCAGCGCGGCGACGACGGTGTCGTCGGCGGCGAGGCCCTCGACGTAGCCCTCGGTCACCTCGTGGACGGTCGCGGTGCCGGTCGGGTCGCCGGACATGATGCCGCGGACCGCCCAGATCGCGTCGTAGCCGGACAGGTACAGGTCGTCGCCGCTGACGGCGGCGCCGGTGAGCTGCGCGCCGGCCTGGTTCGGGTAGCCGTCCCAGCTCTCGCCGCCGTCGCGGCTGACCAGCAGCGTGTCCGGCCGCACCGCGACGAGGACGTTCGTCCCCGGGTCGCTGAGCAGCGCGATCGTGTGCGCGTCGGGGACGTCGAGCTGCCGCCAGGTCTCGCCGCCGTCGTCGGTGCGCAGGATCCGGCCCAGGTAGGTGTTGTCGAGGATGATCCCCCAGTCCAGGCCGGTCGCCGAGTTGACGGCGTACCACATGGTGTCCGGGTCGTCGGCGGAGATGATCAGGTTGTCGTTCCCGCTGCCGGCCGGGACCGGCAGCCGGTTGTGCTGCCGCCAGGTCGCGCCGGCGTCGTCGGTGGTCCAGGGGCCGCCCTTCGCGTACTGGGTGACGGCGGCGGCGTCCGGGTCCGCGGGGGTCGTGCTGATCGGGCCGCCGGCCATGTTCGGGCCGATCGGCTGCCACGACGCCGGGTTGCCCGAGTCGCTCGGAACCGGGGTGACCTCGAACGACGCGGTCCCGGCCAGCCGCGTCCCCTGGTCGGTCCCCGCGGTGACGGCGACCGCGTAGGCGCCGACCCGCGACCCGGTGAGCTCGGCCCGGTACCAGGAGTCGTACTCGTGCTCCGCGGTGACGGTGACCGGACGGCCGCGCGGCGGCGTGACCGTCACCGTCGGGGCTGCGGCCAGCGGCGCCGGGCTCCAGATGTAGGCCGCCGTCGTCCCGTCGCTGGGGTCCGGCGACGTCTGGACGACCAGGTGGCGGACGGCGAGCAAGTACGGGACGCGGACGGTCGCGCCGTCGCCGGTGGTCGCGACGACCCAGCCGGCGAGGTCGGCGTCCTGGTCGGGCGTGTCCGCGGCGACGGCGACCGTCACCGTCAGCTCGCCGCCGGCCGGGATCGTCGCCTGGTGCGGCGTGACGGTGGCGGTGCCGGGGCTGCCCGGCGCGCTGTGCGCCGCGAGGGTGACGGTGACGTCGGCGGCGCCGGGGTTGCGCAGCGTCGTCGTGCCGGTGCCGCCGACCGTCGGTCCGGAGAGGTCGGCCAGGCCGAGCGACACCGACGTCGGCGCGGCGATCAGGGGGCTGTCCGCGGCGGCCGCGACGTCCACCCGGCCGGCGCCTGACGTCGTCGGGCCGGTCCCCTCGACCGCGACCGCGGAGCCGGTCAGCCGCCCGGTGACGTCGTCGGCGGACTCCTCCGGACGGAGCTGGCGCAGCAGCGCCGCCGCGCCCGCCACGTGCGGCGCGGCCATGCTGGTGCCGGAGATCCGGTAGACGCCGGGCGCCCAGAACTCCAGCGGCCAGGTGGAGCGGATCTCCACGCCGGGCGCGACGACGTCGGGCTCCAGGTCGAAGTCCGGCGCCGGGCCGCGCGAGCTGAACGAGGCGATCCGGTCGGTGACGTCCTCGCCGGAGATCTCGACGTGCACGGGGCCGGCGGCGAGGTCGCGACGCAGCTGGTCCCACTCCAGCTCCAGCAGCCCCATGACGACGATCCGCTCCATTCGGAAGCTGTCGCCGGGGTTGGTGTCGAGCGGCGTCAGCGGGACGTCGACGACGCCGGGCTCGGCGGCGTTCTCCGCAGCTGCGGGATCGGAGAACACCACCGGGCCGCCGCCGCCCAGCGGGTAGGCGAGCATCGCCAGCGCGCCGCGCTCCTCGGCCAGCCGGGCCTGCTCGATCAGGTACGGCGCGACGTCGGCGAGGTTGCCCGGCAGGTTCTGCTGGTAGGCGACGACCTTGCCGGTGACGTCGCCGACCCGGTCGTAGTCGGCCTCCGTGCCCTCGCCGACGTCGACCAGCTCGCCGGTGACGGGCGTCGTCGGCGCCGGGGCGGAGAACGGCGCACGGAACGTGTCCAGCGGCTCGTCCCGCGGCGCCGTCACCCGGGCCGACGGGAGCGCCAGGCCGCTGGCGGACGCGCCGACCGACAGCACCCCGTCGGCCAGCGCGGGGCTGCCGATGGTCTGCTCGCCGGGGCCGGAGTTGCCGGCCGCCGCGACGACCACGACGCCGGCCTCGGTCGCGGCGGTCGCGGCCAGGCCGAGCGGGTCGGTGCCGTCGCCGGGCCCGCCGAGGCTGAGGTTGACGACGTCGGCGCGGTACGGGTTCGCCGGGTCGACCGCCGCCTCGAGCCCCGCGATGATGTCGGACTCGTAGCCCGCGCCCCAGCCGTCGAGCACCTTGTACGCGGTGATCAGCGCGCCCGGCGCGACACCGGTGACGGCGGCCCGGCCCTCGCCCGTCCCGGCGACGATGCCGGCGACGTGGGTGCCGTGGCCGTTGTCGTCCATCGGGTCCGCGTCGCCGTTGACGAAGTCGTGCCCGGCGACGACCTTGTGCCCGTCGCCGAACCCGCCGCCCAGCGAGGGGTTCGTGTAGTCGACGCCGGTGTCGATGACGGCGACGATCGTGCCGGTGCCGTCGGCGTCCGTGCCGCCGGGGTCGGGCCGGTCCCACACCTCGGGCGCGCCGATGAGCGGCACGCTGACGTCGGTGGCGGCGCGGACCCGCTGGTCCGGGACCACGTCGGCGACACCGGGCAGCTCCTTCAGCTGCTCGACGTCTGCGGTGTCGACGGTGAGCGCGACGGCGTGGACCAGCCCGGTGAACTCGTGCTCGACCTCGGCCTCGATGCCCGCGTCGCCGGCGGCGGCGAGCATGGCGTCCTGGGCGCGGACTGCGGCGCGCCGCGCGGTGGGGTCGTCCTGCTGCGCGGCCAGCTCGGCGGGGCCGGGTGCGGCCATGAGCACGATGACGCGGGCCTGCTCGCCCGGTTCGGCGGCCGCCTCGGCGATCAGCGGGGTCAGGCCCGCGGCGGCGAGGGCGACGGCCAGGGCGGCGCCGGATCCGGCGCGGAGTCGTCGAGCAATCATCATGCTCCCGAGGTCAGACCGTGGCCAGGGGGTCGCCACGGTTTCCGACATTCGTAGTGGTTGTGACTTTGTGTATCAATGGGTGTGGCTGGCCGGTTGCGGCCGGTGGCACAATGCGGCCATGACCACCGAGCTCGCCTCCGTCGGCCTCGGCCCGTTCGACGAGGACGTCTACCGCGAGCTGCTGACCTGCGCCGACGCGACCCCGTCGGCGCTCGCGGCTCGGCTCGGCCAGCCGGAGAGCCGGGTCGACCGTGCGTGCGGCCGGCTCAGAGCCCTCGGCCTCGTCGTCCGGATGTCCGGCCGGCGCCGCCGCTACACCGCCGTCGACCCCGAGTCGGCGCTGGAGGCGCTGATCCGGGAACGGGCCGGCGAGCTGGAGCGGGTGCGCGGCTCGGCCCTCGCGCTCGCGTCGCTGTTCCACGCCGCCCGCCGGCAGGAGGGCGCCGGCAGCACGATCGAGCTGCTCAACGGCCCGGAGGAGCAGGGCCGCTGGTTCGTGCGGCTGCAGCACCAGGTGCGCGAGGAGATGATGGTGCTGGACCGCCCGCCGTACGTCCTGGCCGCCGTCAACCCGGTCGAGCCGGTGCGGCTGGACAACGGCGTGCGCTGGCGGGCGATCTACGCGCCCGAGGCGCTGGAGATCCCCGGCGCGATGGACGAGATCGACGAGCTCACCCGCCGCGGCGAGCAGGGCCGGGTGCTGCCCGGGCTGCCGCTGAAGCTGGCCATCGCCGACCGGCGGACCGCGCTGCTGCCGTTGTCGATGGAGCTCGGACACGCCCAGGGGCTGGTGATCCGCGAGTCGACGCTGCTGGACGCGCTGATCGAGCTGTTCGAGGTCTACTGGGCCCGCGCGACGCCGCTCGGCTCCCCCGCCGACGACGAGGCGCCCGACCACGACCGCGAGCTGGTCCGGCTGCTGGCGGCCGGGCTGACGGACAACGCGATCGCCCGCCAGCTCGGCATGTCCACGCGCACCATGCGGCGGCGGACGCGTCGCCTGTTCGACCAGCTGGAGGCGACGAACCGGTTCCAGGCCGGCATCCAGGCCGCCCGCCGCGGCTGGCTCTGACCCGCTCCCATGATCATCAATGATCCAACCACTCATAAGGGGTTGGATCATTGATGATCATGGGCCAGCTAGCGGACGCCGGTGGGGCGGAACTGGACGCTGATGCGCGGCCCGACCGGCTTCGCCGTCTTCGGCACCGCGTGCTCCCAGGTCCGCTGGCACGACCCGCCCATCACGAGCAGGTCGCCGTGGCCGACGGCGAACCGCAGCGTCGCGCTGCCGCCGCCGCGCTGGCGCAGCAGCAGCGACCGCGGCGCGCCCAGCGACATGATCGCGACCATCGTGTCCTCGGTACGGCTGCGCCCGATCGTGTCGCCGTGCCAGGCGACGCTGTCGCGGCCGTCGCGATAGAAGCACATGCCGGCGGTGGTGAACGGCTCGCCCAGCTCGGCGGCGTAGTGCCGGGTCAGCGACTGCCGCGCCTCGACGAGCAGCGAGTCGGGCAGCGGCTCGCCGTCGCCGTAGAAACGCACCAGCCGCGGCACGTCGACCACCCGCTCGTACATGGTGCGCCGCTCGGCCCGCCATGGCACGACGTCGACCAGCCGGGTGAACAGCTGGTCCGACCCGCTCACCCACCCGCGCCGGACGTCGACCCAGGCGCCGCGGGTCAGCTCGGTCCGCTCGACGACGCCGCCGAGCGGGCCGAGCGCCGCGCCGCCGACGTCGTCGAGCAAGGAGGCTTGGAAGGCAACGCTCATGCCGACCACGCTACCCTGATTCGAACGAATGTTCTAGACCGCCGTCTCGGCGCGCAGCACGGGCATGAACGATGCCGAGTGATCGTGGCCGCAGGCGCAGGTCCGCTGCGTCTCCGCGAGGAACACCCGCGGCGAGACGCCGGTGAGGCGGACGCACTCGCGGGTGAGGTGGGACTGGTCGGCGTAGCCGACGCGCAAGGCCAGTGCCGCGAGGCTGTCGCCGGTCGGGGCCCGGCCCTGGCCGATCGCCTTCTGGGCGAGGGCGAGGAAGCGCTGGAACCGCAGCATCCGGTGCAGCGCTTTCGGCGCGAGTCCGACGGCGGTGCGGAAGCGGCGCCGCAGCTGCGTCTCGGAGATGCCCAGCGATGTGCTCAGCGACGTCACACCGGCCGAGCGCCAGGGCAGGAGACCGCGCACCGCCTCGTGCACGAGCGGGTCGTGAGGCCGACCGGCGCCGGCCCGCTCGTGCACGTGGCGCTGCATGGCGGCGAGCGCCTCGCGAGGCGAGGCCGCGGTGCCGACCGCCTCACCGAGCGCGGCCGCCGAGCGGCCCCAGAGGTCTTCGGCGTCCACCACGAGGCCGGCGACCTCCGACGCGGGCCGCCCGGCGAGCGCCGGGAAGGCTCCCGGCACGAGGCGCACGCCGACCACGGTGGTCCCGGGCTGGAGCGTCTCGACCAGCGGATCGGTGAGTGGCCCGACGACCTGCGGCGCCGAGCCCACCCGGCAGACGAGGTCGACGGCGCCGTTGGGGATGCGACGGTGCGGATACGGCTCGGCGTCGCGGCCGATCTGCTGGACCCAGATCGAGGAGGCGAGGTCGCGCAGCGCCGGGGCGGGCGCGCGTTCGACGTGGCTCTGCGCGTCGGCGGCGGGCGCGGGAAAGTCCTCGCCAGTCATATGGCCAGTCTGCCGCGCCCGGCGCGCTGCCGCGAGAAGGACGCCCGGTTTGTTCAAGAGCGGGCCGAGGGTCCGGCCATACGGTTCCGGCATGGCCGACTCGATGAGCGCCTCCGCCACCATGCAGAGCGAGCTCTGGAGCACCGATCCGCTCGCCTGGGCGCAGAGCGCGGAGGGACGGATACGGCCGCTGTACGACGATGTCCTCGACCGCCTGCGCCTCGCCCCGGCGACGCGGCTCCTCGACGCGGGCTGCGGCGCGGGCCTGTTCGCCGAGCTGGCCGCTCGGGCCGGCGCCGAGGTCACCGGGCTGGACGCGGCGTCCGGACTGATCGAATACGCACGCGGCCGGCGCCCGGAGGCCACGTACGTCGTCGGCGAGCTCCAGCGCATGCCGTTCGACGACGACGCCTTCGACGTGGTCACCGCGTTCAACTCCGTGGTCTACGCCGCCGACCCGCGCCGCGCGATCGCCGAGATCGCACGCCTCACCGCTCCGTCGGGCCGGGCGGTGCTGACGGTCGGCGCCGGGCCCGAACAGGCCGAGAGCGCCGCGCTGATCAACCCGCTCGCGCGCCGCGGCGACGTGCCCGACAGCAGCACCCTCGACCTCGCCGACGCGGACGCAACTCGCGACGCGCTGCTCGATGCCGGGTTCACCACCGTGACGACCGCCGACATCGCGTTCGACGTCCACTTCGACGACGTGGATGACGCGATCGCCGCCCAGGTGCCGGCCGGCCCGGTCACCGCGGCGATCCGGCACTCCGGCCGCGCGGCCGTGGAGGCGGCGCTGCAGTCGTTCTTCGCAGCACGAACACGGCCCGACGGGACGGTGCGCATGGGCCTCGTCTTCCGCAGCTATGTCGCAACGAGAAGGGAAGCACGATCATGAAGTTGATCACCAACACGCAGGTCTCGGTCGACGGGGTGATGGAGGGGAACGGCGCGCAGAGCCAGAACCGCGACGGATTCGAGCGGGCCGGCTGGGCCCGGCCGCTGTTCGACGACGAGGCCATGACATTCGTCGACCAGGCCTACCAGCGCGCCGACGCGTTCCTGTTCGGCCGGCGGACCTACGACCTCTTCGCCGGCTACTGGGGCGTGCGGAAGGATCTCGAGAACCCCATCGTGGGCGCGCTGAACACCAAGCCCAAGTACGTGGCGTCGACCACGCTCACCGACCCGGCGTGGGCCGGATCGACCGTCCTGTCCGGTGACCTCGCAGCCGCCGTCGCGGAGCTGAGGGCCAGGCCCGGAGGGGAACTGCAGGTGCACGGCAGCGGCGCCCTGATCCGGTGGCTGCTCGCCAACGGCCTCGTCGACGAGCTGAACCTGCTCGTCGTCCCGGTGGTCGTCGGCCAGGGGACGCGATTGTTCCCCGACGACGGGCCGGACCTGGCGCTGGACCTGGTCGAGTCGCGGGCCTTCCCGAAAGGCATCACGCTCCAGGTCTACCGGCCGGCCGGGCGCCCGCAGTACGCAAGCTGACCGATCAGAAATCCGCTGCCGCGTCGTCAGTTCTGGTGGCCCTCTCGTACCGGTGGAAGGATTGCTGACCATGACCGACGCTGGAGCGCTGGGCGCCGACGAGGCCGGGTTCATCGCGGCGCTCCGCTCCGGCGATCCGGCGCGGTTCGCGCTCGTCACCGAGCGCCACCGGCGTGAGCTGCAGGTGCACTGCTACCGGATGCTCGCGAACTACGAGGACGCCCAGGACATGACGCAGGAGACGTTCCTGCGAGCGTGGAACAAGCGCGAGTCGTTCAAGGGCCATGCCGCGCTGCGGACCTGGCTGTACCGGATCGCGACTAACGTCTGCCTCGACTTCCTGGACAAGCGCAACAACCGCACACCCGTGCCGTCCGAGCTGCCGGACTCCGCCTCCGAGGTGCTGTACCTGCAGCCGTACCCGGACCGGATGCTCCCCGAGGACCCGCAGGAATCGGTGGTGGCGCGGGAGACGATCGAGCTGGCGTTCATCGTCGCCGTCCAGCACCTGCCGCCGCGGCAGCGGGCGGTGTTCATCCTGCGCGATGTCCTCGGCTGGCCGGCGTCGAAGGCCGCCGAGGTCCTGGAGCTGACGGTCGCGTCGGTGACCAGCGCACTGCAGCGGGCGCGCGTGACGATGCGCGAGCAACTGCCCGGCCGCCGCCTGGACTGGCGCAGCCCCGCCACCCACGAGCTGTCGAGCGACGAGCGCGGCGTGGTGAAGTCCTACATCGACGCCCACGAGCGCAACGACCTCGACGCGCTCATGTCGCTGCTGCGCGACGACCTGAGCTTCGCGATGCTGCCCGAGATGGGCACCGTGAGGCTGACGGCCAAGGAGGCGGTGGACGGCTGGGTCTCCGGTGGGCTGTTCCAGCGTGGCCACGACGACTGGCGCGGGATCACCACGACGGTCAACCGCATGCCTGCCGCCGCGCTGTACCTGCGCACCCCCGACGACCCGGAGTACCGGCTGTTCGCCATCGCGGTCCTGCACATCGTCGACGGGAAGATCGCCGAGCTCACCGGGTTCGACGCCACCGGCCAACCATGGCTGGACCTGCCCCCGGCACTGTGACCGCAGCGCCACGGGCGCCGGGGGCAGGTTCCCTCAGCGCTTCGTCTCGTAGTGGGTCAGCAGGACACCGCCGGGAAATGCTCGTGTCTGGACCAGGTTCAGGTTCACCCAGCTGTCCAGCGCGGTGAAGAACGGCGTGCCGCCGCCCACCAGCACCGGATAGGTGACCAGCACGTACTCGTCGATCAGCCCGGCTCGCATGGCCGCCGCGGCGAGTGTGGCGCCCACGATGTCCATCGAGCCGCCGTCCTCGGCCTTGAGCCGGGCGATCTCGGCGACCGCGTCGCCGGTGACCAGGCGGGTGTTCCAGTCGACCTTGTCGATCGTCGAGGAGAACACCACCTTCGGCAGGTCCCGCCAGCGGTCGGCGAACTCGATCTCCGCCGGTGTGGCGCCGGGCCGCTGGTCGGCGGTCGGCCAGTGGGAACTCATCGCCTCCCACAGCTTGCGCCCGTACAGCGCCAGGCCCGTCGTCGCCACCCGGTCGGACCAGAACTGGAACAGCTCGTCGCTCGACGACGAGTCCGGTCCATCACCACCCCCACTCCAGCCGAGGTCGTCGCCGGGCGCGGCGGTGTAGCCGTCCAGGGTCACATTCATGGCGAAGATCAGTTTCCGCATCGTGCCAGCCTCTCGTGAGTCGATCTCACACATACAGACGGCCACGGCGCGGAAACCTGATCGGTGGCCACCGTGCTCGTCCTCAGTGGCGGACGCGGTAGCGCAGGTGAGTGGCCTCCGGCGTGTCGATGACCCGTTCGATCTCCAGCTGCACGCGCGCCGGCAGCAGGTCGATCAACCGCCGGCCGCCGCCGAACAGGACCGGGACGAGGTGGAGCTGGATCACGTCCAGCACTCCCGCCTCGAGTGCTGCCTGCGCGGTGCGGGCGCCGATCACGTGCACGTTCCGGTCGCCGGCGGCGGCCTTCGCCTGCGCCATCGCGCTCTCGATGCCGTCGGTCACGTAGGTGATCAGCGGGTAGTCCGCGACGGCCGGGGGTGCGGGCCGGTGGCTGAGCACGAAGACGCGGACGCCGTCACCGTGGTGGACACCGCCCCAGTGCTCGGCGTGCTCCGCGGTGCGCCGGCCCGACACCACCGCGCCGGCCGCGAGGATCTCGCCCATCAGCTCGCCCGCCGGCCCCGTCTCCTGGAACCCGCCCTCCGGTGTGAGGCCCCAATCGTGCAACGTGAATCCGTCGCCGCCGGGGTTGTTCGGGTCGTCGTCGTTCGGTCCCGCGACGTAGCCGTCGACCGACATCGACATGTCCAGGACAGCCAGTCCCACTGCGACCTCCAAGGGTCTCGATCCGGATGCGCGTGGACCGAGTCAACCACGAGCCGGCCGGTACATCTGGAGCGTGATGCCCTTCGGGAAGGCGCGCGACTCGACCAGGTCCAGCGCGAGCCGCGGGCCGTCGGCCGGGAGCAGCCGCGTGCCCCGGCCGACGATCACCGGGACGACGAGCAGGTTCAGCTCGTCGACGAGGTCGTTCGCGAGCAGCCATCGTGTCAGGGCGCCACTGCCGTGCACCTGCAGCTCCCCGCCCGGCGCGGCCGCCAGCTCACGGACGGCGGCCGCTCCGGACACGACGGTCGCGGGCGCCCATCCCGGGTCGGTGAGCGTGGAGGACGCGACGTACTTGCGCCGCGTGTTCAGCGCCCGTCCGATGCGGCTGTCCGCCATCTGCTCGATCGCGCCCCAGGTGCCGGCGAAGAACTCGTAGGTCCGCCGGCCGAACAGGAACGCGTCGGCGCGCTCGTACACCTCGTCGACGTAGCCGTGCGCCTCGTCGTCGAACAGCGGCAAAGCCCAGCCGCCGCGCTCGAACCCGGGGTCGAGGTCGGGATGTGTGCCGCCGTTGGCCTGCATCACGCCGTCGACGCTGACCTGGATCGTAGCCGTGAGCTTCATGATCAGCTCCCCGCGTACTGCGGCCGGCCGGCCGGTCGGTAGACGTGCGCGGTGATGCCGTTGGAGAAGGCGCGCGACTCGGCCAGCTCCAGCGCCGCGTCCGGGCCGGACTCCGGGAACAGCCGCTGCCCCTGGCCGACGACCACGGGGTAGGTCAGCAGCGTGATCTCGTCGACCAGCCGGTGCTCGAGCAGCCAGCGGGCCAGTTCGCCGCTGCCGTGCACCTCCAGCTCGCCGCCGGGCCGGGCCTTCAGCTCCCGGATCGACGCGACGTCGCCGGGCACCACAGTGGTGTTCGCCCAGGCGGGGTCGGTGAGCGTGGCCGACGTGACGTACTTGGGCCGGGTGTTCAGCGCCGTCCAGATCGGGCTGTCGCCCGGGTCGGCCCACGTCCCCCAGGAGCCGGCGAAGATCTCGTACGTCCGCCGGCCGAGCAGGAAGGCGTCGGCGCGAGCGAAGATCTGCTCCAGGTACCCCTTGCCCTCGCCGCCGAACAGCGGCAGCGCCCAGCCGCCGCGCTCGAAGCCGCCCCGGCGGTCCTCGTCGGCCCCGCCGAGCCCCTGCATCACGCCGTCGACGGACACGTGCGTGGTGATGGTCAGCCTCATGATGTGGTTCCCTCTCGTCGTGGCGCCCCTCGCGGGCGTCCCTCACCCCTGCCACGAACGCGGGGACCTCATTTCGACATCACGACCGCCGGCGGAGCCAACTTTTCTTCGGCGGCGCGGTGAGCCGCAGGTTCTGCTTCGCCTCGGAGGCGACTACCGGATGCCGCGAGTCGGCCACCCGCTGCCAGACCCGGCGGGCGCTGTCGGTGTCGCCGCCCTCGTGCAGCAGCTTGCCCAGGTGCACGCCGGCGAGCGGGCCGTACTCGGGATGGCCGGAGTCGACGGCGGACTTCCACGCCGTGTAGGCGCCCTGCCGGTCGCGAGCGGTGTAGAGCAGCTCCAGCCCGAGGTCGTGCGCGGCCTTCGGCGCGTACAGCACGTGCCTGGAGTCGATGACCTGCTGGAACGCCGCTCGCGCGCCGTCGACGTCCGAGCGAGACAGCAGCAGCTCGGCCAGCAGCAGGCCGGCCTCGGGCGCGCGGTCCGGATGCCCCGACGTCGCCGCCGCCCGCCACGCGGCCTCCGCGCCGTCGTCGTCGCCGAGGTGTTGCAGGACGCGGCCGAGCACCGTCAGCGCCCGCCCGTTGTCCGGCGGCGACGCGGCCGCGACGCCCTCGTCGATCAGCGCCCGCCCGCCGTCGGCGTCGCCCGACGACATCACCAGGACGCCGAGCAGCGCCTTCGACTCCGACACGGCCGCCGGCACGCCCGACGCGATCGCCTGCGCGAACAGCGCCCGGGCCTCGTCCTCGCGGCCGGCCTCGGCCAGCCCGTCGGCCCGGTCGACCAGCGTCATCGGATCCAGATCGCTCACCTCGCCGACCCAACCCGACGAAGGCGAACGGCAGACGAACGAGCGGCGACGATCACCCTCTGGACGGAGTGCGCCCGGCCCGGCCAGGATGATCGCGACCCGGTGCCACGCTTGCGAAGGAGCCGACATGACCGTTCTCGCCGACCTGCTCGCCGCCGTCGCCGGTGGGCGGATCGAGGTGCTCGACCTGACCGCGCCGCTGAGCGAGCGGACGCCGATCCTCAAGCTGCCCGAGCCGTTCGGCCAGACGGTCCCGTTCCAGCTGCACGAGATCAGCCGCTACGACGACCGAGGCCCGGCCTGGTACTGGAACAACAGGTAGCCGGGAGCCTCGCCACAGTTTGCAATGCTCATCACCAGTGTGTACGTTTGCAAACTATGGCCACGAGAGGAGCCCGCCAATGCCCGTGTTCAGTTCCCGAGGAGTCACCTGGAGCGGCTACAAGACCGAGCTGTGCTCGGTCCTCGGCTGCTTGAAACTGTTCTCCAACACCCGAGCCGGCGACGCCCACCGCGTGGGCGAGCACGGCGTCACGGAGGGTCCGGATCGCAGGCGCTGCCTCACAACCGAGGAGATGCTGGCGAAGTCCATCGAGAAGGGGTCTCGCAAGGGCGAGCCCTTCTATCGCACTCGAATCAACCCCTGGGGCCACGAAGTCTGGTCCATCAATGTCCCCGATGCCCGCTGGGACGTGCAGCGTCAGTTCGTGGAGGCGTCCCTGGGCACCCCCCTGGGCACGGAGACCGGGGAGGCTGCGTGACCACGAACTCGACCCGTTTGGACGAAGCCATCGAACAGTGGCTCGCAAGCCGCAAGGCGCAGGGCATCCGGTCGGGCCTCGCCAACGACCGGTCCACGCTCCTCAACTTCCTCACGGTCGTCGGGAACATCTACCCGAAGTCGATCACTCCACGCCACATCGACATGTGGCTCGAAGCCAACGCCGAGAAGTGGCAGGCGAGTAGTCGCAAGGTCAACATCCATCGCCTGAGCGCGTTCCAGGAATGGTGCCGAGACCGCAACCTGATGCCCAGGAACGTGGACGTCCTGAAGGGACGTCGCAAGGTCAAGGTCCCCAGGAAGCGCCGGCCCAGGGTTCCCAAGGAGGAGTTCGCCGAGATCCTCGACCGAGCCAGGGTGCCAAGGGATCGCATCATGCTGGCCCTGGGGTTGTTCCTCATGGTCCGGGCCAACGAGATGGTGCGCATCCAGTGGGGCCACGTCGGCGATCACCACATCCTTGTCGACCGGTCGAAGACCGGCGACTACACCGACGAGCTACCCATCGGCCCGGACCTCGCTGAGGAGCTGGCAAGGTGGCGACGCGAAGTCTGCGTGCGCATGGGCGTCACAGCGCCAGGCCCCCGTTGGTACATCGTGTGCCAGATGCTGGCCCCAACGGAGCGCAACGACGAGGGCCAGTGGACGCGCAACACGAACTGGACCCTGCGCCCGGACGAGCCGCTGCGTCGGCCGCTGGTCAGGGTCAAGAACCTTCTGCGCATGGTTGGCATCGAGGAGCCAGGGACTGGCATGCACACGCTCCGCCGTAGCGGAGCGCGAGCCCTCCTGGAGCAACTCCTGGCCGAGGGCATGGGTGACGGTGCCGTGCTCGTGGTGCAGAACATGCTGGGCCACGAGGGGCCGGACATGACGTTGAAGTATGTCGGCTGGGAGACGGGCCGGGCCATGCGGGACAAGGTGGTGCTCGGTCGGCGTATCATTCCTGTTGACAGTGGGGGCGACGTCATCGAGCTGAGGCAGCGTGGCAGTGGTTGAGCGCAAGGTGTTGTACTGCGATCTCTGTAGCGAGATGCCGGCGGTCCGAGTGGTCATCACGATCGGGGACGACAAGGGCGCCAAGGACCTCTGCGAGAAGTGCCGGGAGCCAGCTCAGACCCTGCTGGACCGCTTCCAGAGCAAGAGCAGCGCTGGTACCGTCAGCTTCGCAGACGTCAAGCACGAGCTTTGACCTGTACCGCCGGGGGGCGAGATGGAGAAGTTCATCAGGTTCGCAGGAGCTGGGGTCTGCGTGATCGTGGCTCTGGCACTCTGGGCCACGGACGCCGACACACAGACGAGGTTCGTCACCGCTGGCCTGACGGTGGGGATCCTGGGCTTGATCGCCTACGTCACCAGGCCACGCCAACGGGTCTAGAAATGCAAAGAGCGCCCCGCCCCCTCCAGGCCAGGAAGCCGAGGTGGGGGCGGGGCGCTCGTCAGTCGAGATATCTGATTGCGGAGCGGAGCAAGGCAACACTGTCCTTGAAGCAGCCTAGGCCAACGTTGCAGGCGTTGCAGAGCACGCCGCGAAGCTCGTTCGTTGTGTGGCAGTGGTCGATCCGACCACGCTTCTCGTTTACCGGAGTCGAGCAAATGGCACAGACGCCGGCCTGAGTGATCATCTCTGCGCGCTCGTCTGCGGTGAGTCCGTGATGCCGGCTCCTCTTGTTCCCCTTGGACCCTCGTTGCTTCCGGACCGCGTTGGAGCACCTCCAGGACCCGTGCTTCTGCGTCAACCGCACGGGTCCGCAGCTTCGACAAACGCCTACTCGCCGTTCTGGATCTTTCTCCAGCATGCGATGGACATGAGGGGGCAACGCGCTTAGATCCTTCGCTGGGGGCTTGTCAGGGGCGGGGCTTCTCTGTATGGTGCTTGATCACGGCGGAGGCACATCAACACCGGGCCATACGCCGGGACCCGGGCACGGGGAACCTGCATAGTGTTTCTTGGCCCGTGCCTGGGTTTCTTGCTGTGGTAGATCATGCACATCCTGGGATGTGGACGTTACTCCACTTCACCAAGCTCGATGTTGGGGATGGCGGCGGTGGCCACGGCGGTGGCACCGACCGCAACCAGGGTGACCCACAGGGGCAGCTCAGCAGCAGCCACCAGGGCCGTGGCGGTCACGCCGACAAGCGACGCGATGGCCTTCAGGTAACGCAGGGCAGTGACGAACATCAGGCAGCCTCTCCAACGGTAAAGCGGACGTCCTTGAAGACGTCCTCGATGTCAGCTCGGGACAGGGTTCCGCCGGACGCTTGGACCTGGAGCAGTCGCTCCACCAGGACGGCGGTGTTGGCGGGGATGATTTGGCGGTTGGCGGCACTGTTCACGGCCGCGTTGTAGGCGTGGTCGGTGACCTTGTCGAGCCTCGGCCCGAGGTTGTTGATCACTCGGTCGGAGATCACGCCACGGGAGTTGGTGACGTTGTCTCCGACATTGCCGACCTGCTCGCGGACGCCAGCGATGGCCTCCAGGATGTCTTCGTACTGGGACACGGTGAACAGCTCTCCTGTGTCGGGAAGGGTTTCGCCGGCCAGCGCTCTGGCACGAGCAATGACTGCGGGAACCTGCTTGATCTTGGCGGCGCCGGGGCACACCTTGCCGTAGGCGTTGGACCACTTCTCTCCGCCGTCGACCCGGTAGGGGTCGACGCCCAGGCGGTGATAGCCAACGCCCTTGGTGGTGGGCTTCGAGTCCGGCATCTGAACCAGCGGAATGCCGTGGGTCTGATTGGCCCACGCACAGATCTTTGCCAGCGACTCGACCTGAGCAGCAGTCCAGGGCTCCGAGTCGGCGTTCCTGACGCCGCCCTGAGTCTCTACGGAGATCAGGCTCTTGTTGCCGTAGAGGTTTGCCGGCGCCTGGTACTTGGTATCCACGTACTGCTCGACTGTGCCGTCCTTGCGGACGTAGAAGTGCGAACAGACAGCGGCACCAGAGAAGAAGCTGTACAGCGAGGAACCCTCACTGACTGCTACGTGAAGACAGACGCCGCGTCTGATAAGCAGCGGCGTCCTGAACTTGGTGATTTCCTTGCGAATGGCGCCTGGATACCAGGCCATCAGATAACTCCTGCAACTCGGCCGACACTACCGCCTAGGGCGAGAACGCAGCCGGCGAAAAGCCAGGCAAACCTCTCAAGCCTTCGCAGCCTGCTCTCGTGGTCGCCCTTGCCTTCAAGCAACTGCTTGACGCCCTCTTCGATTCGGGCGAGGCGATCAATGGTGGTCTTCTCAAAGGAC
Organism: Jiangella anatolica; assembly: GCF_003236295.1. Classification (GTDB taxonomy): domain Bacteria; phylum Actinomycetota; class Actinomycetes; order Jiangellales; family Jiangellaceae; genus Jiangella; species Jiangella anatolica. The sequence continues at coordinate 59,687 of NZ_POTW01000018.1, forward strand.
TCTGGCATCGCCTAATCCGCCGTTCGCAAAGTCACCTGGAGCACGCCACCGAAGTTCTTCTGGTTTCGGTCCGGCGGATCCTGGCCCACGAAGAGAACCTGTTCAATGGTCACGCTGCGGGCCTCTCCAGTGCGGAAGTCCTGATAGACGAACGGGACTCCGGTTCGCTCAAGCGCCTTGAGGTCAGAGAACCTGGCATAGGCAAAGCCGTCTCCACCAAGGCTTGTGCCACCACTCGCGACCGTTTCGCGGTCCTTACACATGAGCGGAAGGGAGATGAGTTCTTGCCTACGAGAGGGCGCCGGAAGCGCCCTCAGTTGGTAGCCATCAAGCTTTGGTCCCAGCGACAAAGTAGAACTGTCACGCTGGAATGTGAACCTCAGTGACAGTTTCTCCCACGGAGACTGAGCACCCGGAAGGTTCAGTGCCACTTCAGTGGAGCCATTGAAGTTCGCTACATCGGTGATTTCCGAATAGGCATCAATGGTCGTGGCGCCGGCAATTCCAATGGACCCATTGGTCACGTCACCAACAATCTTGGCGGCGGCGAAGTACTTGGGTTCCATTGTTCCGAAACGCACGAAGCCTGTAGTAAGATAGCCAGACTGGACGAGATTGCCACTTTGAAGAGAGCAGCCAATGTCATTCACCGCAAGCGTCAGCTTGCTTCCGACAAAGCCAACGGCGGTGACGTTTCCACCACCGGGAACCTCGGCGTCGTTCGCCCAGGCGAACTGAAGCTCGTCAGGACTGGTGACAATGCCCAGCGCCACGCGGCGAGTGAGGCCGTTGGCCAGGCCCACGTAGGCGTACTCGCCACGAGCGGAAGCCGAGAAGCTGCCCTGGTCATCCCAGATGAGCGGACCGAGCTGGGCTCGGTCCCCGTCCGTGATCGCCACCCTGAAGCCCAGATTCGTACAGATGAGCAGGAAGTCCAGGTAGGACTGCATGGCGGTCACATACTCACCAGCGGGCATCCTGAGGGCCACGGCGGGCTGAGTGAACTCAGGGCCGGCGTCGGTGTCCTCGACCGTGGTGACATAGACGGTGCTGTAGGCACCCTGGCGCCCAGCCATCCAGGCGGCGGAGCCGGTCTCCACGATCGAGATCCAGTCCCAGGACGTGGAGGGATGCGTGTAGAACAGGTGCGTGCCGTCCACGACGGCACCACCGGCCAGGGTGAGCTGGTAGATCTTCGTGCCCTGCACGGCCCAGATGCGGTCCTTGGCCCAGTAGGGGGTCATCGCCCCTGTAGCACCCGTCCAGAGGCTCTGTGCGACCCCAGTTGAGGACAGGCGGCCTATCCCGGTGGAATGCCCCACAAGCCAGTTGTGGCCGGGAACTCGGGCAATACCGCGAGGCGTGGTGCCAAACGGAGTGACCGCCGTGACCGAGCCGTTCTCACCGATGATGCGGAACGAGTTGCCGGTGCGGAACAGCCCGCCCGGTTCGCCGATGCCCACGAACTCAAGGTCTGCGCCACCAGCGAACACGGTGGCCTGCTCGTTGAGCAGACGCACCTCCGGGAAGTCGAAGACGTTGACGCCGCGTGAGTCGTAGAACCTGGTCTCCGAGCCCTCGCCTTCGAGCGGCTCGTAGTAGGTGATCCCATCTCCACCGGAGAAGTCCGTCTGGGACCGCAGCCACCACTCATCCAGGCTCTGCTCACCGACAAGTCGACTGGCGTCGAACTGGTCCTTGCGCATCTGCGCAGAGGACCGCTCGTACGGGTGGTCGACGCTGGCGTAGAGGTTGAACGGAAGGTCACCGATGGCCACGTCGAAGGCGTCACGAGTGACCCGGTAGATGGCACTCTGCGGATTGGTTCGCCCACCCAGGGGGGTGGGCAACCCTTCGGTGATGTCCGGGGCGACCATTACGCCGGCCCGAGATATTCGACGGAGTAGCCACTGAAGGCGAGGCCACCGTCAGTTCCCCAGACGGAGCTGGCGAAGTTGTTCTCGAAGAAGAAGCAGATCGCCCTGCCGGCATTCACCGTGACGGTGATCCCGATGTCCGCGCCCGTGGCACCAGTGGTACTGGTCTGGATGTTGCCCTGGCGGAGCATCGTGCCCTCGCTGGTGCCATCGGCTGGTGCGTCGTGGATGTAGATCCGGTTCGAGGCGGAGATGCCGCCTGCCTTGAACTGGCCCCACATGCGGATGCGATAGCGGCCCGTGACCGGGACGATGCGTCTGGACGAGTGGCCGTCAGAAGCCCAGGTGCCGCGACTGTCCTGCGTGGTGTAGGAGACCCTGGTCTTTGTCGAGGCGGCGATGTTCGCGTCAGCGGTCTGTGCGCAGAGGATGTAGTAAGCGTCGGTCAGGTCCTGCTGGCGAACCTGGAGCGTGTTCGACGCTCCAGCGATCGTCTTGTTCGACAGCGTTTGGGCGTTCGTGGTGCCAACAACGGCGCCGGTCGCGCCGTGCGCGGCAGTGGCCGCGATGTGGCCGTCCAGCGTGGAGTCCAGGGCCGCGAGGTCCGTCGTCAGGTTCGTCACGCTGGACTGGGCGATGTTCGTCAGCGTGTTGCTGGTGCCCGAGATGGTCTTGTTGGTCAGCGTTTGAGCCTGGCTGGTGCCCACCACGTTGCCGGAGGTGACGCCATGCACTCCCGTGCTGGCGTCGATGTGCTCCTGGGGCTCGCGGAAGTCACGAGCCGTGGCCATGTGCCGGACCTTGGCGCCGTTCTCGTGCGGGAGGGCCGCAGTGCCGTCCTGGGCACGCTGGATGGTCCACAGACCACCAGCGCGGTTGGTGACGGTGACGATCTCTTCAGTCGAGGTGTCCGGGTCCAGCACCGCCGTGAACGGCGTGCTGGCCGGGTAGCCCGTGGCGCCGGCCACGGTTATGGTGGTGGCGCCGCCGTCGACCCCGCCCTGAATCGTCGCCTCGGAGGCGATCGAGCTGTAGAAGCGCACGGCTACCTCGTGTAGTTGATCGTGATGGGGTTGGCGTCCTGAAGGCGTCGGCGCTCCTTCTCGACCTCCAGCTCATGCAGGCCACGGAAGTACTCGGCGAGCTGGTTGATATCGATGGGGCGGGTCCGCGACCACTCGCGGGCCTCAGCACTCTGGACGCCGGCAGTGCCCAGCGGCAGAGAGGCGACCATGCGGTGCAGCGCGCCGTACATGACGGCGGGCCAGGCGCTGATCTCCAGACCCGAGTCCGTGAACTCGCCCTCGGACTGGATCTGCGAGGGGCGCTTCATGTAGCGCACCCGAACGGTGCGCCCGGGCGTGAGGTGCGGCGGCAGGATGATCGAGCGGCCGGTTGGGAACTCCGAGGGCGCAGCGTTGCGGTTAAACCGCCACTGCGTGATCGGCACCCACGCCTTCTGCGGGCCAACCTCGTCATAGAGGACGTTCGTGACGTCCTCGGTGTCGGCCGGCATGGAGAACGCCTGCACCACGGGCTGGAACGCGAACTCGGTCTGCCCAAGGCCGTACAACGACGGCCAGAGGTTCCCGATCACGTCGTTGATCCGTTGGAGGATGGTGTGCCTGGGGAAGCGAGGCTGGAAGGTGACCAGGGTTCCCTCAGCCCACGCCGAGGGACGCGAAGAGCCCCACCCCCTACCTGTCGGAAGGAGGGTCACGGTGCCGTCGACAGCGGTGGCCACGTACACCAGCTCGGTGCCGATCTCGGCAACGCCTCTGGAGACCTGGCCCTGCTCTGCAACCCGGAAGGTCGTGGTGCTCTCGCTGATGGACTCCCCCAGGTAGGTCACCTGGCCCACGTCCGTGGTGTGACCCGACAGCTCCTGGAGGGTCTCCTCGATCAGCTCGGAGGTGGCGTACCTGGGCTCGTCCGGGGTGGGCGCAGGCCCACCGCCGTCGCCTGGGACGATGACGGGCATTACACCCACACTCCGTTCATGCGTATCCGGGCGCCGTAGCTGTCCCAGGTGGACCCGTCGCGAGCGCGGACGCCGCCAGCGGGAACGACGGGCGGCTCGAAACCGCGAGTGATCCAGATGTCAGAGACGTGGACCTTGGGCGCCGGGCCAGCGGCGGGGACACGGAAGAGCGCGATCTCACCGACGTGGACCCTGGCCGGAGGAATGACAGGGTCCAGCCGGAACAGCGAGAGGTCGGCTATTTCGACATGGGCGGCCATCAGGCCGCCGCCGTCACTGTGACCTCAGCGCGAAGGTTCGCCCAGTTCGTGACGCTGTCGATCTCGGCGCCGCTGAGAACCAGGTTGACCTGGTTCCACGTGGTTCCCGTGAGGGCCTGCGCACTGGACGTGGCGATCACCGTGGAGGCACCCTCAATGAGCTGGAGGGTTGCGGTAGCCGTGCCGGCGTCCACCTTGCGAGCACGGATAGACACCGTCACGGTGTCAGTGCTGATCGCATCGTTCAGCTCGTTGAGTCCGACGCGAACCGGCGAGCTGGTCGGAGTGTCCGGGCTGATGGCGTAGGTGGTGTCACTTCCATCGGAAGTGACCTCCCAGACATCCTCACCGTTCGAGGTGGTCCACCCGGTGACGGTGATGTCCGAGATCGGCTTGGCCGTGTCGGATGCACCGGAGACGTTGATCGTCACGGTGTCGGCAGCGGAGGCGACAGCCGCAGTGTCGGTGGCCACCAGCGAGAAGACCAGGGTGCTAGTCGCAGCCGGAGCGGTGAAGCTCGGGTTCTCAGCGGTGGCGTCGTTCAGCGTGACGGCCGCGCCTGAGGTCTGCGTCCAGGCCCAGGTGTACGGCGCGCCGGCCCCGCCGTTGGCGGTGGCCGACCCGTCCAGGTTCACCGTGGCGTTGGCCAGGACGTTCTGGTCCGGCCCAGCGTTGGCGATCGGGGCGTTCGGCGCGGCGGCAGCCGGCTCGATCGCCATGAGCACGTAGCCGTAGAACCCGTGGGGGTTCCTGGTCGCCGTGGCCGTGCGGGTGCCAGTCGAGCCGGTGGCGCTGAGCGCTTCCGTGCCCCAGGTGCCGAAGGAGAAGCCCCCCGCACCCACGGAGGTTTGGCCCTGACCACGGGAGGTCATGGACCCAGGCACGGTGGCGGAGGCGGGCGTGGTCGCGCTGTCACACTTGACGGCCCAGGCGCCGAACAGCATGCCGCCGTTCGTGCCGGTCACCGGACCGGCGGGCAGCGTCAGTACGTCAGGGCTGCCCGCGCTCCCGATGCTGAAGCTGCCACCGGGGAACGGGGCCGTGGTGTGCGCACCAGTGAAGGCAGCAATGCCCACGTACTGGTCGGTGCCCGAATCGCCGTTGCCGTTCGAGATGGTGTAGGTCGAAGGCTCTGACCCACCCGCCAGCTTCCACGCGGCACCAATGGTGAAGTTGGTGCCGGTGGCGGCAAGCTCGGAGATCTCCGTGAATCCCGCCGGCCAGGTGATGTTCGGGTTCGTGCCGTCATGCTGGTAGGCCCACATGACCAGGACGTCGCCAGAGGCGGTCCCTGCGGGCTTGTCGACTGTGGCAGTGAGGGCTCCGCCATTGTTGAAGAACTGGGCGCCAGCCCGGTATGCAACAGCCATTACGCACCTTTAGAGTTGTTGTCAGGCGACGGGGGTGCCGTCGTCTTCCCAGACGTTCGAAGAGTCGTAGTCCGAAACGGCCGTACCGCCGTTGTAACTGCCCATGCCAGTGATCGGGCCGTAGCCGAAATCCCGGCCGTGCTTGTTGCGGCGGAAGACGAGATCAGCAACATTGCCCGCCCAGCTATCGGCGCCACGCAACGTGTATGCCCCACCGTTGACCCAGTTGTCGAGGAACCGGATGTTGGTGGCGTCGCCGCCATCACTCATCTGCAAGACCGAACTGCCAACGCCGCCCGCGAAGGTCGGTGCATCCGGGGCGTTAAGGCTGATCATCGTGTTCCAATGAAAGAGAATGTCGTCTCCACCGAAACACTGAATGTTGTCTCCGTGAGGGTCGTCGCCTTCTGACCAAAGGTCGTGCAGCAGCGAGGCGAACACCTCGACGTTCGAGCTTGGCTTCATGTCGTCGCCGTTGTGGGTGAACTCGCAGTACTTGGCAACCCAGTTGCGACCCGCAATTCCAGCGTTTCCGTGAACGTCACGAATAGCGCAGTACTCGAAGGTCGTTCGCCTGGACGGGTCGGAGGGCGGTGTGCCAAATCCGTTCCATGCCTCCACGCCGAACCACGCGCCAGTGACTTCGCAGTCGCGGAAGATCAGGTCAGCGTGCGAAGGCTGAGACAAGGCCACGTTCGCAATGCGGCGTCCCGTCAGGACGCCACCATTGGCAATCGCCGCATTGATAGCGGCGTTTCCGTCGAGCGTGGCGCCTGTAATGGCGACGCGGGGACCGGTGTTGTCGACGGTGGGTTTGGGGAACGGTCCGCCGGGACCCGGTCCAGGGCCGGGGTCCACCGGAGGTGGCCCGACGATGGAGACCCAGGCGCCATTCACGCGTGCGTAGGTGCCCGCCATCAGGACTCCGGGAAGAACCAGAGGTCACCGTTCTGGGCCGCGCTGCCTGGATCGGCAGAGCCCAGGAACCAGACCCAGGTGGCGCCCGAGGGGCGCACCGGGTAGCCAGAGCCGACCTGCACCAGGCGGGCGCCAACGATGGCGCTCACAGACGTGACGCTGGTGACGGTGGCTGCGGGCGGAGTCAGCTCGCTGGGAGCGAGCGTGACCGTGCCGGTCTTGCCCTGGACGCTGGTGACGCCAGCGGAGACCTCGATGTCCTCAATGGCTGCGTCGAGCGTCTCGATGTCCGTGAAGAGGTCACTGGCGGAGAGCAGCACGCGAGGGTTGAGCGCAGGCGAGGCGCCATCAGCGCTGGAGATCCAGAGCGCCGTCACGCCCGGAGGCGTGAGGAACGGCGGGATCTGCCCATTGGAGTCCGAGGTGACCTCGGTGATGGGCGACCCACCGATGGTCTGAAGGTTTGTGAGCCGGGTGCCGGCGGTCTGAGAGTCGTACACCCAGAGCGTCTCGGCGGGCGCGAACAGCGCCACGTTGCCTTCGCCCACGGACTGGGTAACGTCGGCAGAAGTGCCACCTACACGGTGGCGGCGTGGGGTGAGAGCCACGTCAATTCCAATCGTTACGCAGGTATGCGCGTGAGCGAGATGTCCGACACATGCACGGAGGTGAAGGAGCTAGCGGGCGGCAGGGAATTGGCGGCGGCCTGAGCCTCAAGGCCAACGGTTCCGGCGAGCTGATTCAGAACGAGGTTGAGGCCGAGCCCCCTGGTGCCGTTGGCCACGTTGAGGGCGCCGAGCCCATCCATTCCGGTGGTGCCGGCGTAGGCATTGCAGGCGCCGTTGAATTCAAGCCCGTCAGTGCCAGAGGCATCATTGAGGGCTTGGAGCAGCTCTTTCATTCGTTGGCTCCGAAAGCCCTGCCGGTCTCGTTCGACACGCGTATGGCGCGCTCCACCTGGGCGCGGCTGGAGCCCTCGGGGTTGATGCCTTGACGCTTGGCCTCACGGAAGGCGTTGATATCCGCCTGCCACTGCTTCTGAGTAGTCAGGTTGTTGTCAGGTGCAACCCAGAGAGTCTTAGCGTTCTTCGCCCGGACGCAACTTCCCCACGTGGCGTGAACGCCAGGGGTTGGGCAGCCGCTACTGCAATTCGAGGTACTGGTCGAGGATCGCATCGAGGTAAGGGCCTATCTTCCAGCGGTCAACCGCTTCTGAATTGCGGTAGGTCTCAGAGGCGTGCATGAATGCCTCGTAGCAGTCAGCCACGCTCATCTCGCGGACCTGAGGCGTGGGCTTGTGCGAGAACATGGGAAGCTTCATTCCTCGACCAACCCACCCTCATAGCCGCTGGCGATCAGAGCGTCCGCGACTTCCTGGGGAACGCCCGTGTACACGTAGCCGCCCTTGAAGTAGTCGACTCCGTCGACTTTCCCGGAGTACATCTCTTCGGAGATCTCTCGGGTTTCGAGGAAGACTCCGCCACTGAGGTAAAGGCCGACACCTCGTGGCCACTTGTAGCGCTGAAGGAATTCAGGCTTCAGACCCGGAGTCCCCTCAAGAACGAAGGGAGGGTTGAATGTGTAAGTGGCCACGAGGCATCAGCTTTCAGATCAGGCGGAAACGCCGTGCTCCACACGCTGGAGCGACTCCTGGCGGTAGACCACGTGACCGAGGTCGCCGCGCCAGAAGACGTAGCGGTGACGCTTCATGGCGTCCTGCGGGTCGGAGACATCCGCGAACGGCTCGACCTTCACGGCCTCAGCCGTGGACTCGTCACCGATGAACAGGGTCCGGTGAATCTCGGCGCTCGCAGCGCCGTCATTCGCCCGGTAGGCCCGGTTCGTCTCCAGGTAGATCGCACCCTCGAAGGTGCCGATCTCGCCTCGGTAGATGTTGCTGGTGTCGACGTACTGGTGAGGAGCCGTCCAGTTGCTGGCGCCGGTCTCCTCGCGAAGGTCGACGCTGGTCTCCGGGGAGATGACCGCGACGTAGTTCTCACCACGGAGCGGCACAACGTTGCGCTTCCGGAGATCCCGGACCGCACGCCGGGCGAGGCGCGCCGAGAAGATGTCCGCAGCGGTCAGGGTGTTGACAGCCACGGGAGCCTCGGGCGCACCAGCGTTCGAGGTGGACCGGTTGGTACCGGCGATCATGACGTCCCGGACCATGTTGTCCAGCGTGTCCGCCACGTCAGTGGCGAGCTGCTTGGCAATGGTCGGGTCGACCTCGACGTACGTAGCCGACTGAAGCCGGTACGTCCGGCCGATCAGGGCGCCAACCTCGGTGAAGCCGATGGTGAGGTCGGTGCTCTGCGGCGAGGTCAGCGGTGTGGGGTCGTTGACCTCATCCAGGACCCGCGAGCCGGTCGGGATGTAGTTGTTCTTCTTCAGGTGGTAGGTCCGCGAGTTGTTCGTCGGGTCGTGGGGGACACCGAAAACGAACTGGCGGTAGACGGGCATAGACCGGAGAGCCCACTTAAGGACCTTGTCATACCCATCGATCTGGAGGCCGTCACCAATGGACGACGCCAGAACGGTAGTATTAAGAGCCATTGCTCCTCTTTAGGGAGTCAACCGCCCTACTGTCGAAGGGCGGTATTCACTTTGCCGATGAGGTCATCCAGCGAAGTGGCAGATGCGTCCGCCTCATCCAGGCGGGCCTTGTAGGCCTCATCGGGCGTGTAGTTGTTGCGCGCCACGCCCTGGAGCGCCTGAATGTCTGAACGCTGCTCTTCGCTGAGATTCGGCTCGCCCTTAGGCGAGTCGTTGTCGATGTCCTGCTGCTGAGTTGCGCCGGCTCCTCCGAAGAGGCCACGGAACTCCTCAATAGCTGCATCGACGTCCTCCGCGCCCGCGACGAACTTCGCCGCGTTCTCCGGAAGACCGGCAGCAGCCAACTTCGACTTCAGCTCCGACTCGCGCTGGCTCTTGCGGATCTCGTTGAGTTCCGCCTCAAGCTCCTTACGCTTCTGGGCTTCCTTCTTCAGGGCCTCGCGAAGGGCCTTCGGCCCGTCACTCGGCTCCTGGGCCTGGGGCTCCAGGTCTTCGTTGTCGTCGAGAATGTCGGCGTACTGGTTGTCGCTCATGCGACTACTCCCTAATGATTTGCGCAGGCCGAAGCCGCCCATAGGGGAATGGGCTGTCACTTGCTCCTACTCCCGGACCGTGTATCACTCAGCGAAGGGCCGGTAGATCTCCGCCGGAGTGGGTGCCGAGGACTCGAACCTCGGTGTATGCCATTCACCCGAATTGCTAGTTGAAGCGCCGATCTCTGGTCAGCGTGCCGGAACCAGTGCCAGCGGCACCGCGCCCACGAGCGCGCTCCTGAGAAGCGAGCTTGTTCCTCGTACGTGTGGCCTCGGCGTTTCCGCCGAACACCTCGGACTGGATGTCCTCGACACCGAACTCGATGCCCGAGATCTCGCCCAGGCGCTCGTATGTCGGGAGCTGTGTGGCGATGACGTTGTAGCCTTCGCGCGCCTGTTCGGAGGTGACACCCATACCGAACAGTTCCTGGGCGTAAGCGTCGTCGTAGCCAAGGCCAGCACGGTTGCGCTCGGCATTGAGCTTCGCCAGCTCGACGTTCTTCTCCAGGGTGGGCAGCGCCTTCTTCGGATCCAGGTAGTACGAGGCCAGGTCTCCGGTGCTTATGCCCATGCGGGCCAGCGCCTTCTTCTGCTCGTTGTCCACGGTGTCCGCAAGGGTGCGCGCCTTCATGGCGCGCTCTGCGATCTCCTGGGGGCTGACATCCTTGATGAGGAAGTTCGTGAAGTCGTCCGTGGAGTCGTAGAAGCCCTTGGGCAGACCGGCTGCCTGGATCGCCTGGCGATAGGCGCGTTCGGTCTGGAGGTATTCGTTCGGGTCCAGGACCGAGAGACCCGCTTTCAGGCGGGCATCGTTGGCCTTGAATCGCTGCTTCCATTCTTTGGTCTGCTGGAGCATCACGTAGATCGTGTCCGAGTTGTAGCCCTGCTTGAGGTACTCGACGATCTTGGGACCGAGAGAGCCAAGGCCGTATTGCTCGAACATGCCGACCAGGGCGGAGGCCGCGTTGCGGTCTCCTGCTTCGAGGTTGTCCCACCAAGCCATTACTTCAGCACCCCCATCAGGCTCAGCACCTCTCGGCCCGTGGACATGTGCGAGTCCTGGGCGTTCTGGGTGGCCATCCAGCGGGGGTCACTGCGAAGACTGGCCTCGAAATCCCCGACGCTCTGCGTGGTCCACTTACCGTCCTCACCCTTGAAAGACAGGGCGCGGCGGACCATGTTGTCCCGGACGGTGATATCCGTGGGATTGAGTTCGAGGATCTCCGCCATCGACTCGATGTACGGAGAGGCAACGTCCTTCACCGTCAGGCCGGCGTCGATCTGCTCAGCCAGACCAGGCCAGGTGGACTTGGCAAGGCGTTGAATCTCGCCCATCGCGTGCTGCTCAGTGAGGGTGCCGTAGGCAACCCCGCTCAGCCAGTGACGGAGCGTTCCGTTGGACACCTTGACGCCGTAGGCGGCGAGCGCCTGCTGGATGCGATCCTGGGCCTGGCCAACCGTGCCGCCAAGCTCCTGGTTCTTCAGGACTGCCTGGCCGACGTCGCCGAAGCGGGCCATCTCCTGGCGCATGCGGAGCTGGTCCCAGCCGGAGCCGAGAGCCTCACGCGCAAGCGCGTCGGCATCCTTGCCTGCCAGCGGGACGCCCAGCTCGACGGCCAGAGATCCCATCTGGCTGCGCGTTTCGGCCAGGCGGCGGCGGTACTCCGCCGGGTCAGACGACGTGAGCAGCCATGCCTCACGCTGCGTCTGCGAGGTGCTCTTGTACCAGGCGGTGTTGCGGATCATCGACTGGAGCCGTGCCGGCTCGTACTGCCCGTCCATGGCCTCTTGGAGCAGCTTCTTCATCTCAGGCGTGACGTTGAAGTACGCGACGGTGTAACCGGCGAGAGCTGCCAGCTCCTCCTGAGTGGGCTCGTCAGCCACTACAGACCTGCCCTTCGGAGGATGTCCTGGACGTAAGAGTTCATCGACGGGTACGACCCCTGTTTGCGGTTCCTGGCGCCCTCGCTGTACTTGAGCGCGCCTTCACCCGCGTACCAGGCGAGAGCGGCGCCGGAGGCGCCGTACTTGCGGAAGTACTGGCCGAGGCGGTGCTGGGCGATGGCGTCCTGGAGCTTGGGGTTGGCGAGGAACTGCGACTGACTGACCGAGTACCCGAGAGCCGCTTTCGACCAGGAGGCGATGTTGCCCGGCATGATCTGGTAAGCGCCCAGGGCGCCGCTGTGGCGGTTCCTGGCGCTGTAGCTGCCTCCGGACTCCTTGGCCCTGATGGCGTTGATGAGCTTCCCCAGGTCGCCTGAGGCGCCGCCCCCAGAGCTGTGAGAGCCCTGCGAAATTGCGGCTGGGGCCTGCTGGGCGGTGGCCTGCATCATGGAGGTCTGATAGGCGGCCTGTTGCGCCTGCATCGCCTTCATCATCTGGCTCTGCTGGATGAGGCCCGCTTCGCGGCCCAGCGACTGCTCCAGGTCTGTCTGCTCGGACGGCCTGCCTGCGGCGGCGTCCAGGGCCGGAGTGGAGAACCCACCGGCAGCCTTGCCGCCGGGCGAGGCGCCCATGCCTTGGGCTTCGAGCATCGCCAGCGTGTCGTTCGGGTCGGTCATCTGGATGATGTCCGGGAGCATGCCGCCCTGCGGCGTCGCGAAAGAGCCGCCCTGCTTGGCGGGTTCCTTGGACAGCGACCCGGTGCGCTTGCCATCGAAGTTCAGGAACGGGATCGGGTCTGTCGGCTTACCGTTGCGGCGCACCTCGAAGTGCAGGTGCGAGCCGGTGCTGTTGCCGGTATTGCCGACGAATCCCAGGAGGGAGCCGGCGGAGATGCGCTGGCCCGCCTTGACGGCGAAGCGGGACTGGTGGGCGTAGTAGCCCACCGTCCCGTCATCGTGCTGGACCTTGGTCAGGTTGCCGTAGGCGCCGCCCCAGCCAACGCTGATGACGCGACCGCCGACAGCGGCATAGATCTTGGAACCTGCGGGCGCGGCAAAGTCGATACCGGAGTGACCTCCGGTCGAACGGAAGCCACCCAGATACCTCGAAGAAACGCGCGCCCCCTTGACGGGGGAATACACCTACAGACCTCGCAGTGCCTCGTAGTAGGAGGCGGCGAGCACTGCCTTCTGCTCGCCGAGCAGCTCGTCATCGGCGAATGCCTGAGCTGCGGTGCCGGCGTCGGGTGCACCGCCGGTCGTGGTGGTGGAGCTGTCGGACGTGTTGCCGTCTTCCCCGTACGTGGTCGTTGTCGTGGACAACGTGGGGTTGGCCTGCTCGGTGGCTCGGAGCGTCGACATGAACTGCTCGCGCTCGTCGTCCGTGGCCCGGCGACCCAGTAGGTTCCGCAGTGTGTTGTCGATGACTGCGGCGGCCGTTGTCGGGTCCGTCAGGTTGATCGTGCGCTGGGTCTGCGTGGTCGGACCCTGCTTCTCCGCACGAGTCTCAGCCGCCTGCGCCACCCGCATTTCGATCCAGTGCCAGGGGTCTTCTGGGTCTGCGCCCATGACCTCAGCAGCGTCGATGTCACCAAGTGCCATGCCCCACAGCTCGGCTACCTCGGTCGGCGTGGCCGGCCTGCCGTAGTACTTGTCGGCTAGCTCCTGGAGCCGCCCCCTATCGACCTGGCGGGTGTCGGCACCCCGGAGGGTGCCGCCCGCCTTGCCGCCCTGCTTCTTGTCCACGAAGAACTCGGGCTCGGGCTTCAGGCTCTTGGTGCTTTTGCCGCCCAGGCCCTGCTCACGCAGCACACCAAAGCCGGCGGCTCCGGGGCGGCGATAGTTGAACCTGGGTGACATGGGAGTCCAGGGCTTCTGGTCCCAGTACCGAGCCCACCGCTGGGCGGTGGGGCTCAGGTCGTCCTGGCTGGGACCGGCGGGGGCGGCCCCGGACTGCGCACTTACCGCCGCGAGTTCGGGGTCGCCCGTCAGGATGCCGTAGCCCTGCTGTCCGGGGGTAGGTGTGGTTGCCATCACAGACCCCCAGAGCCCAGTGTCATCGAATGGTTGGTGAGGAAGCGGTTGAAGAACTCGTCGAACATCAGGTTCCGCTGGCGCAGCTCGCCGACCATCACGTCATAGGCGTAGGCCAGGTCCGCGTTGGCCTCGGCCTCAATGTTCCGGGAGCCACCGCCGTACATCTCCCGAGCGTCAAGCTCGGCGCCGATGCGACGGTGAATGTCGAGGAACTCCTCGACCCCGTGCCAGTCGGGACGCTCCGGCGACTCGCCCCGGTCGACCAACCCCTCCATCTGCTGGATGAGGGTGTACGACTTGTCGGTGTCCATCGACGTGTAGGCGTCGCGCCAGCCGGGCAGCTCGTTCCAGAGCTGATCGCGGATCGTGTGCTGGATCTGGATCAGGTCTTCCGCGCCACGCTGCCGCAGGGACTTTAGTCCCCGGGCGGACAGCTCGGCTTGGATCTTCGTGTTCCAGTAGTTCCAGCGACGCCAGCCCTCGGACTCCTCGGCGGCCTGCACGGTCCCTTCGGGACCGCGAGGCGCCCGCTGTGTGCGGGCGTCCACGTTGGAGACCTTGTTCTGGGTCTGCCAGGCGTAGACGGAGTAGTTGAACTCGTCCGTCTCGGTGTCTAGCCCCACTAGCGCCAGACCCAGCTCCGGGTTCTTCTCGATCTGATCCCGGTACTTCTGCTGGGCCATGAAGCCCGCCGACGTGGCGGGCACGCCAGTGTTGCTCTGGCTCGTGGACTGCCACCAGAGCCAGGCATCCTCGCCGTACTCATCGAGGAACTTCTGGTAGCCCTCTTCGCCGTAGCCGTACTCCGCTTGGATGCGGTTGGCGGCGTCGATGAAGAACTGTCCCTTAACCTCGGGCGTGAACCCTGCCGGCGACATGAACCGAGCGGCGATCATGAACGCCTGGGCGGCCTCGGCCTTCTCGACCGACTCCTCGGGGGTCGGCTCGGGGCCTTGGCGTCCGTTGTCGATCCAGTCCTGGTAGTCCTGCTGGTAGGTGCGGGTCGCCATCATGCGGTTGAAGACGGGGTCTTCAACACCTTCGATCTGACGGCGCACCTGCGTCATCCAGGCGGCCGGGAAGACCGTGTCGAGCACGGGGCTCTCGGGCACGCCAGCCGGGAACAGGTACTTGTACATGAAGCTGGAGAAGGCGCTGTCGTCCGCAAGGTGCGGAGAGTTGCGCATCATGTAGGCGGCGGGCACCTGGATGAACGGGCTCGTACCGGGCAGCCACCAAGGGCTGCCCTGGATAACGCTGTTGAGCCCGTTCTTGTTGACGTTCCAGGTTTGGAAGATCTCGCCGGCTGCCGACTGATCGCCAGGCAGCACCTTGTCCAGGAGCTTCATCGTCTGACCGAGACCCTCGATGCGAAGGTTCGTCAGCTCGCCGTGGTCCGGGTCGTCCTTGCCCAGGCCATTGCTGTCCACGAACTCGACGAACGGGAGCTTGTCGAGGTTCTGCCAGCCGTTGGCGTACAGGCGCATGAACTGCTCGGGGCGCTCCATGATGATGGTGCCCCACTTGACCAGCGTGTCCTGCCAAGCGTTCATGAAGGAGGACGCGAACCTCAACGTGTGCTGTAGGTCCGTGTGGTCCATCGCGCTGAACATGTAGCGCCGGGTCTGGCGCAGTGCGTACTCGCGGGCCTGGCGCTCCATGAGCACCTGGGTCTCGCGAGAGATCTTCTGGCCGGCCTCAACCTGGTCGGCAGCCACCTGGAGGCGGTGCTTGTACATCCGGTTGAAGAACGGGTTCCGCACCAGCGTGTCCGAAGGGACCGTGGCGATGGCGTTGTAGAGCTTGTCCTTCACCGCGTTGAGCGCCTGGCCAACGCCAGTGCCCAGAGCCAGGTCAACAGACGTGGTGTCGATCGCCTTCGGCACGACCTCGCGCCGGTTGTCGACCATCTGCTGAAGGTCCTCAACGGTGAGCGTCTGGTCGGTGCGCACCATCTCGCGCAGTCGTTCCGTGGGGAGCAGTGCGTTGAGGTGGTTGTCGATCTCCGTCTGCCACACGTACGGCTCGGCCGACCTGAAGTACAGGCGCTGCGCCGACTGGTGCTTGCGGCCCTCGGGGGTCTTCAGCCAGGACTCCAGCTCTTGACCACCGAGGCGCGCCCGCGCCGAAGGTGAGACGCGGATCTGCTCGATGGCCTGATGCCACGCCTCAGCGTGGTTCGAGTCCCCGACGACGGAGCGCTTGCCCCTGTCGACGGCGGCACGAAGGTTCGCCGTGGTGTTCTCGTAGCTGGAGGTCATGGCTCGGTGGTCCATGCCCGAAGAGTTCAGCGACCGGTGTACGTCACCGACGCCTGGCTGGAACGCACCGGCCGCCTCCCAAGAGGCGCCCTTGCGACCCTTGATGGTGACGGGCCTGGCGCCGAGCTGGGGGATCAGCTCGGTCTTCTTCAGGTACTTGGCGCCACGACGCCCGACGTTGACGACGACGCCGTCCTCGGTGCGCCGGACAAGGAGCACGCCATCAGGGTTCGACAGCAGCCCAGACCGCAGCTCGGCGAAGCGGGCGATAGCCATCTCGTCCAGGTCGTTGAGCACGACCTCGTCCCCGATGGGGACAACCGCCTCGACGTTGCGCATGCGTCGGCCAGTGGCCATGTCCACGGCGAACGAGGCGCCAGCGGCGGCCTCGTCGGCGGCACGGATCTTCTGGACGATCGGCGGCACCTTGGGGTCCCTGACCCCATTGGCCCGGTTGCGCAGAAGGTCTTGACTCCAGCGCTCGACCGGAGCAAGGTTTCGCTCTACAGCCTTCAAACGCCCTGCATCTTCACGGAGGCTGTCGGCAGGGCCACGGAGGACCGGGGTTCCTTCTTGGTCCTGCCGTTTCAACCAGCGCCGCCGAGCGGCGCGGTTGCCCGCGCCCTTGATGCGGTTGGCGGCACGGATCGGCAGGTTGGCCGCACCAATGGACATCGCCTTCGGCGCATCCATCAGGGACGCCAGGGAGTCCAGCGCAGCGAGGCTGCGAAGGCCCTCGTCGCTCAGGTTACGAACGATGTAGCCGCCACGCAGGAGCACGGCCGGCTTCCACCACGCCTCGAAGTAAGAGGCGAAGTCCTCAGCCCTGTCCTTCACGGTGTTCTTCGTGCGGAGCAGGGTCTTGATGGACTGGCCGTGCTGCCTCAGGAGCTGGTCGAGCGACCGCAGGTCCATCGCCAGGAACGTCTGGCCAAGCTGCGCCTCGATCAGCGGCAGCTCCATCTCGTGGACAACCCCGTCGACCTCCCACTTGTAGGTGAGGGGTGCGTCAGCCGCGCTGTAGGCGCGGTTCTCAGCGGCCTGTCGCTCGATGTCCCGGAATAGGGTGGCGCGCCGACCCGAGTAGGCCAGGGCGATCTGCCGGGCCTCGCCCGGCTCAAGGCCATGCTTGAGGGAGACGATCTCGACGCCGCGAGTCTCTAGGTCGGCCGCGATGCGCCGACGCTCCACGTCGGTGGTGGCGTCGGCAGCACGGTTCATGTAGACGCGGCGCAGCTCCTCGAACTTGTCCGCACCCATGGCCTCGACGCCCTCGCGGCCGTAGGCCACGACCTGGTCCAGGTAGTTGCCTACCTGACCGTGGATGTCACGGTGAAGGTCGAAGCGCCCAGGGCGCTGGCGGAACGCCGCTCGCGGGTACTTGATGTACGTGCTCGCCTTGCCAGTGCCCGGCGACCGGTACGTGTGCGAGGCGGTCTCCTTGACGATGTCACCGAACGACTTGCTGGAGCGCGGCACCATGCTGATGCCGGCGTTGACGATCCGGTCGTCGACAGAGTTCAGGAAGCGCTGATAGTCCTCGTACTCGCCGAGCTGCTCCTTGGCAGCCTCGGCGGCGTGCCGGTTCTGGTCGATCGTGGCCTTGGCGTTGAGCGCCTTCTCCTGCGCACGCATGGCGCCGGGGCCTCGAAGCCAGCGGCCCTCGGAGACGGCCGCGTCATAGGTCGCCTGGGCGAGGCCCAGCTCCTCGTCGATCTTGGGGATGCGCGTGGTCTGGAGGTTGTCGATGCGCTCAGCGAGTCCAGTACCGACGTCGCCGAAAGCGACACGGAGCTTGTCGGTGGCACCCGGGACGCCCATCATGGCGCCCACACCGTGGTAGAAGATGTCGTCGTAGAACTCGTCGCTGTAACCGAGTCCGTCCGACAGCGGCTTCTTGGCCACGCTCAGGCGGTAGAAGAACGCGGCGGCGGCGGGGTTGGTCCGGAACGCCTGGACCTCTTCAACGAGGCCCTGGGGGTCCAGCTCGCCCGCCCTGGAGCGGTCCCGAAGGTCCGTCATCTGGTGACGGAAGGCCAGGGCACGCTGCTCAACCGGAGACCACTTGCGGATCTTCATGTCCGCCAGCGCGGAGTCCGGCGCCGTCGTGATGCGCAGGACGTCGTCGCGGGTGCTGGCGCCCAGGTGGTCGATGTCACCCTTGAGGAAGGCGCGTGCGCGACCCACCCCAGCAGTAGCCACCGTGAGGGGGTCGGCGAACCACTCCTGCACGAAGTCTGCGGTGCCGGAGAACAGGTTGTACGCGAGGTTGTCCTCGCGCATCTCCCGGTAGTTCTGGTCCAGCGGCAGCCCGGTCTCAGGGTCGAAGCCAGCCTCGTAGCCCTCGCGGCGAAGGTCGCGGTCCACGAACACGTCGGCCAGCGACTGGCCGAACGTAGCGTCCTCCGTGCGGTCCCACGCCTCTTCCCAGGTGTTGCCGTCCAGCCAATCACCGAAGTTCCGGGTGAAGCCACGCTCGTCGATGATGTTGCCGGCCTGGAGGAACGTCGACATGCCGCGCTCTACGGGCTCGGCGATCTTCTCCTCGTAGAACTCGCCGGCCTGGCCAACGGCGTCACCCGAGATCTCGCGGGCCTGGTCCTGGGCATCGCCATAGCCCAGGAGGTCGGCCTGCCAGTCGGAGGCGGCCTCTAGGCCGCCCTTGACGCCACCGAGGGCATCGCCGACGCCACCGAGCACGGAGCCAACGCCGCCTGTGATCTTGTCCCAGGCGGACTTCTCCTCGGCCTCTTCCTCGGCCACGGTCTGCATGGCGTTGAGCGCAGCCTGACGCTGCGACTCGGTCATCTCCGCTTGAGCGATGTCGAAGGCGGCGCCGTAGATCGGCTGAGGACGAACGGAGGAAGTGGTGGCAGCGGCGGCCTCACCAACGCGTGTAGCCCACCATGTGGAGTTCGAGGCCACTGCTCACCTTTCAGACTGCTTGTCGCGCCGCCAGTTGACGCACGTACTGACGAGTTGCGTTGGTTGCGTTCGGTAGCGAGGCGACGAACTTCAAGACCGGCATGTAGCTGCCAAGGCGGAGGAGGTCTTCCTCGTCGAGGTCCGGGGCACCGTTCCCGGCGCCCGCATTCACGCCGTCTGTGACCGGACGCTCGGGGTACTGGGTGGGCGCGTCCATCGGGACGACGCCGGAGGGATCGACGGGGCCAGCGGCCTTAGCCATGGGTGCGCCGGCCTGAATCTCCTCAAACTCGGAAGATTCTCCGTACCTGGAATCCGGTAATCTCCTGATTCCTTGAGAATCTGTGCGCTGAGAGAGGGCGCCTGGCCCCGACACGGGGGCGGGGTTCGCGGGTTCGCGGTACCCGCCATGCTGGCCATTGGCCACTACTTGCCACCGCCCTTGTCGTCGTCCTCGCCGTCACCCATCCAGGTGTTGTCGTCTCCGCCGCGCATCACGCCTCCGTCTCGGGCAGGGAGTTGAGCTGCTCGCCGAAGGCGTTGACCCAGGCGGCCTCTTCGGCGCGCCGGTCGGCGTCAGCCTCGATGAGCACGTGCACCGACTCGAAGAAATTGGCCACGCTGTTGGTCATGTAGGCGGCGCAGTGGAGCGCCTGACCGGCGACCAGCTTCCAGTCCCACTTCATGCGGCACCCTTCGTCGAAGATTGAGAGCCCGTCGCGGTTAAAGCCCACGGGCACTGCACGGGGTCCCGGCCAGCATGACCACCACAGTCAGAGGCGAGCCGGAGTGTGTTAGTCCCATGCAGGTGGTGCATCCGTTGTGCCGGGTGGTTAGTCCGACCGGACTGAAGCCCGGCCCTGGGCCAGCCTCGCTGGCGGTACCGGACGTGAAGGGCCGGGCCTCAAGCCCCTTACGGGCGAGGCCCGGCCAGCCCTGCGGAGCGCGCGGAGGGGGCGCGCTCAGAACGCAGGGAGACAGCTAGAGCCCCTTAGTCCCGCGTGTGCGGGGAGGCTCTGCGTTCAGCGGGACCGACGTCGCACGGGTGACGTGGTCTTCTTGGCACCACGCCGCCAGGTGGCAGGACGCGGGGCGTTGGGGTCGCGGATCAGCTTGTCCGCCGGGATCGGCTTACGAGCCGGCCGCTTCTTCGGGAGGTTCGTCGGCGTGACCTTGACGGGTCCGCCGCCTGTTGCGACTCGACGTGCCATGTGAGGGTTCCTAACCGGCGGTGGGGATCATGCGGGAGATCGAGTTCTGCATGTTGGCCTCGCCAGAAGACGACAGGTTGGCGAGCATCATCTGGAGGTCCTGAGGTCCGCCCCCAGCCGGGGCTGGGGCGCCTGCGGGTCCGCCGCCCATCAGGGCGGCGAGCGGGTCCTGGGCCTGCTGCTCTGCGGCGGCCTGCTCCTCAGGGGTGGGCTCGAACGCCTTGATGATCGCCTCGTGGATCGGAACGCCCTTCAGGCGCTGGTCGGCCACTGTGGCGACCTGACGCAGCGCCTGGCGCGGGTCCTGACCCATCTGGGCCAACTGGGGGAAGGTAGCCCCCAGTCCCTGTACACCGGACAGCAGCGCCGCCTGAAGGGACTCGATGTCCATCCGGGCCATCTCCTCAGAGGAGTTGATCCCGAACTGGCTGGCGAGCTGGTCCATGATGGTCTCGCGGGACAGCAGTCCCGCGCCCTGAGCCTGAAGCATGAAGATGAGGCCGCGGTTGGCGTCCATCCCAGAGGCGAAGCCGTAGGTGCACTCGACCTCGTAGTCGCCCTTGATGTCCTTTTCGGGCGTGTATCTGATGGAATACTGCGCGCCCTGGGCGCGACCCTTGGCACTCTTCTCTACCTGGCCGAAGAGCTTCTCGTCCATCTCCAGCGCGAACGAAGCGGCGTCCTGGAGGGTCTGGGCGAACAGCGACTGAGCCACCTGGATCTGCGTGTCCACGGTGGACAGCAAGGCGCCGATGCCCTGGCCAGTGATGACCGAGGCGTTCAGGTTGCCAGTCATCGCCTCCGGGAAGCGCGCCGCCAGGCGCTCTTCGTTAGCCAGGTTCGCACTCTCGGCGAACGCAGCCGGCGGGAGGTCGATCCCGATGCGGCGGATGCCCTCGGGGTTATTGGTGTGGATGATCGAGCGCGGGCCGGTCGGCAGGTGGTTGACGTCCGTGGGAACTGCGACCGGGGCGTTGACGGCCTCCCAGGCGCCCTCAAGGATGAGGGCGGACAGGCGAGCCCGGAACAACTGGACCCAGATCATCTCGTCGAACTGCCCGCGAACCTCGTCGTCCCACTTGGGCATCTCGGCGATGAAGACCGGGGTCTTCTTCATCGGGTTGGCAGCGGTGGCCAGCACCAGGTTCTTGCTGGGGAGGAAGAGGGTGTCTGCGTACTTGTCCTTGCAGAGCACTACTTCGAGGGTCTGGCTGGACTCACCGTTGCTGTAGGCGGTGCGACCCAGGATCTCGTCGGCGTGCTGAGGGAACTTGGCGGCCAGCGATCCGGCCGTGTCGTACCAGCACTTGTAGTAGTGCACCACCCGGCCGTACAGGTCGGTGTGCCAGTAGGCGCCGACCGGAGAGTCCACCCGGAAGACCGGGCTCATCATCTCGAAGTCGGGCTCAACGACGACAGGCAGGGCGCCGAACGAGAGGTATCGGTCCCCGCCGCCGTGCATCTGCGTCTGGAGCCTTGACAGCTCGACGAAGCCGTTGACGATCTGGGTGCGCTTCTCGGCCGCCGTCTTGGCGCGGTCACTCTTGTGGCGACCTGACTTGCACGAGAAGTCCGGGAGGCCGCCAAGCTGCTCGCCGAGCTGCCGGCTGGCGATGTTGACCATGTTCGCCGTGACCTGCTTGGGCAGGTTGTCGGGGAACAGGCCGGGCATGACCTCGTGAACGTCACCGCGCCTGACGGCAGAGACCTGGGCATGGCGAACATCGCGGGCAGCGTTCTCAGCCTTGAGTTCGCTGTACGCCTGGATGATGTCAGTCATGCGATTCGCCTTTGATGGAACGGGGACCAGAGGACTGGATCATCGGGGTCGAGGTTTCCCAGGTCGATCACTCGCTGGTACTGGCGGTCGGATCCGGTGCTGAAGGGCGAGTCCCGGAACATGAAGTTGTCCTGAGCGACGGCCAGCTCGCGAACGCGAGCCTCGGCGAACCACAGCGCCATCAGGACGTCGGTCTTGCCCTTGGTCTTCGGAAAGTACGTAGCCATCTGCTCGGTCAGGGCGCGCACCGCCTCGGTGCGCGTCGACGGGAGCTGGAGCAGGTTGGTCTTCGGGTCTCGGTCACCACCGACGATCAGCGACGTGAGCGAGAGGATGCCGCCGTCCACGTCCCACTTGGACTCGCGGGTCGTGATGTGGTCGCTGATGATGCAGCCCCGCGTGGCCAGCTCGCGGGTGATCGTGAGGTCCTGGGTGATCCAGGTGGAGAGGAGCACCTTCTCCACTCGCCACTCCCGAACGCCGTAGCGTTCGGTCCAGGAGATCATCAGGTTCCGGATCTGGTCCGGGGTCATGTTCGCCTGGTTGTGCGCGTCGAGCAGCCAGCGCTTCTGCGTGTACGGGTCGTAGGCGATGACCACAGCGGCCGTGTGGCCGCTGGAGGCGGGGTCCAGGCCGGCTATGACCCGCTTGCCGGACATGTGCTCGCCGTCGTGACCGGGCGCCTCGGGGTTGAGCGGACCCACCATACGCATCGGGTTGATGCAGCCGTTGATCTGGTCCCTGGGGAAGATGGCCGTCTCTTGCAGGTCCATCTGCTGGTAGCCCTGGACCCAGGCGTCCTCGCCCACGAGCTGGCGCATCCGCTTGAGGCGGACGCCGTCCCACATCGGGTACTCGCCAGCGGTGTCAGGCTCGGAGCGGTTGTCGCCTACCTGCGGGTTGTTGGAGCGCGGCCACAGGGTGATCCAGGTGGAGGGATCTTCGGGCGTGGGGCCGAAGTCCTCGACGGCGGGCTGAGAGAAGTACGACCAGCCGGAGGGCTCCCCACCGTAACGCTCGGGGTTGCGCAGCTCCTTGTAGATGTCCACCGGGGCGACGCGGGTGCCGACCAGGAGGAAGCGGCCGGCGTCACCGATGCGGGTGGCCACCATGCGGGTCAGCCAGTTGAACTGCTTGTCGACCTCGCCCGCGTTCGTGGTGTCCACGCAGTCGTCGGCGATGATGAGCGTGGCGCGCTTACCGTAGATCTGGGAGCCGAGGCCGACCGCCTGCACGGTCGGGTCCTTGGCGCTCTGGTCACGAAGCGTCGGGCCGAAGCGGATACGCGTGCTGCTCCACTCCGTGCACGCCTTCTCGAACCCGTCGTCCGGAGCGAAGTCCCGCTGAAGCGCCTCGTAGTGAGGGTTGGCCAGGAAGTCCTTGATCTGGCTGATGAAGTCGCCGGCCAGCTCCTGCTTCTTGGAGATGATGATGACCAGGGCGTTGCGATCCTTCAGGATCTGCCACAGGACATAGGCGACCGTGATGGTCGTGGACTTACCGTGGTTAGGCGGAGTGTTGATGATGAGGTGGGTCGCGCGGCCCGGCTCGTAGGTCTGCGACGGGTGGAGGTCGCGGGGCTCGCGTCCCTCCAGGATGTCGAACCACTGGAGCTGGTGGCGGTACATCCGCCACCCCAGGTACTTCTCACAGAACACCGGGAAGTCGGGAACCTCGACGTGCTCTTCGCCCTCGGGCGCCTGCTTGGCGCGGCGGCGACCGATGATCCGGTCGGCCTCCTTGGCGAAGTCCGGGTCGCTGGACTTCCAGTACTTCCACGTGGCCTTGGTCCGGTCCACGTAATGGAGGGCATCGGCGACGGTGTAGTTGTCGGCGAGGAGTTCGAGGACCTTCTCCTTGACCGCCTCAGTGGTCTTCCGGCCGCCCTTGGGGCGGCGCCTAAGACCCTTGGCCTCACGGTCCATGGTGGCGCTATTGGACTGGATGAGCTTGTCGTTGGCAGTGACCAAGACCTAGCCCCCAGTTCCTACTCAGATTTCGACTCGGGGGTTAGACCCCACTTCGTGGGCAGCGACGGAAAGGAAAGTGAGAGAGGACCAAAGACCCAGCGACCGAAGAACTGAGACGCGCCAGCGGATCAGTTCGCAGGGAGCTGGGTCTGCTAGGGCTAGGCTCTAAGCTCTTTGCCCTGTGGATAAGAGAAGGGGGACCCCCCTGAAAGGGGTCCCCCTTAAGCCAAGCGTTCTAAGACCTTGGCAGCTTGTGTTATAGCTCTAGAGCTAAGAGTCTAGGTAACGCTCTAGCCTCCCTTGGGGTCGGCTAGAGCTACTAGCTTTGGCTCTAAGCGCTTAGCTCTAAGAACTAAGTACCCCTCACCCCAAGGCAGGTTCTCCAAACGCCATTTTCGGCGAAAATGGCGTGATCGTTATCTAAGCGTTACCAAAAGAGGCTGTTTCACCGGGAAAATCTCAGCATGTGGATGGTATGTCAACCACGGCCGACCGTGGGCGGTCGGCCGTTTGGGACTCGAACGTACAGGAGTCAACGGGTCTGACGGTGCTGGAGTTTAACGGGCATTTGGGAGTGAGGACAGTATGAGGAGCGCGCCCCGGGATTAAGCATCGGGGGGTCAAGATCCTGCCAAAGTGGCAGGAAATCGCCCCTCACCCACGCGCTCCAGCGCGTGCGGTGGTGCCTCAGCCTGTGGACACAGAGCCAGGCCGGCAGGGCGCTAGCCGTGTGCATGGTAGGGACGGAATACGCAGCCTGGACGCTATACGTGCACGCACATACGTGCGCACGTGCGCATGATCGTGGGCCATGCCAACTGATGCGCTAGGAATGCGAGCAAGTGCTCGTGTATTTGGGTGAGTGAGGCGCGATGCGCCCCTACCCATCCCACTGCGTACACCATACTCAGTGTCCAGCACCCCTACTGCGCCCTGTCGTAGATGCCTAACCTCAGCCATGCTTTAGGTCTGTCGCCGCCGCCCCGCGCACGACTTCCAAGATCTTTGGCTATGGGTATTGACGACTGTGGCCGCCGTAGTCTACGTTGGTCTCAAGGTCACCAAGACCCCACCACCCCAGCACCAAAGGGGCCAGGCTAAACAGAGATCACCCGCTAAGAGCCACTAGGGCGATGACCACTCGGGCCGACAGGCTGAACCCCGAGGACGAGGTACACACGGACGTTCCATCCGTGTGTGTCCTCCATCACTGAGCGAAGCTCAGTAGATGAAGAGCCGGCTGACGATACGCGGGAGCCAACCGCAACACCTTCGACCACACCCTTTGATGACGCCACGAGCACTCAGGCTCGTGGCCTTTTCATTGGAGTGACCATGAACAAGCGCGACGCACTGATGAACGAGGCCGACCGCCTGGCCGACCGTGGCGACTTCATCCGGGCCGCCAGGCTCTACCGCGAGGCCGACCAGCTCTGGCTGAACTCGGGCACCTCGCACTGACAATGCATGGATCTCCGAAGTGCCCCCTGGCCGTGTTGCCAGGGGGCACTGTTCACAACCACTAGCCATTGAAAGAGCCGCGTGCATCCGGCACGTGGCTTTCTCTTTGGGGAGTGAGAGCAATGACCAACGTCTACAGCGCTAGGGGCGGCGTGGTTCACAAGGCGACACAGAGCGGACTCCCCGCCTGCGGCGCACTCAACCGTCCGGGCGTGCCGTACATCGAGACTGACCAGCCGGTGACATGCAGGCGGTGCCTCAAGGTTGACGAGACCCCGACGCTCGCCAGCCCGATCGGCTTCGCCGTCATCGACCCAAGCCGGGGCGTGCGGATCCTCTAGGCACTTGGTTGGCCCGCGTGTGAAACGCGGGCCTTCTTGGTTTCTAGAGCACGAGAGACAGGAGCAACGCAATGACACGGCACTCGTGGGACATGAACGACGGCTACTGCCACACACACGGCAAGCACTGCTCGTTCGCCCCCACAACACCTCAAGAACACCGCGACCAGGACTACATGGATGGCTACGGCTACGGCATCGTGGGAACGAAGACCGAGCACCAGCTCAGCTCTCACACCGTGGCCTTCATCCGTGGCTATCGGGACGCCGTGAAGGACCGAGAGGCCAGAGAGCTGGCCAAGCGTGAGGGTGGTGAGTCGGCGTGAGCGCTTATCAGATGGGTGACCGCGTGCGTCACATCAGGACAGGCGAGACGGGGTGGGTGATCGCGAACGCTCCGTTGCTTCACCCCTGGGTGGAGGTGCGCTGGGACGGGTCTATGCGCGACCTAGTGGAGCCGGCCGCCGACCTGGAGCCGGAGGAAGCATGACCGAGCTACTGATCACCCTCCTCATGCTCATCCTCCCGCCGTGCCCGGAGGAAGACTCCACGTGGTGTCACTGGGATGCCAAGCAGCAGGGCAACGGGCAGGGATCGTCGTTCGTGACCCTCGCCGAAACAATCACCTTGGAGGTGAACCAATGAGGCTCTATCGAGAGGGAGACCTCGTCCAGCATGACCGCTACGGCCCGCACGAGGTCGTCGCCAATCAGCGTGAAGGCGGCTTCGTGCGCGTCGCCTGCACTGACTGCGGCGGCAGCGCCGTGGGCGCGTCGGAGCTGACACTCATCAAGCCTGCCGACTGACAGTTGTTTGGTGGCGCACGCTACGGCGTGCGCTCGCCATGCATCATCAGTCCCAACGTTCTGAGAGGATCGAGCCGTGATCAAGATGCACAACGGGGCCACGGTCTGGGCTGCCAGTGTCGAGCGCTCCGAGAGTGGAGCACTGAGGGGAACCGTGCTGGCACAATCGACCGATGGTGAGTGGGTTACGTGGGAGGTCGTCTCAGATGAGACCGGGTTCTGGGCTTCTGCCGGTCGCTACTTCGATGACGACGCCGCTGAAGCACGGGAGGATTACCTCTCTCGCCGTTGAGCCGATCATCAACCCACACCCCTTGAGAGGATCAGACCATGGGCAAGCTCGTCATCGAGATCAACACCGACAACGCCGCATTCGAGGAGAACCCAACGGAGATCACGGACATCCTCAAGACCATCGGCAACTGGATCGACGGCTTCGGCGAGACCGAGGGTATCGCTCGCGACAGCAATGGCAACACCGTGGGCTTCTACAAGCTAGAGCCCTGAACCACCAGCCCTAGCCGTGCTGCGCACCGTAGGTGCGTGGCCACGTGTGCGGAGCGTCAGCTCCGTGCGCAGGTAGCGGTAGCCGCGTCACAGCGGCACTAGGGCACCTACAGCGCAGAGCGTCCGCTCTGCGCTTAGCCCGACACGGAGCTTCGCTCCGTCTCAAGCAGGCAGGACGCGTACGCGCCAAGGTGCGGAGTCAGGTGCAAGTAGCCATCGTGGCGAAAGCCTTGTCAGCCATTCAGTTGGAGTCCCCCTCGGGCCACTACGCGTCCTGCCGTCTTGCCCCACGCTCCCCAGGCCGCACCCGAGCCCCCCTCGGGTGCCCAAGTTCAGGGGACTGGCTTACCCCTGGCCAAGCGGAGTACATCTCCCCTGGGGAGCGTGGGCTCGATTTGTATACCACGGCCACAATCAACCAACAGGAGGAAAGCAATGAGCACTTTCAGTGGAAAGCGCGGTAAGGGCGCTATGCGTGCGCACCGCGAGCGCAAGCGCAATGAGGCGCAAGAGCGCCAGGCAGGATTCGACGCCGAGGTTCGGCGCTACGCCGTGGATCACGGCATCACGGATGAGGGCGAGGCGCGCGTTGCCCTGAATCAGGAGCGCGCCGAGAAGCACCGCCTTCGGGCGCGACTGACTGAGGTGTTCGCCGCCTGAACCTAGACCAATCGTCGGATGGCATTGAGTTGGCCAGGACTTCGGTCCTGGCCTTCTTTGTGCAATCTCGACAAAGAGAAGAGGAGTCGTGATCGACACAGAGGTAATCCTCATCAACCCAAAGATGCAGGCCGTAGCTCAGCGCCTGTCCGCTTGGTTCGAGATCCCGCTGAACACCTACACGGACCAGCGGGAAGCGATGGACCACGCACACAGCATCGCCAGTCGCACCAAGCACCGCATGGAAGTGCGGATGAACCGCTCTGGCGAGTTCTACATACGCCTAGGGAAGGGGCCATTGACGTGAACGAGGAACTCATCAACAAGGTTGCCGAGGTGCTGGCCGGGGCGTATGAGCCCAACGGGCGCGGCCCGGTTACGGACGACTATCACGCCGCCCGCGCCCTGGCTGCCGCCGGCCTACTCAAGGAGACACCATGAACATCAGACACGCATACAGCAAGGAAGACCCAAACCCCGACGAGCGCCTCCTGTGGGGCGCTCTCGTGGACGACGTAGACGCCCTGGCGTTGCTCCGGATCGGCTATTCGGCCGGCCAGGAAAACCTTGAGGCCGAGATCGATGCTCGCGTAGAAGCGGCCGAGGTGGCGGGCTGCAACAACTGCTACAACGATGGCTTTGACGAAGGCTTCAACGCTGGCCTGAATCACGAGGACGCCGCATGAGCAAGCCGCTGATTCGCCAAGAGACCATTGACGAGATTCTGGCAGTGGAGGCTGAGCGCGATAATCGCCCGGAGCCTGGCTATGACAAGAGCCTGGAGGCGGCTGTCACAGAGATCGAGGCCATTGCCGAGTTCGATCGTGAGCAGGGTGGCTTTCCCTGGGAACTCAAGAACCAGGAGCCGAACATTCGGGCCGCCAACGAACACCTGCACAAGCGTATTGCGGAGCTTGAGGACCGCATCTATGGCCTGGAGCTGGCGAACAGACTCCTGGCCGCCCAACTGAACGAAGCCAAGAAGATCATCAAGGAGAATGGAGTAACAGCATGAGCAGCAAACGAGACGCCTGGTCTATGTGGTGGGTAATGAACTACGAGCTGGCGCCGAACTACAGCAATCGCAACGGAGCTACGATCTCCGACCTCATCGACGCCCTCGGCAACTCCGATCTTCCGGCGCCAGATGGCCGACAGATCGCCGCCATCGTCTACGAGGACGAGCTGCCCGCCGTGAAGGTTGGTGAAGGTCGCAACCTGTCCGTCGACAACCCCGGCACCGGAGGTCACGGCTACTGGCTGGACGACTCTGACCCGGACCTACTGCGCCGGATCGGTCGGAGCGGAATGCTCGCCTCCGAAGCCATCGCCCGCCACATCGAGGCCCGTGACACCGCCGCCAAGGAGCAGGAGCGCGCCGAGGAGGAGCGGGTGCGGCGACTGGCGGAGGAGCTGGTCACCGTCGCCCGCAACGAGGAGGGCATCGAGTCCGCGTGGGGCGCGATGTCGCCTGCACGCCAGAACGGGTGGCTGGCCGTGGCCCGCCACGTGCTCGCGGGTGAGGAGGCCGGCCGATGACCGCGACACCGGAACAGCCTGGCGGACCGTGCATCGGGTGCGGCGAGAACACCATCTCAACCTGGCGCGATGCCGACGGTGAGGACTGGTACCGACACCCGGCATGCCCCCAGCCCGACCCCACTC
>NZ_POTW01000190.1 GCF_003236295.1 Jiangella anatolica
GGTGACGTCCCAGGTCGTGGTGTAACGGTCGGGCCGTTGTCGGCGTGGGTGACCACGTCGGGGGTGGCCATCGTGTGATGGTCGGCGAGACCACGCCAATGGTTCTCGCGGAAGGGACACATCACACGATGGCTCTGGACCAGTCTGCCCTGCTGGACGTGCTCGATGCACTCAAGGGCGCCGATGTCGAGGATCGGATCCGGCAAGCAGCCACGACGATCTACCAGGCGCTGATCGAGGCCGAGCTGACCTCGGTGATCGGTGCCGGCCCGCACGAGCGCACCGATACCCGGCTGGCGCAGCGCAACGGTCACCGGCCCAAGACGGTCTCAACGGTGGCTGGGGACTTGGAGCTGCGCATTCCCAAGCTGCGCGCCGGTTCGTTCTTCCCGAGCCTGCTCGAGCGGCGCCGACGGGTGGACCAGTCGCTGTTCGCCGTGATCATGGAGGCTTACCTGCACGGCACCTCCACTCGCAAGGTCGATGACCTGGTCAAGGCGCTGGGCGCGGACACTGGCATCTCCAAGTCCGAGGTCAGCCGGATCTGTGCCGAGCTCGATGTCGAGGTGGCCGCGTTCCGGGACCGATCGCTGGCCGAGCAGCCATTCCGGTACGTGTTCCTCGACGCCACCTACTGCAAGGCCCGCGTCGATCACCGGGTCGTGTCGCAGGCGGTCGTGGTCGCTACCGGGGTCGCCGCCGACGGCCGCCGTGAGGTACTCGGCTTCGATGTCGGCGACAGCGAGGACGGCGCGTTCTGGACCGCCTTCCTGCGAAGCCTGAAGACCCGCGGGCTGGGCGGGGTGCAACTGGTCATCTCCGACGCGCACGCCGGCTTGAAGGCCGCGATCGAGGCGGTCCTGATCGGCGCGTCCTGGCAGCGCTGCCGCGTGCACTTTCTGCGCAACGTGCTCGCCCAGGTCCCCAAGGGCCACGCCGAGATGGTCGCCGCCGCGATCAGGACGATCTTCGCCCAACCTGACCGCGACCACGTGCGCGAGCAACTGGACACCATCGCCGGGATGCTCGGCCGGCAGCTCCCCAAGGTCGAGACCATGCTGCGCGAAGCCGCCGACGACATCACCGCGTTCACCGGCTTCCCGATCAGCCACTGGAAGAAGATCTGGTCGACCAATCCGCTGGAACGGGTGAACAAAGAGATCAAACGCCGCACCGACGTCGTCGGCGTGTTCCCCAACCCTGCCGCGCTGCTGCGCCTGGCCGGCTCGGTGCTGGTCGAGACCCACGACGAATGGCAGGTCTCCGACCGCCGCTACCTCTCCGAAGGCTCCATGGCCCTGCTCAACACCACCACCAACGATCAACAGGTAGCACCAACAGCACTCCTCACGGCATGATCAGCACAACTCGCTGACCCACACACGTGGACGACCACCTACACCACGTCACGGGACGTCACC
>NZ_POTW01000191.1 GCF_003236295.1 Jiangella anatolica
TTGTCTGGGGGGCGGGGAGGTGTGTTAAAGAGAGGGGGGCGGGACGGTGCCGCGTCCGCCGGAGGAGGCCGGTGGGAGCCGGCGACCGGATCGCCGCCCGCGGCTGGACCGGACGACCACGGCACACCCACGGCACCGGCATCGGCCTCGCGGACCACGCCGCCCGGGTCTGCGGCGCCGCCCGGGTCCGTGGCGCGGCCCCCGTCCGTGGCGCGGCCCCGGTCGGTGGTGCCGCTCCGGCCGGTAGTGCCACTTCGGCCGGTGGTGCCGCTCCGGCCCGTGGCACCACTCTCCTCGGTAGCGCCACCCTCGCGCGTCGCGCCGCCCTGGGCCGTCGCACCGTCACCTCCGCGCGTTGCGCCGTCCCCGCGGGTAGCGTCGCCCTGGGCCGTCGCACCGTCACCTCCGCGCGTAGGGCCGCCCTGGGCCGCCGCACCGTCACCCCCGGTGGCGCCGCCCTCGTCGGTGGCACCCTCGTCGCAGCCACCGGCCCCGCCTGTGGCGTCGGCACCGGCCACGACCCCGCTCCTGCCCGAGGCGCGTCTCGAGCGCGAGCTCATCGCCGCCGTCGAGTTCGAGCGCGCCGTGCTCGACGAACGTCGGCAGGCCCTCCTCGGCCCGTGCCGGTGCGGCGGCGACCGCGAGCCACCTCCGTCCGCAGGGCCTGCCGTGCCCCCACAGGCATGGTTCGTCCCGCTTCGGTCGCCTCGGCGCTGCGGCTCGGATACCGTGCGTCTACGGGCACGCCATGATCACCACAAGCGCCGCCGTGGGCCGTCCGGTGGGCTGGGGCAGTGGGCTCGCTCGCTGCGACGATCTGCGGGAGGCAAGGGACATGAGCGGCGCCACTCGGCTGCGACCGCCCCGGAACTGGCTGGACCGCCGCGCCATGGCGTGGTGGCGCGCCCAGGTGGCGCTGTCGACAGCGACAGTGGTGGTTCCGCTGCTGGTTCTCGGCCTGCTCATCGCGCCGGCGCGAGCCTGGCTCCTGATCCCCGCCGCCGTGCTCGCCGTCATCGGGCTGCTGGGACTCCTGCTGCTGCCGCCGTGGTGGTTCCGGCTCCATCGCTGGGAGGTCACCGACCAGGCGGTCTACACCCGCGGCGGAGTGCTGTGGCAGGTCTGGCGGGTGGCGCCGATGTCGCGCATCCAGACGGTCGACACCGTCCGCGGCCCGCTGCAGCGCGCGTTCGGCCTCTCGACGGTGACGGTGACGACGGCGTCCTCGGCGGGTGCGGTGAAGATCGAAGGGCTGGACCACGAGCAGGCCGCCGAGCTCGCCGAGGAACTGACGCGCATCACCCACGAGACCCCCGGCGACGCGACGTGAGCGACACCGAGCCCGCCCACGGCGCCGCCGCCCCCGGTGC
>NZ_POTW01000192.1 GCF_003236295.1 Jiangella anatolica
TGTGCTGTCTACGTAGTTGTGGGACGCGGTGTCTACGTAGTTGTGGGACACGATCGTAGTCACGTCTGGTGCTGGCTAGGCGGCTTTGATGGGCTGGTAGGTCTTGGTGAAGTCGATGTGTAGGTGGCCGATGGGTTGGCCGGTGGTGTCGTAGACGGTGATGTGGTCGCCGTCGAGGAGCACGGTGACGCTCTGGCGGGCGTAGCGGCGGGTGAGGTTGATGACGGTGGGGCCGATGCTGATGTTGCCGGTGTCGGTGCTGGCGAGGACGCGGACGTCGGCGTCGCGCTGCACCGGCAAGTGGCCGGGACCGCCGTGGCTGGGTGCGCTGTCCCAGGCGTGTTGGGGTGGCTGGTTGAGGGCGCTGTGCCGGCGGCGGTTGTTGTAGTCGTGCTGGTAGCGGTCGCACAGGGTCTGCAGTTGGGTCAGGTCGGCAGGCACGGGCTGGTCGGCGAGCCAGGCTTTGAAGGTGCGGTGGTGGCGTTCGACCTTTCCGCAGGTCTGTGGGTGGAAGGGGCTGGAGTGGATCAGCCGAGCGCCGGCGGTGGTGACCGCTCGGGTGAACTTCGAGGTGCCGCCCCTGGTCAGCCGGGAGGTGAACGCGGCACCGTTGTCCGAGAGCACCAGGCCGGGGACACCGAAGTCGGCGAACGCCTTGCCGATCGCCGCGATGGCGGCCGGTCCGGTCTCGGCGTCGGCGGCGTGGGTGGCGACCAGTACCCGGCTGCAGTCATCGAGGACCTCGAACACCACCGCCTTGGCCGACCCGGTCAGGCGCACCTCGGTGGCGTCGATCTGGTAGCAGTCGCGGGGCTGGGCATAGACGAAACGGCGGTAGGAGGATTTCGGCTTCTTCTTCGGCTCGGGCACCACCAGGCCGTGCCGGGTCAAGATCTTGTTGATCGTCGCCCGGCACGGCACTACCCAGCCGCGGCCGGCCCAGTCCTGCTCTGCAGCGATCAGGGCCAGGTAGTAGCCGATGTTGTCCGCGCCGTTCTCCCGCCCCAGAGCCTCCCGCAGCTCGACCACCTGCGCCTCGACCGGCTCAGGGGTGTGATGCGGACACGATTCAGGCCGCTGTGAGCGAGGCGCCCAGCGCCCTTCCTCCTCGATCCGCTTCTTGTGCCGGTAGGCCGTACTCCGCGGGATCTGGTTGACCTCGCACCAGCGTTTGAAGTCCCCGCCGAACACGTCGGCGCCGTGCGTGATCGCCGCGACGAGCGCCGCATCCAGGAGCCTCACACGAGCATCCGTTCTCGCCATGGACCAAATCCACGACAGGCTCAGGCGCCCCACTCCGCGCGACAACGGCGTGTCTCAGATCTACGTAGACATCCGGTGTCCCAGATCTACCCAGACTGAACA
>NZ_POTW01000193.1 GCF_003236295.1 Jiangella anatolica
ACCTGGCCGGCCACGGGTACAGCGTCGAGCTGCCCCGGCTGCCCGGGCACGGCACCATCTGGCAGGACCTCAACGTCACCCGCTGGCCGGACTGGTACCGGCGGGTGGAGCGGTCGCTGCTCGACCTCGCCGAGCGCTGCCAGCAGGTCGTCGTCGCCGGCCTGTCCATGGGCGGCTGCCTGGCGCTGCGGCTGGCCCAGGAGCACGGCCCGCTGGTCCAGGGCCTGGTACTGGTCAACCCGGTCGTCACCAGCGCGGACAAGCGGCTGCTGGCGCTGCCGCTGCTACGGCTGCTGCGCCCGTCGGTGGCCGGGCTGTCCGGCGACATCGCGATGCCCGGCCAGGACGAGCGCGCCTACGACCGCACGCCGCTGCAGGCGCTGTGGTCGCAGACGAAGATGTGGCAGCTGGTCCGCCGCGACCTGGCGATGATCACGCAGCCGGTGCTGCTGTACCGCAGCGCCGACGATCACGTGGTCGACGCGACCAGCGCGCCGGTGATCCTCTCCGGCGTCTCGTCCACCGACGTCAGCGAGGTCGTGCTGCGCCGCAGCTACCACGTCGCGACCCTCGACTACGACGCGCCGGAAATCTTCTCCGGCGCCGCGGCGTTCGTCGAACGAGTGACCACACAGAGGAACCGGGGCCGAACGCGATGAGCCGAGACGACGACCAGACCTGGGCCGAGCTGATCGACTCGTTCCACGCCGCCCCCTCCGCCGGCGACCAGCCGTGGCCGGCCGCCGAGGAGCTCGGCCCGGACGAGCACCCGGACCCGCCCCGCGCCGACGACTTCCGCGACGCCTCGGTCAC
>NZ_POTW01000194.1 GCF_003236295.1 Jiangella anatolica
GCCCCCGGACGGCCGCCCGCCGCCACGGCTGTCGTCGCCGGAACGCGGGCCGTAGGAGCGGCCGCCGGAGGAGCGTTCGCCGCCGCGGGAGTCGTCAGCACCGGCGCGGGGGCTGTAGGAGCGGCCACCAGGGCCGCCTCGACGGTCGCCGCCTCCGCCGGCTCCTCGATCGTCGCGGCGGTCGCGACCGCGGGAGTCGTCGCCGGAACGGGGGCCGTAGGAGCGGCCACCGGAGGAGCGGTCGCTACCGCGGGAGTCGTCTCCCGAGCGCGGGCCGTAGGAGCGGCCACCGGAGGAGCGGTCGCCGCCGCGGGAGTCGTCACCCGAGCGCGGGCCGTAGGAGCGGCCACCGCCGGAGGGACGGTCGCTACCGCGGGAGTCGTCACCCGAGCGCGGGCCGTAGGAGCGGCCGCCGCCGGAGGAGCGGTCGCCGCCGCGGGAGTCGTCTCCCGAGCGGGGGCCGTAGGAGCGGCCGCCGCCGGAGGGACGGTCGCTGCCGGATCGCCGGCCGCCGGATCGGGGATCGTCACTCGAGGGGCGACCGTAGGAGCGGCCACCGCGGGTGTCGTCGCCGGAACGTGGGCCGGAAGAGCGCCCGCCACCGGAAGGGCGGCCGCCGGCGCGGGAGTCATCGCCGCTGGAACGGCCGCCGCCGCCACCGCGGCGCTCACCACCGGACGGCCCGTCGGAGCCTCGCCGCGGGCCGCCACTGCGCCCATCGCGCGGCCCACCGGCCGGACGGTCGTCTCGGCCCCTGCCGCCTCGCCCGGCTCGGCCGTCGTCGGACGGATCCGGCGGGTCCTGGCGGTCGCGACCAGACATCGGTGACTTCCTCTCGTTCCTCAGATGGTCACTCACATTGTCCCCTGCCGGGGGTCGATCCACCGTAGGGGCACCCCGGAGCCGTCAGTTGGACGTCCCTGGAATGCGTGATGGCCCACCCCCGGTGTGTTGGGGGTGGGCCATCGTGTGGGTGTGTGTCCGGCGGTGTCCTACTCTCCCACCCCCGCTGGGGGGCAGTACCATCGGCGCTGGTGGGCTTA
>NZ_POTW01000195.1 GCF_003236295.1 Jiangella anatolica
CACAAACGACGAACGCACCGCCGCACTTGCACCCTGGCTCGAGCACTACAACACTGAACGCCGCCACAGCGCACTCGGAGGACGCCCACCGATCAGCCGCCTGCTACCAACCTGATGGCCGGGTACAACTAGCGCCACGGAAATGCAGATGCGTGCGCGCCGCGACCGCGCCTACGGTGACGGCCATGGAGCTGCGCCTGGAGGAACCCGCCGACCACGACGCCGTCGAGGACGTGCACCGGCAGGCGTTCGGCGCCGACGGGGAGCATGTGGCCGGGCTGGCCAGAGGGCTGCGCTCCCTGCTCTCCCCCACCAGCGGCCTCTCCCTGGTCGCCGTCGACGGAGGGCAGATCGTCGGGCACGTGCTGTTCACCCGCAGCATCCTCGACGCGCCGAAGCGGCTGGTGGACGTGCTGGTGCTGAGCCCGGTCGGGGTGCTGCCGAGCCACCAGCGACGTGGCGTCGGGAGCGCGCTGATCGACCGCGGCCTGGAACTCGCCGACGAGCAGGGGGCGCCCGCGGTGTTCCTGGAGGGCCCGCCGGGCTACTACGCGCGCTTCGGGTTCGCGCCAGGAGAGCCGCTCGGGTTCCGCAAGCCGTCCCTGCGCATCCCCGACGCCGCGTTCCAGGTGCGGCTGCTGAGCGGCCACGAACCGACGATGACCGGCACGCTCGTCTACTCCGACGTGTTCTGGCGGCACGACGCCGTGGGGTTGCGCTAAGAGCGGCGGTGGTGATCCACGTCGGTGTTCTCCATGCGGCCCCAGCCGTGCCAGCGGTCGACGTCGATCCAGACGCTGATGCGACGGCGGTCGCGGCGGCGGTACGGCGCGCCGGTGTAGTGGCGGGCCAGCCGGTCGATGTCGGCCAGGTCCGCGTCGTCGTGCAGATCGACGACGCGGCCCTGGACGCTGACGTGGGTGTACCAGTCGCCGTCGGCGAGCGCGGTGAGACTGACCCGCGGCTCGGACCGCAGGTGCTCCAGCCGCCGCCGCGACTCGTCGAGGTTGATCAGGACCCGCC
>NZ_POTW01000196.1 GCF_003236295.1 Jiangella anatolica
TGTACCCGGCCATCAGGTTGGTAGCAGGCGGCTGATCGGTGGGCGTCCTCCGAGTGCGCTGTGGCGGCGTTCAGTGTTGTAGTGCTCGAGCCAGGGTGCAAGTGCGGCGGTGCGTTCGTCGTTTGTGGCGAAGGCCTGCCGGTAGGCCCATTCGGTCTGCAGGGTGCGGTTGAGGCGCTCAACCTTGCCGTTTTGCCAGGGGCAGTGGGGTCTGATGAACTTCTGCCGGATGTCGTGGGCGGCGCACACGTCGCGCAGCGACCACCGGTAGGCCCACGCGTTGTCGGTCATCAGCCGCTCGATCCGGGTGATGCCGTGGACGGCGAAGTAGTCGATCGCGCGCTGCAGGAACACTGCGCAGGTCGGACCCTTCTCGTCGGGCAGCACTTCTGAGTAGGCCAGCCGGGAGTGGTCATCGACGAGTGAGTGCACGTAGTCAAACCCGACCTTGGTGTCGCGGTCACGCTGGATCGACCCACTGGCGCGCCCGTGAGCGCGCCAACCACCACCATCAGGGATGCGGCCGAGTTTCTTCACGTCCATGTGCACCAGCTCGCCCGGTCGCCCGCGTTCGTAGCGGAGCGCGGTCTGCTTGGAGGACCGGATCACCTCGCCGGTGACCTGGTCGCACTCGCGCAGGTACGGGACACGATGGCGACGCAGGATCCGCGACACCGTCCGCGGTGGCACGCCGACCTTCGGGCCGAGCACATCAGGCCCATCACGATGCTCGGCACGGGCAGCAAGGACCTCCTGCTCGATCTCGTCGCTGGTTCTCGTGGGCATCGTGTGCGGCCGCGAGGACCGGGTGAGCAGGCCGGCTTCGCCTTCAGCGGCAAAGCGGTCGATCCAGGTCTTCACACACTTGCGGGAGACTCCCATCGCAGCGGCGATGTGGGCCTGGGGCCAGCCGGCCCGGTGGCGTTGAACGATCAGGCGGCGACCATGCACGGTCAGCCGGGCACTACCGTGGGACACGAGAACCTCCGGGTGGAG
>NZ_POTW01000197.1 GCF_003236295.1 Jiangella anatolica
CATGACGGCGACTGAGCGTCCGAACGTGGTGCTGATCCATTGGCATGATGTGGGCACGCATTTGGGTGCGTATGGGCATGGTGATGTGACGAGTCCGGCGGTGGATGGGCTGGCGGCGGAGGGGTTGCGGTTCGATCGGGCGTTCTGTACGACGCCGTTGTGCAGTCCGGCGCGGGGGTCGTTGTTCACGGGTCGTTATCCGCATGCGAACGGGTTGATGGGGCTGGTGAACCGGGGGTGGGAGTACCGGCCGGGTGAGCGGACGGCGCCGTCGTTGCTGTCGGAGCTGGGGTATCGGACGGCGTTGATCGGTCAGCAGCATGAGAGCCACGACCCGTCGCGGTTGGGGTTCGACGAGGTGTGGGCGTGGCCGGCGGGCCGGGCGCGGTGCGGGCCGGTGGCGGAGCGGGCGGTGGCGTGGTTGGAGGCGGGTCCGGCGGAGCCGTTCTTCCTCACGGTCGGGTTCTTCGAGACGCATCGCCCGTATCCGGTCGAGGAGTACCCGCCGGTGGATCCGGTGTCGGTGCGGGTGCCGGCGTATCTGCCGGACAACGAGGACACGCGGGAGGATCTGGCCGGGTTCCTGGGCTCGGTCCGGGTCGCCGACGCCGCCACCGGCCGGGTCGTGGAGGCGGTCGAGCGGGCCGGGCTGGCCGGTTCGACGTTGGTGTTGTTCACCACCGATCATGGGATCGCGTTCCCGCGGGCGAAGGGCACGTTGTATGACCCGGGGATCGGGGTGGCGTTGCTGGCCCGGCCGCCGCGCTCGTGGGGTGTGGCGCCGGGTGCATCCGACGGGTTGGTCAGTCATGTGGATGTGGTGCCGACGCTGTTGGAGTTGGCCGGGGGTGAGGTTCCGGCGTTCGTGCAGGGGCAGAGTTTCGCCGGTGTGCTGCGCGGTGAACCCGGGCCGCGGCGGGGTGAGGTGTTCGCGGAGAAGAACTACCACGAC
>NZ_POTW01000198.1 GCF_003236295.1 Jiangella anatolica
TCACACGAGCATCCGTTCTCGCCATGGACCAAATCCACGACAGGCTCAGGCGCCCCACTCCGCGCGACAACGGCGTGTCTCAGATCTACGTAGACATCCGGTGTCCCAGATCTACCCAGACTGAACAGTCGTGGGGGCCACAGTGATCTCACACCGTCTGCGGCCGCCGGCCCTGACCGTTCGACCTCGGCCACGGGCTCAGGCGGTCCAGTCGGGGGAGCGGCCGAGGTAGGCGACCAGTTGGTCCAGCCGCGACCCGCCCTCCCACGAGATCGCCGGCCCGAACGCCGCGCCCGGCGCCAGCCGCACCGGCCCGGTCGGCACGACGCCGGCGACCGCGTGCGCCGCTTCGAGCACGTCGTCGTCGAACTGCACGTCCGCGCCGAGCGTCTTCGCGACGTCCCAGGCGTGGACGACGTAGTCGACCAGGTGGAAGCTGATCGCCTGCTCGGCCGGGAACGGCTCGGGGCGGAACTCCGGCAGCGGGAACAGCCGGTCCGCCACGCCGTCGGCGGCGAACGCCTCGATGACGTGGCCGGCGGAGTCGAGGTAGGCGCGCACGGGGTCGTCGCCCAGGTCGAGCAGCTTCCAGTGGTCGGGGTCGCCGTCGCCGCGCGAGGCGGCCGCGAACCCATAGTGCTGCGTCGCCATGTGTGCGAGCAGCCCGTACAGCGTCCAGCTGCGGCATGGTGTCGGTTTGGCCAGGTCGGCGGTGGTAGCGGTCGCGGCCAGCTCGGCGCTGGCCCGGACGGCGTGGGCATCGAGGTCGATGATATGCATGCGCCTATCGTATGCACGACTGACCCATCATCTGTGGCCA
Source organism: Jiangella anatolica (assembly GCF_003236295.1). Taxonomy (GTDB): domain Bacteria; phylum Actinomycetota; class Actinomycetes; order Jiangellales; family Jiangellaceae; genus Jiangella; species Jiangella anatolica. The sequence continues at coordinate 821 of NZ_POTW01000198.1, forward strand.
GGCGGCGGGCTCTGCGAGTTTTCCGCAGCTTTACCTGTTTCCTACTTACAGGGTCTTGACGTAGATAATCGCCTACCGACAGGATTTGCGTCCATTACGGCGTTTTGGGCGGATCGTCGGAATTTAGGGG
>NZ_POTW01000199.1 GCF_003236295.1 Jiangella anatolica
CGGCCCTTGGTCCGGCCCGACCACACGGGGACGGGGGCGACACCGGCGTGCATGGCGTACTTGGCTTCGCTGGCGAACCGGGTGATGCCGGCGGTCTCGCCGACGATCTTGGCTGCGGTCAGCTCCGCACATCCGGGCAGCGCCACCAGGTCGGGAGCCTGGACCTTGACCAGGGCGGCGATCTCGCGTTCCAGGTCGTTGATCACCGGGCTGATCCGGTCGATATCGGCCAGGATGTCGCGGGCCAGCCGGGCGTCGATCCCGGTCCGCTGGGCCAGCCACTGCACCAGCTGAGCGCGGGCCTTGGCGATCCTGAGCGCCTTCGGTGCCGGATCCGCGGCCGGGTCACCGGGAGCGATCCGGTGCAGGTGCCAGCGCAGCCGGTTCATCATCCGGGTCCGCTCGGCCACGAGATCCTCACGCCGATCCACCAGCAGCTTCAGCTCCCGCGAGGTCTCATCGTGCGACGCCGCGGGCAGGTCGGGCTCGCGCAGCGCGGCCCGGGCCACCGCGAGCGCGTCGATCGGGTCGGACTTCCCGCGGGTGCGGGCGGTGCGGCGCTGCTCGGCCATCAGCTTCGGCGGCACCCGCACCACCAACTCGCCCGCGTCGAGCAGGTCCAGCTCAAGCCGGGCCGACAGATGCCGGCAGTCCTCGATCGCCCACGTGATCGCCGTACCGAACCGCTTCCGGGCCCAGCAGATCGCCTTGTCATGACCCTTCGGATCGGCCTTAACAGTGAGCTCACCCAGCTTACGGCCGGCCTGGTCGACCGCGACGAACGTGTGCGTCCGCTTGTGCACATCCGATCCAACGACAACCATGGTGGTTGCCTCCTCTCACCTGATCAGTGACGGGACGGTTGGACCGGCCGGCGGACACATCTCAGTCGGGGCGACGCCACGCTCCTATCAAGTCACGCCGGCCGGTCCTTCACACCCCG
>NZ_POTW01000019.1 GCF_003236295.1 Jiangella anatolica
CCCCCGGCCCCATGTCGATGCAGTGATCCGCGATCGCCATGATCTCCGGATCGTGCTCCACGACGACGACCGTGTTGCCCTTGTCACGCAGCTCGATCAGCAGCGAGCCGAGCCGGTGCACGTCGCGCGGGTGCAGCCCGACCGTCGGCTCGTCGAACACGTACAGCAGGTCCGACAGGCTGCTGCCGAGGTGCCGGACCATCTTCACGCGTTGCGACTCGCCACCGGACAGCGTCGACGTCGCCCGGTCCAGGCTCAGGTAGCCGAGGCCGAGGATGCCGAGCCGCTCGACCTGCTCCGCCGCGTCGGCCACGAGCGGCGCGACCGAGGGGTCGTCGATCGCCCGGATCACGCCGGCCAGTTCGTCGGCCTGCATGGCGTTGAGGTCGGCGAGGGAGCGCCCGTCGATCAGCGACGAGCGGGCTCCCTCCGCCAGCCGCGTCCCGCCGCAGTCCGGGCAGACGCCGCGGGTGACGATCCGCTCGAACGCCTCGCGGGTCTTGCCCTTGTAGGAGTCGGCGTCCTTGTGCAGGTACAGCCGGTTGAACCGGGCGACGACGCCCTCGTAGCTGGTGACGTCGGGGTTCGGCGGCTTCAGCTCGCCCTGCTCGGCGTACATGAAGATGCGCCATTGCTCGTCGCTGAACTCGCGCAGCGGCACCGTCGGGTCGAAGAAGCCGCTGCGCGCGTAGGACCGCCAGAACCAGCCGCCGACGCCGAACGCCGGGAACGTCAGCCCGCCGTCCTCCAGCGACCGGTCTCGGTCGACCAGCTGCGACTCGTCGACCACGCTGACCACGCCGAGGCCCTGGCACGCCGGGCACATGCCCTGCGGGTCGTTGAACGAGAACGCGTTCGAGTAGCCGGCGAACGGGCGGCCGGCGCGGGAGAAGATCAGCCGGAGCCGGGCGCCGATGTCCGTCGCGGTGCCGACGGTGGACCGGGCGCCGCCGCCGAGCCGCTTCTGGTCGACGACGGTGACGGCGCACAGGTGCGCCATCCGGTCGACGTCGGGCTGGCCGTAGCTGGGCAGCCGGCTCTGCGCGAACGCGCTGAACGTGGCGTTGAGCTGGCGTTGCGACTCCGCGGCCAGGGTGTCGAACACCAGCGACGACTTGCCCGACCCGGACACGCCGGTGACCACGGTCAGCTGGTGCTTGGGGATGTCGACGTCGATGTTCCTCAGCGTGTGCTCACGGGCACCACGGACCTCGATGAAGCCGTGATCGGCCGGTGTCATCGGTTCAGCCTCCGGTAGGCAGCAGCGGACAGCGGTGCGAACACCGCAACCATCAGGATCGGCCACATCACTGACAACTCCTGTCCGTGATCGGCGGCCCAACTCCCGCCGGCGACGCCCGGGTTGCCGAACAGCGTGCGCACGGCGTCCGCCGTGGCCGACAGCGGGTTCCACTCCGCGACGGCGCCCAGCCAGGCCGGCATCGTCGCCGGGTCGAGGAACACCGTCGACAGGAACCCGACCGGCCAGACCAGGATCTGCACCGCCGCCACCGCCTCCGGGCCGGGCGCCTTCAGCCCGGCCCAGATGCCCAGCCAGAGCAGCCCGAACCGGAGCAGGAGCAGCAGCCCGTACGCCGCCAGCACGTCGCCGGCGCCGCCGGACCAGCGCCAGCCGAGCGCGAACCCGGCCAGCGTCATCGCCGCCAGCCCCGCGACCGACGCGGCGAGGTCGGCCAGGCAGCGCCCGGCCAGCACGGCGCCGCTGTGCATCGGCAGCGACCGGAACCGGTCCGTCACACCGCGCCGGGCGTCGGTGGTGATCGCCATCATCGTCGTCTCGAGGCCGAACAGCATGGTCAGCGCCAGCACGCCGGGCACGACGAACGGGATGTAGTCGCCCGCGCTGCCGGCGATCGCGCCGCCGAACAGGCCGCCCATCATCAGGACGACGAGCACCGGGAACAGCAGCGTGACCAGGAACGGCACCGGCTGCGCCCGCCAGTGCCCGAACGTGCGGCCGGCCAGCAGCAGCGAGTCGTGGACCAGTGCGCTCATCGCGCTCCCTCCGTGTTGACGTGCGTGAAGACGTCGTCCAGGGTGGGCCGCCGGACGGCGAGGTCCACCGGCGCGACGCCGGCCCCGGCCAGGGCGGCGCACAGCCGGGTGACGGCGGCCGCGTCGGCCACCGGCACGGCCACCGACGCGCCCGTCACATGGACCGGCCCGACGGCGTGCGGCCGGGCCACGCGCGCGGCGGCCGCCGCATCGGCCGGCGAGCCGAACGTCGCCTCGACCCGGGTGTCGCCGACCAGTGAGGTCAGCTCGGCCGGGCTGCCCTCCAGCACGACCCGCCCGTCGCGCAGCATCGCGACGTGATCGGCCAGCTCGTCGGCCTCCTCCAGGTACTGCGTGGTCAGCAGCACGGTGACGCCGTCGTCGACCAGCCGCCGCACCGTCGCCCACACCTCGCGGCGCGCGTCCGGGTCCAGGCCGGTCGTCGGCTCGTCGACGAACAGCACCGACGGCGGCACGACCAGGCTCGCGGCGAGATCGAGCCGGCGCCGCATGCCGCCGGAGTACGTCCCGACGGCTCGCCCGGCCGCGTTGTCGAGCCCGAACCGGGTGATCAGCTCGGCGGCCCGGTCCCGCGCCGCCGTCTTCGACAGCCCGCGCAGCCGGCCGAACAGCACCAGGTTGGCCCGGCCGCCGAGGATCTCGTCGACGGCCGCGTTCTGCCCGACCAGCCCGATCGCCCGGCGGACGCCGTCGCCGCCGGAGCGCACGTCGTGTCCGGCCACCGTCGCCGCGCCGTCGTCGAAGTCCAGCAGCGTCGTCAGGATCCGCACGGCTGTCGTCTTACCCGCGCCGTTGCGGCCCAGCAGCGCGCACACCGTCCCGGCCTCGACCCGCAGGTCGAACCCGTCCAGCGCCGGCCGCTCCGCTCCGCGGTAGTGCTTGCGCACCGCCCGCGCCTCGATGGCTGCGCCCACTCATCCTCCTTCGTCCGTGACTCGTACAGTGTACGGTACAACGTACGTACCAAAGTACGGGAGAGTGAGAGGATGTTCCCGTGCCTCCGAACGCCCCGCGCCCGTCCGACCCCGTCCGGCTGGTCTCGCTGCTCTGGGAGCCGTCGGACCGGGCCGGCCGCACCGGGCTGACCAAGGGCGCCGTCGTCGAGAACGCGATCGCGATCGCCGACGCGGAGGGGCTCGGCGCGCTGACCATGCGGCGGGTCGCCGACCGGCTCGGCGTCGGCGCGATGACGCTCTACACGCACGTTCCCGGCAAGCCGGAGCTGGTCGAGCTGATGCTGGACGCCGTCGCCGGCGAGACCTACGCCGACGGCGACGTCCCCGGCGCGAAGGACGGCTGGCGCGAGGGCGTGCGCCACATCGCCGAGCGGAACTGGGCGCACCACCTGCGGCACCCGTGGACGGTCGAGGTGGTGCCCGGCCGGCCGGTGCTCGGGCCGGGCGTGTCGGCGAAGTACGAGGTGGAGCTGGCGCCGCTGGACGGCATCGGGCTCACCGACCTGGAGATGGACCAGGTGCTGTGCGGCGTACTCGCGCTGGTCGAGGCGACGGCGCGGCAGCAGGTCGGGCTGGCGCGGGTGCGGGCCGGCGGCGGCGACCTGGACTGGTGGGCGACGGTGAGCCCGGCGCTGGTCAAGGCGATGGGCGGGCACCAGTTCCCATTGGCCGAGCGGGTCGGCGCCGCGACCGGCGAGGCGGTCGAGGCGGGCGACCCGCTGGCGATCATGCGGCTGTCACTGGAGCTGTTCCTCGACGGCGTCGGCGCGCGGCTGGGCTGACCGGAGCGCGGCGAGCACGCCGACGAGCGCCGTCGCCGCCAGGCCGAACAGCAGGTACCGGGCCGACGCGACCATGGACGGCGCGCCGAGGTTGACCAGCAACCCGCCGACGGCCGAGCCGATGGCCATCCCGATCAGCTGCACGGTGGTGACGCCGGCGCTGGCCCGGCCCGCCTCGGCCGGGTCCGGCGAGGTGCGCATCACCGCGACCACGACGTGCGGGAACGCCATGCCGATCCCGGCGCCGGCGACGACCAGTCCGAGCACCCAGACCACCACCAGCCCCGCGCCGGCGTCCTCCCGCTGGAACAGCGCGGTGACGGCGAGGCCGACGGCCAGGACGACCGGCCCGGCGATCGTCACCCGGCGCACCGTCGCCGCTCGCTGCGCGCCGGAGCTGAACACCATCGCGCCGGACCAGCCGACCGACACTGCGGCGCCGAGGAACCCGGCGACCAGCGGCTCCAGCCCGGCCAGCCGCTGACCGAACAGCGGTGTGAACGCCTCCGCGACGGTGCCGATCGCGAGCGTCGCGATGCCCAGGTACAGCCACCGCAGCGGCGACCCGGCGGCATAGGTCGACGCGGGCAGCACCCGCACCGGCGTCCGCCGCTCCCAGCCGGCGAACGCGACGATCGCCAGCGCGGCCGCTGCGACCAGGGCCGTCAGCTCCACCGGCTCGGTGCGCAGGCTCGCGACGCTGATCAGCGCCGTCGCCCCCGTCAGCAGGACGAGCGAGACGTACGGGATCGGCGCCCGGACACCGTCACCACCGGAGCGGGGCAGCGCCTTCGGCACCAGCACGGCCAGCGCGACACCGCCGAGCGCCAGCACGCCGAACGCCCAGCGCCACGCGTCGAACTGCGCGAACGCCCCGCCCAGCGCCGGGCCGACCAGCGTCCCGACCCCCCACATCGCCGACACGAGCGCCGTCGCCCGGGCCCAGAGCCGCTCGGGGTAGGCCGCCTGGATGACGGCGAAGCCGAGCCCGGCCAGCATGCCGCCGCCGGCGCCCTGGATGGCGCGCCCGACCAGCAGCACCGTCATCGTCTGGCTGACCGCGGCGATCACCGCGCCGGCCACGAACGGCGTCAGCGCGATCAGGTACGCGCCGACCGGGCCGCGCAGCGCGAGCGTCCGGCTCACCAGCATCGACGTGATCACCGAGGCGATCATGAAGACCGTCGTGCTCCACGCGTAGAGCCGTTCGCCGCCGATGTCGTCGACCGCCGTCGGCAGCAGGCTGGTGGTGAGGAAGATGTTCACCGCGTGCAGGGCGATCCCGCCGGCCAGGACGAGTGAGGTCGCGGCCCTGGTCGCGACGAACAGGTCGCGGAAGCCGGCCGGGCGCTGGTCAGTTGTCGTCATGGAGGCGAAACTAGAAGCTCAAGGGAACTTGAGGTCAAGGCCGAGAGGGGCGCGATGGAACCCGAGGACATGCTCACCGTGGGCGAGGTCTCCGACCGGACCGGCGTCGCGGTGTCGGCGCTGCACTACTACGAGCAGCTGGGCCTGATCGAGTCGTCGCGCACGGCCGGGAACCAGCGGCGCTACCCGCGGTTCATGATCCGGCGGATCTCGCTGATCCTGGTGGCCAAGCGGCTGGGGATCTCACTCGCCGACGTCGCCGAGGTGTTCACCACGCTGCCGATGGAGCGCAAGCCCGACTCGCACGACTGGCATCGGCTGTCCCGGCGCTGGCAGGCCCAGCTCGAGGCGAAGAAGCACGAGCTGGAGAACCTGCAGCGCGAGCTCACCGGCTGCATGGGCTGCGGCTGCCTGTCGATGAAGGCGTGCTACCTGCTCAACCCCGGCGACGTCTGCGGCGAGAGCGGGACGGGCCCGCTCCGGGTCACCGCCACCGAGTGAGCGTCAGGACCCGGCCGGGAACGCGGTGCCCTGGTCGTAGATCGACAGCCAGCGGCCGCGCTCGTACGTGTAGGTCACGACGGTGAGCGCGCGCGACTTGAAGCCGATCCGGGGCAGCTCGTAGGTGGCGTCGTACTCGATGGTCGCGCTCCTGCAGCCGTAGACGTGCCGGTCGATCTCGGTCCACGTCCAGATCGCCTCGCGGTTCGCGAAGTGGCTCTGCTGCGCCGCCATGATCGCGTCGATGCCGTCGAACCGGTGACCGCTGGCGAAGACGCTGACGGCGTCCTCATGGTGTCCCTCGCGCCACGCCTCGGCGTCGAAGTCGCGGAACGACTCCATGTCGATGCGCTGGGCCTCGTCGAACTTCGCCGCGCAGCCGCGGTGCCCGCCGTCTCCGCCGCCGCTCGCGGCCGACGTCGCGGCGATGCCCGGCAGCGCCAGCGCCGCGGCGGCCAGCACGCCGACGATCGCTCGTACCTTGTATGTCCGCATGCCCGGCACGCTAACCAGCGCCGGACGGCGTCCGCTGGGCCACGGCGGCGGGTTGTGCACTGAGCCGGTCACGGCGCGGTGACGCCTACACTCGCGCCCCATGGAGCTGCACGTGCGCCTGGACGGGCGGGCCGACCTGTCCGGCCAGCTCTACCGGCAGGTGCGCGCGGCGATCCTGGCCGGACGGCTGCCGGCGGGCGAGCCGCTGCCACCGTCGCGCGAGCTGGCCGGCCAACTGGGCATCGCCCGCAACACCGTCAGCATGGCCTACGACCGGCTGGCCGCCGAGGGCTTTCTCACCGCCCGGCCCGGCGTCGGCACGTTCGTCGCCGACGGTCTCGCCCAGGATCGTTCGCCGGAGGCGGACGGCGACCAGGTCGCCCTGTTCCCGCAGGCGGTGTGGGCCGGGCTGCCGGCGGCGACCGACCTGGCCGCGGCCGAGCCCGAGTTCGACTTCCGGCCCGGTGTACCGGACGCGGCGCTGTTCCCGTACGCGGCCTGGCGCCGGGTGACGGCGCGGCAGCTGCGCGCTTCCGCCGTGGGCGCTGGTGCGCACATCGCCGCCGCGGGCCATCCGCCGCTGCGCGCGGCCATCGCCCGGCACGTCGCCGTCGCCCGCGGTGTCCCGGCCTCCGCCGACGACGTCGTCGTCACCAGCGGCAGCCAGCAGGCCGTCGACCTGCTGGCCCGGGTGTTGCTGGCGCCCGGCGACGTCGTCGCCGTCGAGGATCCCGGGTATCCACTGCCCCGCAAGCTGCTCACGTCGTCCGGCCACACGGTCGTGCCGGTACCGGTGGACGGGGAGGGCCTGGTGGTGGGCGCGCTGCCCGACGCCGCCCGGCTGGTCTACGTCACGCCGTCGCACCAGTTCCCGCTCGGCACGTCGATGTCGCTGGGCCGGCGGCTGGCGCTGCTGGAGTGGGCCCGGCGGACCGGCGCGCTGATCGTCGAGGACGACTACGACAGCGAGTTCCGCTTCGCCGGCCGCCCGTTCGAGCCGCTGGCCGGACTGGGCGCCGCCGGCCACGTCGCGTACGTCGGCTCGTTCTCCAAGACGCTGCTGCCCACGCTGCGCCTCGGCTTCGTCGTCGTGCCGCGCTCACTGCGCGACGCCGTGCACAAGGCCAAGCAGCTGCTGGACTGGCACACCGCGGTGCCGGCCCAGGCGGCGCTGGCCGAGCTGATCGACGAGGGCGCGTTCGCCCGGCACCTCAAGGCGATGCGGCGGGTGTACGCGCGGCGGCACCACCTGGTGACATCGCTGCTGCGCCGGGACTTCGCCGGGCTGCTGGAGCCGGTCCCGTCGCTGGTCGGGCTGCACGTCACCGCCCTGCTCACCCACGGCGGCGACGACGTCGAGGCCGCCGCCCGTGCCCGCGCGGCCGGCGTCGAGGTGCTGCCGCTGTCGCCGCTGGCGGTGGCGCACCCGGTCCGCGGGCTGGCGCTCGGCTACGGCGCCATCGCCGAGGACCGCATCCCCGCCGGCCTCACCCGCCTGCGCGCGTCCTTGCGGTGACTTGTCCGCGGCGCGATGCGCTGCCGGCTGCTGAGCTTCTTCGCCACCCAGTACTACGACGACGTCGTCACGCGGCGGCCCCGGTATGACGAGCCGTCGATCCAGCTCGTGGCGGCCGCCGGAGCCGAGGTCGTCGGCATCCTCGACGTCACGATCAGGGACGCCGCCGCCACGATCGAGACCGTGGCCGTCCTGCCCGAGCACGCCCGCGCGGGCATCGGCACCCGGCTGCTGCACACCGCGCTCCCCGAGCTCGAGCGGCGCGGACCGCGGACCCTGGACGCGTGGACCCGGGAGGACCCTGCGGCCAACGCGTGGTACCGGCGCAGCGGGTTCCAGGAGGGCCACCGCTACCTGCACGTCTACCAGGACTGGGACGAGCGCGACGCCGGGCTGGCCGCGCCGGGCGAGCTCGGCACGCCGGTCCGGGTGTTCGCCCATGCCCCGATCGAACGGGAAGCGCAGCTGCGCGCCCGGTTCCGCCGGGTCCATGTGTGCCGTCAGTACGTCCGGAGCCTGGGCTAGACCGCGGTCAGCTCCAGGGTGAGGACCTGGCCGGGGTTGAGCGGCGCGGCCTGCAGGCCGGCCGTCGCGAGCACGCGGCCGGGCAGCTCCACCGTGCCGGCCTCCAGCCAGGCCGCCGGCCGGGCCCAACGGGGCAGCGCGCTGCTCAACCCCGCGACCGGCGTCACGCGATAGGTGACGTCGGGGTCGAGGCCGGGCAGCCGCAGCCGCGGCGGGATGTCCACCGTCATCGTCTCCAGCGCGACATAGGCGAACACCGCATGGCCAGGGCCCACGACGCCGTGGAGGACGTGGGCGTCGTCGGTGTCGGCGCGGACGACGCGGCCGGTGTGCAGGAGCGGACGCAGCCGCTTGTAGGTGGCCGCCCACTCGCGCAGCAGCGACAGCTCGGCGGGCGAGCACTCGGTGATGTCCCACTCGATGCCGGCGTGCCCGAACAACGCGGTCGCGCACCGCAGCTCCAGCTCCGTCACCCGGCCCGACACGTGGGTGTGCGACGGGCCGACGTGGGCGCCGATCAGCTCCGGCGGCAGCAGCAGCGACGTCCACCGCTGGATGGCCTGCCGGTCCAGCGGGTCGTTGCTGTCCGACGCCCACACGCGGTCGGTGCGCTGCAGGATCCCGAGGTCGACCCGGGCCCCGCCGGACGAGCACGACTCGATCTCCAGCGACGGGTGCCGCGACCGCAGCTCGTCCAGCAGCCGGTACACGGCGGCGGTCTGCTCGTGCACGCCCGCGTGCCCGTCGTGGACGGCCTCCAGCAGGTCGCGGTTGTGGTCCCACTTGAGGTAGTCGATCGCGTACTCGCCGACCAGCTTGTCCAGCCGCTCCAGCAGGTACGCGTAGGCGTCGGGGTTGGCGACGTCGACGGTGTGCTGGTTGCGCCACGGGCGCGGCAGCCGGTCGGGGTCGCTGAGCAGCCAGTCCGGGTGCTCCTCGACCAGCCGCGACCGCGGGTTCGCCATCTCCGGCTCCACCCACAGGCCGAACTGCATCCCCAGCGAGCGAACATGCGAGACCAGCGGGTGCAGCCCGTCCGGCCAGACGTCGGGGTCGACGTACCAGTCGCCGAGGCCGCCCAGGTCGTCGCGGCGGCCGAGGAACCAGCCGTCGTCGACGACGAAGCGCTCGACGCCGACGGCGGCGGCCCGGTCCGCGAGCCCGCGCAACCGGTCGAGGTCGTGGTCGAAGTAGACGGCCTCCCAGGTGTTCAGCACCAGCGGACGCGGCGTCGACGGGTGCGACGGACGGGCGCGCAGCGACGCGTGCAGCCGCGCCGAGAGCCCGTCCAGCCCCGCGTCCGAGTACACGAAGTAGACGTCCGGCGTCGCGTACGTCTCCCCCGGCGCCAGCACCACCTCGCCGGCGGCGAGCAGCTCACCGGCGCCCAGCGTCGACCAGCCCTCGGCCAGTCGCTCGGCGTCGTGAACCGTCCAGCCGCTCCAGCCGGCGTGCACGCCCCACACCTCGCCGGACCCGAACCCGAACCCGGCCGAGCCCGCCACCAGCAGCCCGGTGTGCGAGTGGCCGGTGCGCCCGCGCCGGGTCTCCAGCGATCGGATGCCGGGCAGGAACGCCTCGCGCTGCGGGATCTTCTCCAGTCCCCACCGGCCGCTGAAGTGCAGCAGCTCGGTGGCGTGGTCCGGCACCGGCAGGACGGCGCGCAGGCCCTCCATCGACCACGGCGTGCCGCCCTCGTTGTGCAGCGTGTGCCGCACCCGCAGCACCCCGGCGTCGTCCAGCACGAGCGAGCTCACGACCCGGATGCCCGCGGCCGCGTCCCGCGAGACGATCTCGGCGGCCGCACCGTCGGAGGACGACACCGACTCGGGGACCAGCCGCAGGTGCGGATACGCGCGCTCCCGGTCGCCGGAGATCGCCGGCCGCCCCACCCAGCCGTCGGCCTGCGCCGGCAGCAGCGACGGCGCAGCCGGGTCGGCCGGCGCCCCGCCGCGCCGGCCGGGCACCGCCGCGGCCCGCAGCGCCGAGGCGTCGACCCCTGGACCCAGGTCGGCGCCCCAGTGCAGCACCCGCGGCAGCCACGGCGTGTCCAGGTCCAGCACCAGGCCGGCGCCGGCCCGGGCCAGCACCACCATCCGGTCGTCCATCGAGCGATCCCCTCACGCGGCCGCGAACGTCCGGATCAGCCTGTCAGACCGCTCGCGACGCTCAGGAGGCGACCGCCTTCAACTCCTCGACCAGCCCGTCGACGGCGGCGACGGCGTCCGGGCTCAGCCGGCCCCACGGCGCCCGGGCCGCGCCGGCGTCCGGGCCGAACCGGTTGATCAGCTCCTTGACGACGGGGATCGAGCCCCACCGGTCGGCCACCGTCGCGATGGATCGGAACGGCCGGTGCAGCTCCAGCGCCGTCTCCACCTCGCCGGCCCGCAGCCGCGCCACGACCTCGCGCGCCACCGGGGCGAGGATGTTGTAGAGGCTGCCGATCGCGCCGGTCGCGCCGCAGGCGACGCCGGCCGGCAGCAGCTCGTCCCGGCCGAAGTAGACCCGGATCCCCTCGGCGGCCTCGCGGGTGCGCACGTACTCCTGCAGGTCCCCGTCGGTGAACTTGACGGCGCGCAGGGTCGGCACCCGCGTGACGGCCTGCTCGACCACCGCCGACGGCGCAGCGCGCAGCCCCGTCATCGACGGGATGTGGTAGTAGCACAGGGGCACGTCGGGCGCCGCGTCGGCGATCGCGGCGAGGTAGTCGACGATCGCCGTGACCGACGGCGGCTCGCCGTAGAACGGCGCGACGGCGGCGATCAGGTCGACGCCGGCGTCGGCGGCGTGCCGGGCCAGCCGCCGGGCGTCGACGAGGCTGAGGTCGCCGACGTGCGCGCCCAGCAGCAGCCGGTCGCCGCGGTGCTCGGCCCAGGCGCTGATCAGCTCGGCCCGCTCGTCCACCGTCAGCGCCATCGACTCACCGGTGGTCCCGCCGACGAACGCGCCGTCGATGCCGAGCGCGACCAGGTGTTCGGACTGCGCGGGGACCACCTCGGTGGCCAGGCTCTCGTCGGCCCGGAACGGGGTCGGCGTCGCCGCCCACAGCTCGAACGCGCTCATGCACATGCTCCTCTAGCTCTTGGTGGCACCGGCGGTGAGGCCGCCGACGATGTAGCGCTGCAGGAAGACGAAGACGACGATGATCGGCAGCGCGACCACGACGGAGACCGCCATCAGGTCGTTCCAGCGGGTCCCGAACGAGTTCGTCAGCCCGGCCAGCACGACGGTGATCGGCTGCATGCTCTCGTCCGAGGCCAGCGCCAGCCCGAACACGAACTCGCCCCACGCGCCGAGGAAGCTGATGACCGCGACGGTGATCAGCCCCGGCGTCGAGACCGGCAGCGCCACCCGCAGGAACGCCGACCAGGTGGTGCAGCCGTCGATCTTGGCCGCCTCGATCACCTCGCCGGGGACGGACAGGAAGTACGGCCGCAGGATCGTGATGGCCAGCGGGATCGCCAGCGAGCAGTTCGCCAGGATCAGCCCCGCGAACGAGTTCACCAGCTCGGCCCGGCTGAAGATCACGAACATCGGCAGCGCGAGGTTGACCGCCGGCACCATCTGCACGACGAGGAACAGCAGCATCAGCAGCGCCACGAACCGGACCCGCAGCCGGGCCAGCGCGTACGCCGCCGGCACCGCGACCGCCAGCGTCACGATCGTGGTCCCGACGCCGATGACGGTGCTGTTGAGCAGGCCGCGGCCGATCCCGGCATGGTTGACGACGGTCTCGGTGTACGACGTCAGCGCGATCGGCGACGGGAACAGGTCCGGCGGCGTGGAGAAGATGTCCGACGACCGCTTCAGCGACGTCGCCAGCATCCAGTACACCGGCAGCAGGTACGCGACGGTGATCAGCACGCCGCCGGCGCTCAGCCAGCGGCGGCGCCGCGCCGCGGTCGCCGTCACGACAGCTCCTCGCGGCGCAGCGAGCGGAAGTAGAACACCGACAGCCCGAGCGGGACGACCAGCATCAGCGTGGTCGCGACGGCGCCGGTGTCGAACCGGAAGTACTCGAACGCCTCGTTGTAGGCGTAGATCGGCAGGATCATCGTCGCCTCGCCCGGACCGCCGCGGGTCATCAGGAACACCGTGTCGAAGGTCTTGAAGGTGGAGATGAAGCAGAGCAGCAGCGCGGTCAGGTTCACCGGCTTGAGCAGCGGCATCGTCACGCTGGTGAACCGCCGCCAGGCGCCGGCGCCGTCGATCTTCGCCGCCTCGTAGAGCGTGTCCGGGATGCCCTGCAGGCCGGCCAGCAGCAGGATCATGATGAACGGCGTGAACGACCACGCGGTCGCGAACACAACCGCGAACAGCGCCGGCACCGGCCGGGCCAGCCAGAACAGGTCGCCGTCGATCAGGCCGACCGACTCCAGCAGCGTGTTGATCAGCCCGTAGCTGCCGTCGAGCATCCACCGCCAGACGTTCGCGCTGACCACCGTCGGCAGGATCCAGGCGAGCAGCAGCAGCGAACGCATGAGGTTGCGGCCGGGGAAGCGCTGGTTGAAGTAGACCGCCAGCGCCATGCCCAGCGCGAACGCGACGGCGACCGCGAGTCCGGTGTAGAGCAGCGAGATCGCCAGCGCGTGCCAGAACTCGTCGCGGCCCAGCTGGTCGGCGTAGTTCTCCCAGCCGACCCACTCGCCGCCGCCGTTGACGATCTGGGCGACGCCGACGTCGCGGAAGCTCAGGTCGACGTTGAAGACCAGCGGGTAGAGCACGGTCGCGGCGACGAAGAGGACCGCGGGGAGGACGAACAGGTGGTCGCCCCAGCGCCGGGCCCGCCGCGGGGCCCGGGCCGGAGTGGTGCTCGCCGTTCCCGGCGGGGCGACGGTGGTGGTCACTCGACGTTCGCCAGCGCCTCGTCGATCTGGCCCTGCGCCTCGGCGAGCGCGTCCGGGACGCTCGTCCCGCCGCCGGCCGCGGCCTGCAGCGCGCCCTGGATCCGGGTGAGCACCTCCGACGACGCGGCCGCGAGGTCACCCTCCGGCGCCCACGCCTGCTGCAGCTGCTCGGCGAAGATGGCCCGGACCGGGTCGTCGCCGGTGTCGACGTCGTCGCGCGCGGCCAGCTTGTTCCGCTCCGGCAGGTACTCGGCCAGGACGTCGGGCTGCTGCATCCACGCGATGACGTCCCACGCGGCGTCCGCGTTCTCCGTCGTCGTGCTGATGGCGAGGTTCTCCTGGCTGAGGAACGTCGCGGCCTGGACGTCGGACGGCAGCAGCGCGACGTTCCACTGCAGCTCCGGGTTCTCCTCGGCCAGGATGCTGAGGTACGTCGCCGAGTTGATCATCATGGCAGCCTGGCCGTTGGCGAACTGGTTCTTGACGTCCTCCTCGTTCCAGGTGAGGACGCCGCTGGAGACCGCGCCGCCGGCGATCATGTCCGTGAACTGGCCCAGCGCGGTGGCGCCGGCCTCGGTGTCGACGTCGGCCGGGTCGCCGCCGGCCGCCAGCAGCCGGATCACCAGCGCCGTCGCGCCCTCGTCACCCTCGATGCCGCTGAAGGCCAGGCCGTAGCGCTCGCCGTCGGACAGCTGGGTGGCGTACTCCTGCATCTGCGCCCACGTGGTCGGCGGCTGCAGGCCGGCCTCGGCCAGCATCGTCTCGTTGTAGTAGACGGCGTACGCGTCGGCCACGTGCGGGATCGCGTAGGTGGCGCCGTCGGCCTGGGTGGTCTCCCAGCCGGTCTCGAAGTAGCGGTCGGCCTCGCCCCACTCCTCGACCCGGTCGCTGAGGTCCTGGATGACGCCGGCGTCGGCCAGCGCCTGCGTGGTGAAGCCGTTGATCAGCGCGATGTCCGGCAGGTCGCCGCCGGCCGCGGACTGCAGCAGCGTGCGGGTGAAGTCGCCGAACGGGATGTGCCGCACCTCGATCGTGACGCCCTCGTGCTCCTCCTCGTACCGGTCGACGAGGTTCTCGAACGCCGCGCCGGTGGGTGTGTCCGGAGTGCCGTAGTAGTGCCACAGCGACAGCGTCGTGCTGCCGCCGTCGCCGCTGGTCTCGTCGTCGGAGCCGCCGCCGCACGCGGTGAGCAGTGCCGCCGCGGCGAGCACCCCCACCGCCCGTGCCGTCCATGCGGCCGACCGCCCGCCTGTCCTGCCCATGACACCTCCCTGTGTCCGCGAATCGCGCCTCGCCGAGACAGTAGTCAGATATCCCATATCCCGTCAATGGGCGGATCTGCGAGGGCAGATCCCGAGGAGTGAGGAGCTCAGCCAACCGGGCCGCCGGCCACGTAGATCACCTGCCCGGTGACGAAGCCGGCATCCGGGCTGATCAGGTACGACGCGGTGTGCGCGATGTCGTCGGGGTAGCCGACCCGGCCCGCCCGCTGGTGCTCCTCGATGGTCCGGCCCACCCGCCGCGCGCTGGCCGCCGTCATGTCGGTGGCGATGAAGCCGGGCCCGATCGCGTTGACGGTGACGCCGTGCGGTGCGAGCTCCAACGCCAGCGACTTGGTGAAGCCGAGCAGCCCCGCCTTGGCGCTGGAGTAGTGCGACCGGCCGTCGTCGCCGAGCGCGGAGATGCTGGAGATGTTGACGATGCGTCCCCAGCCCGCGGCGACGAGGTGCCCGACGACCGCGCGGGTGACGAGAAATGGCCGCGCAGGTTGATGCCGAGCATGTGGTCCCACTGCTCGACGGTCATCTCGGTGATGGGCGCGACCGGGCCGGCGGCACGACCGCCGGCGGAGGCGATGGCGGCCGGGTCATGGGCAGCAGCGTCCCATGATCATCAACCTTCGGTGCTGCCCAGACGACGCGAAAGGTTGATGATCATGGGGCGCCCGGGAATCGGAGCACCACCTGCAGCGCCTCGGCCGGCCGGCGATCCAGCAGTTCGAACGCGCCGGCCACCTCCGTCACCGGCATGACGTGCGACACGAGCGGCGCGACGTCCACCGCGCCGGACGCGACCAGCGACATCACCACCGACAGCAGCCGGTCGTGGTTCCACCGGTCGCCGAGTGCCCGCGGCGTGCCGCTGATCTGGCTGGCCACGATCTCGACCCGGTTGTGGTGGAACTCCTCGCCGAGCCGCAGCCCGGCCCCGTCGCCCTGGTAGAAGCCGGCCGCTACGACGCGGCCGCCCGGGCGGACGGAGCGGATCGCCTCGTGCAGCGCCCGGTAGCTGCCGCTCAGCTCGATCGCCGTGTCCGCGCCGGCGCCGCCGGTGACCGTCCGCACCGCCACCGCCGCACCGCCGGCCACGTCGGCCGGGACCGCCTGCACGGCGCCGAACCGGGACGCCAGCGCGACCCGGTCGGCCAGCCCGTCGACCGCCGTCACCGACGCGCCGTTGAGCCCGGCCAGCCGCGTGGCCAGCAGCCCGATGACGCCCTGGCCGAAGATCGCCACGTGCTCGCCGAGGTGCACGTCGGCGGCGAGCACGGCGTTGAGCGCGATCGCGCCGACCCGGGCGAACACGCCGTGCACCGGGTCGACGCCGGCCGGGAGCAGCCGCCGGGCCGCGATCGCCGCGGGCACGACGGTCTCGGCGCGGTGCCCCCAGATGCCGTAGACCACGTCGCCGACTCGCGGCGACGTCACGTCCGGCGCGACCTCGGTGACCTGGCCGACCTCCTGGTAGCCCCAGCCCGAGACCGGATAGGAGAACGCCGGCGCGCCCTCGGTGAACAGCCGCGCCGCCGCGTCCCAGGTCTTGTTCAGGTACGGGTTGGAGCCGCGGTAGGCGGTCAGCTCGGTGCCGGCGGAGATGCCGGAGTACCAGGTGGCGATGCGGACCTGCCCCGCGCCCAGCGGCGACGACGGCTCGTCGGCCACGCCGACCTCACGCGGACCGGTGAACTGCACGACGAGCGGCATCAGACACCCCTACTTCGGTTGAATGTAATTGTGTCGGACGGTCAGGCGAATTATGTCTTGTCATCGGACATTATTAGGTGTTTCATGGCCGTAACCCAAGAGCTGGCACTCTCGACGATGAGAGGTTCGCATGAGAGCACGCACCCTCGGCCGCGGGGCGGCCACCGTCCTCGCCGGATCGGTCCTGCTCGCCGCGTGCGGCGGTGGCGACGACGACGGCGGCGACTCGGCCGGCGACGCCGACGCCATCACCGTGTGGGTGGTCGAGGACATCGCCGACCGGGTCACCGCGATCGAGGCGATCGCCGACGCGTTCAGCCAGTCCAGCGGCGTCGACATCGAGCTCGTGTCGGTGGCCGAGAGCGACTTCGACCAGCTCATCACGTCCTCCGCCGCGGCCGGCGACCTGCCCGACGTCATCGGCGCGGTGGGCCTGGCCGGCGTGCAGTCGATGGCCGTCAACGAACTGCTGGACACCGAGACCCCGGCGAGCATCGTCGACGAGCTCGGCGAGGACACCTTCGCCCAGGCCGCGCTGGAGCTGACCCGCGACGGCGACACGCAGCTGGCGGTTCCCAGCGACGGCTGGCCGCAGCTGATGGTCTATCGCAAGGACCTGTTCGAGGCGGCCGGCCTGGAGCCGCCGACGACGTTCGAGGCGATCACGGCCGCCGCCGAGGCGCTGGACAGCGACGCCGTCGCCGGCATCGCCGCGCCGACCATCCCCGGCGACGCGTTCACCCAGCAGAGCTTCGAGTACTTCGCGCTGGGCAACGGCTGCGAGCTGGTCGACGACGAGGGCACGGTCACGCTGGACTCGCCGGAGTGCGCCGAGACGTTCGACTTCTACGCCGACCTCGTGCGCAACTACTCCGTCGCCGGCAACCAGGACGTCGACACGACCCGGGCCACCTACTTCGCCGGCCAGGCCGCGATGCTCGTGTGGTCGTCGTTCATCCTCGACGAGCTGGCCGGGCTGCGCAACGACGCCCTGCCGACCTGCGAGGAGTGCCGCGCGGACCCGGCGTTCCTGGCCCAGAACAGCGGCGTCGTCACGGCGGTCCAGGGGCCCAGCGGCGACGAGCCGGCCTCGTACGGCGAGATCACCTCGTGGGCGATGACCGCCGATTCTGCCACCGAGCCGTCGTCGGAGTTCGTCCAGTACATGCTCTCCGACGGCTACATCGACTGGCTCGCCGTCGCGCCGGAGGGGAAGATCCCGACCCGGCAGGGCAGCGCGGACGACGCCGAGGAGTACGTCACCGCGTGGGAGGGCCTCGACGCCGGCGTCGACACGCTGGCGCCGCTCTCGGACTTCTACGACGCGCAGACGCTGGAGACCGTGCGCACCAGCGCCGAGACGATCCAGCGCTGGGGCTTCGAGCAGGGCCAGGGCCAGCTGGTCGGCGCCACGCTCGGCGAGCTGCCGGTCGCGGCCGCGCTGAACGAGCTGGTCAGCGGCAGCGGCACCGGTGAGGAGGCAGCGCAGCAGGCCCAGGACGCCGTCACCGAGATCCAGCAGAGCCTGGAGTGACGCGGATGCCGCGCACCGACACGCTGGCCCGCCAGGAGTCCCGGCTGGCGTACCGGCTGATCTCACCGACGCTGCTGATCGTGCTGGTCGTCGTGGTGCTGCCGGTGATCTGGACGATCTCGCTGGCTTTCCAGGACGTCCGGCTGATCAACCTGCGCGACGCCGGCTTCTTCGGCGAGTACAACCTGGACAACTTCTCGACGGTGTTCGGCTCGTCCGGGTTCTGGTCGTCGCTGTGGATCACCGTCGTGTACACCGTCGGCGCGACGCTCGGCTCGATCGCCATCGGGCTGGTCGCCGCGCTGGCGCTGCGCCGGCCGTTCCGCGGCCGCGGTCTGCTGCGCGCGGCGATGCTGCTGCCCTATGTCGCGCCGGTCGTCGCGGCGACGTTCGTGTGGTCGGTCGCGCTGAACCCGCAGTTCGGCATCGTCAACGCCTGGGGCACCCGGTTCCTCGGCTGGGACGAGCCGGTGCCGTTCCTGTCCCAGCGAGACTACTCGGTCGGGCTGTTCGGCGTCGACGTGACGGTGCCGCTGGCACTGCTGACGGTGATCGCGTTCGAGGCGTGGCGGTACTTCCCGTTCGCGTTCCTGTTCCTCATCGCCCGGCTGCAGGCGCTGCCGGGCGAGCTGGACGAGGCCGCCGTCGTCGACGGGACGTCGATCTGGCAGCGGTTCCGCCACATCACGCTGCCGCAGCTGATGCCGGTGATCGCGCTGCTGACGATCCTGCGGTTCATCTTCACGTTCAACAAGTTCGACGACGTGTACCTGCTGACCGGCGGTGGCGCCGGCACCGAGGTGGTGTCGATCCGGGTGTACGAGTTCTTGACGGCGCGCACCGACATCGGCGCGGCGGCGGCTCAGTCGCTGGTGCTGGCCGCCGTGCTGACCGTCTTCATCGCCGTGTACCTGCGCACGGCAGGGGCCCGAGGGGAGACGTCGTGAGCGTGGACACCGTCGCGACCGCACCGCCGCGCACACCGTCGCCGCCGCGGCGCCGCCGGTCGCGTGCGCGCAGCCGCGAGGAGCGGGTGTGGGGCACCCTGCGGGTCGTGACGATCGTCGTCCTGGCGCTGGTCACGATCGTGCCGTTCCTCTACATGCTGGTGCTCTCGGTGCGGCCGATCGCCGAGGTGCTGCTCGATCCCGGCCGGCTGTGGGTGTCGCCGTCGGAGTTCACCGCCGACACCTACCGCGAGGTGCTGACGTCAGTCGACGACGGCGGCCAAGGGTTCCTGCAGTACATGGGCAACAGCGCGCTGGTCGCCACCGTCACCGTCATCGTGACGCTGGTGGCGTCGATCCTCGGCGCGTACGCCGTCAGCCGGCTGGCCTTCCGCGGCCGCGGCGCGTCCGGCGCCCTGTTCCTCGTCGTCTACCTGTTCCCGCCGATCCTGCTGGCGATCCCGCTGTTCGTGCTGTTCTCCCAGCTGAGCCTGCGCGGGAACCTGCTGGCGCTGGCGATCGTGTACGTGGCGCAGACTGTGCCGGTGGCGATCTACATGCTGCGCAACTACTTCGCGACCATCCCGGTGTCGCTGGAGGAGGCGGCGCTGATCGACGGGTGCACGCGGTTCGGCGTCATCCGGCGGATCAGCCTGCCGCTGTCGATGCCGTCGCTGATCGCCACCGGGCTCTACGTGTTCATGATCGCGTGGAACGAGTTCCTGTTCGCGCTGCTCTTCCTCGTCGAGCGGCGCGACAACTGGACCGTCAGCCTCGGCCTGTCCCGGCTGTCCGGGTCGATCGAGGTGCCGACGACGGTGCTGATGGCCGGCTCGGTGGTGCTGACGGTGCCGATCATCGCGCTGTTCTTCCTGGCCGAGCGGATGCTCGTCGAGGGACTCACCAGCGGCGCGGAGAAGGGATGACGGGGACGACGGCGGGGCAGATCCTGCAGCTGGTCCGCTCCGGCGAGGTCACGACCCGGCGCGAGCTGCAGGAGCAGACCGGGCTGTCCCGCTCGACGCTGACCCAGCGGCTGGCGATGCTGACCGCGGGCGGGTACCTGAGCGAGGCGGGCGCGCAGCACTCCGGCGTGGCCGGGCGGCCGGCGAAGGGCCTGTCGTTCGTCGACACCGACAAGTACGTGCTGACCGCCGACCTCGGTGCGACGCACGCGCGGCTGGCGCTGCAGGACGCCGCCGGGGCGGTCATCGCCGAGAGCACCAGCCGGATCCGGATCCAGGACGGCCCGGACCCGGTCCTCGCGGCCGTGCTGGACGGATTCGAGGCGCTGCTCGCGTCGGCACCGGCGGGCTCCGCGGCGCGGGACGGGCTGTGCGGCATCGGCATCGGCGTGCCCGGCCCGGTGAACGTCGCGACGAAGCGGCTGCAGCAGCCGCCGATCATGCCCGGCTGGGACGACCACCCGGTGACGACCGTGTTCGAGGAGCGGTTCGGCGTGCCGGCGCTGATCGACAACGACGCCAACCTGATGGGGCTGGGCGAGGCGCGGCGGCACCACCCGGACGTGCCGAGCCTGCTCTACGTGAAGGTCGGCACCGGGATCGGCGCCGGGCTGATCCTCGGCGGCCGGCCGGAGCGCGGCATCGCCGGCGGCGCCGGCGACATCGGGCACATCCGCATCGCGCACCCCGTCGCGGGGGCGGTGTGCGCGTGCGGCGCCAACGGCTGCCTGGCCGCGCACGCCAGCGGCGGCGCGCTGGTCCGGCAGCTGACCGAGCGCGGCATCGCGGCGGAGACCCCGACCGACGTCGCCCGGCTCGTGCAGGCCGGCAACGCCGACGCGATCGCGCTCGTCCGCACCGCCGGCCAGCTGGTCGGCGAGGTGCTCGCGACGGCGGTGGCGCTGCTCAACCCGGGCGTGCTGGTGATCGGCGGCTCGATGGCGATGACGCACGAGCACTTCCTCATCGGCGTGCGCGAGTCGCTGTACGAGCGGACGGTCCCGCTGGCCACCCGCAACCTCACCATCACCGCGTCGGCCCTGCAGGACCGCGCCGCCATCGAGGGCGCCCGCATCATGGTCGTCGACCACGTCTTCTCAGCCGCCGCCGTCGACGCCCGCCTCGGCCTGGCCTAGCCGGTGACCGCCGTCATCCGGATCGAGACGAGGATCCCAGGAATCTCGGCTCCGAGCTTCGCGGCGTAGCGCGCCGGGAGCGGGTCCGAGAACCAGTTGGCGTACTCCTCGTTCATGCCCGGGAAGTCCGCCGGATCGCTCAACAGGATCCCGACCTCGACAACGTCATCAAGGGTGGCGCCCGCTGCGCGAAGCACTGCCTCACAGTTGGCGATCGCCTGTCGCGTCTGCTCCTGAATCGTCGGGCCGGCGGGCTTGCCGGTCGCTACGTCGACGCCCACCAACCCCGACACGTAGATGTGCTGGCCCGCCTTGATCGCCTGACTGAACAGCGGCGAGGCCGGGGCCTGCGAGGTCGTGATCGCTTCGCGCACCGACGCAAGCTACTGCGCACCCCCGGCGCTGTCCAGCCCCGGCGACGCCCGCGTTCGGTCAGGCCAGCGGTGGAAGCTCGGCGTGGACGGCGGCGCGGGCGGCCTTGGCGTCGGGGGCGGCCAGCGCCAGCTCGGCCAGCCGCTGGCACTCCGCCTTCGTGACCGAGAGCAGGGTCGCGGCGACCTCGGGGATGGCGCGCGCCGTCATCGAGAGGCTGGTGACGCCGAGCCCCGTCAGCACGACGGCGAGCGCGGGGTCGGCCGCGGCCTCGCCGCAGACACCCACCGGCCGGTTCGCCTGGAGCCCGGCCTCGGCGGTCAGGTGCACCAGCCGCAGCACGGCCGGCTGCCACCCGTCGCTGAGCTCGGCCAGGTCGCCGAGCAGCCGGTCGGCGGCCATCGCGTACTGGGTGAGGTCGTTGGTGCCGATGCTGGCGAACGCCACGTTCGCCATCAGCGCGTCGGCGGTCAGCGCGACCGCCGGCACCTCGACCATCACGCCGGCCGTCGCCAGCCCGTGGCCGTTGGCGAGCGCGACGAAGTCGGCGGCCTCGGCCGCGGTCGAGATCATCGGCGCCATCACCCACACCTCGGTGCCGGAGGTCGTGGCCGCCCGGGCGATGGCCTCGAGCTGGTGGTCGAGCACCTCGGGATGCCGGACGGCGGTGCGGTAGCCGCGGACGCCCAGCGCGGGATTGGCCTCGGTCGCGTCGGTGAGGAACGGCAGCGGCTTGTCGGCGCCGGCGTCGAGGGTGCGGACGACGACCTTCTTGCCGGCGAACGGCTCCAGCACCGCGCGGTACTGCTCGACCTGCTCCTGGACGGTGGGCTCCTCGGCACGGTCGAGGAAGCAGAACTCGGTGCGGAACAGCCCGACGCCCTCGGCGCCGGCCTCAGCGGCGGCGGCCGCGCCCTTCGCGTCGCCGACGTTGGCCAGCAGCTGGACGCGGTGCCCGTCGGCAGTGCGGCCCGTGCCGTCGAACATCAGCACGCGGGCGGCCGCGGCCCGGACCGCTTCGACGACGTCCGCCGCCGGGTCCGGCTCGACGGTGCCGACTCCGCCGTCGACCAGCACGACCGTGCCCTCGTCGACGGACAGGATGCCGGGCGCCGCGACGACCGCGGGCAGCCCGAGGGCCCGGGCCAGGATCGCGGTGTGCGACGTCGGCCCGCCGCCCTCGGTCACCAGCGCCAGGCAGGTCGCCGGATTCAGCGTCGCGGTGTCCGCCGGGGCGAGGTCGTGCGCCACCAGGACGAACGGCTCGTCGCGCTCCGGCACGCCGGGCGCCGGGCGGCCGTCGAGCACGGCCACGATCCGGTCGCGGACGTCGGCGACGTCGCGGGCCCGCTCGGCCATGTACCCGCCGAGCGACTCCAGCATCGCCTGGACCTCGGCCGCCGCCTCCCACACCGCGCGGGCCGGCGCCGTCCCGTCGTCCACCTTCTTCTGCGCGGCCGTGACCAGCGCCGGGTCGGCCGCCATCAGCGCCGTCGCCTCGAGCACGGCGGCGCCGTCGCCGTGCGCGGCCGCCGCCCGCCGCTCGAGGTCGGCGCGGACCTGCTCCGCCGCGGCGGCGATGCGGGCGCCCTCGGCCGCCACGTCGGCGCCGTCGGGCACCGTGGACCCCGCCGCCGGTTCGGCCACCGGGTCCGGCATCCGGACCACCGGTCCCACCGCCCGCCCGGAACTGACACCCACTCCGCTGATCACTGCCACCGTGCTCCTCCTCGAACTCTCCCCCACACACGATCATCGGCACTTCCCGCCCGTCGCGGGGCGGGAAGTGCCGACGATCACAGCGAACCGGTCAGTTCTGCCGGCCGTCCGACGGCGGTGCCGTCGGCGGCGCGGTCGGCGGTTCCGGCGCGGGCGGCGGCGCCACCGGCGGGCCGTCCGACACCACCGGGCCGTCCGCCACCGTCGAGCGGTCCGGCGGGACGGGGGCGCCGGCCGGCACCTTCTCCTGCTCCTCGACGATCTCGGCGGCCTCCTCGCCGAGCGAGGCCTCCACCGCCTCGGCGTCCTCCTCGCGGCCCGGCGTCCGCAGGTTCCACTTGGTGATCACCCAGCGGAACAGGAAGTAGTAGATCGCCGCGTAGCCGAGGCCGATGACGATCAACAGCAGCGGTTTCTCCGCGATCCGGAAGTTGATCGCGTAGTCGATGAAGCCGGCGGAGAAGCCGAACCCGTCGCGGATGTCCAGCGCGTTCGTCAGAGCCAGCGCGGTACCGGTCAGGACCGCGTGGATGAAGTACAGCGGGAACGCGACGAACAGGAACGAGAACTCCAGCGGCTCGGTGACGCCGGTGAGGAACGACGTCAGCGCGGCGCCGAGCATGATGCCGCCGACGATCTTCTTCTGCGCCGGGCGGGCGGTCTGCCAGATCGCCAGCGCCGCGGCCGGAAGGGCGAACATCATGATCGGGAAGAAGCCGGTCATGAACGCGCCCGCGGTCGGGTCGCCGTTGAGGAAGCGGAAGATGTCGCCCTGCACGACGTCGCCAGTGGCCGTCGTGTACTCGCCCAACTGGAACCACGGGAACGAGTTGAGAATGTGGTGCAGGCCGAGCGGGATCAGCAGCCGGTTGAAGAAGCCGTACAGCCCGCCGCCGAGCACGTCGTTCTCGGTGACCCACTCACCGAGGTTGGTCAGTCCGGCATCGAACGGCTTGTACAGGAAGCTCATGCCGACGGCGATGAAGATCGCCACGAACGCCGTGATGATCGGCACGAACCGGCGGCCGCCGAAGAAGGCCAGGTACGGAGGCAGCTTGATCCGGTAGAACCGCTGCCACAGCAAGGCGGCGGTGAGGCCCATGATGATGCCGCCGAGCACACCGAAGTTGATCAGCTGCTGGGTCTCGCCCTCGGCGGCCCGGTCGAGGACGTGCGGCGACATCGCGTCGGAGACGCTGTCGTAGACCAGGTAGCCGACGACGGCGGCCAGCGCCGTCGAGCCGTCGGCCTTGCGGGCGAAGCCGATCGCGACGCCGAGCGCGAAGATCAGCGGCAGGTTGTTGAAGATGCCCGCGCCGGCGGCCCCCACCACCTCGGAGACCGGCTGCAGCCAGTGCAGCCCGTCGTACTGGGCCAGGCCGGCCGGCATGCCCGGCGCGACGGTGCCCGGCTCGCCTCCCAGCATGTCGTTCGAGCCGAGCCGCAGCAGCAGCGCCGCGGCCGGCAGGACGGCGATCGGCAGCATGAGGCTGCGGCCGATGCGTTGCAGAACGGCCAGACCGGGGAAGCCGCGCTTCCCGGTCGCGGTGGCGGTCACCGCGCTCATCCCGTCGCCCCTCTCGTCGTCGTGAGGATGTGAGGGTTCACGTGCTTCTCCTCTACAGGTGATGTCCGGGTCCGGCGCCCGCCGAGCCCGTGTGGGGGGTGCGTTCCAGCGTCATGTGCACCTGGTACCGGTCGGCGCGGTACCACGAGGTGACGTGCTCCATCGGCCGCCCGGCGGCGTAGGAGGTCTTGCGGAAGACCAGCAGCGGCGCGGCCGGCGGGACGCGAAGCAGCCGTGCGCGCAGCGGGTCGGCGCCCTCGGCCCACACCGTCTGGGCGGCGGAGTCGAGGACGCGGCCGTAGTCGTGGGCCAGGATCGAGTAGACGGAACTGGTGAGGTCGCGCTCGAGCAGCCCGGGCAGCGGCGCCGCCGGCAGCCAGGACACCTCGTGCGCCATCGGCGCTCCGTCGGCCGAGCGCAGCCGCTCGATCCGGTAGGCGCGGTCGATGACGTCCAGGCCGAGCGCCGCGCGGGCCGGCGGCGGCGCCGCGGTCTCGTCGGCGCCCAGCACGACGGTCGACGGTTTGTGCCCGCGGCGGCGCATGTCCTCGGTGAACGAGGACAGGTGCATCTGCGACTCGATGCTGGCCGCGGCGACGAAGGTGCCCTTGCCGCGCACGCGGTAGAGCCGGCCCTCGGCGACCAGCCGGCCGACGGCCTCGCGCACCGTCGCCCGGCTGACCTTGAAGCGCGCCACCAGCTCGCGCTCCGAGGGCACCGGCGCGTCCGGCACCAGCTCGCCCTCGATCATCGCGAGCAGGATCTCTCTGAGCTGCCGGTGTTTGGGCACCGGTCCGTCGACCACGTTCACGGAGACCCTCTCATTTCCGACATCACGGACAGTGGTAGGAACTGGTCTAGATGACTTGACCAGTGGCCCATACAATGTGGCTGCGCCCCACACTTGTCAAGGGGTGTGTGCCCTCGATCAGCCGGTCGACCGGATTTCCGGTGGCCCCGACCCGATGCGAGTCCCGTGCTGTCCTTGCGCCGATCGACGCTGAAGTACCTACAAGTGCGCGACTACCTGCGCACTCTCGTCCTCAGTGAGCTGCGCACCGGCGACCCCGTGCCGTCGGAGCGGATGCTGTGCGAGCGGTTCGGCGTCTCCCGGATGACGGTGCGCCAGGCGGTCGACGCGCTGGTCGTAGAGGGCGTGCTCGAACGGGTGCAGGGTCGCGGGACGTTCGTCGCGCCACCCAAGGTGGACCTGCAGGTCCGGCTGGCGTCGTTCACCGAGGAGATGACCCGGCGTGGCATGACCGCCGGCGTCAAGGTGCTCTCGGCGGGCTTCGCGCCGGCCGAGCACGACATCGCGGAGGCGCTCAAGGTCGCGCCCGGCGAGAACCTCATCCACCTGCACCGGCTGCGCCTGGCCGACGACGAGCCGATGGCCGTCGAGCACACCTGGCTGCCGGCCGGCCGGCTGCCCGGGTTCCTCGACGGCGCCGTCCCGGCCAGCGTGTACGTCGAGCTCGACGCCCGCGGGCTGATCCCCGACTGGGGCGAGGACACGATCGACGCCGGTGAGGCCGACCACGAGGAGGCCAAGCTGCTGCACATCAAGCCGGGCAAGCCGGTGCTGCGGATCTCCCGGCGCGCGTTCACCGGCGACTCCGCGATCGAGTACAGCCGCTCGGCGTTCCGCTCGGACCGGTACACACTGTGGGTACCGGTGGCCCGCCCGAACCCATCGGTCGTCCCTCGTCGGCGCAGCGTGGCGCCCGACGCCACCACCTGACCCCGTCAGCCGATCGACCCGACAGGAGAGACCGCCCCGTGACCCACACGATCATGGCCCGCGAGATCGCCGAGCAGCCGGAGGCCATCGCCCGCACCCTGGAGTCGCTGCTGCCGCTGCGGACGGAGCTGAAGACGCTGGCCGAGAGCCGCCGCGTCGTGCTGTTCGTCGCCCGCGGGTCGTCGGACAACGCGGCGATCTACGGCCGGTACCTGCTCGAGGTGCACGCGGGCGTCCCGGGCGGGCTGGCGGCGCCGAGTGTGGCGACGCACTACCACTCCGACCTCGATCTCTCCGAGGCGCTGGTCGTGTCGGTGTCGCAGTCCGGGGAGACCGCGGAGATCGTCGAGACCCAGGCCTGGGCCGCCGCCCACGGCGCCCGCACGATCGCCGTCACCAACGACGGCGGCAGCGCGCTGGCCGGCGCGGCGGACCTGGCGCTGGTCACGCAGGCCGGCGCGGAGCTCGCGGTGCCGGCCACGAAGTCGTACACCACCCAGCTGGCCGCGATGGCCGTGCTGGCCGACGCACTGGCCGCGAAGCCCGGCACGCTCGACGCCGACCTGGACCGGGTCCCGGGCGAGGTGCAGCGGCTGATCGAGCGGCGCGAAGGTGTCGACGAGGCCGCCGAGCGGCTCGCGTCGACGCCGGAGACGCTGGTCAGTGGGCGCGGCATCACGTTCGGCACGGCGCTGGAGGCAGCGCTGAAGCTGGAGGAGACCTGCCTTCGCCCGGTGCGCGGGCTGTCCTACGCCGACCTGCGGCACGGCCCGATCGCCGTCGTCGACGCCGAGCACGTCGCGCTGCTGGTGTCCGCCGCCGACGGGCCGATGGTGTCGGGCATGACGGAGCTGGCGCACGACCTGCGCCGCCGCGGCGCGGCCGCGACCATCGGCATCGGCGGCGACGCCGGGTTCGCCGGCGCCGTCGACGTCTGCGTGCCCGGCCCGGCGCTGCGGGAGCTGGTGGCCCCGCTGGCGCTCGTCGTGCCGGCGCAGTTGACGGTGGAGGCGCTGGCGCGCAGGCTCGGCCTCGACCCGGACGCGCCCCGCGGGCTCTCGAAGGTCACCCAGACAGACCCGGCCGGCAGCTGAGCCGGCCGCGCACTTCACACACCAACGGAGGGGACCCATGGACAAGGCCGAGCAGATCCTGAAGGCGCTGGGCGGCGCCGAGAACATCGTCGAGATCGAGCCGTGCGCGACCCGGCTGCGCACCGAGGTGCACGACTCGTCCAAGGTCGACGAGAAGGCGCTGAAGGCCGCCGGCGCGTTCGGCGTCATCTCGGCCGGGCAGGTCGTCCAGGTCGTCGTCGGGCCCGAGGCGGACACCATCGCCACCGACATCGAGGACCTGATGTGACCCAGCTCGACGTGCTGTCCCCGGTGCCCGGGCGGGTGATCGAGCTGGCCGAGGTGCCGGACCCGGTCTTCGCCCAGGCCCTGGTCGGCCCCGGCCTCGCGGTCGACCCGGACCGGACCGGCGCGGTGACGGCGGTCGCGCCGGTGCCGGGCCGGCTGGTCAAGCTGCACCCGCACGCGTTCGTCGTCCAGACCGAGGACGGCGCCGGTGTGCTCACCCACCTCGGCATCGACACCGTGCAGCTGGAGGGCGCCGGCTTCGAGCTGCACGTCGCCGAGGGCGACACGGTGGCCGCCGGCGCCGCCGTCGTCACCTGGCATCCCGCCGCCGTCGAGTCCGGCGGCCGGTCGCCGGTGGCGCCGGTGATCGCGCTGGAGGCGACCGCCGGCCAGCTGACCTCGCTGCACGCCGGCGGCGCGGTCGCCGCGGGCGAGGTGCTGTTCGTGTGGAACCGGTGAGCGACGGGCTGGACCCGGGGGTCGACCAGGTGCTCGCCGGCCGGCGGGCCGCGCTGCTCGACCTCGACGGCACGCTGGTCGACAGCGAGCCGGCCAACCAGGCCGCCTACCGGGCGTACTTCACCGCCCGCGGCTGGGACGCCGGACCCGAGGTGCTGCGCGCGTTCGCCGGCCGTCGCGGCGAGGAGGTGTTCGCTCAGCTTCCCGGCCCGTGGACCGGCGAGGACACCGACGCCCTGGTCGAGGGCGTGCTGTCGCATCTCGATCACGAGGCACATCCGCTGCGGCCGGTGCCCGGCGCGGCCGAGCTGGTCCGCCGGCTGCATGCGGCTGGTGTCGCGATCGCGCTGGTGACGTCGGCCGGGCGGTGGTGGGCCGAGCGCGCGATCGGCGACGTCCTCGGCATCCGCGACCTGTTCGCCGAACTCGTCACCGCCGAGACGACGTCGGCCGGCAAGCCGGACCCGTCGCCGTACCTCGCCGGTGCCGCCGCCCTCGGTGTGCCGCCGGCCGACGCCGTCGCCCTGGAGGACACCGTGCCCGGCGTGCGGTCGGCGCTGTCCGCCGGCGTCGGCCTCGTGATCGGCATCGCCACCGGCACGTCGCCGCAGGTCCTGCTCGACGGCGGTGCGCACCGGGTCGTGGCCGGTCCCGCGGAGCTGCTGCGGTCCTGACCGCCGGTTTGGGGGCGGCCCGCGCGGGTACGTGAGCTTCGCAGACTCCAGAGGAGGTCGGGAGCCATGTTGATCGTGCTCGCACTGCTGTTGTTCGTGGTCGTCGGCGCCGCGATGTACGTGGCCGCGGCTGACGGCACCGGCGAGGTGCTGGTCGAATCGTTCGGCCTGGACGTCGACATCCCCGTGTGGGGCGTCTTCGTCGCCGGCGCCGTGACGATGCTCGTCGTGCTGGCCGCGGTGGCCGCGCTCGCCGCCGGCCTGCGTGCCGCCCGGTCGCGGCGGACGGAGATCAGGTACCTGCGGCAGAAGGTCGCCCACCAGGAGCTGGCTGAGGACCAGGCGACCACGGCGATGCCGGTGGCCGGCACCACGACCGGCCGGACCACCACCGACTCGGCCACGGATGGCGTCGTCGACACCGGGGACGACGGCGCGCACCGCCGGCTGAGCCGGTGGCGCCGGCACCACGCCGACGACAAGCCGCCGGCCGAAGCCGCGCAGAACTGACCGCTGCGGCGGGCGTATGCGCCCCGGCGGCGCGTGACGTGACGGCACGCGCCGCCGGATCACGCTGCCCCGGCTTGGCGCATCGCCGTGCCCCGTCCAGCCGCCGCGCCCTTGCGGCGTCCACGCCCGGCCGCCAGCGCGCCAGACGGCCCCGCGTCGCCGTGATGTGCGGCCCCGCACCCGCTCGGCTACGGCGATCGCGGACAGTGTCGGTGCCCGCCCGTAGGGTGGGCACCCTCCCTAGAGGGGCGGGTCATACCTACCTCACGGCGCACGCTGCGCCCGCCCTAGCGGTGCTCCCGCACGGCCGCCATCGCCCCACGGCCCGTCCCGCCGCTATGTGCGGCCCCGCGCCCGCTCCGCGACGGCGATCGCGGACAGTGTCGGTGCCCGCCCGTAGGGTGGGCACCCTCCCTAGAGGGGCGGGTCATACCTACCCACGGCGCACGCCGTGCTCGCCGCATGACCGCGCCGTCGCCTGCCGCGTCACCGTCCACCGCGTCGCCTACAACCGCGTCACGGATAGCCGCGTCACCGACCACGGCGTCGCCGACGACCGCGTCACTGACGAGGACGCGCCTACTCCGGTGAGTGCGGCCGCGGCGCCGGCTGCAGCCCGGCCGGCAGCTCGTACCCCTCGTCCCAGGGGAACCGCCCATCGGCGTCGTCCCAGATGAGCTGCAGCGCGGGCACCGGGTCGGCCGGGCCGCGGCCGTAGAAGCGCTGTGCCGAGCCGAGCACCGCCGGCTCCTCCCCGTCGTGGAAGGGGAACAGCTGCAGCCGGTGCGACCAGCCGTGCAGTCGAAGCGGCCGGCCCGGGCCGAACCGCTCGCCGTCGCGGACGCGCTCGCCGAGGTGGTTCAGCACCCAGGCGCTGGACTGCAGGTCCAGCCCGTACACCAGCAGCTCCGGATGGCCGAGACCGAACAGCCCGACCGAGTAGGCGAACGGTGGCGCGCCGGCGGCGTACTGCACGGCCATGCCGTGCCGGCGGACCGTGTCGCGCAGCCACGCGTCCTCCTGGTCCCGCCACTGCTGCTGCTCGACGGCGGGACAGGTGTCCAACATCATGTCGGCCTCCGGGGCTTCGCTTGAACTGGAGTTCGAACACTAGTCGCAGCCACTGACAACGTCCGGCGAAATCACCTGTCCCGGTAGCGACGAGCGGCGGCGACGTCGGCGCGCAACTGGTCCGCCGTACGCCGTTGACCGTAGCCCGGGGTGTCCGGCTGAATGCGCCAGCCCTCGGCGAGCGGCCCGATGTCGACGACGTCGAAGCCGAACCGGTCGATCAGCTTCGCGACCCGCGCCTTGGCGTCGGCGTCGTCGCCCGCGACGATCAGCGCCCGCCGCCCGGAGGTGCCCGAGGGCCGGCCGTCGGTGGTCAGCTCGCCGGCCCGGATGTGGTTGAACGCCTTGACGACGTGCGACCGCGGCAGGTGCGCCTGCACCAGCTCCGACGTCGTCGTGGACTCGTCGTCCAGCTCGGGGATGTGGCCGTCGCGCCGGGGGTAGTAGTTGCAGGCGTCGATGACGATCTTGCCGGCCAGCGGCTCGACCGGCACCGATCCGATCGCCCGCAGCGGGATCGCCACGACGACGATGTCGCCGCCGGCCGCCGCGTCCTCGGCGGTGCCGGCCCGGGCGTTGTCGCCCAGCTCGTCGACCAGGTCCACCAGTGTCTCGGGCCCGCGCGAGTTGCTCAGCACGACGTTATAGCCGTGCTCCGAGGCGAGCCGCGCCAGTTGCGCGCCGACGTTGCCGGCGCCGATGAACCCGACTGTCGTCATGCGTGCTGCAACGCCGGACCGGCCGCCGGAAAATCCCGTCCGGTGGAATGTCGAGAACGCGGCACCGGCTCCGTCCCCGGTGTACGAGCAGCCCCGACGGGGCGGCCGGAGGACCCGAGGAGCACACCATGCAGCAGCACGATATCGCCGAGATCCTGAACCGCCCGCTGAGCCAGGAACTGCTGGCCCGCGACATCACCCGGCTGGCGTACGTCGCCGCCGACGGCACGCCTCGCACCGTCCCGATCGGGTTCACCTGGAACGGCAGCGAGATCGTCATGTGCACGACGCCGAACGCGCCGAAGATCGCGGCGCTGCGCGCGAACCCGGCGGTGGCGCTGACCATCGACACCGAGGTGCACCCGCCGAAGATCCTGCTGCTGCGCGGCCAGGCCGAGCTGGACTTCGTCGAGGGCATCCCGGCCGAGTACATGGAGATGAACACCAGCTACGAGATGACGCCGGAGCAGCGGGTCGAGTGGGAGGCCGAGGTCCGCTCGCTCTACCAGCGCATGGTGCGGATCGTGGTCAGGCCGACGTGGGCGAAGCTGATCGACTTCCACACGACGCTGCCGCTCGCCGTCGAGGAGCTGGTGCGGGAGCGGGCCGAGCGTCAGAACGCCTGATGGCTCACTCGTCGCCGGCCAGCGTGAGTACGCGCAGCCGCTGGCCGGCGTACCAGGTGGCGCCAACGATCACGACGGCCAGCAGCACCCCGGCGACCGCCAGCCGCACGTCGGACGACACGATGTCGCGGGTGGCGATCGCCTCGGTCAGCGACAGCGACCACTGCTGCACGCTCAGCGTCCGCGCACCGGGGACGAACGAGCCGAGCAGGCCCTCCCAGATCAACGCGTACGCCAGCCCGTACACGACCGCGTGCCGGGTGACGACGGCCAGCAGCAGGAAGATCGCGCTGTAGGCCAGCGACGCCACCAGCGCGGCGGCGCCGAAGCCGAGCGCGATGCGCCCCGTCGTCCCGGACATCACCAGCCCGGCCACGAACGTCGGCACCGCGGCGAACAGCACGGTCCCTGCGGCGGCGACGACCAGCTTGCTCATGATGATCTTCGGGCGCGAGATCGGCTTGGACAGCAGGTAGACGATCGACCCGTCGTCGATCTCCGGCCCGATGACGCCGGTGCCGACGATCAGCCCGAACAACGGCACCAGCGCGGCCACCGCGACCGCGCCGAGGAAGTCCGCGGTGACCTGGTGGTCCACCCCGACAGCGATCCGCAGCAGCACGGCCATCGAGAGCAGCAGCACCGACATCAGCAACAACAGCCAGGCGCGCCGGCCCCCGAGCAACGCCCGGTAGGTCAACCGGACAACGGTCCCGTTCATGTCGGTACCCCTAACTCTTCACCAGATAGGAGAAGACGCTCTCGAGCGACTCGTCGGTCGGTGAGACCTCGTAGAGCCGGATCCCCGCGTCGCGGGCGACGCGCGGCAGCAGCTCGGTGAACCGCAGGAACGACACGGCCTCGACGCTCAGCACGCCGTCGACCAGCTGGACGCCCGCGGTGGAGCCGTCGGCGATCAGCGCGGACGCCAAGCCGCGGTCGTCGGACGAGCGCAGGACGTACTGGTGCGGCCGGTCGGTCATCAGCCGGCGGATCTCGCGGTAGTCGCCGGAGGCGGCGTGCCGGCCGGCCACCATGACCTCGATCTGCTGCGCCAGCTGCTCGACCTCTTCGAGGATGTGCGAGCTGAACAGCACCGTGCGGCCCTCGGCGCCCATCTGCCGCAGCAGGTCCATCAGGTGCAGCCGCTGCCGCGGGTCCATGCCGTTGAACGGCTCGTCCAGCAGCAGCACGGACGGGTCGTGGACCAGCGCCGACGCCATCTTGACCCGCTGCTTCATGCCCTTGGAGTACTCACCGACGCGGCGGGACTGGGCGAACTCCATCTCGACGGTGGCCAGGGCGCGCTTGGCGGCGGCGCCGGGGTCGGCCAGGCCGTGCAGCTCCGCGTTGGCCAGCACGAACTGCCAGCCGGTGAGGAAGTCGTAGGCCGCCTCGCGCTCGGGCACCAGCCCGATCGTCCGGTACACCTCGGGGTTCTTCCAGACGGCGCCGCCGTCGAGCGTGACGGTGCCGGCCGACGGCGCCAGGAAGCCGGCCAGCATGCCGATCAGCGTCGACTTGCCGGCGCCGTTCGGGCCGAGGAGGCCGGTGATGCCGGGGCCGATGGTCATCGTGACGTCGTTGACGGCCACGACGTTGCCGTACCAGCGCGAGACCGTGTCGACGGAGAGGACGCTCATGCCGAGACCTTCCGGTAGCGCAGGTTGAGCAGGGCCCAGCAGGCGCCGATGACGGCGAACGTCACCAGCACGTACACCACGCCGCCGGCGGCGCCTGGCGGTGGCGCGACCGCCGACGACGACGCGTCGAGCACCCAGGTCTGGAACCCGTCGGCCAGCGTGATCGGCGACAGCAGCCCCAGCCAGCCGGCGAGGTCGATGTCCTCCACCTCGTAGCGGATGATCCCTTGCAGCGCGCTGACGGCGGCGAAGCTCAGCGCGAAGACCGTGATGATCGCCGCGACGCCGAACCCGCGGCGCGCGGTCAGCGACGCGATGAGCAACCCGACGCCGGCGAACACGACCGAGAACACCACCGCGCCGAGCAGCGCCAGCAGCAGGTCACTGGTCTGCTCCCAGGCCGGCAGCTCGGCCAGCAGCGCGCCGACGTACATGATCAGCAGCGGCGCCGCGATCAGCATGAGCAGCGCCGTCGAGAGCGCGGCGAACTTCGCCAGCACGTAGTCCGTGCGCTCCATCGGCCGGGAGAAGTACAGCGGGACGGTCTTGAACCGCAGGTCGCGCGAGAGCGACGCCGGCGCCTGGGCAGCTACGAAGATCGTCAGGATGCCCTGAGTGACGACGACGTAGCGCGAGTACGGCAGCGGCAGCTCGGCGGTGATGGTGGACGTGACGTTCGCGATGACCGCGATGATGAACGCCGGCAGGCACATGACGCCGAGCAGCAGCATCGGCAGCACCTTCGCCTTGGCCGACCGGCCCAGTCCGTAGGCGCCGCGCAGGCTGTGCGCGTACAGCGCCCGCGCGACCCGGGCGCGGCCGAGGCGGGCGCCGTCGTACTTGCGGTAGCCGATGTCGTGGATGACGCCCGACGGGGTCTGCTCAGTCATCGGCCGGCTCCGCTCCGAAGATCTCCGAGATGTGGTGCCGGCGCTGCTCGAGCCGGATCAGGCCGACGCCGTGCGCGGCGACGGCGTCGCGGACGACGTCGTAGATCGCCTCGTCGTCCAGCGAGAGCACCAGCTGGGCGCCGTCGCGCTTCACCGTCAGGCCCTGCTCGGCCAGCGTGGCGGCGACGGCGTCGGTCTCGGCCGTCAGCTCGACCACCAGGAACTGGCTGGTGCGGGTGAACTCCGAGGTCGACGACGAGCGCAGCAGCCGGCCCGCGTCGATGACGACGACGTGGTCGGCGATGCGCTCTAGCTCGCCGAGCAGGTGCGACGTGACGAGGACGGTGATGCCGAACTCGGCCCAGATGCGCCGGATCAGCGCCAGCATGTCGTCGCGGCCGACCGGGTCAAGGCCGTTCGTCGGCTCGTCCAGCATGACGATCTCGGGGTCGTGGACCAGCGCCTGGGCCAGCTTGACCCGCTGCTTCATGCCGGTGGAGTAGCCGCCGATGGGCCGGTACCGCTCCTCGTAGAGGCCGACGTGGCGCAGCGTGTCGGCGGTCCGCTCGCGGGCGGCGTCGGCCGGCAGCCCGGACATGCGGGCCATGTGCACGACGAACTCCGTCGCCGACACGTCGGCGGGCAGGCAGTCGTGCTCGGGCATGTAACCGACCCGCTCGCGGATCTTCGGGCCGTCCTTGACGACGTCGAGACCGAACACGCTGGCCCGTCCGGACGTCGCCGGCGAGAGCCCGAGCAGGATCTTGATCAGCGTCGACTTGCCCGCGCCGTTGGCGCCGACGAGGCCGACGACGCCCGGCTCGACGTCGATCGTCAGCTGGTCGAGCGCGGTGGTCGCCGGGAAGCGTTTCGTCAGCTCCTCGGTCTGGATGACTGGCACGGCTCGACGGTACCGCCGCGGCGCGACACAGCGCGTCCGGCCGAGGGACGACACGCGGCGTCGTCCCCGAGCACGACCACCCCGGAGTCCGTGGCGCGGGCGAACCCTGAGAATGATCTCAGGGTCGGGCGTCAGAGCCGGTCGGCGGCCTTCCGGGCGGCGATCTGCACCGGGTCCCACACCGACGAGAACGGCGGCGCGTAGGCGAGGTCGGTCATGGCGAGCTCGCCGACGGTCAGTTCGCTCCACAGCGCCATCGCGCACACGTCGATCCGCTTGGCCGAGCCGTCCCGGCCGACGATCTGCGCGCCGAGCAGCCGGCCGGACGGGCGCTGCGCGACCATCTTGACGGTGATCGGCTCCGCCCCCGGATAGTAGCCGGACCGGGTGGTCGACTCGATCGTGACCGCGACGTGGTCCAGCCCGGCCGCGACGGCGTCGCCCTCGGTCAGCCCGGTGCGGGCCAGCTCGAGGTTGCACACCTTCGTCAGCGCGGTGCCGACGATGCCGGGGAACCGGGCCGAGCCGCCGCCGAGGTTCGTCCCCAGCACTCGGCCCTGCTTGTTCGCGTGCGTGCCGAGCGGGACGTGCACCCAGTCGCGCCGGACCCGGTCCCACGTCTCGACGCAGTCGCCGGCCGACCACACGCCGTCGACGACCCGCTGCGTGTCGTCGGTGCGCAGCCCGCCGGACGGGCCCAGCGGCAGCCCGGCGGCCCGGGCCAGGTCGGTGGCCGGCCGCACGCCGGTCCCGAGCACGACGACGTCGGCGGGGTAGGTGCCGGCGTCGGTGGCGACGGCGGTCACGGCGCCGTCCGGGCCGGTCTCGAACGCCGTCACCGAGGCCGAGGTCACGACGTCGATGCCCATGCGCTCCATCGCGGCGTGCACCTGGGTGCCGAGGTCCGGGTCGAGCGTGTTCATCGGCTCCGGGCCGCGGTCGACGACGGTGACCGTGAGGCCGCGGCGGACCATCGCCTCGGCCATCTCCAGGCCGATGTACCCGGCGCCGACGACGACGGCGCGCTGCCGCGGCGTGGCCAGGTGGCGCAGCACCGCGCCGCCGTCGTCGAGCGTCTGCACGCCGTAGATGCCGGCGGCGTCGGCGCCCGGGACGTCGGGGCGGACCGGGGTCGCGCCGGTGGCGATGATCAGCTGGTCGTAGCCGAGCCGCTCACGCCGCCCGGCCGCGTGGTCGACCACCTCGACCCAGCCGGCGTCGGTGTCGAGCTCGACCGCCTCGGTGACCATGCGGACGTCGATGCCGTTGGCGCGGTGCTGCTCCGGCGTGCGGGCCACCAGCGCGGCGGCCGAGGCGACGTCACCGGCGATCCAGTACGGGATGCCGCACGCGGAGTACGACGTCCAGTGCCCGCGGTCGACGGCGATCACGTCGAGGTCGCGGCCGGCCGCCTTCGCCGTCCGCAGCGCCTGCGACGCCGCGCTCATGCCGCCGGCGTCCGCCCCGATCACCAGTACGCGCTCAGCCATCGGCACCTCCGGGCACGACGTGCCGGCGGATCCAGGCGTGCATGGCGATGGCCGCGGCCGCGCCGGCGTTGATGGAACGGGTGGAGCCGAACTGCGCGATCGACAGGACGGCGCTGACGTGCTCGCGGGCGGCCTCGGACAGGCCGGGCCCCTCCTGCCCGAACAGCAGGACGCACGCGCGGGGCAGGTCGTAGGTCTCCAGCGCGACGGCGCCGGGCAGGTTGTCGATGCCCAGCACCGGCAGGTCCTCCTCCTTGGCCCAGGCGGCGAGCGCGGCGAGGTCGGAGTGGTGCCGGACGTGCTGGTAGCGGTCGGTGACCATGGCGCCGCGACGGTTCCAGCGGCGCCGCCCGACGATGTGCACCTCGGCGGCGAGGAACGCGTTCGCCGTCCGCACGACCGAGCCGATGTTGAAGTCGTGCTGCCAGTTCTCGATGGCGACGTGGAACGGGTGCCGGCGCCGGTCGAGGTCGGCGACGATCGCGTCGTTGCTCCAGTACCGGTAGCCGTCGACGACGTTGCGGCGGTCGCCGTGGGCGAGCAGGTCGGCGTCGTAGCGCGGGTCGTCCGGCCAGGGTCCCGGCCACGGGCCGACGCCGGGCTGCGCCGTCGCGGCCGTCTCCTCGCTCACGTCACCACCGTAGTTGGTGCCGGGTGCCGGCCGGGTCAGCCCCGCGCGGCGCGCAGTTTCTCCAGCGCCGTCACCGTCAGCGCGTCGAGGTCGAACGTCCGCGACTCGGGCGTCACCGCCAC
The DNA here is from genome assembly GCF_003236295.1 of Jiangella anatolica. Classification (GTDB taxonomy): domain Bacteria; phylum Actinomycetota; class Actinomycetes; order Jiangellales; family Jiangellaceae; genus Jiangella; species Jiangella anatolica. The sequence continues at coordinate 37,090 of NZ_POTW01000019.1, forward strand.
GAACATGCCCTCGGCGCCGTCGATCAGGTAGACGGCGTGGTTCAGCATGTCCGGGGCGCCGGCCGCGCTCGTCGTGCTGTCGAGCGCGATCACGTGGTCGGCGTCGACCGGCGGCCCGCCCGTGACCTCGGTCGTGATCGTCAGGTCGACCTTCTCGCCGGCCATCTCGCCGCGGACGGTGACCTCGGCGCAGCGGCGGTAGTAGTCCTCGATGGCGGTGAGGTCGTCGACGGACGCGCCGGTGTAGACGGCCTGCACGAAGACGTCCTCGCCGGAGACCGCGGTGACGCCCGCGGACTCGACGTCGTCGCGGTGCAGCGGATCGGCGGGGTCCTCGGCACACTCGGCCGGCTCGTAGCTGACGTTCTCGAGCAGCCGCGCCATGCTCTTGATGGTCCCCGTCAGCTCGATCGCGTCGAGCGGCAACAGGTCGACGTCCTCGGGGAGGTCGTCGGCGGTGAGCAGCGCCGCCTCCAGGTCGACGCCGTCGTCGCCGCCGCAGCCGGTGAGCAGCGCCGCGGCGACCAGCGTGGTCAAGGCCGTCTTGCGCATGATGGCCGGCTCCTCGTTGACCGGGTGGGTCGGCCAATCTACCGGTCGCGCCGGACCGCCCGCTCGGCGGCCCGGCGCGACCCGGTACGTCAGCCCTGCGCCTTGAGCTTCTCCAGCGCCGCGGCGGCCAGGGCGTCCAGGTCGAACGTCGTCGACTCCGGGTTGCCGGCCACGTACACGCCGCGGTCGCCGTCGATCATGTAGATGACCCGCGTCGGCACACCCGGCATGGCCGCCGACTCGGTGACCGTCTCGACCGCGATGACCTCGTCCGCGTCCACGTCCGGCGCGTCGACGGTGCTGGTGCGGACGGTCATGTCCAGCGGCTGACCGGCCGCCTCGCCGCTGATGGTGATCTCGCCGCAGCGGTCGTAGTACTCCTGGACGCTCGCGACGTCGTCGGCGCTCGCGTTCGTGTAGACGGCGTTGACCAGGACGTCGGTGCCGGAGGTCGCGGTCATGCCGGCCGCGTCGGCGCCGTCCTTCTGCAGCGGGTTGGAGTCGTAGGCCTGGCAGTCGGCCGGCTCGTAGGTGACGCCCTCCATGAGCTGGGCCATGCTCTCGCCGGCGCTGCTGAGCTGCGCGACGTCGAACGCGGACACGGTCGCGCCCTCGGGCAGGTCCTCGGCCGTCAGCAGCGCACCCTGCAGGCCGGCGGCGCCTTCGCCGTCGCCCTCGCCTTCGCCGGCCGCCGCCGTCTCGGCGGCGGCGGCGGTCTCCTCGCTGCCGGTCGTCGCGTCGTCGCCGGAGTCGTCGTCGCCACCACAGGCGGCGAGGAACAGGGTGGCGGCCAGCAGTGCGGAAATTCCGAGCTTTCGCATCGTTTGTCTGATTCCTTGACAGAAGGGTATGCGTGTTGTCACGCAGGGGAACGGCGGCAAATGTACCGAGTCGTGGGCGCGGGTGTGGGCGGGTCCGGAGATTCGCGCCGGACGGACGATGCAGCGGATCGGCCGCCTCGCCACGTCTCAGGGACATGGGCGTGGACTTCCACGAGTACGTGGTCACCCGGCGGCAGCCGCTGCTGCGCCTCGCGTACCTGCTGACCGGCGACGCCCACCTCGCCGAGGACGTCGTCCAGACGGCGTTGCTGCGGGCGTTCCGGCAGTGGCGGCGGGTCAGCCGGGCCGACCAGCCCGACGCCTACGTGCGTCGCATGGTCGTCAACGCCTACCTCGACGGCCGGCGGCGGCGCAGTTCCACCGAGGCGGCGACCGCGCCGGCCGACCTGCCCGCCGTCGCGCCCGGGCCCGACCACGGCGACGCGCACGCCGAGCGGACGGTCATGTGGACCGCGCTGGCGGGGCTGCCGCGCGTGCAGCGGGCGGTGCTGGTGCTGCGGTACTACGAGGACCTCGACGACGCCCGCATCGCCGAACTGCTCGGCAGCACGCCCTCGACGGTCCGGTCGAACGCGTCCCGGGCCCTGGCGACGCTGCGGAAGGAGTGGACCCGTGTCTGACCTCGACCTGGAGACCGCGCTGCGCGCCACCCTGTCCGAGCGCGCCGCGCACGCTCCGGGGGGCGACGACCTCGCCGACAGCGCGACGCGCGCCGGTGTGGCCCGACGGCGGCGGCGCCGCATCGCGGGAACGGCGGCGGTGCTCGCGATCGGCGCCGTGGCCGGGTTCGCCGGACGGGGGCTGGTCCCGGTCGCCGGCGACGCCGAGCCGCAACCGGCGGACACCCCGCCGGTCGGCGACCTGGTCACCTGCGGAGAAACCTGGCCGGCGTTCGACCCGGTGCTGCTCACCGAGCGGCCGGCGCTCGACCCGGAGAGTGACCTCGGCGTCGCCGTCCGCACCACGGCGCGGCCGCCGGTCGCGGCCGGGTTGATCGACGGCTGGACGCTGGTCGACCAGGTGGGCTCGACGGCCTACCTCCTGATCTGGTTGGACCAGACCGCGACCGCCCGCAACATCGCGCCGAACAGCATCGTCGGGGCGACCTACGAGCAGGCCGCCGACGGCACCTGGTCGGTTCGAGGTACCGGTGAATGCCAGCCGGAGCGATACTTCGACGACGGACTCGACCCAGCCGATTGGCGGCTCCCGGGCGAGCAGCCGCCACCCGATGCCACGGCGGTGACGATCCTGGCCTACGAGATCGACTGCTCCAGCGGGCAGCCCGCCGACGGCCGGCTGGCCGACCCGATCGTCGAGTACCAGGACGACGCCGTCGTCATCACCATGCGCATCGAGCCACCCGAAGGCGAGCTCCTCACCTGCGTCGGCAACCCGGAGACACCCGTCACGGTCGAGTTGGACGAGCCGCTCGGCGACCGCGAACTGCGCAACGGCCTCTGGTACCCGGCTCGGCCGGTGCTGCCAGAGCCCTAGAGACCCAGGTCGGACCACGAGTAGGCGGCCCGGTACTCCAGCCCGGCCGCCTCGATCCGCTCCCGCGACCCGGTGTCGCGGTCCACGATGACGGCGACGGCGACGACGTCGGCGCCGGCCTCACGCAGTGCCTCGACGGCGGTCAGCACGCTGCCGCCGGTGGTCGACGTGTCCTCGACGGCGAGCACGCGGCGCCCGGCGACGTCCGGGCCCTCGATCCGGCGGCGCAGCCCGTGCTGCTTGGCGTCCTTGCGGACGACGAACGCGTCGAGGGACTGCCCGGCGGTGTGGGCCGCGTGCAGCATCGACGTCGCAACCGGGTCGGCGCCGAGGGTGAGGCCGCCGGCGGCGTCGTAGGCGAGATCGGTGGTGAGCTCGCGCATCACGGTCCCGACGAGGGGCGCGGCGGCGCCGTCGAGGGTGATGCGGCGCAGGTCGACGTAGTAGTCGGCCTCCTGGCCCGACGACAGCACGACCCGGCCGCGGACGACGGCCTTCTCGACGATGTGGCGACGCAGCTCATCCCAGGCACTCACGAGGCACGAGCGTACGGCAGGCTGTCGGCGTGCAGCCCGGAGCCGTCGTCATCGTGTCCGGCCCGCTCGGTCCGTGGACCGGCGGGCCGCCGCCCAGCACGGCGCCGTATCCCGTCGTCGTCGCCGCGCCGGTGGCCGACCGGCCGCCGTACTCCGTCAGCTGGCTGGCCGCCGCCTCACGCCACCTGCTCGCGGCAGCACCCGCGTCGCCGCTGGTCCTGGTCGCGCACGGGACCGCCGGGCCGCTGCTGCCGGCGCTGGCCCGGACTCAGCGGGCGGCCGGACGGCGGATCGGCGGCTATGTGTTCGCCGACGCGACGCTGCCGCGGCCCGGGGCGCCGTCGCACCTGGACCTGCTCCGCGCCGCCGACGGTGCGGCCGCCGACGCCGCACACGACGCGCTCCATGCGAGCGACGCCGGCTGGCCGCCGGAGGCCGCGCACCCGGGCGGCCACGACTTCTGGACCGAGCGGCTGCCGCCGGCGCCGGACTGGCCGGATGCGCCGTGCGCCTACCTGCGCACCGGCGCCGACGTCCCGGGTGTCGGCCCGCCGGACTTCTGGGCCCGGTCGGCGGCGGCCCGCGGCTGGCCGGTCACGACGCTCACCGACGGCGACGACGTGGCGGCCGCGCTCGCCGACGTGATCGCCGGGCTACCAGGCGCCACGGTCGCCTGACACCGTCAGCGGCGGCGGCCGGCGGGATGCCGCTGGCCGAGTCCGAGCACGAGCCGGCGCGGCAGCCGGGGCAGCGCGGCGGCCGCGAGCTTGTACACCGTCCCCGGCACCGACACGGCCTTCCCCAGCCGCAGGTCCTTCAGCGCGGCGGCGACGACGGCGTCGGCGTCGAGCCACATCCAGGACGGTAGCGATGACATGTCCTGCTGGGCGCGGTCGTGGAACTCGGTGCGAACGAACCCCGGGGCCAGCGCCATCACCTGGACGCCGGTGCCGCGCAACTGCGGCACCAGGCCGAGGCTGAACGTCGTCACCCACGCCTTCGCCGCGCTGTAGGTGCTGCGCGGCACCCAGCCGGCGACCGAGCTGACGTTGATGACGGCGCCCCGGCCGCGCTCGACCATGCCGGGCAGCGCCGCGTGAGTCAGCCGCAGCACCGCGCGCACCAGCACGTCGAGCAGGTACTCCTCGTCGGCGGTCTCGGTGCTGAGGAACTTGCCGCGCAGCGCGAAGCCCGCGTTGTTGACCAGCAGGTCCACCGGTCGCTCGGTCGCACGCAGCCGCTGCTCGACGACCTCGGTGTCGGTCGCGAGATCGGCCGGCAGCACCTCGGCGCCGACCCCGTAGGCGCCGCGCACCTCGGCGGCGACGGACTGCAGCCGGGCCTCGTCGCGCGAGACGAGAACGACGTCGTGGCCGCGCGCCGCGAGCGCCCGGACGAAGGCCAGCCCGATGCCCGCGGTCGGCCCGGTGACGAGTGCCGTTGCCATGCGCAGACCCTACGCCGCCGACCACGATGCGAGACCGGCAGCCGAATTGCGATACATCACGACGATCATGGTCACACATCGGTCATTGTGGTCGATAAGGTCAGGATTCGTGAGCGATCTTTCCCATCCCGCCGTGGCCGACGCGACCCGCTACTTCGACTCGTGGGTGGCGTTCCGGCAGCAGTACGACCACGTCCCCGGCATCCAGGCCGCGGTCCTGCACGAGGACAAGCTGCTGCTGTCCAGCGCGCACGGGCAGGCCGACGTCGAGCACGGCGTCGCGCTCACCCCACACCACCTGTTCCGCATCGCGTCGCACTCGAAGACGTTCACGGCGACCGCGGTCCTGCAGCTGGCCGAGCGCGATCAGCTGCGCCTGGACGACCAGGCGGTCCACTGGCTGCCGTTCCTGCGCGAGACCCCGCTGGCCGCGGTGACGGTGCGCGAGCTGCTCGGGCACGGCGGCGGCGTGGTCCGCGACAGCCACAACGGCGACTTCTGGCAGCTGGCGCACGCGTTCCCCGACGAGGACCGGCTGCGCGCGATCCTGCTCGACGACGGAGCCGGCGTGCTGCCGGCGAACGAGCGGTTCAAGTACTCCAACATCGGCTACTCGATGCTCGGCCTGATCGTCGCGGCCGCCTCCGGGCAGCCGTACCACGACTTCGTGCACGAGCACATCGTCGAGGCGCTGTCGCTGGAGAACACCGGTCCCGAGTACGACCCGGCCCGGGCCGGCGACTACGCCACCGGCTACACCGCGCTCTCCTACGCCGACCGGCGCATCCCGATCGACCACGTCGACACCGCCGCGATGGCCGCCGCCACCGGCTTCTACAGCACCGCCGAGGACCTGGTGAACTACGTCGCGGCGCACTTCCACGGCGACACCCGGCTGGTCTCGGACGCGTCGAAGCGGCTCATGCAGCGCGCGGAGTGGAAGGTCGAGGGCCGCGGCGGCGCGGAGTACGGGCTCGGCTTCGGCCGGTCGATGATCGGCGGACGGCTGGTGTTCGGGCACGGCGGCGGCTACCCCGGGCACATCACCCGGACGTCGTTCGACCCCTCCGGGCGTCTTGCCGTCTCGGTGCTCACGAACGCGATCGACGGCCCCGCGCAGATGCTCGCCGACGGGCTGATCCGGCTGGTGAACCTCGCCGAGCGGGTGAGCCCGCAGCTGGAGCGATCGCCGGCGGACCTGTCCCGGTTCACCGGCCGGTTCGCCAGCATGTGGCGGGTGTTCGACGTGGTCGACCTCGCCGGCCGGCTGTTCCTGCTGGATCCGACCGAGCGCGACCCGACGGAGGAGCCGATCACGCTCGCCGTCATCGACGACCACACGCTGCGGATCAGCGGCGGCACCGGATACGCGCCGGTCGGCGAGACCATCCGGTACCACTTCGGTCTCGACGGCGTCGACTCGGTGCAGGCCTTCGCGATGACGGCGTACCCGATCGACCGGGTGGCGCGGGCGGTGCACACCCGCGACCGGGTCTCTCCCGGCACGCCGCTGGTCACGGGTGGTGCCGGCGACGCTCCCTCGAGATGATCTCGCAGACGGCCCACAGCAGGGGCAGGGCAAGGACGACGAGGGTCGAGGACATCTCACTCACCGGGTTCAGAACCGCTGATCGGGTCGGGTCACGCCGTGGCTCCACTGGCCCGCCCACGTCGCGGCGGGGCACGGCCAGCTCTCTCCGCACTCGCGGCACGACGACCAGCGGTGCGGCATCCAGCGACGGCCCGGAACGTGGTCGCGGAGCAGACGTGAGGCGTAGGCGTCGACCTCGTCGGCGGTCCAGTCGACCAGACCGTAACCGTGCGCTCGCGCCGTGTAGCCGGCCATCTCTCCTCCGTCGTGCCGGGCCCGTCGAAGGCCCGTGCTCCGGGCTCGTCCGCGCCGGGTGGGGCGGGGTCGCGGACGGGGGTCTGGCAGCGCTTCGCCACGGCTCGGATCAGCCGAAACGCTGCGCCGACGCCCTTGGCGAAGTATCGTGCATGATCTGAGCCACCGGCGGGAACAATTCGGCTGTCACGCCCACCACCTGTGACGCCGCCCGCGACTTTGTGACATCGCCTGGAGATGCCGTGACAGACCATGATCCGGATTCCGCGGCCGCCTTTTTCGGTGGTGAGCTGGCACGCGCGCGTCACCGTGCCGGTCTCACTCAAGAACAGTTGGCCGAAAAGCTCAACTACTCGCGCGGAGCCGTGGCTAATGTGGAAACTGCGCAGCGGCCTCCGCAGCGAGAGTTCGCGGAACGCTGCGATGAGATCCTGGGAACCGACGGCCTCCTCGTCCGTGCTTGGAAGATGGTGAGTCGCGAGTCGGTGCCCGCGAAGTATCGAGGGTTCATCGAGGAGGAAGAACGGGCAAAGTCGATCCATACGTACGAGCAGACCTTTCCGCCCGGACTCCTGCAGACACAGGCGTATGCACGCGAGCTCCTGGCGGGCGTCAGGATGGCCTATGACAACCACGTCGACACGCAGGTCGAAGCCCGGATGCGGCGGCAGGAGATCCTGCGTCGCGATGATCCACCGAGGCTTCGAGCGGTGATCGACGAGGCCGCGCTTCGTCGGATGATCGGCGGGCCGGACGTCATGAGAGATCAACTTCAACACCTGCTCAAAATGGGCGAGATGCGGCATATCACCATTCAGGTGATGCCATTCGTCGCGGGAGCGCATGCCGCGCTGAACGGACAAATGACGATCTTCGACCGCCTCAACGGGCAGCCGGTGTTGTACTACGAGGGCCCCACCGGGGGTCACCTCATGACGGACAGCGGGGTCGTGGGCGATGCCGTGGACCGGATGGATGTGCTCCGGGCCCAGGCGTTGTCACCAGATGAATCGGCGGATCTGATCCGTCAAGTCTTGGAGGAATTATGAGCGAGGTGTCGGAGCTGGCCGGCGCCGTGTGGCGCAAGTCCAGCTACAGCAACGGTGACGGTGGGCAGTGCGTCGAGATCACGCCGCTGCCGAACGGTGGCATGGCTGTGCGCGACAGCAAGAACCCCAACGGTGGAGTTCTCAAGTTCACCGCTGGCGAGTGGTCGGCGTTCGTGATGGGCGCGAAGGCCGGCGAGTTCGACTGAGACCGTACCGACCTCTTTGACCGCCCCCGCAACCCAGAGGTTGCGGGGGCGGTTCTACGATGCGCACATGCTCGCCGCGACCGGACCCGCCCGCGGCGCCGTAGGCCGGCTGCGGGCCGTGGCGACCACGCAGGTCACGCCGGCGATGCTGCGACTGACGGTCCAGGTCGAGGAGCCGCACCTGCCGCTGGACCCGTCCGGCCCGAACCGGGTGCTGCGACTCTCCCCGCCGGCCGAGCCCGAGCCGGACGCCGGCGTGCTCAGCGGGGCGCGGCCGGCCAGCCGCACCTACACGATCCGCCGGGCCGACCCGGCTTCTGACCGGCTCGACATCGACGTCGTCCTGCACGGCGACGGGCTGTTCGTCCGGTGGGTACGCGGCGCGGCGCCCGGCGACCCGCTCGACTTCACCGGCCCGCGGCCGCACGCCGTCCCGTCCTTCGAGGCCGATGCCGTCGTCATGGTCACCGACGAGACCGGGCTGCCGGCGCTGGCCGCCATCGTCGAGGCCGCGCCCGCCGGGCTGCCGATCCACGCGGTCGTCGAGGTGGCGGACGCGGCGGAGGAGCAGGCGCTGACGTCGGCCGCGGATCTGCGGGTCGGCTGGCTGCATCGCGACGGCGCCCCGGCCGGGACGACGGGCGCGCTGGAACGAGCGGTCCGGTCGCTGGACTGGCCGGCCGGCGCCGTCGACGTGTGGGTCGCCGGCGAAGCGGGCGAGGTGCGCTCGATCCGCCGGTTCGCCGCCACCGACCGCGCCGTCGAGCGGGGCCGCCTGCACGCCTTCGGCTACTGGCGCCTCGGCCGCGCCGGCTCCCCCTCCTGACCGACCCGGAGCGAGGCCGGGGCGGTCAGGCGGGGCGGACGCTGAGCTTGTCGGCGCCCTCGTCGAGGTCGACGACGACCGTGTCTCCGTCGCGGACCTCGCCAGCGAGGATCTCCTTGGCCAGCTGGTCGCCGATGGCGGTCTGCACGAGCCGGCGCAGCGGCCGGGCGCCGTAGACCGGGTCGTACCCGGTCAGCGCCAGCCACTCCTTCGCGCTGTCGGTGACCCGCAGCGCCAGCCGCCGGTCGGCGAGGCGCTGCGCGAGCTTGACCACCTGCAGCTCGACGATGCGGGCCAGCTCGTCGGTGCCGAGCGGCTCGAACATCACGATGTCGTCGATCCGGTTGAGGAACTCCGGCTTGAACGACGCCCGCACGACCTCCATGACGGCGTCGCGCTTGGCCTTCTCCTCCAGCGCCGGGTCGGCGAGGAACACCGAGCCGAGGTTCGACGTCAGGATCAGGATGACGTTGCGGAAGTCGACCGTGCGGCCCTGCCCGTCGGTCATCCGCCCGTCGTCGAGCACCTGCAGCAGGATGTCGAAGACCTCCGGGTGCGCCTTCTCGACCTCGTCGAGCAGCACGACGGAGTACGGGCGGCGACGGACCGCCTCGGTGAGCTGGCCGCCCTCCTCGTAGCCGACGTAGCCGGGCGGGGCGCCGACCAGCCGGGCGACGCTGTGCTTCTCGCCGTACTCGCTCATGTCGATGCGGACCATCGCCCGCTCGTCGTCGAAGAGGAACTCCGCGAGCGCCTTGGCCAGCTCGGTCTTGCCGACACCGGTCGGGCCGAGGAAGACGAACGAGCCCGTGGGCCGGTCGGGGTCGGAGATGCCGGCGCGGGAGCGGCGGACGGCGTCGGACACGGCCGCGACCGCGGCCCGCTGGCCGACCACCCGGCTGCCCAGCTCGTCCTCCATGCGCAGCAGCTTCTCGGTCTCGCCCTCCAGCAGCCGGCCGGCCGGGATGCCGGTCCACGCCGCCACGACGTCGGCGACGTCGTCGGGGCCGACCTCCTCCTTGACCATGGTGGTGGTCGCGGCCTGCGTCTCGGCGGCCTCGCTGGCGGCGGCCAGCTCCTTCTCCAGCTCCGGGATGCGCCCGTACAGCAGCTCGCTGGCGCCGGCGAGGTCGCCCTCACGCTGCGACCGCTCGGCCTGGCCGCGCAGCTCGTCGATCTGCTCCTTCAGCGCGCCGACGCGGTTCAGCCCGGCCTTCTCCTGCTCCCAGCGGGCCTCGAGGGCACGCAGCTCCTCCTCGCGGTCGGCCAGCTCGGCCTGCAGCGACGCGAGCCGCTCTCGCGAGGCGGCGTCGGACTCCTTGTCCAGCGCCAGCTCCTCCATCTTGAGCCGGTCGACCTGGCGGCGCAGCGTGTCGATCTCGACCGGCGAGGAGTCGATCTCCATGCGCAGCCGGGACGCGGCCTCGTCGACCAGGTCGATGGCCTTGTCCGGCAGCTGCCGGCCGGTGATGTAGCGGTGCGAGAGCGAGGCGGCGGCGACCAGCGCGCTGTCGGCGATCTGCACCTTGTGGTGCGCCTCGTAGCGCTCGCGAAGGCCGCGCAGGATCGCGACGGTGTCCTCGACGCTCGGCTCGCCGACGTAGACCTGCTGGAACCGGCGCTCCAGCGCGGCGTCCTTCTCGATCCGCTCGCGGTACTCGTCGAGCGTCGTGGCGCCGACCATGCGCAGCTCGCCGCGGGCCAGCATCGGCTTGAGCATGTTGCCGGCGTCCATGGCGGAGTCGCCGGTGGCGCCCGCGCCGACGACGGTGTGCAGCTCGTCGATGAACGTGACGACCTCGCCGTCGCTGGCCTTGATCTCGTCGAGCACGGCCTTGAGCCGCTCCTCGAACTCGCCGCGGTACTTCGCGCCGGCCAGCATCGTGCCGATGTCGAGCGACACCAGCCGCTTGCCGCGCAGCGACTCCGGCACGTCGCCGGCCACGATGCGCTGCGCCAGGCCCTCGACGACGGCGGTCTTGCCGACGCCGGGCTCGCCGATGAGGACGGGGTTGTTCTTGGTGCGCCGCGACAGCACCTGCACGACGCGGCGGATCTCGGAGTCGCGCCCGATGACGGGGTCGATCTTGCCCTCGCGGGCCCGCTCGGTGAGGTCGACGCCGTACTTGTTCAGCGCGTCGTAGGTGCCCTCGGGATCCGGGCTGGTCACCCGGGCCGAGCCGCGCACCTCGGCGAACGCCGCGCGCACCTTCTCGGCCGTGACGCCGTGCCGGGCCAGCAGCTCCTGCACCGGCGACGGGACGTGCGCCAGCCCGACCACCAGGTGCTCGGTGGAGACGTACTGGTCGTCCAGCTCGCGGGCCACCTCGCCTGCGTGCGACAGCACGGCGTACGTGGTGCGGGCCAGGTTCGGCGACGCGACGGTGGAGCCGGCCGCCTTCGGCAGCCCCTCGAACGCGACGTCGACATCACGGCGGACGGCGGCGAGGTCGGCGCCCGCGGCCTCCAGCAGCGACCCAGTCAGCCCACCGGACTGGATGAGCAGCGCACGCAGCACGTGCACCGGCTCGACGGCCGGATTCCCCGCGGTCGCGGCGCTGCGCACGGCGACAGACAGTGCCTCCTGGGCCTTGGTGGTGAGCTGGTCGGTCATCGATCTCCTCGGTGTTCGGTCTCGTTGTCAGAGACAACCGCCACGAAGTTGAGCCTATTCCACTCAACTCTGCGCCGCCAGCCCCCCGCTGTGGAACGATGACGGCGATGTCCCGACGCCTCCCGGCCGCGCTCGCCGCCGCCCTCACCGCCGTCGCCGCCCTGGCCGGATGCTCGGCGCTCAGCGACCGCACGGTACCCCGTTCGGACCTGGAGAACGCGGTCCAGCAGCTGATGGAGGAGCAGTCCGGCCAGCAGGTCGAGTCCGTCAGCTGCGACGGCGATCTGGCCGGCGAGGTGGACGCGTCGGTCCACTGCACGGCGACGGTCGACGGCGAGCCGGTCGGGCTCACCGTCACCACGACCGACGTCGACGGGAACGACGTGCGGTACGAGGTGCGCAACGACACCGCCACGCCCACCCAGCCGGCGACCGAGCCGGCGCCGTCACCGTCAGCGACCTGACGCCGCCCAGCCGGCCACGTTGGCCCGCACCGCCGCATCGAAGACGGCGGCCGGATCGCCGGCCCGCGGCGGCATGAACTCGCCCAGCTCGATCGACACCAGCCCGTGCACGTTGGCCCACAGCGCGGTGGCGATCGACTCCGCCGCCGGCCGCTTCGGGAGCGCGCCGGCCCGGACCGCACGCCGTACCGCGTCGAGGAGCGGCCGGAACGTGCGCGCCCCGGTCCGCGCGGCCCGCCGACCGACGTCGGACGGGCGCACCTCGTCGCCGAACATCACCCGGTAGCCGTTGGGGTCGGCGAGCGCGTTGTCGCGGTAGGCGTGGCCGAGCCGGACGATGTCGGCGAGCGGGTCGTCGCTCACGCCGACCGCCGTCAGCCGGTCCGCGAACCGGGCGAACACCTGCTCGTACAGCGCCGACACCAGCCCCGGCTTCCCGCCGAACAGCGAGTACACCGCCGCCGTCGAGGTGCCGGCCTCGGCCGCCAGCGCGCGCAGGCTCAGCGCCGCGACGCCGTCGGAGGACACCGTCGCGGCGGCCCGGTCCAGCAGCCGCTCGCGCAGCGCGTCGTCGTGCAGCCGAGGTCTGCCCACTTGACGAGCATATCCTGACACTGTTTTATAACAGTGTTAGCAAACGAGACCAGGAGCCGTCATGCTCGAACTCAGCACCGAGGCCACCCGGCTGGCCGGGATCCTCCTGCTCGCCGCCGTCACCATCGAGTCCGGCGGCTGGTACCTCACCCGGATCGCCCGCGGCGCGGTGCCGGCCACCGACTTCCAGCGCTCGTTCGCCCGGGCCGGGCACGGCCACGCCGGCATGTTCGTCACGCTGGGACTGCTCACCGCGGTGCTCACCGACGCGACGTCGCTGGACGGGTTCGCGGCCTGGGTGGCGCGCAGCGGCGTGCCGATCGCGGCGATCGTGATGCCGGCCGGCTTCTTCTTCTCCTCGCTCGGTCCCGGCCGGACGACGCCGAACCGGCTGATCTGGCTGGTCTGGATCGGCGCGGCGATCCTGGCCGCGGGCCTGGTCACGCTGGGTGTCGGCCTCCTGACGGCCTGACGCTCGGGCGCGGCGACCCATGCTGCCAGCAGCACCGCCGCCGCGCCCGACTGGCTCAGTCCTCCGGGAAGTACGGCGCGACCACCTCGGCGATCTGCTGGGCAGTGTCACACATGTCGTCGGTGTAGGCGGACTCGACCGTCGCCAGTTCCACGCCGACCGAGTCGTCGCCCCGGCCGAACTCCACCAGGCAGCCGACACCGGGCACCTCAAGGACACGGGCATCACGACCGTCGATGGTGGTTCCGTCACCACTGACCTCGGTGCCGGCCGAGAACTTCACCGAGGTGGTGACGTCCAGGTTGTCGGCACGGTCGATCATGCACTGGGCCGGCGACGGGTCGGCGAAGGGTTTCAGCTCCTCGACCGGGACCGGCAGCTCGGCGACGGGGATCGCCGCGCAGACCTGCTCGGGAGTGAGGTCGCTCTGATCGGCCGGGATCGCGGTGGCCCCCGTCAACTCGCTGGCGTCGCCGGAGTCGTCCTCGGCGCCACCGGTCTGGTCCTCGGTCTCGTCCTCCGCCGACGGGCTCGACCCGCCGCCGTCCGAGCCATCCTCGGACGCACCGGCCTGGCCCTCGGTCCCGGCCGACGGGCTCGACCCGCCCTCGCCGTCCGTGTCGTCACCACATGCGGACAGAGTGCAGAGCGCGGCCAGCACGGCGGCCGCGATCGTCATCCTTCGTGTCATGACGCGACTATGACAGCCCCGGCGACTTTGCGTCGCGGCCACCCCCGGCGGTCAGTCGCCGGCGACGTAGCGCGAGCGGTAGATGGCCAGCGCCGACGTGAACGCCGGCACGGGCAGGTAGTCGACGGGCTCCTCGGCCGCGCCGGTGATGAGCTCGAGCTGCTGGCGAAGCGCGTGCACCTCGGCCTCGAGCGCCAGGATCCGCTTGATGCCGACGAGGTTGACGCCGTCCTCCTGGGACAGCCGCTGCACCTCGCGCAGCAGTTCGACCTCGCGCAGCGAGTAGCGCCGGCCGCCGCCGGGGGTGCGCCGAGGCGACACCAGCCCGAGGCGGTCGTACTGACGCAGCGTCTGCGGGTGCATGCCGGCCATCTCGGCCGCGACGGAGATGACGTACAGCGGCTCGTCGTCACTGACCAGCCGCGCGGCGCCGGACATCGCGACGATGAACCGTCCTCCGGCCTCCATGGTCACCCCTCCTTCGCCGCCAGATTCATCAGCTCGGCCCTGACGTCCTCACCCGAGGTCGCCGTCTGGAACTCCTCCAGCGCCTGCTTCGCGTCGTTCTCGAGCGACGGAGGCACCGCCACCTCGACGGTGACCAGCAGGTCACCACGGGTGCCGTCCTTGCGGGACGCGCCGCGGCCGCGCACCCGGAAGGTGCGGCCGTTGGGCGTGCCCGGCGGCAGCTTCAGCGTGACCGCGCTGCCGCCCAGCGTCGGCACCTTGATGTCCGCGCCGAGTGCCGCCTCGGGGAACGTCACCGGAACGGAGACCGTGAGGTGCTCGCCCCGGCGGCCGAACACCGGATGCGTCCCGACGTGGATGATCACGTACAGGTCGCCGGCGGGGCCGCCGCGCTCGCCCGGCACGCCCTTGCCGCGCAGCCGGATCCGCTGCCCGTCGGTGACCCCGGCCGGGATGCGCACGTGCATGACCTTGCTCGTGGTACCGCGGCCGGAGCCGCTGCACACCGGGCACGGGTCGTCGACGACCAGGCCGCGGCCCCGGCAGTCCTTGCACGGCTCGGCCATGCCGAAGCCGCCGGAGTCGGTGCTGGTGAAGCCGGTGCCCGAGCACGTCGGGCAGACCCGCGGCACGGTGCCGGCCCGCGCGCCGGTGCCGGCACAGGCCGAACAGGCCGACGAGCTGGTCAGCTTCAGCGGGATGGTCTTGCCCTCGACCGCCTCGCTGAACGTGACGGTCACCTCGCGCTCGACGTCGGCGCCGCGGCGCGCGCCCGTGGTCCGCGGCCGGTTGCGCTGGCCGAAGATGCCGCCGAACACGTCGCCGAGACCACCGCCGCCGCTGCCGGAGAACAGGTCGCCGAGGTCGAAGTTGAAGTTCCCGCCGCCACCGCCGGCCGGCGTGCGGATGCCGCTGCCGAACAGGGTGCGCGCCTCGTCGTACTGCTTGCGCTTGGCCGGGTCGGACAGCACGGAGTACGCCTCGGAGACGTCCTTGAAGCGCTCCTCCGCCGCCTTGTCGTCCTTGTTGCGGTCGGGGTGGAGCTCGCGAGCAAGGGTGCGGTAGGCCTTCTTGACCGTGGCCGCGTCGGCGTCCTTCGCGACGCCGAGGATCTTGTAGTAGTCCTTCTCGATCCAGTCCTTGGTGCTCACGGGCTCCCCCCTCCTCTCCGTCTACGGAACGTCAGTTCTGGTCGTCCTTATTCTCCGCCGCATTCTCCGCCGCGTCGTCGGTCGCCGGCGACTCGACCGGCTCCGGCAGCTTCTCCGTCGGCTCGGCCACCGCGACCCGGGCGGGCCGGATGATCCGCTCGCCGATGCGGTAGCCGGGCTGCAGGATCTGCGTGGCGGTCGGCACGTCGACGTCGTCGGCGTACCCGTGCATCAGCGCCTCGTGGATCATCGGGTCGAAGGCGTCGCCTGGCTCGCCGTAGCGGACCAGGCCGGCCTTCGCCGTCACCGCCTCGAGCGCCTCGCCGACCGACCGGAACGCGCCGGTGAGGTCGCCGTGCTCGCGAGCCCGGCCGATGTCGTCGAGCACGCCGAGGAGCTCCGCCAGCACCTCGGCCTTGGCCGCCTCGCGGTTGGCCTCGCGGTCGCGCTCGACCCGGCGGCGGTAGTTGACGTACTCAGCCTGCAGCCGCCGCAGGTCGTCCAGGCGCTCGGCCGCCTCGGCCTTGGCCGCCGCCAGCTCCTCGGCGCCGGCGCCGGCAGCAGGACCGGCTGCGGGGCCGGGGCCGCCGGACGCGGGAGCCGTGGCCCCCGCGTCCGTGCCGGCGTCGTCCGCGGCGCGTCGCTCACCGGTCTCGGGATCGATGCGCCGCCGGTCGCGGATGACGGGCTTCAGCTCCTCGGCGCCCTCCCCGGGACCCTCGGGTCGCTGCGCATCGGTCACTTGGTGTCCTTCTCGTCGTCGACGATCTCGGCCTCGACGACGTCCTCCTCGGCGTTGTCGGCCGTGGCGGACGCGCCGTCGCCGGCGTCGGGACCGGCCTGCGCGCCGTCGGCACCGGCGCCGTCACCGGAGGGCGCCTGCGCGGTGGCGTAGATGGCCGCGCCGAGCGCCTGGAAGGCGGTCTGCAGCCGCTCGGTGGACGACTTGATGGCCGCGTCGTCGTTGCCCTCGAGCGCCTTCTTCGCCTCGGCCAGGGAGGTGTCGACGTCGTCGCGGACCTCCTGCGAAAGCGTGCTGACCTTCTCGGTGTTGTCGGCCAGGAACTTCTCGGTCTGGTAGACCAGCGACTCGGCCTGGTTGCGGTTCTCGGCCGCCTCGCGCCGCTTGTGGTCCTCCTCGGCGTACTGCTCGGCCTCGCGGACCATGCGCTCGATGTCGTCCTTGGGCAGCGACGAGCCGCCGGTGATCGTCATCGACTGCTCGCGGCCGGTGCCGAGGTCCTTCGCGGACACGTGCACGATGCCGTTGGCGTCGATGTCGAAGGTGACCTCGATCTGCGGGACGCCACGCGGCGCCGGCGGCAGGCCGGTGAGGTCGAAGGTGCCGAGCTTCTTGTTGTACGCCGCGATCTCCCGCTCGCCCTGGTACACCTGGATGCCCACGGTCGGCTGGTTGTCGTCGGCGGTGGTGAAGATCTCCGAGCGCTTCGTCGGGATGGTCGTGTTGCGCTCGATCAGCTTCGTCATGACGCCGCCCTTGGTCTCGATGCCGAGGGACAGCGGGGTGACGTCGAGCAGCAGGACGTCCTTGACCTCGCCCTTGAGCACGCCGGCCTGCAGGCTGGCGCCGACGGCGACGACCTCGTCCGGGTTCACGCCCTTGTTGGGCTCCTTGCCGCCGGTCAGCTCCTTGACCAGGTCGACGACGGCGGGCATGCGGGTGGAGCCACCGACCAGGACGACGTGGTCGATCTGGTCGACGGAGATGCCGGCGTCGCGGACGACGTTCTGGAACGGCGCCTTCGTGCGGGCCAGCAGGTCCGACGTCATCTGCTCGAACTGCGCGCGCGACAGGGTCTCGTCGACGTGCACCGGGTTCTTCTCGGCGTCCTGCGCGATGTAGGGCAGCGAGATGGACGTCTGCGTGCTGGACGACAGCTCGATCTTCGCCCGCTCGGCCGCCTCGCGGACGCGCTGCATGGCGATCTTGTCCTTGGACAGGTCGATGCCGTGCGCTGCCTTCACCTGGCCGACCAGCCAGTCGACGACCTTCTGGTCCCAGTCGTCGCCACCGAGGTGGTTGTCGCCGCTGGTGGCCTTGACCTCGACGACGCCCTCGCCGATCTCGAGCAGCGACACGTCGAAGGTGCCGCCACCGAGGTCGAAGACGAGGATGGTCTGGTCGTGCTCGCCCTTGTCGAGGCCGTACGCCAGCGCGGCGGCGGTCGGCTCGTTGACGATGCGCAGCACGTTGAGGCCGGCGATCTCGCCCGCCTCCTTGGTGGCCTGGCGCTGCGCGTCGTTGAAGTACGCGGGGACGGTGACGACGGCGTCGGTGATGGTCTCACCCAGGTACGCCTCGGCGTCGCGCTTCAGCTTCTGCAGGACGAACGCCGAGATCTGCTGCGGCGTGAAGGTCTTGTCGTCGATCTTCTGGGTCCAGTCGGAGCCCATGTGGCGCTTGACCGAGCGGATGGTGCGATCGACGTTCGTGACCGCCTGGCGCTTGGCCACCTCACCGACCAGGACCTCGCCGTTCTTGGCGAAGGCCACCACGGACGGGGTGGTGCGCGACCCCTCGGCGTTGGCGATGACGGCGGGCTCGCCACCCTCCAGGACGGCGACGACGGAGTTCGTCGTGCCCAGGTCGATGCCGACGGCTCGAGCCATGGCAGTTACCTCCAGTTGATCCTTCAGTGTTGAGTCAGTATGGCTCAACCTACAACCTTGAGCCGGTGTGGCTCAACTTCACTCCCGGACAACGAGCGGGCCGCTCCGAGGATTCCCTCAGATTCGGCGCGTACGCTGACCGGCATGTTCCCGGAGTTCCAGGACGACGACGCACCCCGCCGACGCGACGTACGCACGAAGATCGTGGCGGCGGTCCTCATCCTCTGCCTGGTCGCGGGGGTGGCTCCGTTCCTCGCCGCGCTGGTCTTCTAGCCGTGACGACGGTGCGCGAGGACACCCGACCGGTCGCCGTCCGCGACCGGCTGCTCGGCGTCGACGCGGCCCGCGGCATCGCGCTGCTGGGCATGATGTCGGTGCACATCATCCCGGGGATCGGCGACGACGGCGGGCTGACGGCGTCGCGGGTGCTCGCCAGCGGCCGCTCGTCGGCGCTGTTCGCGCTGCTGGCCGGCGTCGGCCTGGCGCTGGCCACCGGCGGGCGCACGCCGCCGAGGGGCCGGCCGCTGGCCGCGGCGAGCGCCGGGGTGGCGCTGCGGGCGCTCGTCATCTTCCTCGTCGGCCTGGCCCTGGGCGCGTTCCCGTCCGGCGTCGCGGTCATCCTCGCCTACTACGGTGTGCTGTTCCTGCTGGCCATCCCGTTCCTCGGGCTCGGGCCGAAGATCCTGCTGCCGCTCGGGCTGGTGTGGGCCGCGGGCGCGCCGCTGCTGAACCACTGGTGGCGCGTCGGCGAGCCGCTCGCGTCGTACGAGACCCCGACGTTCGACTCGCTGGAGCACCCGGCCGACCTGCTGCGCGAGCTGCTCGTCACCGGCTACTACCCGGTGTTCCCGTGGCTGGCCTACGTGCTGGTCGGGCTGGGCATCGGCCGCCTGGCGCTGTCGTCGACGCGGGTCGCGACGGCGCTGCTGGCCGGCGGCGCCGCGCTGGCGGTGGCGGCCTGGGTGACGTCGACGATCCTGCTCGACAACGGCGGACTGGAGCACCTGGTGACCGCCGGGCTCGGCGGGCACCCGGCCAGCCCGTTCGAGATCGGCGCCGACGTCAACCACACGTCGTTCTACGGCACCACACCGGCCACCAGCTGGTGGTGGCTGATCGTGGCCGCGCCACACACGGCGACGCCGTTCGACCTGCTGCACACGATCGGCACCAGCGCGGCCGTGCTCGGGCTCATGCTCCTGGTCGCCTCCCGGGCGCGCTGGCTGGTGTGGCCGCTGGCGGCGATCGGCGGCATGACGTTCACGCTGTACACGCTGCACGTCGTGCTGCTGTCGGGTCCGGTCCAGGGCCACGACCTGTCGACCTACCTGATCCACGTGGCGATCATGTTCGCGATCGCGCTGCCGTGGCGGGCGTTCATCGGGCGCGGGCCGTTGGAGGCGGTGCTGTCACCGTCGCCGCGGCGCCAGCTCTGAGAGGTCGACGGCGGCGGCCATCGCCGCGTAGCCGGCGTCGCCGGGGTGCAGGTGGTCGCCGGAGTCGTACTCGGCGCGCAGCCGCAGCGGCCGATCCGGGTCGCGCAGGACGGCGTCGAAGTCGATCACGGCGTCGAACGTGCCGGAGTCGCGGATCCACGCGTTGACGGCGGCCCGCACGGCCTCGCGCTCCGGCGTCCACGTGCGCCAGCCCTGGAACGGCGCGATGGTCGCGCCGACCGCCCGCAGGCCGGCGTCGTGCGCGCGCTGGACGATCTGCTCGTAGGCCGCGACCAGCCGCTCGGGGTCGTCCTGCGAGTTCGGCTGCTGGATGTCGTTCACGCCCTCGAAGACGACGACGGTGCCCGCGCCGGTCTGTGTCAGCACGTCGCGGTCGAGCCGGGCCAGCGCGTTGTCGCCCTGGCCGGGGCTGTTCGCGTCCAGCAGCAGCCGGTTGCCGCCGATGCCGGCATTGAGGACGCCGAACCGGTGCGACGGCGGCAGCTCCAGCATCCGGTCGGCCAGGTGGTCCGGCCAGCGCCGGTCCGCGTCGCGGGTCGAGCCGCCGCCGTCGGTGATCGAGTCGCCGAGGAACACCACCGCGCCGGACGCCGCGCCACGCACGTCCAGCCCGTCGAGGAACCAGAACGAGGCGGTCGTGCTCGCGAACGACCCGCCGGAGGCGGCGGCGGTCCGGTCGCCGGTCCCGATCCAGCCGGTCGCGCGCGCCGCCGTGTGGTAGGTCGCGGGGCCGGTCGGTCCGGGCAGGTAGAGGCTGACGATCACGTCGCCGTCATCGGCGATCCGCAGCGCGACGGGGTCCGAGACCAGCTCGGCGCCGGCCGGGATCGTCACGGCCAAGTCGCCGGAGAACGTCACCGCCCGCACCGTCGCCGGGTCGACGTCGCCGGGCGCCGCGCCCGGCAGCGCGAGCGTCGCGGCCGCGACGACGAGCGGGCGCGTCCCGTACACGTTGGTCAGCCGGAGCCGGGCCTGATCGCCGCCGACGGAGACGTGGAGCCGCTGGCGTAGCGTCGTGTCGGTGAACCCGGCCAGCGCCTGGCCGTCCTCGGGCCGGGCCACCGCGGTGGCCCAGGTGCCCACCCAGCCGGTGGCGGCGGGCGCTGCGGCCGGCGAGACAGCGGCCGGCTCGGCGGAGACGGCGGGAGCGGGCGGCGTGGCGGTCGTGACGCCGGCGACGAGGATCGCGGCCGTGGCGGCCACCGCCAGCGGGCCCGCCCAGCGGCGCAGCGCCGCCGGCAGCGGACGGGACGGCGGCATCGGCGGCTCCTGTCGAGTCGCCGCGCCCGGCAGGGGGTGACCGGGCGCGACACTGGTGAGGCTATGCGCGTGGGCGGCGTCCCGCCAGGTCCGCTGCGGCGAACGGCCGCCGCGCTGCGCCGAGCGGCGACGCCGCGGGGCGCGAACCGGGTCATGGGCTCATGCCGGAATCGGCACGGGAAAGACCTCAATTTACCGGTTCGTTATTACGCCCGTCAATAGCCACTTTCATTTCGACAGGAGCATTGACCGCCACGATTCCTGTCGCTAGGTTACGGACACCCCCACGTCCGTATTGTCCGGTGTTTCGCAGGGCACGGCAGGCGTCGCCGGACCATTTCACGAAAGGTCCCACGTTGTCGATGAAGCGCGCCCTGACGGGTGTGGCCGCAGCCGCCCTCGCCGCAACAGTGCTGGTCGTCGTGCCAGGCGAGCGAGGGACGGACACCGCGGACGCCGCGCCCGATGACATTCCCACACCCACCGAATTCTTCGGATTCGCGATGGGCACGAGCGGAAAGCTCGCGCCTTTCGAGCAGATCAAGGACTACTTCGAGCTGGTCGCCGAGGAATCGGACAGCGTCGAGTACGAAGTGGCCGGCACCACCACGTTGGGCCACGAATACCCGATCCTGCGGGTGAGCTCGGCGCAGAACCTGGCCCGGCTGGACGAGATCCTGGCGGCCAACGAGCGCCTGGCCGACCCGCGCTCGGACCTCTCCGAGAGCGAGGCCCGCACGCTGGCCGAGCAGAGCGTCCCGGTCTACTACCTCGAGGCGACGCTGCACTCCACCGAGGTGGGCAACCTGCCGGCGCTGGTCGACGTGATCCACCGGCTGTCGACCGAGCGGTCGGAGTACGTCCAGAACATCCTCGACAACCTGGTGATCCTGGTGGTGCCGTCGGCCAACCCGGACGGGCAGCACCTGCTGGTCGACTACTTCAACGAGACCGACGGCACGTCGTACGCGCGTACGTATCCGGATCTGTACCACAAGTACGTCGGGCACGACAACAACCGGGACTGGATCTTCTTCACCCAGGAGGAGTCCCGCATCCGGACCCGGCTGGAGCAGCAGTACCGGCCGGTGCTGCTGCACTTCATGCACCAGGCCGGCACCAACAGCCCACGCATGTGGGTGCCGCCGTTCGACGAGCCACTCGGCCCGAACATCGACTCGATCACCATCTCGGCCTCGAACGCGCTCGGCGCCGAGATCGCGAACGCCGCCGCCGAGGCCGGCCTGCCCGGCGTCAGCACCGACGACGCGTACGGCATCTTCTGGAACGCCGACGTGTTCGGCACCGGCCCGCACCGCGGCGCGTCGCTGTTCCTGCACGAGATCGCCTCGGTGCGCGACCTGGCGCTGCCGTTCTCCAACCCCGACGGCAGCCCGCCCGGCGCCCGCGACCGCACCATGCGCACGTTCGACCCGTACACCGAGTCGACGTGGACGCTGGAGCAGATCGTCGAGTACGCGAAGCTGTCGATGTACACCGGCCTGGACAGCGTGGCCAAGGACGCCGACGACTGGCTGTTCAACAACCTCTACCGGGTCAACCGGAAGAACATGGAGCCCGACGGCGGCCCGGAGACGTACCTCGTCCCGGCCGGCCAGCGCGACCCGTTCGCCGTCAAGGAACTGGTCGAGATCTTCGACATCGCCGGCGTCGAGGTGGACCGGGCGAAGTCGACGGTGCGGGTGGGCCGGCAGACCTACCCGGCCGGCACGCTGCTGATCCAGTCGCGGCAGCCGATGGGCAGCTGGGTCGACCAGGTGCTCGAGGTGGACCAGTACCCGGACTCGGCGCGCAAGTGCGCCGCCTGCCCGCTGATCATGCCCTACAGCGAGACCACCGACAATCTCGGCATGCTGCTGGGGCTGACGGTGGTGCCGGCGGACGACGCACGGGTGGCCCGCACCGAGCGGATCACCGCCGACGACGTCACCGCCCCGGCGGTGCCGAGCCCGCCGAGCGGCGGCGCGTACCTGGTGCGGCCGACGACCTACGGGCTGACGCACGCGATCGCCCGGCTGCAGGAGGACGACGTCCCGGTGTTCCGAGCGGCGGCGGCGTTCGCAGCCGGCAGCGCGACGTACGAGCCCGGCACGCTCATCGTCCCCGCGACGGCGGCCGCTCGGACGACGCTGACCGAGGTCTCCGAGCTGACGGCGCTGCCGGTGACGACGGCGCCCCAGGTGCCCGCCGTCGACGCGCTGGAGCTGAAGCCGGACACCAGGATCGGCCTGATCCGCGGCGCGAACAACATGCCCGGCGGCTGGCTGATGTGGCTGGCCGACACGTACGGGCTGAACTACGAGGTGGTCGAGGCCGACGACTACGCCGACCTCGCGCAGTACGACACCATCCTGGTCGCACCGGGCGTGAACAAGGCGCGCATCGTCAACGGCCTCAACCCGGCGCAGTACCCGGCCGAGTTCCACTGGGCCCGCGGCGTCGGCGAGGCCGGCTGGCAGGCGCTGGCGACATGGGTGCGCGACGGCGGCAACCTGGTCGCCGTCGGGGCGGCCGCGGAGACGGCGCGCGAGCTGCTGGCGCTGCCGATCGCCAACGCGACCCCGTCGGACCGGGCCGCGTTCAGCGCCCCCGGCACGTTGCTGAACGCCCAGTTCGACCCGGCCGCCCCGGCCACCTGGGGGATGCCGGCGAACTGGCCGGTCTGGTTCAACAACAGCCCGGCCTACCGGGTGACGGCCGGCTCCGGCGCCACCGTCGGCTCCAGCTACCCGGCCTCCGGTGAGCTGCTGGCCAGCGGCTACGCGCACGGCCAGGCGGCGCTGGCGGGGCTGGCCAACGTCGTCACCGTGCCGGTCGGGTCGGGCCAGGCGACCGTGGCGGGTGCGGACATCACCTTCCGCAGCTGGCCGCGGGCGACGTGGACGATCGTGTCGAACGCTCTCTACAACGGTCCCGGCACCGCGCTGACGGCGGCCGATCTGGCGGCGCGGCTGACGGCACGGTAACCGCGCGTGGCCGCCCTCGCGGCCCGGCCCGATTGCCGGGTCGCGGGGGGTCCGTCGGCTACTCCTCCGCGCCCGGCGCCCGGGCGCCCAGCTCGGCGTCGAGGCGCAGCAGCCCGGGGCCGTCGTCGCCGATGAGGTGCAGCCGGCCGAGGATCTCCGAGACGGTGGACTCCTCCTCGACCTGCTCCTCGACGAACCAGCTGAGCAGCGGCAGGCTGTCGATGTCGCCCTCGGCCTGCGCCAGCCGGTACAGCGCGCGGATCGACTCGGACACCTTCTGCTCGTGCGCCAGCGACGCCTCGAACGCCGTGACGACCTTCGACCCGGGGTCGGCGGGCGCGGCGATGTCGCCGATCTGCGGGCGGTTGCCGCGGTCGGTGACGTGCTGGATGAACTTGGCCGCGTGCACGCGTTCCTCGTCGGACTGGATGCGCATCCACGACGCCATGCCCGGCAGGTTCGCGTCCTCGAGCGCGATGGCCAGCTGCAGATACGCGATGGACGACTCCAGCTCCAGCGTGATCTGCTCGGAGAAGGCCTTGGCAAGTGTGTCGTTGAGCTTCATAGGGTCCGACGTTAACGCAGCTCAGAGCGCATTTCCACGAAGTCGCGCCTAACCTTAAGAAGGTTCGCCGAACCTCCGTGTGAGCGTGACCGCCACCGGGACGGCGACGACGAGCACGACGATCGCCACGCCGGCCACCAGCGCCGTGAAGCCGCCGGACGCGACGACCAGCCCGGCGATCGGCGCACCGCCGCCGGCGGCCAGGCCCATCGCGACCTCGCCGAGACCCTCGGCGCGCAGCCGGTCGCGCGGTGGCACGTCCGCCGTCAGAAGCGCGCTCCCGGCCAGCACGCCGGCGTTCCACCCCAGGCCGAGCAGGCCCAGCGAGACCAGCAGCACGATCGCGTCGTCCGGCCCCAGAGCGCCGACGACGCCCGCCGCGGCCAGCAGCGCCGCGGCCAGCAGCGTCGCGACGGCCGGGCCGGTACGGTCCAGCAGCGGCCCCGAGACCAGCGACGGCGCGAACATGCACAGCGCGTGCACGCTGACGATGCCGCCCACCCATGCCGGGCCGTGACCGTGCGCGACGAGGTGCACCGGCGCCACCGCCATCACCCCGACCATCACCAGGTTGGTGACGGCCAGCAGCGCGACCGCCCGCCACGGCACCCTCGCCCCGGTCCCCCTCGATCGTGGAGGCGTCCGGCCGGTCGCCGAGCTCGGCAGCAGGGCGCCGGCGGCGGCGAGGAAGGCGGCGACGGCGATCAGGTACAGGCCGGTCAACGGCGGCAGGCCGAGGGCGGACGCCAGCCGTTCGCTCCCGGCCAGCAGGTTCGGCCCCGCGACCGCGCCGGCGGCGACCGCGAACAGCACGATCCCCAGCGCCCGTCCGCGGTTCGCCGGCCCGGCGGCCTCGGCCGCGGCGTAGCGGGCCAGGAACACCGGCGCGTTGCCGACGCCGAACAGCGCGCTGCCCACCAGCAGCAGGCCGAGGCCGGCCCCGGCGGCGGCCGCGACGACGACCACCGCGCCGAGAGCACCCAGGACGTAGCCGAGGGCGAGCCCCGCGGGCCGGCCGATACGGGCGCTGGCGCGCGAGACCAGGACGGCGCCAGCGGCCGAGCCGGCCACGTGCACGCCGACCGGCAGGCCGGCCGTCGCCGGGTCACCGGTCAGGTCGACCGCCAGCAGCGGTCCGGCGATGCCACCGGCGGCCAGGCCGATGCTGCCGACGGCGGTGGCGGCGGCGAGCAGCGCCACCTTCGGGCGGGTGGGAGCGAGCAGCGTGGTGGTCGTCATGCCCTCCACGATCGGCGCGGTCACCTGAAGGCGTCCAACACCTGTTCAGAGGCCATTGACCGCTCTGCGTTGTCAATCGCTAGAGTGGGTCGCGTGGCCGTGTCCGAGGTCGACACCCGGTTGCTGCGGCACTTCGTGGCCGTGGCCCAGGAGCTCCACTTCGGCCGGGCGGCGGCCCGCCTCTTCGTCGCCCAGCAGGCGCTCAGCCGCGACGTCGCCAGGCTCGAGCGCGATCTCGGCGTCCGGCTGTTCGACCGCACGACCCGCCGGGTGACGCTGACGCCGCCGGGCGAACGGCTGCTCGTCCGGGCCACGGAGCTGCTGGACCTGCACGACGCCATGCTCGCCGAGCTGCGCGACACCACGCGCCCGCTGCTGGTCGACGTCATGCACGACCGCTCGACTGCGCTGCGCGTGCTCGAGGCGGCCCGGCCGCTGGCGCCGGACGTGGAGCTCGAGGCCCGGTTCCACGGCGGCTGCGATGCCGCCGTGCGGGGCCTCGCGGCCCACCGCGTCGACGTCGTGTTCGGCCGGCTGACCGGGGTCCGGGTCGCGCCGCCCGCCGGCCTGACCCGCCGGCTGGTCCGGCTGGAGCCGCTGGGCCTGATGGTCCTCGACGACGACCCGCTCGCGCGCCACGACACCATCGCGATGGCGCTGCTGCGCGGCCGCACCATCGACACCAGCGGCGGCAATCCCGAGGCGCCGGAGTGGACCGACCTGGGCGCGGAGCTGGTCGAGCGGCACGGCGGCGTCGTCGCGCCCGACCACCACCCCGGCATGGCCGCTGTCGCCGCCGCGCCACCGGAGGAGACCACCCACCACCTGCGCACGACCGGCTGGCCGGTGCTCACCAAGACCGACGCGGCGCCGATCCCCGGCACCGTCGTGCGGCCGCTGACCGAGCCCACCCCGCTCTACCCGTGGTGGATGGCGCACCGCGACACCCTGCGGCACCCGGGCGTCGACGCGCTGCACCGGGCGCTGGACCGGCTGATCCCGGCCGAGGGCTGGCTCGACCCGCCGGCCGGCGCGTGGCTACCCGCCGCCGACCGCGCGCTGCTGCACGTCGAGCAGTGAGGCCGGCCGGCCGTTCAGCCAGGTGTCGGCGACCAGCGGGACGCCGGGCCGGTAGGCCAGGTGGACGTACGACGGCGCGTCCAGCACGGCGAGGTCGGCGCGCGAGCCCGGCGACAGCTGGCCGACGTCGGTGCGACGCAGCGCGGCCGCGCCGCCCGCCGTCGCCGCCCACAGCGCCTCCGCCGGCGTCATCGCCATCTCGCGGACCGCGAGCGCGATGCAGAACGGCATCGACGACGTGAAGCAGGAGCCGGGGTTGCAGTCGGTGGCCAGCGCGACGGTGGCGCCGGCGGCCAGCAGCCGGCGGGCGTCCGGGTAGGGCGAGCGGGTGGAGAACTCCACGCCGGGCAGCAGCGTCGCGACGGTGCCGGAGCCGGCCAGCGCGTCGACGTCGGCGTCGGTGAGGTGGGTGCAGTGGTCAGCGCTGGCGGCGCCCAGCTCGCAGGCCAGCTGGACACCGGGCCCCGGTCCGAGCTGGTTCGCGTGCACCCGCGCGCCGAGGCCGCGGTCGATGCCCGCCGTCAGCACGGCCCGGGCGGCGTCGGCGTCGAACGCGCCGGTCTCGCAGAAGACGTCGACCCAGCGGGCGTGCGGCGCGCAGGCGTCCAGCATCGGCCCGGTGACGAGATCGACGTAGGCGGCCGGGTCCGGCGCGTACTCGGCCGGCACGACGTGCGCGCCGAGGTACGTGGTCTCGTCGGTGTACTGCCCGGCCAGCGCGAGTGCGCGGGCCTCGTCGGGCACCGTCAGCCCGTAGCCGCTCTTGATCTCGACGGTGGTGGTGCCCTGACGGCCCATCTCGCGCACCAGCCGCGCGAGGTTCGCGGCCAGCAGCTCGTCGGGCGCGGCCCGGGTGGCGGCGACCGTCGTGCGGATGCCGCCGGCGGCGTAGGGCTGCCCGCTCATCCGGGCGGCGAACTCGGCCGAGCGATCGCCGGCGAAGACCAGGTGGGCGTGGCTGTCGACGAAGCCGGGGACGACGCAGCGGCCGTCGAGGTCGATGCGGGAGTCGGCGCTGGGTGCGGCGGGGGCCGGGCCCACCCAGAGCACCCGACCGCCGGAGTCGGCGATCAGGGCGGCGCCGGAGATCTCACCGAGCGGCGAGCCGTCACCGAGCGCGGGATCGTTGGTCACCAGGAGCCCGATGCCGTCGAGCAGGGTCGTCGCCACGACCGCAGCCTAACGGGACGGGCTCAGGGGCTCGTGCTGGCGAGCACTCCCCAGGTGACCAGCTTCTCCCGCAGCTCGGCGGGCGGGATCTCGTAGAGCAGGGCGGCCAGCGAGATGTCCTCGGCCCGGATGGTCAGCACCGGGCTGCCGAAGTCATTGCGCTGCCGCTGGATGGACGCGACGAAGGTGGCCAGGCGCTCGGCCTCGGGCGGCGCGTTGCGCAACGCGTCGAGATCGAGGACGACCTTGCCCTCTTGCGCGGGGATACGGGACCGGGCGCCGTCGGACACCAGCGTGTCGATCGGGACGCCGTAGAACTCGGCCAGCTCCGCGATGCGCCGGATCGACGCCACGCGGTCACCGCGTTCGTAGGAGCCGACCACGACAGCGCGCAGCCGGCCACCGGACTTCTCCTCGACGGCCTGCAGCGACAGCCGCCGGCGCTTGCGCAACGCGCGCAACCGTGCGCCAACGACCTTCGCGAAGTCCTCCTCGGTCGAGTCAGGACTGCCGTCTTTCATCGTCGAGCTCTCCAAAGGTGCCTCGTCCTCCGTACTGATCCGCCCGCACCAGCACGCCTGCGCCGCCCCCCTGGCAGGATCCCGGACAGAACGCCCGGAACGATTCAGAGGATACCGGGCATTCGCGGCCGATTGATCACCCAGCC
Source organism: Jiangella anatolica (assembly GCF_003236295.1). GTDB lineage: Bacteria > Actinomycetota > Actinomycetes > Jiangellales > Jiangellaceae > Jiangella > Jiangella anatolica. Next base: position 65,401 of record NZ_POTW01000019.1, read on the forward strand.
GTCCGCGACTTTTGTTCAGCTAGGAATGCTAGGAGGTCTGACGCTGACACGCCAACGCCACGTGTCCCACGTCACACCATGCGTAACGGGACTCCCGGGTTCCGCGCCTGTTCCAGCACGACCTGGGCAGGCAACGGCTTGGACATGAAGAACCCCTGCGCGCGGTAGCAGCCGAGGTCCAGCAGCGTCGTGACGGCTGCGGGATCCTCGACACCCTCGGCCACCGTGGTCAGGTTGAACGCCTCGGCGAGCCGGACGATCGCGGCGACGATGGCGCGATCACCACTGCTCTCGGCCAGTGCCGAGACGAAGCTGCGGTCGATCTTGAGGATGTCGACCGGTAGCTGCTTGAGCTGGGCCAGCGAGCTGTACCCGGTGCCGAAGTCGTCGATGGCGAGCGTGACGCCCAGGCCGCGCAGCCCGTTCAGGGTGGCCTGCACGTCGTCGATCTCGCGCATCACCGTGCTCTCGGTGATCTCGATGCCGAGCTCCGCCGGGGCGAGACCGTAGCGGCTCAGCAGCGTGGCGACGAAGCCGACGAAGTCGGCGCTGATCAGCTCGCCGGCGGAGATGTTCACCCGGACCAGCGGCGGCGGCACCGGCGACGTCCGCTTCCAGGTCGCGAGCTGCCGGCAGGCCTCCTCCAGCACCCAGCGGCCCAGCTCCGCGGAGAGGTTGATCTCCTCGACGACGGAGATGAACGCGTCGGCGGCCAGCAGGCCGCGTTCCGGATGCTGCCAGCGCACCAGCGCCTCGACGCCGGTCATCCGGCCGTCGCGCAGGTCGAACTCGGGTTGGAAGTACAGCCGCATCTCGTTGTTGGCGATCGCGGTGCGCAGCCGGAGCTCGAGGTCGGCGCGGACGAGCAGCTTCGATCGCAGGTCGTCGTTGAACACCACTACCGAGTCTCCACCGCGCTCCTTGGCCTCGAGCAGCGCGACATCGGCGTTGCCGAGCAGCTCGTCGACCGTGCTGGGCATGTCCCCGTTGACCACGACGCCGATGCTGGCACTGCGGCTGATGGCGTGGCCGCCGACGTCGAGCGGCTCGGCGACGCGATCCAGGATGCGACGGGCGGCCCGCTCGGCGGCGGAGATGGACCCGATGTCGTGCAGCACGATGACGAACTCGTCGCCGGCCAGGCGGGCGACGACGTCGTGCGGCCGGACGGAGTCGCGCAGCCGCTGCGCCACGGCCTGGATGAAGTTGTCGCCGACGGTGTGGCCGAGCACGTCGTTGACCGTCTTGAGCCGGTCCATGTCGGCGAAGAGCACCGCCAGCGGCGCCCGCGGGTCGGCCTCGAGCACGGCGTTGAGGTCCTCGACGAACGCCCGGCGGTTCCACAGGCCGGTCAGCTCGTCGTGGTACGCGTGGTGGTGCAGGCTCTCCTCGGCCGCCACCCGGGCGTCCAGCTGCACCAGCAGCGAGGCGATGGCGCGCAGCGCCCGCACCTCGGCGCGGGTCCAGATGCGGTCGCCGAAGTGGATGAGGCCGAGGACGCCGCTGGTGGTGTCGTCGTGGATGAGCGGCACCATGGCCAGCGAGACCTCGGGCACGCCGGAACCGGCGCGGACCCGCTCCTGGTAGCTCAGCTGACCGTCGGACGGGCGGGTGATGAACGGCTCGCGCTGGTCCTTGATCATCGAGAAGATCGGGTCGTCGGTGTCCCACGGCACGATGCCGAGCGGATCGGGGTCGGGGACGTCCGGCCGCCGCGGCCACTCGTCGACCAGCACGCTGGCCTGCAGCTCCGGATCGTTGTGCCGCAGGAAGCAGGTGTCGGCGCCGAAATAGCGGCCCAGCTCGCTGATCACCCGGAACAGCGTCTCGGCGAGGTCGCGGGCGGTGACGCCCATGAGCTCGGCGGCGACATAGGTGACCAGCGCGTCCAGCCGCCCGTGCTGGTCGGTGATCTCGCCGGCCTCCATCACCGCGGTGCACAGCTGCGCCGACACCAACAGCAGCTCGCGGTCCTTCGAGGTGTACGTCCGCCCGTCCAGCCGCACCAGGCAGATGCTGCCGCGGAAGTCGCGGTAGGCCACCTTGGTCGCGAGGATGGTCAGCCCGGGTGTCTCCGCGTCCTCGAACAGGTCGGCGGAGGCGTCGCGGGCCACGTGCGCGGTGGCCGCCCGGATGGCGTCGCGCATGACCGTGAGGTCCTTGCCCTTGACGCCGGCCGCGGGAGCGCTCCCCCACGAGACCAGCGGCATACCGGCCTCGACGGCCAGAACGTCGGCCGAGATGGAGTCCGTGGCCCGAGCCAGCGCCTCGAGAAGCGGCTGGATGGTCTCCGGGTCCAGCTTCATAGGTTGCTCCCTGCCTCCAGGGCGTCCCGGACGGTGCGGTGGGCAGACAGGCGGCGGCTCCGGACGCTGACGCTAGGAGCGTAGCCGATCCGCATCACCAGTGCGACGTGCCTGTCCCCGAGACCGACGATCCCGGCGAAATCGTGCCGTAGCCGCCGAAGCCGGTCGGCGTAGCGGGGGGAGAGCTCCCGGTAGTCCTCGTCGTCGACCGCGTAGATGAACACCGGCGACATCGGGTGCACGGCCAGCCCCAGCCGCTCGGCCTCGATCCACACCCGCTCGACGGCCTGACCACCACGGACGTAGTCGGCCGGCTCGTGGCCGGGCACCGAGACGACCAGCAGCCCGGAGGCGGCGCCGATGCGGTCGCGGGTGGACTCGCCCAGCGCCCGGCCGAGGTCCTGCTCGGCCAGCAGCGCCATGACGTCGGCCCGGCGGGCGACGCCCAGCTTGGCCAGGTCGGACGCGTCCAGCTCCAGCGCCCGCACGTCGAGACCCCAGTCCAGCCCGTCGGTGCCGGGCCAGCGCAGCTCGCGCATCATCTCGCGGTGCAGGTGCTCGGTGAGGTAGCGCAGCCGGTCGGACTCGCCCAGCAGCTCGGCGAGCTCCCGGAGCCGGTCGCGGGCGGTGACGAGGTGGATCTCGGCGCCCTCGGCGACGGCGGCCGCGCTCAGCGCCGGCGCGACGTCGTCCGGCAGCGGCGTGGGCTCGGTGAGGTGCCGGTTCGACACCCGCCGCAGCATGGCGTCGTAACGGCCGGCCAGCTCCGGGTCGGCGCCGTCCGCGAAGCGCAGGGTGGCCACCCGGTCGCCGTCGGGGCGGATCTCGACGTCGCCGAGCAGGCCGTGTCGCGCGGCCGCGACCCGGGCGTTGAACAGCGCCGCGCCGATGGCCACATGGCTGCCGCGGAACGCGACGTCCAGGGTGGAGGTCTGGCTCGGGTCCAGATCCAGGTCCAGTCCGGCCGGGCCGAGCGTGAACCGCCACGGCTGGGTGTTGCCGCCCGACGGCGCCAGCCGCGCGGCGTGCGCGACGGCGGCCCGCGGGTCGGCCGGCGGCGGCTCGGGGTCGGCGTCCCCGTCGTGGCCGAGGTCGAGCTCCACCGGTGGCGGCGGGTCGCTCAGCTTGGTGAGGATCGCCTCGAGGTCGACGCGCACCCGGCCGGACGGCAGCGGCGCGCCCAGGCCGAGCTTGCGCACCGTCGCGGCCACCGAGGCGGCGCCCAGCGTGATGTCGCCGCCCAGCTGGGGCCAGGTGTTGAGGCTCTCGTCGACCTCGGCCATCGAGGCGGCCATCGGCGCGGACAGCTCGGCCGGCTCCAGCACGCGCAGCACGTACGGGACCTTGTCGTGCGTCGACAGCCCCATCAGGTCCTCGGCCCGGGCGTCGCCGAGCAGGCCGTGGAACAGCGGCCGGTCCGGCTCCAGGTCGTACCGCTCGACGTCGAGCAGCCCGCGGTCGCTGGTCTCCATGACGATCGGCAGCTTGTGCCGGCGCGCACCGTCGCGCAGCGCCAGCTTCACGTCGAAGGAGTCGCACTCCTCGATGACGATGTCCAGCCCGTCGAGGAAGGCGTCGACGGAGTCGAGGGCCAGGCCGGACGGCTCGATGCCGACCTCGATGTACGGGTCCAGCTCGGCGATGCGGCGGGCCACGACGACCGCCTTGTTCACGCCGAGGTCGAAGACCGTTCCCGGGATGCGGTTGAGGTTGGACAGCTCGATCTGGTCGAAGTCGGCCAGCCGGATGTGACCGCAGCTGCCCTCCAGCGCCAGCGTGTGCGCGATGGCGTGACCGACGCTGAGGCCCACGATCCCGACGGAGAGCCGGCGCAGCCGTTCCTGCTCCTCGGCGGTGATCTTGTTGCGGTTGCGGTCGGTGCGCAGCGTCTGGAAGGCCTCGGGCCCGAGCAGGTGCACCAGCGTGCGCCGCCACGGGTAGTAGTACCAGCGCGCCGGCTCCTCGATGACCTCCGGCGGCGGCGCGGAGAGCAGCCTGGCGAGGTCGTGGCGCTGTTGCTCGATCGTGTCGACGACCTGCACCGTCGGATCGGCCCTCAGTCGAGCCAGCTGGTCGGGGTCGGTCACGTGTTCCGGGCGCCAGCTGGCCCCGTCAACGGCGTCGATCATCGTGCGTCCGGAACCTCCGTGCCCGTCGCGGTGCGGAAATCGTGCTCGAACAGCCGGCGCTGTTCGTCGGTGGCGCGCTCGAGCGCCGTCTCGCCGTCCCACGTCAGCATCGTCGTGCGGTAGCGATCGTCGGGGTAGCGGGCCGGGACGATGCCGGGCAGCTCCACGGCGCCGGAGTTGACCCAGCGCGGCGCGGCGTGCTCCGCCGCCGAGCAGTAGGCGTAGCGGACCCCGAGCACCCGGATGGCGTGCACGAACGCCCTCGACATGAGGTCGGCCAGCGCGGACTTGTGCTCTGCCGTCGCGTCCACCCAGACCGCCTTGAGCTCGATGACGCCGTACGGCAACGCGCCCTCGATCCAGTCGGTGACCAGCGAGGCCGACACCGGCTCGGCGCCGAACTCACGGGGCGCGTAGGCGTCGCGCACGGAGCGCAGCGGGCCGTTGACGTAGCAGCCGGCCCAGACCTTCCCGCTGTCGTCGGACGCGATGGCGAACACCGGCGCCCTGGACTCCGGCGTGACCACGGGCAGGGCGAGGGCGTGCTCGACGAGATGACGCCGGTAGCTGGCGCGGGCGCCGTCGGCGTAGGCGGTCCAGCGATCGAACCGCCGGTTCGGCGTCGAGAAACGCATCATCATGCCCGACGCCTCGTCCCGGAAGCCGTACAACTCACGGGTGGTGGGCGCGGGTGCGGGGGGCTTGAGGGGGCTGGTCATGGCATCGACATCTGGGTTCACGGCTCCGTCCGGTCTGCTCAATCTGTACCGTATGCGCCGTTCACGCTATAGATGTCATAATGCCCGACTCGGCGCGAGGTCAACGCCGGAATGGAGAACGCGACGGGTGCCTGCCCCCCAACAGACCCGCCGCGTCTCCACATTGCGGCGGCAGGACCAGCCCGCGGAAACCTGCCGCCGCCCCGTTTGGGACGTGGTGCGAACGTCCCCGGACGCGCGCACCACGTCCCCTTTTCACGGCACGGCCTGTGCAGGGCGGAGGGCCGTGCCGGTCCAAGGTCACGGCTCGAAGCCGTGAATCGCACCTCCGATGCCCAGCGGCTCCGTGGTGTCGCTTTCGCGACGTCCCCGTCCCTCGCAGCCAATCCAACGAATTGGATCTGAGCACCTATTTGCCGGTGCGGATGATTAGAGAATAGACAGGGCAAAGAGATCGCGCAACAACTACTTTGCGTTACAAAAAGTGACGGAGAGTAGCGGGATCGATCTTGCCGCGGCGTGACACTCAGTGATCGAAACCTCACTCTACGTCACTGTTCACCGCCGGAGCCCGCGTCGCCGGACGTCACCGCGCGTGACCGGATCGCCGCTTCGCGACACCGGACAATAACGTCCGCTGCACCGGCCGCGGAAGTGGAACGCGAGATTTTCTCAGTGATCCACGAGGCAATTCCCGGCGCCCTCTCCATTACCGGCCGGAGAATCGGTTCAACGTAGGAGTGGCCACTCGGCGGCGGCGCCGACCGGCGGCGACGACGCCGTCCGCCGGCGCGACGAACCGTGAACAAGATCTTGCCCGACGTCATCAGACCGGTCAGACTTCTCCGGAAATGTCTCGATCCCCGGCTTCCTACCGCGACGTCTTCACGGCGGCGGAGTTCCGCTGGCTGTGGCTGGCGCACCTACTCTCCGTGATCGGCGACCAGCTCGCGCGCATCGCGCTGACGCTGCTCGTGTTCGATCGCACGGAGTCCGCCGGCCTGGCCGCGCTCACCTATGCCCTGACGTACCTGCCCGACCTGGTCGGGGGCGCCGCCCTGGCCGGGATCGCCGACCGCTTCCCCCGTCGCGACGTCATGGTCGTCACCGATCTGGCCCGGGCGGGGCTGGTCGCCGTGATGGCCATCCCTGGCGTGCCGCTGGCCGGGCAGGTGTTCCTGCTGGTGCTGGTGCAGCTGCTGACGGCGCCGTTCTCGGCCGCGCGGCAGGCGGCGCTGCCCGACATCCTGCGCGGCGACCGGCTGGCGCTCGGGCTCGGCGTCTTCTCCATGACGTACCAGGCCGCGCTCGTCGTGGGGTTCGGTGGCGCGGCGGCCCTCGTGGCGTGGCTCGGCGCGCCGGCGGCACTGCTGATCAACGCGGCGACGTTCGCGCTGTCGGCGCTGCTGATCGCCCGCGGCATGGGCCCGCACCCGCCCGCCGCGCCGCCACCTCTGGCGGCGGCCGTCGCGACGCAGGCCGGTCCGGCGACCGGTCCAGCGACCGGCGCGGCGCGGGCCGGCCAGTGGGCCACCGTCCGGGCCGGCTGGCGGGTCGTCGCCGGCGACCCGCGGCTGCTGACACTGCTGGCCATCGCCTGCTGTTCGGGGTTCTACGTGGTGCCCGAGGGGCTCGCGGTGCCGTACGCGGCGGAACTCGGCACCGGCCCGGCCGCACTGGGCTGGCTGCTCGTCGCCAACCCCGCCGGGACGGTCATCGGGATGCTCGTGCTGGGCCGGCTCCGGCCGGAGCGCAGGCTCGCGCTGATGGGACCGCTCGCGGTGGCGAGCAGTCTGGTGCTGATCCCCACGGGCTGGCTGCCCGGGCTGGCCGTCTCGGTGCTGCTGTGGACCGTCAGCGGGGCATGCTCGGCCCACGACATGGTGGTCCAGGCCACCTACATCGAGTCCGTCCCAGCGCACCGCCGCGGTCAGGCGGTCGGGCTCGCGATCGCCGCCCTCCGAGCGGCGCAAGGTCTGGCCATCGTCGCCGCCGGCGTCCTCGCCCAGGTCTTCTCGCCGTCGACGATCATCCTCGTCGCGGCCGTCCTGGGCGTCCTCGCCGCCGGCGCGGCATGGCACCGCTGGTCACGATTGGCCCCGCCCCGCGCCCATCCACCACCCCAGGGCGAGGCCTCCGACCTACCGGCCGAAGCATGACCGGTCCAGGTATGCGTCCACCGCTCTCGCGGGGTCAGTTCCAGTTGTTGTCGCGCATGTCCGTGCCCTCCTCGACGCTCGTCCCCGGCATGAATCCATCGCGTCAGTTCCAGTTGTTGTCGCGCATGTCCGCGGCCTCCCTCGGCGCTCGGCACCAGCCCCTCCGGTCCCCTGCGGGTCAGTTCCAGTTGTTGTCGCGCATGTCCGTGCCCTCCTCGACGCTCGTCCCCGGCATGAATCCATCGCGTCAGTTCCAGTTGTTGTCGCGCATGTCCGCGGCCTCCCTCGGCGCTCGGCACCAGCCCCTCCGGTCCCCTGCGGGTCAGTTCCAGTTGTTGTCGCGCATCGCGCTGCCCTCCTCCTCGGTCTCCGTTCGCCGGCACGTCACCCATCGCGTCAGTTCCAGTTGTTGTCGCGCATGTCTGCGGCCTCCCCTCGATCTGCGTTCCCGGCGGGTGCTCATGTCGTCAGTTCCAGTTGTTGTCACGCATGTCCGCGGCCTCCCTCCGTGCTCGGCTCCAGCGCAGACCGGTCCCACACGTCAGTTCCAGTTGTTGTCGCGCATGCGCGTCACAGCTCCCTCCACCACCCCAGCTCCAGGCGCGCTCAGTTTCGCGCCCGGAAGATCCGATTTGCCCTTCCATTGTCTCTGGCTGCGTAGGATAGGATCGCCCCAAATCGGGCAGTATGAGCAGTGGCATCACAAGCACAGCTATATGCGCAGGTGAAGGCGGTGCACGGCTTGACTCGACGGGCGCGCAAGTGGGCCGCCGGCTGGGCGCTGTGGGAGATGCCGCGCGCCGTCGTCGTGCTTGTGCTGGTCGTCGACGTCGTCGCGGTGCTGACCAGCGTCTGGACCGCCTTCCTGCTGCCCGTCGAAGGCGCCGACCTCACCCACTTCGCGATCCTGCTGGCCTGCGCGAGCATCGCGATCGAGCTGACCCGCCACATCGAACGGCGCCGTCAGCACGAACGTGGCGGCACGGTGGCCTACATCGACACCAAGGCGGTCTGGAGCTTCGCCGCGGTCCTCGTGCTGCCACCGGTGCTCGCCACCGTGATGGTGCTCTTCACCTACGCGCTGGCCTGGTCCCGGGTGAAGCCGCAGGCGCAGAAGCTGCCGTACCGGTGGGTGTTCTCGTGCGCGACGGTGCTGATCGGCACCCACATCGCGGTCGCCGTGCTCTCGTCCGGCATGTCCAGCTACCCCGGCGTCCCGTCCGGCGGCGTGTGGCAGGGCCTGCTCGACCTCGGCGTCGTCATCGCGGCGGCCACCATCCGCTGGGCCATCAACGTCGGCCTGGTCATGGCGGCCATCGCCGCGGCCAAGCCGACCGTGACCGTCCGTGAGCTGTTCTCGAACTTCGGCGAGCAGATGCTCGAGGCCGGCGCCATGGGGCTCGGGCTCGTCGCCGCCGCCATCGTGGTCACGAACCCGGTCGTCATGCCGGGCATCGTCATCGCCATGGTGGCGCTGCACCGCGGCATCCTGGTCAACCAGTACCAGCAGGCCTCCCGGATCGACGCCAAGACCGGTCTGTCCACCGCCGGCTGGTGGCACGAGTTCGCCGATCAGTCGCTGGCCCACGCGCGCGACCGCGGCACGACGCTGGGGTTGCTCATCGTCGACCTCGACCACTTCAAGCGGCTCAACGACACCTTCGGCCATCCGTACGGCGATCTCGTTCTCAAGGCCGTGGCGCAGGAGCTCATCGCCGAGATCCGCGACGAGGACGCCTGCGGCCGGTGGGGCGGCGAGGAGTTCGTCATCGTGCTCCCCGACGTCGGCGACCGCCGCAACCTGCGCAACATCGCCCAGCGCATCCGGCGGCGCATCCAGTCGGTGGTGGTGGATCCGCCGGCGCACCTCGCCGAGGCGGGCGACGCCACCTTCACCGCGTCGGTCGGCGGCGCCATCTACCCGTCGGCGGGCGTCAACACCCTCGACGAGCTGCTGCTGGCGGCCGACACCGCGCTCTACGCGGCCAAGAACGGCGGACGCAACACCGTCCGGATCAGCGACCCGGACCTCCCGGTCACCGCGGAGCAGCCGGCGCTGCCGCAGCGGGCCGAGCCGCCGGCGCCGGGGGCCTGACCCGCGCGGCGGCGCCCGGGATCGCTCCGGGATGATGGGCCGATGCGCGCATTCATCGGGGCCGCCACCTCGGCCGGCCAGGGCGGACCGGCCGCCGGCATCATCGTCGCCGACATCGAGAAGGGCGTGGTGACGCCGGTCGGCGAGCCCGCCCTCCAGGGTGTCGACAACCCCATGTACCTGGCCCTGTCGCCGGACGCCCGGGTGCTCTACACCGTCCACGAGACCGAGGACGGCATGGTCAGCGCGTGGGCGCTCGACGGCGACGTGCCGCGGCCGCTGGGCCGGCCACGCCCGACCGGCGGGAGGTGGCCGTGCCACCTGTCGGTCCATCCGGGCGGACGGCACCTGTTCACCGCCGACTACCTGTCCGGCTCGGTGAGCGTGCTGCCGATCGGCGCGGACGGGTCCCTCGGCGACGCGACGCACGTCGTCCAGCACGAGGGCGGCGGCCCCGACGCCGGGCGGCAGGACGGCCCGCACGCACACATGATCGTCACCGACGAGGCCCGTGGCCACGTCCTCGCCGCCGACCTCGGCACCGACACCGTCTACCGCTACGTCCTCGACGAGGGCAGCGGCCGGCTGACGCTCGCCGACGAGATCGCGACGTCGCCCGGCGCCGGGCCACGGCACCTGGTCGTCCGGGACCGGTACGCCTACGTCGTCACGGAGCTGGCCTCGACCGTCGCCGTCGTCGACCTGACGGCGCCCGCGGTGGTCGCAGAGGTCGCCACGCACGTCGACGACGGACGCGGGCCGAGCCACCCGTCGGCGATCCGCCTCAGCCCCGACGGACGGTTCCTCTACGTCGCCAACCGGTTCGTCGACGACATCGCCGTGCTGTCCGTCGACGGGCCGGACGTCGCGCTGGTCGGCGCCGTCCCGTGCGGCGGCGCGCACCCACGCGACCTCGAGCTGGACCCGTCCGGCGAGTACCTCTACGTCGCGAACCAGTTCTCCGACCAGCTGGTCTCGTTCCGCGTCGACCAGCGCACCGGCCTGCCGGAGCCGACCGGCCACGTACTGAGCACGCCGAGCCCGAGCTACGTCCTGTTCGGCTGACCGGTCCGGCTCAGGACCGCGACCGCTGCCGCCGCCGGGTGGTGACCGGCACGGTCTCGTGCGTGACGGCCGGACGGTGTGCGCGGCCGGACGCGAACCGGCCGGGCCGGCGCCGCCGTCCGGACGGGGCCGGGTCCGGTCGCACGGGCGCGACCTCCACCGGCGGGGTCTCGCCCGTGATCGGCGGGTCCGGCTCCAGTCCGGCGATCCGCGCCGGTCGTGCGACGAGGAACATCGCGCCGACGGCGAGGACGGCCATCGTCAGCATGACGGCGGCCATCGGGACCGCGGAACCGGTGCCGAACGCCCCGACCAGCGGCGCGCTGACGGCGCCGACAGCGAAGTTCATCGCGCCCAGCAGGGCCGCCGCCGTCCCCGCCGACCGGCCGTGGCTCGCGAGGGCCAGCACCGGGATGTTCGGCATGGTGAAGCCGACCGAGGTGAGGATGACGAACAGCGGGACGGCGATGCCGTAGATGCCCAGCGCCCCGGTGGCCGCGAACACCAGCATCAGCGCGGCCGCCGACGACGCCACGACCAGCGCGCCCGCCAGGATCCACTGCGGCCGGACCCGCCGGACCAGGCGCGCGTTGAGCTGCGTGGCGATGATCAGGCCGAGCGAGTTGACGCCGAACAGGATGCCGTAGTCCTGCTCCGACAGCCCGAACACGTCCTGGAAGACGAACGACGAGCCGGCGATGTAGCCGAACAGGGCGGCCATCATCAGCCCGCCGGTGAGCATGAGGCCGACGAACGTGCGCTCGTGCAGGATCGAGCCGTAGGTGCGGATGGTGTCGGCGATGCCGCCGGAGCGGCGACGGTCCTCGGGCAGGGTCTCCTTGAGCCCGAACACGACGACGCCGACCAGGCCGAGGCCCAGGGCGGCCAGCACCCAGAAGACACCGCGCCAGTCGGTGAACTGCAGCACCTGGCCGCCCAGCGTCGGCGCGAGGACCGGCGCGACGCCGGTGACGAGCATGAGCCGCGACAGCAGTTGCACCGCGGGCATGCCGGTGTAGAGGTCGCGGACCACGGCCATCGAGACGACGGCGCCGGCCGCGGCGGCCATGCCCTGCAGCACGCGGAAGACGCCGAGCACCTCGATCGTGGGCGCGAGGGCGCACAGGAGCGACGCCACCACGTGCATCAGGGTGGCGGCGATGAGCGGACGGCGGCGGCCGACGGCGTCGGACCACGGCCCGAGGATGAGCTGGCCGACGGCGAAGCCGAGCAACGTTCCGGTGAGCGTGAGCTGGACCTGGGCCTCGGTGGCGCCGAGGTCGCCGGCGATGTCCGGGAACGCGGGCAGGTAGAGGTCGATGGTCAGCGGGCCGAGTGCGGTGAGCGCGCCGAGCACGAGGACCCGGCGGATCATCCTGCTGCGGGACAGGACGGTGTCGCCGTCGGCGTCCGGCACGGCGCGAGTGCGCGCAGACAAGGGCAAGCCTCTTCCAGAGCTGGTACAGCAGAACTTGGCTCGCGACGGCTGCGGCGCGAAACACCGACAGGGTCAACTGTGCCAGAGGCGCCTGACATTCCGACAGCGAGTTTCGTGTGACGCGGCGTACAGCGCGATGGTCAGCGCAGCAGCGGCGCGACGGCCTTCCAGCCGGGGTCGGGCCGGCTCTGCACGGCGGCGGTCCCGTGCGTCCACTGCGCCAGCACCTTGCCGACCGGCGCGGTGTCGATCTCCAGGCCGTCGACGTAGAGGTGCACGACGACCCGGCCCTCACCGGTGACGCGGCCGACATGGACGACCTGCGGGCCCTCGCCGCCCAGCTCGCCGACGACCTGCGCGACGATCCGGTCGGCATCGTCGAGCAGGCTCTCGTCGCCCGGCATGCCGTCGGGACCGGCCGGGTAGTCGAGCAGCAGTGCGACGTGGGTGTCGGCGAGCGGCCGCTCCACCCGGTCCAGCGGGCGGCGCACCATCGCGACGATCGGCCCCTTGCGGCCGTTGCCGCGCAGCAGCGCCCAGACGTCGCCGGACGGGTGCAACTGGTCGACCACCGTCCCCAGCATCGAGACCGGGATCGCGTCCAGCGGCGGGTCGGCGGAGACCTCGACCTCGCCGATCCACCGCTCCGCCTCGTCCTCGCCGAGCGCGGCGTCCAGGCCGTGGAACGCCACCGAGATCCGGTGCTCCTTGTCCAGCAGCGGGAACAGCGGGTGGTGGATGACGACGTCGAGCCGGCCGCGCTGCTGGTCGACCCGCGTCCCGGCGACCAGCTCGCGCAGCTCGACGTCGTAGTCGTCGATCTTCATGACGACGGAGTCGAACAGCGCCGGGTCGGCCCGGCGCACCGGCGCGAACTCGACGTCCGGGTCGTCGGGAGCGGCCAGCACCCAGCGCTCGGCCAGCCCCCGCAGCTCAGCCTTGCCCCCGCTGGAGACGACCAGCATGAACCGCTTCGCCGAGCTCGGCGAGACCTCCCAGTTCAGCGACGGGTCGATGGCGGCGACCGGCGGGCGGAGCAGCTCGATGAGATCGTCGGAGCGCTTCTCCTCGAACGCCGCGAGGACGTCGTCGCGGTGCTCGGACCACCACGCCCAGAACTGGGCGATCGCGGGCCGGGGGTCGTCGGGCACCTTGGTCTTGCGGCGGAAGATCGCCATCTGGAGCTCGTCTCTACGGCGGCGGCTGATCGCGTCGACGATCACGGTCGAGAGGAGCATCATAAGGAGTGCGGGATCGACCCGGTGTCCTCCGAAGGAGGTGGGGGTCATGACCATGCCGACTCCCGACATCGAACAGCACCCCGACGTCGCCGTCATGAGGCACAGGTACGACCAGATCTCCGAGAGCCCGATGGCGCAGTCCGCCGACGGACTCACGTTCCTGGCCGGCCTCTACCTGGCGATGTCGCCATGGGTGATCGGATTCTCCGGCCACTCCCCGCTCACCATGAGCAACCTGTTCACCGGCATCGCGATCGCACTGCTGGCGGCCGGGTTCGTGGCCGCCTACGGGCACTTCCACGGCATGGCCTGGGTCGCACCCATCCTGGGCGCGTGGGCCATCGTGGCGCCCTGGGTCGTCGACGGGCCGACACCCGAGAACACGGCCATCGTCAGCAACGTCATCGCCGGCGCGGTCGTCGTGCTGTGCGCCCTCGCCATGATGTCCGGCACCATGCGCCGGACCCGCTCCTGAACAACGGACCTCGGGCGACGGCGCCCTTCCCCGATCCCGCGCGCCGCCGCCCGGGCGCCGCTCGGCCATGATGGCGGCATGGAGTTCGCCGACGTCGTCACCCGCCGCCGCATGGTCCGCAACTACTCCGACGAGCCGGTCGACCCGGCGGTCGTCGACCGGGTCCTCACGCATGCCCTGCACGCGCCGAGCGCCGGGTTCAGCCAGGGCTGGGCGTTCCTGCGCCTGGACACCCCCGCCGACGTCGCCCGTTTCTGGGTCGCCGCCACACCGCCCGGCGAGGGCACGGACTCCTGGTCCGCCGGGCTGCGCCGGGCGCCGGTGCTGATCGTCCCGCTGTCGTCGAAGGCGGCCTACCTCGACCGGTACGCCGAGCCGGACAAGCGCTGGACCGACCGCGACGAGGCGCGCTGGCCGGCGCCGTACTGGGACATCGACACCGGTATGGCGAGCCTCCTCATGCTGCTCACCGTCGTCGACGAGGGCCTGGGCGCCTGCTTCTTCGGCATCCCTCCGGAACAGGTCGACGGGTTCCGGGCGGCGTTCGGCGTGCCCGACGAGTACAAGCCGATCGGCGTGATCAGCATCGGCCACCGCGCGCCGGACCGGACGTCGCCGTCGCTCAAGCGGGGCCGCCGCGACCTCGACGCCGTTGTGCACCGCGGGCGCTGGTGAGCCTCAGACACCGCCGAAACGACGCTGCAGGAGGCCGTTGAGCAGTGCCGCCGCCGTGGCCGCATCGTCGACGGTGACGACGGTGCGCCCGCCGTCGGTCCGCTCGACCAGCAGCGCCTCGCCGCCGCGCAGCACGTAGCCGCTCGTGCCCTTGAGCGGACCGATCGCCGACACGCGGTAGCCCCAGCCGCCGAAGTCGCGGACCGGCCGGACGGCGACGACACTGGCGCGCGCGATCCGGTCCAGCGACGTGTGCATGCGCGGCCGCCCGAACAGCCGGCCGCGGACCGTCAGTCCGCGTTCGTCGACGGTCACGGTGACGGAGAACATCGCGGCCGTGAGCACGGCCAGCACGAGGCTCAGCCCGAGCACCCACCACTGCCGGCCGACGACGCCGGCGATCGCGGTCACGCCGGTGCCCGCGACGAGGACGGCGGCGGGCACGCCGCCGGTGCCGGCCGGCCGCGTCCACACGACCCGCTCACCCTCGCCGACGGTCAGCTGCGGCGGCTCGGTGGCGCCCGCGGGAAGCGCGCCGAGCGACGCCGTCCCGGCCGCGGGCCGGCGGGGCGCCAGCACCGCCGCGAGTACGGCGACCGCGACGCCCAGGGCCAGCGCGCCGACGACGACCAGGCCGGGCAGCTCCAGCCCGTCGGCGTCGGCGAGCCCGCGCTGACGCTCGGCCAGCAACACGACCAGGGCCGACACGAACGCCGTCGTCCCCGCCGTGGTGGCGGCGACCAGCCGGGTGACGGTGGCGTCGGCCCGGACGGCGAGCACCAGCACCAGCCCGAGCAGGGCGAACCCGGCGGCGAACCCGCCGATCAGCCACGCCACCGCGGTGACCGACCCGAAGCCGTCCGCCGTCCCGTCGACGCCCCAGTGCGTCGCGATCCGCGACGGCAGTTCGTCGCGCCACCCCAGGACCAACGCGACACCCACGGCGCCGGCCAGCAGCGGCAGCCCGGCCGCCGCGAGGACGGCCCGCACCGGTGCTCCAGTCGTCGTCATGCGTACTCCTTCCGGATCAGTGCGATGAGCTCGTCGGCGCTCAGCCCCAGCCGGCGTGCCTCGGCGGTCACCCCGGCGACGGCCTCGCGCAGCCGCGCCAGGCCGTCCGTTCCGGCCGCGGTGACCACGGCGCCCCGGCCGCGGCGCAGCTCGACGAGCCCTTCGTCCCGCAGCAGCTGGTAGCCGTGCAGAACCGTGTGGACATTCAGCCCGAGCGACTCGGCCAGCTCTCGCGCGCTGGGCAGCCGTTCCCCCGCCGCCAGCTCGCCGCGCGCGATGGCGCCGCGGACCGCTCCGGCCAGCTGGGCGAAGAGCGGCTCGGCGGACGCCGGGTCGAGTCGGATGAGCATGCTTCGATTGTATTGTTCTAGCTCTAATAGAACAACTTGGCCGACGCAGTCGTGCGATACGGTCGGCCCATGACGGAGATCCCCGCGCCGCCCGTAGCGAAGACGGTCCCCGCCGAGCGGACCGTCCACGGCGACGCCGTCGTCGACGAATACGCCTGGCTGAAGGACCGCGACGACCCCGACACCGTCGCCTACCTGGAGGCCGAGAACGCACACACCCAGGCGGCGACGGAGCACACGAAGGCGCTGCAGGACGAGATCTTCGACGAGATCAAGAGCCGGACGCTGGAGACCGACCTCTCGGTGCCGGTGCGCCACCACGGCTGGTGGTACTACACCCGTACGCTCGAGGGCAGCCAGTACCCGATCCACTGCCGCTCGCTGACCGAGCCGGCGCTGCCCGCCGACCCGGCGGAGCCGATCGTCTCGCCGGCCGACGAGCAGGTGCTGCTCGACCAGAACGAGCTGGCCGGCGACTCGCCGTACTTCGCGCTGGGCACGTTCGACGTGAGCCCGGACGGCCGGCTGCTCGCGTACTCCACCGACTTCGACGGCAGCGAGAAGTACACGCTGCGGTTCAAGGACCTGGAGACCGGCGACGTCCTGGCCGACGAGGTACCCGGCACTTACTACGGGTCGGCGTGGGCGGCCGACGGCAGCGCGCTGTTCTACACCACCGTCGACGAGGCCATGCGGCCGTACCGGGTCTGGCGGCACCTGCTGGGCAGCGAGGCCGCGGCCGACGTCATCGTGCACGAGGAGACCGACGAGCGGTTCTTCGCCGGCGTCGGGCTGACCCGCAGCGAGGCCTACGTCATCATCGAGCTGGGCAGCCAGGTCACCAGCGAGACGTGGGTGCTGCCGGCCACCGACCCGCAGGGCGAGTTCCGCGTCGTCCAGCCGCGCGAGCAGGGCGTCGAGTACTCCCTGGACCACACCGGCGACTCGTTCTTCATCGTGCACAACAAGGACGCCGTCGACTTCGAACTGGTCGTCGCGCCGGTCTCCGCGCCGGGGCGGGAGAACTGGCGGCCGGTGCTGCCGCACACGCCGGGTGTGCGCGTCACCGGCGTCGACGCGTTCGCCGGGCACCTGGTCGTGTCGATGCGCCGCGAGGGCCGCACCGAGCTACACGTCCTGCCCCTGGCCGACGGCGCCGTCGCGGGGCCGGGGCGCGACATCGAGTTCGACGAGCCGGTGCGCACGGTCCGCCCGGGCGGCAACCCCGAGTTCGACACGACGGTGTTCCGGCTCGGCTACGCGTCGCTCACCACGCCGAGCTCCGTCTACGACTACGACGTGGCCGGCGGCGGGCTGACGCTGCGCAAGCGCCAGCCGGTCCTCGGCGGCGTCGACCTGTCCGCGTACGAGTCGGTGCGCGAGTGGGCCACCGCGCCCGACGGCACCCGCGTCCCGATCTCGCTGGTCAAGCGGCGCGACACGCCCCGCGACGGCACGGCCCCGTGCGTCCTCTACGGCTACGGCGCCTACGAGGCGTCGATGGACCCGTGGTTCTCGATCGCCCGGCTGTCGCTGCTGGACCGCGGCTACGTGTTCGCGATCGCGCACATCCGCGGCGGCGGCGAGCTGGGCCGGCGCTGGTACGAGGACGGCAAGCTGCTGCACAAGCGCAACACGTTCACCGACTTCATCGCCTGTGGCGAGCACCTCGTCACCGCCGGCTGGACGTCGCGGGACCGGCTGGCCGGCCGGGGCGGGAGCGCCGGCGGGCTGCTCATCGGCGCCGTCGCGAACCTGGCCGACGACACGTTCGCCGCACTGGTCGGCGAGGTCCCGTTCGTCGACGCGCTCAACACGATCCTCGACCCGTCGATGCCGCTGACCGTCGTCGAGTGGGAGGAGTGGGGCAACCCGGTCGACTCGGCCGAGGTGTACGCGTACATGAAGTCGTACTCGCCCTACGAGAACGTGTCGGCGCGCGCCTATCCGGCGATCCTCGCGACGGCCGGGCTGAACGACCCGCGGGTCGGCTACCACGAGCCGGCGAAGTGGGTGGCCCGGCTGCGAGCCGTCGCCACCGGCGACCGTCCGCTGCTGCTCAAGACCGAGATGGGGGCCGGCCACGGCGGGCCGTCCGGCCGGTACGACGCCTGGCGCGACGAGGCGTTCACGCTGGCCTTCATCATCGACACGACGAGTCCCGCCAACCTCGCATAGCTCACCTTCCGGGCGTTCGCGACCAGCGCGAACGCCGCCGCATGCGTGCGTCCCGATCGGGTAACCGCCCTTCAACGGCGAAACACCTGGAGGGACCATGAAGGGCAAGTTGATCCTCCTGGCCGGCGCCGCGGTCGGGTACGTGCTCGGCACTCGCGCCGGGCGGCAACGCTACGAGCAGCTGAAGGGCCGCGCCGACGCACTGTGGCACGACCCGAAGGTGCAGCAGAAGGTCGCCGATGCGCAGGAGGCCGTGCGGACCCGGGCGCCGGAGCTGCAGGAGAAGGTCACCGACGCCGCGTCCAAGGCCACCGACAAGGTGCGCTCGACGATGCAGCGGCACGACGATGTGGACACACCGGAGGTGACGGCCCATGGTCGCAACGGGCATTTCCCGAAGCCCGGATGAGCGGTCAGTCGCCGAGCTGGTCCGGGAGTTCTCGACCCAGACGTCGCACCTGATCCGCGACGAGATGCGGCTGGCCCAGGCGGAGATGTCGCAGAAGGCGCGGCACGCCGGGATCGGCATGGGCCTGTACGGCGGCGCCGGGATGCTGGCGTTCTACGGGGTCGGAGCCCTGGTGACGGCCGCCATCGCGGGACTGTCGCTGACCAGTCTGGACGTGTGGGCCGCGGCGCTGATCGTCGCCGCCGTGCTGTTCGCACTGGCCGGCGTGGCCGCGTTGCTCGGCCGCGGCGAGACCAAGCAGGCCTCGCCCACGCCGGACCGCACCGTCGAGAACGTCAAGCGCGACGTCGAAGAGCTCAGGGAAGGCAGGCGCTGATGAGCACCACGACGAAGAGCAGCAGGATGTCCACCGAACCGCCGAAGGGCGCGAAGCCGGAGGACATCGAGAAGCACATCGAGCACACCCGTGCGGACCTCGGCCGCACCGTCGAGGCGCTGCAGCACAAGCTCGACGTGCGCAGCCAGGCACGCGAGCGGCTGAGCGCCGTCCGCCACCGGGCCGGCGCCATGGCCGCGACGATCAAGATGCTGGCGATGCGCCCGGTCACGATGATCGTCGCCGGCGCGACGGTCGTCGCGGGAGTGGCGGGCGCGGTCGCCTGGAAGCGCCGTCACTAGGAGCGCTCATGGCGACCCACGCGCACGGACGACCGTCCCCGGCGCCGGGCGGGGCGCGGCTGGACAGGTCCGGCTCTGCGCAGCCGGACGGCACGCTGCCGGCGGGCGCCGCGGCGCCCGCCGGCCCGACCTCCCTCACCCGCCCGTCCTGGACGTATGTCGCCCGCCGCTCGGTGCGCGAGTTCCTCCGCGACGAGTGCCCGGACCTCGCAGCGGCGCTGACGTACTACTCGATGCTGTCGCTGTTCCCGGCGCTGGTGGCGCTGGCGTCGTTGCCGGCGCTCATCGGGCAGGACAGCCAGCGGACGACCGACCAGCTCGTCGGCATCGTCCAGGACATCGCGCCGTCACTGATGACGTCGGATCTCGAGGGGCCCATCAATCAGCTCACCAATGCCCCGGGTGCCGGCTCAGCGCTGGTCATCGGTCTGCTGGCCGCGCTGTGGTCGGCGTCCGGCTACGTCGGCGCCTTCGGCCGCGCGATGAACCGCATCTACGACGTCGACGAGGGCCGGCCGTTCTGGAAGCTGCGCCCGCAGCAGCTCGCGCTCACGCTGGCGACGATGCTGCTGGTGCTGGCGGCCGCCGTGCTGCTGGTGGTCAGCGGCCCGGTGGCGCGGGCGATCGGCGACTCGATCGGCGTCGGCGACACCGCCGTCACCGTGTGGAACATCGCCAAGTGGCCGGCGCTCGTGCTGGTCGTCGCGATGATCGTGGCGATGCTCTACTGGGGCACGCCGAACGTGCGCCGGCCGCGGTTCCGCTGGGTCAGCGCCGGCGCCTTCATCGCGATCGTCGTCTGGGCGCTCGGCTCGGCCGCGTTCGGGCTGTACGTGGCGAACTTCGGCAGCTACAACAAGACCTACGGGTCGCTGGCCGGGGTGATCGTCTTCCTGCTGTGGTTGTGGCTGACGAACCTGGCGCTGCTGTTCGGCGCCGAGGTCGACGCCGAGACCGAGCGGGCCCGCGAGCTGCTGGCCGGCGTGCCCGCCGAGGAGGCGATCCAGTTGCCGCCTCGCGACACGCGCCAGATCGAGAAGGAAGCCGAGAAGCACACGACCCTGGTCCGGCGCGGCAGGCGACTGCGCCAGTCCGGCGGCGACACCACGTCGCTGCCGGAGGAACGCGGCTGACGGTCGCGCTGTCCGCGGGTCAGAGCAGGCGGGCCCGGCTGGCGCCGGCGCGGGCCTCGAGCCGGCGGGCCAGCCGGTCCAGCAGCCGCGCGGCCAGGTCCAGCCGGCGAGCGCGGCGGGCGCGGCGGGCCAACGCGGTGGTGACGGCGTCGTGCTGCAGTTCCTCGGCGCGCACCCGGTGCAGGGTGTCGGCGTAGGGCTCGAACGTCACGGCGGCCTCCTTTCGGTCACAAGCGAGAGGGCGGGTTCACGTCGTGCGGTTCAGGCGGATCGAGCCGCTGACCGTGCTGACGGACAGCAGCAGGGTCCGGTCGGACTCGCCGGGGGCGTCGGCCTGGTCGAGCTCGGAGCGGATCGACCCCGAGATCGACGAGACGTCGAGGTTGGCGGCGGTGCCGGCGACGATGCCGACGAACACGTCGCCGCTGGCGCTGCGGGCGCGCAGGTCGCCCTCGACGGCGCGGTGTGCGGTGATGTCGCCGGACGCGGTCTTCAGCTCGACCCGGCCGTCGACGGTGGCGACGCGGATGTCGCCTGACGCCGCGGAGATGCGGCCGTCGGTCAGCGGCTGCTCGACCTCGATGGCGCCGGAGCCGGACTCGAGGTCGACGCTCCCCCCGGCGGTGCCGAACCGGATCGATCCCGAGCCGGTGCGGACGCTCGCGGCGGCGCTCTCGTTGACGTAGACGTCGCCGCTGCCGGTGCTGAGCCGCACATCGTCGCAGGTGTCGACGGAGATGTCGCCGGAGCCGCATTTGGCGGCGACGTCGGCGAAGCGGCCGTCGAGGCGGATGTCGCCGGAGCCGGCGGTCGCGTCGACGGTGCTGCCGGCCGGCACGGTGACGACGATGTCGACCGACGTCGAGCGGCCGAGCACCGACATGGTGCGTGGCACCTCGATGCGCAGCGCGCCCGGGCGGTGCTCGACCTGGGTGCGGTGGGCGAGGTCCTCGCCGTCGGCGCCGGCCGGGCGCAGCTCGACGACGATCTCGGCGGTGTCGGCGGCGGTGACGACGAGGTCGCCGGAGCGCTGGCCGACGCTGAGGCTGATCGGCCCGTCGGTGGCGAAGGTGTGCGTGACGATGTCGGACACGGTGGTCTCCTGGTGGTCGAGCGGTCGGAGGTCAGCGGACCCAGCCGGTGAGGTTGCGGCCGATGGTCACGCGGGCGGACGAGCGGGCCGGCTCGAGGGTCTGCAGCACGGCGCGGATCAGCCACGCGTTCACCGACATGCCCTCGGCGGCGGCCGCCTCCTCCACCCTGACCTTGAGCGTCTCGGGCAACCGGAGCGACACCCGCGACATGCTCTCGTCCTCCGGCGGCGTGGGCGGCATCGGCGGGGCGGGCGGTTGCGGTG
>NZ_POTW01000001.1 GCF_003236295.1 Jiangella anatolica
CGCCGACCCCGTCCGCCACGCCGACGGCGACGCCGACCCCGTCGCCCAGTCCGACGACGAGCCGGCCCCGGCCGACCTCGGTGCCGCGGCCGACCGGCCGGCCGACCGGCTGGGGCTGACCGTCGTGACCGCCGGCGCGCGAGGGAGGAGGTTCGGATGTCGCTGGACCTGGACGAGCCCGTCCTGACCGCGCCGGCCGGCCGGCGGCGCGGGTCACGGTGGCTGCCGTGGCTCGCGGTGGCGGCGGCCCTGGTGCTGCCGGCCGCCTGGGTGACGACGGCCGGCGGCGGCCACGACACGCACGCCGCCGGCGGGGCCGCGACTGCGGCGCCCGCCGGGGACGTGCCGACCGCCGCCGACGTCTGCTTCGTCGAGATGATGATCCCGCACCACGAGCAGGCCGTGGAGCTGAGCGACCTGCTGCTGGCCAAGCCGGGGGTGTGGGAGCGCGGGCGCCGGTACGCCGAGTTCGTCCGCGCCGCGCAGTCCCGCGAGATCGAGGCGATGCGCCGCTGGCTGGACGCGTGGGGCGCGGCGACCCACGGCGCGCATGCGGGCGCCGCGGCCGGCTGCGGCCACGCCGGCCCGATGCCCGGGATGCTGCCGGCCGAGCGCGTCGACGCCCTGGCGGCGGCGGACGGTCCCGCGGCCCAGCTGCTGTACCTGCAGCTGATGATCCCGCACCACGAGGGCGCGGTCGAGATGGCCTACGACGAGATCGCCGCCGGCTCGAACGTCTACGCGATCTCCGTCGCCAAGCACGTCGTCCAGGACCAGCTCGGTGAGCTCGCCGCGATGGAGTCGATGCTCGCCGAGCTCGCCGCGGTTCCGTGACCCGGGCGCGGCCGCGGGCCGGGCGGCTCCGGCTCGCGGCCGTGCTCGTCCTGGCGCTGCTCGTGGGCGGGTTGCTGCCCGCCCGGGTGGCCCACGTCTTCACCCTCGACAGCACCTCGATGCTGCCGACCCTCCAGCCCGGCGACCGGGTGGTCGCGAACCGGCTGGACCGCCCCGGCCGCGGCGACCTCGTCGTGTTCCGCGACCCGGGCGGCTGGGTGCGCTCCGGCGCCGGCGAGTACCTCGTCAAACGGGTCATCGGAGTGCCCGGCGACCGGGTGAGCTGCTGCTCCCGCGGCGCCCTTGTCGTCAACGGCGCCCGGTTGCCAGAGCCGTACCTGTCCGCCGGCCCGGCCAGCGCGCTCGCCTTCGACGTCACCGTGCCCGGCGGCACACTCTGGGTGATGGGCGACAACCGCGCCGACTCCAGGGACTCCCGCTCCGACCCGCTCGGCGAGCACGGCGGCGCCGTCGGCCTGGAGCTCGTGGTCGGCGTGGCCGTCCTGGCCTGGGGCGACGACGGCCTGCGCGCCCTCTGACGCGGCCTCGGTTGCACATCCTAAATCATACCGTTGCACATTATGCAACCAATCACAACGTTATAAATGCCGCCTCAGAAGTATTGACACCCTCCGAGCGGCGCCGCCAGCATGGGCGTCGGGCCATTTTTGCCGACGTTGTAAATGAGGAGGGCGCCCACACGTCGCGACCGGCCCGCCCGCACGGCCGAGGGTGAACGGCTCTCTCGGTGGTCGCATCCGTGTCGTCCCGCGCCGCGCCGGACGACGACGGACTCAGGACAGAGAGGATCAATGGTGATGGCATCTCGCCAGAGACGAACGCGCCGGTTCGGGATCGGGCGGCGCTTGGCCGCCCTGCTCCTCGGCGCTGCGATGGCCGTAGCCGGCTTGGCGGCCGCGCCGCCCGCGGTGACGGCGGAAGCGCCGTGGGTCAGCGTGGACGAGAACGGCTTCGTCACGTTCACGATCTCCGCCGAGGAGGCACAGAGCACGTTCGGCGACTTCAGCCAGATCGTCGCCGAGGGCAACTTCGGCCCGTCGGCCAACTGGGCCCAGTGGGGTCTCGCGCGCCGCGGGGCCAACTGGACGTCGGTGATGGGGCCGCTGGAGCCGGGCCTGTACTACTACCAGTTCACCGCCGACGACACGAACGTCGTGAAGGACCCGACGAACCCGACGAGCGTCGCGTCGGAGCCGGAGTGGAGCACGTTCTTCGTCCCCGGCGACTCCGCCGACCTGCTCGCGGACGTGCCCGAGGGAAGCGGCGGCGCGGTCGAGACGATGACCTATCGCAGCACCGTCACCCGCGGGGAGCGTTCCGCCCTGGTGTGGACGCCGCCGGGCTACGACGCCGACCGCAGCGAGCCGTACCCGGTGCTGTACCTGCAGCACGGGGGTGGGCAGGGCCACCGCGACTGGGTCGAGGTGGGCCGCGCGAAGCAGATCTTCGACAACCTGACGCTCCGGGGCGAGATGGAGCCGATGGTGGTCGTGATGGGGGACGGCAACGTGGCGGACTTCCAGAAGGAGCTGCTGCGCAACATCATGCGCGAGGCCCGGCACGACTACAACATCTCCCACAGCCCCTCGCAGCAGGCGCTGGCCGGCCTGTCGATGGGCGGCGGGCAGACGTTGGCCACCCTGTCCGAGCGCCCGGGTGAGTTCGCGTACCTCGGTGTGTTCGCCGGCGCACGCAACCTGACCACCATCGACGCCGAGAAGATCAACGAGGGCACCGAGCTGCTGCGGCTGTACACCGGCAACGTCACCGACGGGGCGCACAACCGCACCTACCGCCTCATGCAGCAGCTCGACGCGGCCGGCGTCGAGTACCAGTTCGACGGCGTCAACCCCGACCGCGGGCACAACTGGAACGCCTGGCAGGAGAACCTGATCGACTTCGCGCCGCGGCTGTTCCAGAAGGTCGACGACGACGGCCCCAGCCCCGGGCACCTGCCGCTGGAGGGCGAGTTCACCCTCCCGCCGACCGGCACCACCCCGACCCCGTGGATCACCGAGGACCGCTTCGTCACGTTCGAGACCACCACGGACTTCAAGGACGCCGAGCACGTCACCGTGTGGGGCAACTGGGCGCCCGGCGGCAGCTGGATCCGCGTCGAGATGGCGCGCGTCGGCGACCGGTGGCGCGCCACCATCGGCCCGCTGAAGCCCGGTTTCCACCACTACCGCCTCATCGTCGACCGCGTGTCCACGAAGGACACGTCGAACCCGACCAGAGTGACCTCGGAGCCGACCTGGAGCACGTTCTTCATCCCCGGTGAGGAGGCTCGCCTCCTGGCCGACGTCCCGGAAGGTCAGGGCGGCACCGTCGAGACGATGACGTACCAGAGCACGGTCGCCGGGGCCGAGCGGAAGGCCTACGTCTGGACCCCGCCCGGCTACGACCCGAACCGGGCCGAGCCGTACCCCGTGTTCTACCTGCAGCACGGCGGTGGGCAGAACTACACCGACTGGATCGAGATGGGCCGCGCCAAGCAGATCCTCGACAACCACTTCCTCGACGGCAACCTCGAGCCGATGGTCGTGGTGATGGGCAACGGCAACTCCTCGAACTTCACCAGGGAGTTGCGGGAGAACATCGTCCCGGTGTCGTTGGAGCGGTACAACATCTCCGACGAACCGTCTCAGCGGGCGCTGGCGGGCCTGTCGATGGGCGGCGGGCAGACGTACACCGTGCTCAAGGCCTTCCCGGGTGAGTTCGCCTACATCGGCACGTTCTCGGCCGGGTTCGGCAGCGCCACGGGGGTCGATGCCCAGGCGATCAACGACGGCACGACGCTGCTGAAGATCTACGTGGGCGATCCCACGGACTTCGTGTACCCGTCGTTCATCAACTCGCTGGCCGTCATGGACCAGCTGGGGATCGACTACGAGTACGACGGCCCGACCCCCGGGCCGCACGGCTGGGACGCATGGCAGAAGAACCTCATCGACTTCGCACCGCTGCTGTTCCGGTCGGAGTGATGCAGTCGTCGCGGGCGCCGGCCCTCCGCAGCAGGCGCCGGCGCCCGCGATCAGCTCGACCCGGTGGACCCGGTGGACTCGCGGGCGACGATGCGGAACTCGGACTTCACCAGCAGCGGCGGTATCGCCTCGCCGTCCTTCTCGTTGATGCGCTCGACCAGCAGCTCGACCGCCGTCTCGGCGATCTCCTGCCGGCCGGGGTCGACGCTGGACAGCGACGGGATGGAGTACCTGGCCTCGTCGATGTCGTCGAACCCGATGACGGCGACGTCGTCGGGGACCCGGACGCCGGCGTCGCCGAGGGCGCGCAACGCACCGAGCGCGAGGGTGTCGTTGAGCGCGAACAGGCCGTCGAACGCGACGCCGGACGCGATGAGGTCGCGCATCGCCTCGGCGCCGTTCTCGCGGTGCCACGGCGCCGCGACCCGGATCAGCTGCGGGTCGACGGGGATGCCGGCCGCGCCGAGGGCGCGCTTGTAGCCCCGCACCCGCAGGTCGGCCGAGCGGATCTCTTCGCGCTGGTCCGGGTGCGCGCCGATGATCGCGATGCGCCGCCGGCCGATCTCGAGCAGGTGTTCGGTGGCCGCCTGCGCGGAGCTCACGTTGTGCATCGTCACGTGGTCCGTGGGGCCGCCGAAGATCCGCTCGCCGAGCAGCACGAAGGGGAACTTGGGTTGGATGAGGTCACGGTCGTCCTGGCCGAGACGTTCGGGGCTGAACAGCAGCCCGTCGGTGAGGCGCAGCCGGCCGGCGCCGGTGACCGCGGCGATCTCGCGCTCGCGGTCGCCGCTGGTCTGCTCGACCAGCACGCCGAGGTCGTGCTTCTCCGCCGCGCGGATGATCGCGTCGGCCAACTCGGCGAAGTAGTTCTGCCGCAGCTCGGGCACCGCCAGCCCGATGACGCCCGTGCGGCCGGACCGCAGGCCGCGCGCCGACAGGTTCGGCCGGTAGCCGAGCTCCTCGATGGCGGAGAGGACCCGCATCCGCGTCGACGGCCGGACGTGGGGAAAGTCGTTGATCACGTTCGAGACCGTCTTGATGGAGACTCCGGCCACCCGTGCGACGTCGTGCATCGTCGGGGTCACGTGGGTGCCTCCTCTGTCCGGCGGCGCGGCGGCGCCGCCTCTGCATTGTATGGGCCGACCTGCGCTCCGACGGTGCAGAGAGCGCTGGCCACGTCGGTCTTGACAGGGGTGAAGCGCGTTGCCATAGTCGCCTTTATCGCTAAATATACAACGTTATAAATGCTCTCCGCGGCCGACTCAGCATCTGGAAGGGAACTCACGCAATGAAGCGCAAGCAATTCCTCGCCGCGGCGGCGACCCTCGTCCTCGCCGGCTCGCTCGCCGCCTGTTCGTCCGACGACGACGGCGCCAACAGCAGCAGCAGTGAGGGCGGCGGCGGGTCCGACGCCACCAACTGCACCAACACCATTCCCAAGCCGGACCTGCCCGCCGTGACGCTGTGGGCCTGGTACCCGAACATGGAACTGGTCGTCGACAACTTCAACGAGCAGAACGACGAGGTCCAGGTGTGCTGGACCAACGTCGGCGAGGGCGGCGACGAGTACGAGAAGTTCCAGACCGCCATCGCCGCCGGCACCGGCGCGCCCGACGTCATCATGATCGAGGCGGACCGGATCCCGACGTTCCAGGTGCAGGACGCGCTGGTCGACATCAGCGACTTCGGCTACGAGGACGTCAAGGACGACTACAGCGAGGGCGCCTGGCAGGACGTCTCGGTCGGCGACGCGGTCTACGGCGTCCCCGTCGACGGCGGGCCGATGGGGATGATCTACCGCAAGGACATCTTCGAGCAGTACGGCATCACGCCCCCCACGACCTGGGCGGAGTACGAGCAGGCCGCGCAGACGGTGCGCGACGCCGGCGGCCCGCTGTTCGGCGACCTCGGCGCCAACGTGCCCGCGGTGATGATGGCGCTGCAGATCCAGAACGGCGCCGACCCGTTCACCTACGACACCGACAACCCGGAGAACATCGGGATCGCGCTGAACGACGAGGCGTCGAAGGAGGTGCTCGACTACTGGGGCGGCCTGGTCGAGAAGGGCCTCGTCGGCACCCAAGACCAGTTCACGCCGGAGTACATCGCCGGGGTCATCAACGGCGACTACGCCACCTACATCTCCGCGGCCTGGGCGCCGGGCTACCTCACCGGCGCCGGTGTCGGCGCGGGCGCGGACTCCGGCCAGTTCGCGGTCGCGCCGCTGCCGCAGTGGGACCCGGCCAACCCGGTCCAGGTGAACTGGGGCGGGTCGGCGTTCTCGGTGACCAGCCAGGCCTCGGACCCGGAGCTGGCGGCGCAGGCGGCCTTCGGCCTCTACGCCGACGAGGCGTCGCTCACCGACGGCTGGACCAACCAGGTCATCTTCCCGCTGAACCTCAACGCGCTCGAGGACCCGGCCTTCGCCGACCTCGCGGTGGAGTTCTTCGGCGGCCAGCAGGCGAACAAGGAGGTCTACGTCCCGGCGGCGAACGCCTACGAGGGCTTCACCTACAGCCCGCTGCAGCAGTACTACTACGACGCGATGACCGAGCAGCTCGCATCGGTCAACGAGGGCTCGATCACGGGCTCCGAGGCGGCGGACCGGCTGCACGAGGACGTCGTGGGCTACGCCGAGGAACAGGGGTTCACGGTCGAGTGACCTGACCGGGTGGGACCGGCGCACCCCCCGGCGCCGGTCCCACCCACCGCCCCTGCCCGTCCACCCACTCCGGAGCTCGAGAATGACCCTGCAGATCACCGAGACCGCGCCACCGCGGACCCCGAAGACAAGACGCAAAGCGCCCAAGTTACCGCTGCGCGAGCAGCTCATCGGCTGGCTCTTCATCGGGCCGTTCGGGCTGGTCTTCCTCGCCTTCCTCGTCGCCCCGCTGGTCTACGCGCTCTACCTCAGCCTGTTCCGGAAGGCGATGATCGGCGGGACCAGCTTCGTCCTCCTGGAGAACTACACGAAGGCGTTCACCGACCCGAGCTTCCTCGACGGCGCGTGGTTCGTCATCCGGTTCTCGCTCGTCCTCATCCCGGTGCAGATGCTGATCTCGCTCGCGATGGCGCTCATCCTCGACATGGTCACGTCGCGGTTCGCGCGGTTCTCGCGGCTGATGATCTTCCTGCCCTACGCGATCCCCGCGGTCATCGGCGCCCTGATGTGGGGGTTCCTGTACAGCAAGAACTTCGGCCCGCTCGGTGACTTCTTCGGCCTGTTCGGCGCCACCGCGCCGGACTTCCTCAGCCGGGACCTGATCTTCTACGGCCTGCTCAACATCGTCACCTGGCAGTGGGCCGGCTACTACATGATCATCCTGTACGCCGCGCTGCAGGGCATCGACCCGACCCTGTACGAGGCCGCCCGCATCGACGGCGCCAGCAACTGGCAGATCACGCTGCGGATCAAGATCCCGCTGATCACACCGGCGCTGTTGCTCATCCTGGTGTTCGCGCTGATCGGGACGCTGCAGTTCTTCAACGAGCCGAAGATCCTGCGCGACCTCGCCGCCGGCGCGATCGGGCCGGACTTCACGCCGAACATGTACGCCTACCAGCAGGCGTTCGGCCTGGCGAACTTCAACTACGGCTCGGCCATCTCGTTCGCGCTCGGCGCTGTCGTCTTCGTCTGCGTCTACATCTTCCTGTTCGCGACCCGCAAGCGGGGGAGCTTCCTCTCATGACCGTGTCCATCGACGCCGCCTCGCGACGCCGGCGGCCGCAGCGCCACCTGCCGTTGCAGATCCTCCTCGGCTTCCTGCTCGTCTACTTCCTCATCCCCTTCTGGTGGGTCGTCGTCAACAGCTCGAAGGACGCCTCGGGCCTGTTCGGCGGCGGCAGCGCGCTCTGGTTCGCCGAGGACGTCGACTTCATCGGCAACCTGCGGGAGCTGTTCACCTACAGCGGCGGCATCTACACCCGCTGGCTGCTCAACTCCACGCTCTACGCCGTCGTGGGCGGGGTCGGCGCCACGGCGCTGGCCGTCCTGGCCGGCTACGGCTTCGCGAAGTACCGCTTCGCCGGCCGGCGGTTCAGCTTCGCCGTCCTGCTCGGCGCGGTGATGGTCCCGGCCACCGCGCTGGTCATCCCGACGTTCATCATGTTCTCCCGGCTGGGCCTGACGAACACGATCTGGGCGGTGATCCTGCCGTCGCTGCTCAACCCGTTCGGGGTGTACCTGATGCACGTCTACGTGCGCGACGCCGTTCCCGACGAGCTGCTGGACGCCGCCCGCGTCGACGGCGCGGGCGAGCTGCGCTCGTTCCTCCAGGTCGCGCTGCCGATGATGCGACCGGCGATGGTGACCGTCCTGTTGCTCTCGATCGTGGCCACCTGGAACAACTACTTCCTGCCACTGGCGATGCTGTCGGACAACGACCTGTATCCCGTGACGGTCGGCATCGGGCAGTGGCAGGGCATCGCCTCGGCCAACAACTCCGGCGGCACGTCGCTGTGGAGCATCATCATCATGGGATCCCTCGTCTCGGTCATCCCGCTGATCATCGCCTTCCTCACGCTGCAGCGTCACTGGCGCGGCGGCCTGGCGATCGGCAGCTTGAAGTAGGCCGGCGCACGTCGCTGCCCGTCCGTCGACCGATAAGAGGATCATGAACCGCGCTCATCTGACCATCGACCCCTATTTCACCGTCGGCACCGTCAACCGCCGCCTCTTCGGCTCCTTCGTCGAGCACCTCGGCCGCGGCGTGTACGACGGCATCTACGAGCCCGGCCACCCGGCCGCCGACGAGAACGGCTACCGCGAGGACGTCATCGCGCTGGTCCGCGAGCTCGGCGTTACGGCCATCCGCTACCCCGGCGGCAACTTCGTGTCCGGCTACCGCTGGGAGGACGGGATCGGCCCGCGCGAGCAGCGGCCGCGCCGGCTCGACCTCGCCTGGCACTCGATCGAGACCAACGAGGTCGGGCTGGACGAGTTCGCCGCCTGGCTGCGCAAGGTCGGCAGCGAGCTCATGTACGCGGTGAACCTCGGCACCCGCGGCATCCACGAGGCGCTGGACGTGCTCGAGTACGCCAACGTCCCGTCGGGCACCCGGCTGTCCGACCTGCGCATCGCGAACGGCACGCCCGCGCCGCACGACATCAGGATGTGGTGCCTGGGCAACGAGATGGACGGGCCGTGGCAGCTGGGCCACGGCGCCGCCGAGGAGTACGCGAGCCTCGCCGCCAAGACCGCCCGGGCGATGCGGCAGGTCGATCCCGGCCTCGAGCTCGTCGTCTGCGGCAGCTCCAGCGCGCAGATGTCGACGTTCGGCAGCTGGGAGCGGACGGTGCTCGAGGCGACCTACGACGAGGTGGACTACATCTCCTGTCACGCCTACTACGAGCCGAAGGACGGCGACCACGCCAGCTTCCTCGCCTCGGCGGTGAACATGGACCGGTTCATCGAGTCGGTCGCGGCGACGGCCGACCACGTCAAGGCCGAGCGCCGCAGCCCGAAGACCATGTACATCTCCTTCGACGAGTGGAACGTCTGGTACCAGTCGCGCTACCGCGCCGAGCGCCACACCGGCATCGGCGACTGGCCGATCGCGCCCCGGCTGCTGGAGAACACCTACTCGGTGATGGACGCGGTCGTCTTCGGCAACCTGCTCATCTCGCTGCTCCGGCACGCCGACCGCGTGACGTCGGCCAGCCTCGCCCAGCTGGTCAACGTCATCGCGCCGATCATGACCGAGCCCGGCGGGCCGGCCTGGCGCCAGACGACGTTCTTCCCGTTCGCGCTCACGTCCCGGCTGGCCCGCGGCGAGGCGCTCGAGGTCAAGCTGGACAGCCCGACGTACGCGTCGGGCCTGCACGGCGACGTCACGGTCGTCGACGCGGTCGCGACACACGACGCCGGCAGCGGCGCGACGGCGGTGTTCCTCGTCAACCGCGACGAGGAGGCGGAGGCGGAGATCGAGATCGACGTGCGGATGCTCGGCGAGGTCCGGGTCCGCGACGTGTGGACGCTCAGCGACAAGGACCCGCACGCCGTCAACACACTGGAGCAGCCGGACCGGGTGCGGCCGGCGGCGAACCCGACGGCCGCCCTGGCCGACGGGACGGTGACGGTGTCGCTGCCGCCCGTCTCGTGGACCGCTCTCACCCTCGGATGAACGGAGTCGGCATGCTCAGGATCGACGGAAGCCGGCTCGTCGCCGGGGACGAGCCGGTGGTGCTGCGAGGGGTCGGCCTCGGCGGCTGGATGAACATGGAGAACTTCATCACCGGCTATGCGGGGACGGAGTCGCAGCATCGGCGGGCGCTGCGCCGGGTGCTGGGCGAGGAGGGCTACGCCAGGTTCTTCGACCGCTTCCTCGAGGCGTTCTTCACCGACGAGGACGCCGCGCTGCTGGCGGGGCTGGGCCTGAACTCGGTGCGGATCCCGTTCAACTACCGGCACTTCGAGGACGACGCGGCGCCGTTCGAGCTCAAGCCCGAGGGGTTCGCGCTGCTGGACCGCGTGGTGGAGGCCTGCGCGCGTCACGGCATCTACACGATCCTGGACCTGCACGCGGTGCCGGGCGCGCAGAACCAGCACTGGCACAGCGACAACCCCACGCAGTGGGCGCACTTCTGGGGCCAGCGGCAGTTCCAGGACCGCGTCGTGCACCTGTGGGAGCGGCTGGCCGAGCACTACAAGGACAACGCGTGGGTGGCCGGCTACAACCCGGTGAACGAGCCCGGCGACGTCGAGGGCACAACGATCGGGCCGTTCTACCGGCGGCTCGAGGCGGCGATCCGGGCCGTGGACCCCGACCACATCCTGTTCCTCGACGGCAACCGCTTCTCCACCCAGTTCGACCAGCTCGGCGACCCGTTGCCGAACTGCGTGTACACCGCGCACGACTACGCCCTGCCGGGGTTCGCCGACGGCGGCCCCTATCCCGGCACCAGCAGGGGCCAGTACGTGGACCGCGACCGGGTCGAGGAGACGTTCCTGGCCCGCACCGAGTACATGCGCCGGACCGGCACCCCCGTCTGGGTCGGCGAGTTCGGGCCGGTGTACACCGGCGATCCGGCGCGGGACGAGCAGCGCTACCGGCTGCTGGAGGACCAGCTGGAGATCTACGGCCGGCACGAGGCGAGCTGGTCGCTGTGGACGTACAAGGACATCGGGCTGCAGGGCCTGGTGACCGTCGACCCGGCCTCGCCCTACGCGCAGCGGGTGGCGCCGGTGGTGGACAAGAAGGCGCGCCTGGGCGTGGACTCCTGGGGCTCGACGGACGCGGGGATCCGGCACATCATGCGGCCGATCGAGGAGCTGTTCGAGCGCGAGTTCCCGGACTTCCAGCCCTACCCGTGGGGCGCGGCGCGCTGGATCCACGGGCACGTCCGCCACGTCATGCTGGCCGAGGCCATGGTCGACGACTTCGCGGCGGCGTTCGACGGCGTGGACCCCGACGAGGCCGAGCGGCTCGCGGACTCGTTCGCCCTCGGCCGCTGCCAGGTGCGCAAGACGCTCGCCGAGATCCTCCGCCAGGCGACGGCGGGGGAGCTGAGCCGGTGACGGTCCGGCATTCCGGCCGGAGCGGGGGATGATGGGTCTGTGGTGCGGATGATCGATGTGGCCCATGAAGCCGGCGTGTCGGCCATGACGGTGTCGAACGTGATCAACGGCCGGCCCGGCGTGAGCGCGCAGACCCGGCTGCGGGTGCTCGCGACGATCTCGAAGCTGGGCTACCAGGTGAACCACGCCGCGCGTCACCTCCGTGCGGGCCGCACCGGCGCCGTCGGGCTGATCGTCCCCGACATCGACCGGCCCTACTACGCGCAGCTGGCCAGCCGGCTCGCGGGCGGCGTGGAGAAGCGCGGCCTGCACCTCGTCGTCGAGCGCACCGGCGGCGACGCGGAGCGCGAGCTGGAGGCGATCTCGTTCGGCCGGCTGCGCATGTACGACGGCGTCGTGATCAGCCCGCTGCGGGTCGACGCCGCCGACCTGGACCAGCTGCGGTTCGAGACACCCGTCGTGTTCATCGGCGAGCGGCCGGTCCCGGCGTCCTTCGACCACGTCATGATGGACAACGTGGGCGGCGCCCGGCAGGCGGTGCGGCACCTGCTCGAGACCGGCTCGCGCCGCGTCGCCGTCATCGGCGGCCGGCACGACGACCAGGTCGACGACATGCCGTCGCTGCGCACCCGCGGCTACCGCCAGGCGCACGCCGAGCTCGGCGTCGACGTCGAAGAGGAGCTGGTGGTGCAGGTCGAGTCGTTCGACCCCTGGTCGGGCTTCCACGCGGTGAAGCGGCTGCACGAGTCCGGCGTCGCCTTCGACGGCGTCTTCGCCCTCACCGACGCCGCCGCGACGGGCGTCCTGCGGGCGCTGGCCGACCTCCGGATCGAGGTGCCGCGCGAGGTCCAGGTGATCGGCTTCGACAACGGCAAGGAGACGGAGTTCCTCGTGCCCCGGCTGTCGTCGGTGGAACCGGGCAACGACGCGATGGCCGACAAGGTCCTCGAGCTGCTGGACCACCGGGTCGCCGCTGCCGGTGACGGCGGCCAGGACGCGCCGGACCCGACGACCACCATCGTCACCGCACAGCTGGCCCTGCGCGAGTCGACCCGCTGAGCTCGCGCCGCATGGCCGATCAGTTGTCGGCCGGACGTGTGTTCGATAAGATCATCGGTAGAAGGTCTGGCCGTCACCGGGAGCGGCAGCAGTGGGTTCCCGGGCGTTGAAGCAGGGCATCACGCCAGGTGTCCCACCTCGTCCACGGTCGCAGCCGATCAGCGAGTCTGCGGTCGTCCCATCCCAGCCCGGACGGGCCAATGCGGGTGGCACGCGCTCGCCCCTGAGGGGGTGGGCGTCCTCATCGTGGACGAGAGAGGTGACCCGCCGTGTCCGATCCGATCGACCACCTGGCCGCCGCGCCGCCGGGCCCAGGGCTGGCCGCGCTGCTGGCCCGGGTGGACCTCACCGTGCTGCCGGCGCACGAATTGGTCGTGGTGGCACAGGCGCGGCAACGTCAGCTCGCCCACGACGAGGCCGCGCTGCTGCGGGTCTTCGCCGAACTCGCCGCCCGGCCCGAGTACCAACGCTGCAGCGCACCCGACGACCTGACACCGGGGCACACCCACCAGGCGGTCCAGGCCGCCGGCGACGAGGTGTCGCTGGCGCTTCGCTGGACCCCGGGCCGCGCCACCGCACGGGTCGCGCTGGCGGTGGAGCTCGAGGAGGACCTCCCCGACACCCTTGCCTCGCTCGCCACCGGCCACATCGACGCGGACAAGGCACGGCTGATCGCCGAACGCACCCGCTGCCTGCCCGACCTCGCCCTGCGCCGACGGGTCGAGGCCGCCGTACTGCCCTGTGCCCGGACACACACCCGATGGACGCTGGACCAGCGGCTTCGCCGCGAGGTCATCGCCGCCGACCCCGCCGGAGCAGAAGAGCGCCACCGCCGGGCGGCCCGAGACCGCCAGGTGAGCCGTCCCGAACCCGCCGCACCGGGCGGTGAGGACGGCATGGCCACGATGACGCTCTGCGGCCCGGCCGAAGACCTCACCACACTGTGGGCCGCCACCGACGCCGCCGCACGCCACACCCGGACCAGCGGCGACCCACGCACCCTCGACCAACTCCGCTTCGACCTGCTCACCGGCCAGGCCTGGACCGCGCTCGAGACCGGGCACCTCGGCTGCTGCCACCCCGCCTGCGCCAACGCCCCCGGCGCCACTGCGCCCACTCGCCCGCCCGACCCCGGCCGACCAGCCGTCCCAGCCGCTTGCGGCGGGCCGGTGGTCCTCGGTCAGCGTCGAGGCCGCGGTGCCGTGGTGCAGGTCACCGTGCCGATCACCGCTCTGCTCGGGGACGACGGCGTGCCTGGCGAGCTCGACGGATACGGACCCATCACGGCCGGCGCAGCCCGGCGCATCGCCACCGATGCCACCATGCGCCGGCTGCTCACCGATCCCGCGGACGGCCGCCTGCTCGAGTACGGCCGCACCACCTACGCCCCGCCGGCCGACCTCGCCGCGCACGTCGTCGCCCGCGATCGCACCTGCCGGTTCCCCACCTGCCACCGCACTGCCACCGAGGCCGAGATCGACCACAAGATCCCTTACGCCCGCGGCGGCACCACCGACCCGGCCAACGCCTGGGCCCTGCATACCGGCCACCACCGCGCCAAGACCTGGCACGCCTTCACCATCACCACCGACACCCATGTCACCACCTGGTGGACCACCCCCGCCGGCCACCGGTACCCGGTCGAACCTGAAGCCATCGGAGCCAATCTCGTGGCGCCGGCCCCAGCACTCCAGCCGGCTGGCACAGCATGCGTCGAGACGCCGCCCTTCTGAACCTCGTCAAGACACGGTCAGAGCAGGCCTCGACGGGCGAGGTTGCCCATGAGGGCTCGGACGCCGAAGTCCCACGGCTCGCAGTCCTCGGCGTGGCGGACCCGGTTGACCAGCGCGCCCAGTGCCGGCGAGCCGATCCGGACGACGTCGCCGAGCTTGTGGGTGAAGCCCTCGCCCGGACGGTCGCGGTCCTGGATCGGCGCGAACATGGTGCCGAGCATGAGCACCGCGCCGTCCGGGTAGTGGTGGTGGCGGCCGACCAGCTGGCGCACCAGGGCCTCCGGCTCGCGCGAGATCCGTGACATCTCCGACACCGCCTCGAGGCGGAACCCGTCCTCGCCCTCGATGGTGAGGCCGACCTCGAGCTCGCGCACCTGGTCCGGGCCGAAGCGCTCGTCGAAGAGGCGGATGAACGGGCCCAGCGCGCAGGAGGCGTTGTTGTCCTTCGCCTTCGGCAGCAGCAGCGCGGACCGGCCCTCGACGTCGCGCAGGTTCACGTCGTTGCCGAGGGTCGCGCCGACGACCCGGCCGCTGGACTGGACGATCAGCGCCACCTCGGGCTCGGGGTTGTTCCAGGTCGACGCGGCGAGCACGCCGACCGGAACGGCGGTGCCCACCGCGGACAGGACCTGGCCCTTGGTGAAGATCTCGGCGTCGGGGCCGATCCCGACCTCCAGGTACGGGCTCCAGGCGCCCTCCGCCAGCAGCAGGTCCTTCAGGCGCGACGCCTCCTCCGAGCCCGGCGTCAGGGCATGGAAGTCGTCGCCGACGTCGGCGAGCATCCGGCCGCGGATCTCCGCGGCGAGGGCGAGGTCGCCGCGGGCCCGTTCCTCGATGACGCGCTCGATCATCGACACCGCGAACGTCACGCCCGCGGCCTTCAGCGCCTGCAGGTCCACGGGCGCCAGCAGCCAGGGCCGGGTGGTGTCGCGAACGGCCGCACCGGTGTTGGCCAGCGCATCAGCGAGGCTCGCGACCGGGCGGCCGTCGAGGCCGGCGACGGCGGCGGCCGGGTCGGGCAGCTCGCAGATGTCGCGGACGGTCGCGAACCGGTCGCTGAGGTCGAGCAGCTCTCCGTTCCGGACGAGCACGGGGGACGGCCCGCCGGCGTCCGGGTCCCAGACCCGGCCGATCAGGACGCTCCGGTCCGCGTCCTCCGGCAACGCGTCGGCGGCGGTTCCGAACCAGGCGTCGACCGCCTCGGACGCGGGCACGGTCATTCGTCGGCTCCCAGGTTGAAGAAGGACCGCTCGTCGGGCGGGCGGATGTCGTAGACGGCGTCGTCGAACAGGCGCAGCGGATGCGGCGTGAACGGGTGCCGGGCGATCTCCTCCAGGTTCAGCTCGATGCCCAGCCCCACACCGGGCGGGACGACCACGTCGCCGTCCTCGGTGAGGGTGAGCCGTTCGCTGGTGACGTCCGGACGCCACGGCACATCGGTCGCCATGATCTCCAGGTACCGGAAGTTGGGCAGGGTGGCGCCCAGCTGCAGGGTCGCCGCCGTGCTCAGCGGACCGCTCGGGTTGTGCGGCGCGAAGCCCACGTAGCTCGTGGCCGCGAGCGTGGAGATGAAGGCCAGCTCGGCCAGCCCGCCCGCGTGCGTGACGTCGGGCTGGACGAAGTCGACCGCCTGACGCGCGAGGGCGGGGACGAAGCCCTGCCGGCCGAACCAGCGCTCGCCCGCCGCGATCGGCACCGGCGACGCCCGGCGGACGTCGACCAGGGCATCGAGGTTGTCCGGCGGGCACGGCTCCTCGAACCAGACCGGCTGGAACTGCGCGATCTCCCGCGCGACCAGGATGGCGTGGCGGACGTCGAAGCGGCCGTGCCCCTCGATGAACAGCTCGACGTCGGGTCCGACGGCGGAGCGGACGGCGTCGATCTGCGCCAGCACCCGGTCCAGCTGCCGGGACCCGATGACGAGGTCGTGGTTCTCGAACGGGTCCCACTTGAGCCCGCGGAACCCGGTGGCGACCGTCCGCGCGGCCGCCGCCGCGTAGTCCTCGGGGCTCCTCGCGCCGGAGAACCAGCCGTTGGCGTAGGCGCGCACCCGGTCGCGGGTGGCGCCGCCGAACAGGCGCGCGACCGGCACGCCCAGCTCGCGCGCCGAGATGTCCCAGAGCGCCATCTCCAGCGAGCTCAGCGCCGTCATGACGACCGGGCCGCCGCGCCAGTACCAGTCGCGGGCCAGCTCGTACATCGTGCCGGCGATGCGGGTCGGGTCGAGGCCGGTGACGGCCTCGGCCAGCTCGGCGAGCGCGCCCTGCACAGCGCGCTCCTTGCCCTCGAGGGTGGCCTCGCCGAGACCGGCGATGCCCTCGTCGGTGGACACGCGGACGATGACGAGGTTCGTGCGGTAGAAGTCGACGACGAAGGTGTCGACCGAGGTGATCTTCATGTCATCCCTTGACTGCGCCGGCGGTCATGCCGGCGACGACGTACTTCTGCGCGAACAGGTAGAACGCGACGGCGGGCAGGGTGAACATGAAGGCCACAGCCATGACCGTCTGCACCGGCGTGCCGACCTCGCCGATGAAGTTCGCGATGCCCACCGACGCCGGCTGCGTCTCCGGCGCGTAGATGAAGGTCACCGCGAACACGTACTCGTTCCAGGCGTGGAAGAACGCGATGACCGCCGCGGCCGCGATCGACGGCCCGATCAGGGGCACGTTGATGCGCAGCAGCATGGTCAGCGGCCGGGCACCGTCGACCCGTCCGGCCTCCTCGAGCTCGCGTGGGATGCCGTCGATCGCGCCCTTGAGGATGAGCGCGACGATCGGCAGCACGAACGCGGAGTTGGCGAGGACCAGCCCGGTGAGCGAGTCGAGCAGGTCGAAGCGGTTGAACAGCGCGAACAACGGCACGACCATGAGCGCCTCGGGCAGCATCTGGGTCAGCAGCAGCACGACGGCCGTCAGCATCTTGCCGCGGAAGGAGAACCGCGAGAGCGCGTAGCCGAGCGGGATGCCCAGGCCGATCGACAGCACGGTCGTCCCCAGCGCGATCACCAGGCTGTTGCGCAGCCAGGTCAGCGCCTCGCCGTCGGCCAGCGCGTCGGCGAAGACGCCGAGCTCGGAGAAGTCCGGGAGCAGCCGGGCGTCGGCGGCGAACAGATCGGCGTTGCTCGACAGGGCCGTGACGAACATCCAGTACAGCGGGAAGACCGCGATCCCCATGACGACCAGGACGCCGACCACGCGCAGCGTCACGCCGATCCGGAGCCGGCTCATCGCAGCCCCTCCTTCTCGGCGGCGCGGGTGACGAGCCGGCTGCCCGCGATGACGATGAGCGAGATGACGACGCCGACCATGCCGATCGCGGCCGCCGTGCCGAGCTGCTTGGAGTCGAACGCCTGCGCGTAGAGGTCGATGACCAGGGTCTCCGTGGAGCCCACCGGCCCGCCCTTGGTCATCAGCCAGATGAGCTCGAAGCGGCGGATCGACCAGATCGTCATCAGCAGCGCGAGCAGCCCCACCGTCGGCTTGATGACCTGCCAGGTGACGGCACGGAACGTCCACCACCGGCCGGCGCCGTCCATCGTGGCCGCCTCGAGGAGGTCGCGCGGGACCGCCTGCAGCGCCGACAGCAGCACCACGGAGGTGAGCGGGAAGAGCTGCCAGACGGTCGTCACGAGGATCGCCGGCAGGGCGTAGGTCGAGCTGTCCAGGATCGCCCCGCCAGGGACGCCCAGCCCGACGGCGTCGAGGAACCGGTTCACGATGCCGTACTGGGGGTTGAGCATCCAGGTCGCGATGAGCGCGACCGCGATGCCGGGCGCGGCCCACGGGATCGTGACGAGCGCGCGCACGACGCCCCGGCCGCGGAAGCTCCGGTTGAGCAGCAGGGCGACCAGGAGCCCGGCGCCCACCGAGCCGGCGACGCAGGCGACGACGTAGACGAACGTGGTGCGCAGGGTGCGGCGGAAGTCCTCGTCGCCGAAGATGTCGACGTAGTTCTCCAGCCCCACCCAGGTGCTGTTCGTGGGATTGAGCAGCGAGGTCCGGGTGAAGCTCAGGTAGACCTCCTGGGCCAGTGGAACGCCCTGGAACAGCAGGATGAAGATCGCTGCGGGACCGAGGAACAGGTAGGGCGTCCACCGGCTGCCGAGCGGGCTGCGGCGGCGCCCCGCCTCGGTGCGGGGCGCTCGCCTCTGCTCGAGAAGGGTCATCGGGGTCAGCCGACCAGGTCGGTCGCCTGCTCCTGGGCGGTGTCCAGCGCGGTCTCCAGGTCGACGTCGCCCTGGAGCGCGGCGATGACGTTCTGGACGACGATCTTGCGGATGTCGGGCGTCTGGGCCTCGAAGCCGAGGACGACCTGCGGGAGGCTGGTCTCGGTGAGCTCGTCGAAGACCGTGAGGAACGGCATGTCCTGCAGCGACTCCGGGCTGCGCTCGGTCGCCGTCGCGACGCTGCTGGCGCCGAGGATCTCCTGCAGCGCCGCCTGGTTCTCGGCCTCGAGCGCCCACTGGATGAACGTGGCCGCCTCCTCCTTCGCCTCGCTGGCCTCGTTGATCACGATGGGTGCGAGGATCGCGCCCTGGCTGCGGACCGGGAAGGGGATCGGCGCGACGCTGAAGTTCAGGTTCGGGCTCTCCGCGCGCAGGTGCGTGGCGTAGCCGCCGTTGTTGAGCTCCATGGCGACCTTGCCCTCAGCGAACATGCGGCGGAACGTGGCCGCGTCGGCGCCGCGCGGGATGACGTTCGCGTCGTACAGGTCCTTGTAGGCCTGCAGGCCCTCGAGGTTCTCCGGCGCGTTGATGGTGAGGTTCTCGCCGTCGGACCACGCGCCGCCGAAGCCGTAGACGTAGTTGAAGATGTCCTGCCAGACGCCGGCCTCCTCGGCCTCCGTCTGGCGGAAGGCCAGCCCGAAGACGTCGCCGGCCGTCAGCGACTGCGCGGTCGCGAAGAAGTCGTCGTAGGTCGTCGGCGGCTCGGGGATCAGGTCCGCGTTGTAGAACATCGCGTAGTTGGACGCCTCGAAGATGACGCCGTGCCGCACGTCGTCGTGGACCATGAACCGGTCGGGCTCCTCGAGCAGGTCGTACTGCTCGACGTCGACGAGGTCGTCGAGCGGCGCGATCAGGCCGGCGTCCGACGCCGCCTCGAACTCGGGCATGTCGAAGCGGACGAGGTCCGGCCCTTCGCCGCCGCCCATCTGCGTCAGCACCGTCTGGCCGAAGGTCGGGTAGGGGACCGACGCGGCCTCGACGATGATCTCGTCCTGGCTCGCGTTGAACTCGTCGAGCCACTCCTGCAGCTTCGGCCCGCGGCCGGGATCGCCGAACGTCGACGCGGCGAACGTGAGCGTCGTGACACCGCCGTCGGAGCCCGAGTCCGAGCTCGAGTCCGAGTCGGAGCCGCAGGCTGCCGTGACGACGAGCCCGGCGGCGGTGGCCGCGGCGACCATGGCGCGGCGAACGCGAGTAGTTCTCATCAGGTGCTCCTTGTGGAGTCGTAGCTCTGATTGAACGTTAAAGGTCTGCAACGATCGTAGGAAGTTCTGCAACGCTGTCAAATCACGGTTGCGCATCGCTACATATCCGTTGCGTATAGTGCAATCTGGAGGTGGTCGTGGCACAGACGATCCAACGGGCGATCGAGCTCATCCGGAGGTCGGCGGAGCACCCGCTGAGCCTCACCGAGGCATCGGAGGTGCTGGGCGTCCACAAGTCGACGGCGCTGCGGATGCTCCAGACCCTCGAGGCGGCCCGGTTCGTCCGGAAGACCGGCGTCGGCACGTACGTGTTCGGGAGCGGCCTCATCGAGCTGTCCGAGCTCGCTCTCGGTTCGATGGACCTGCGCCAGTTCGCCTCGGCGCACCTGCGCCGGCTCCAGCGGGAGACCGGCCACACGGTGCACCTCGCCCAGCTGACCGGCGACGAGATCATCTACATCGACAAGGTCGACAGCCCCGCCTTCGACGCCGTGAAGCTGCCGTCGCGGGTCGGCCGCGCCGTGTCGATCTATGCCAGCGCCGTCGGCAAGGTGATCCTGGCCCATCTGCCGCGCGAGGAGCGCGACCGCCTGCTGTCCCACGTCACGTTCGAGCGCTACACCGACACCACCTTCGCCGATCGTGCGTCGCTGGAGCTCGAGCTCATCGCGGTGCGCGAGCGCGGCTGGGCGACCGACAACGGCGAGCACGACGCCTACGTGATGTGCGTCGCCGCGCCGATCAAGGACACCCGGGGCCGGGTCGTCGCCGCTGTCTCGATCACGGCGATCGAGGTCATCGCGACGCTGCCGCAGCTCGAGGCGCGGCTGCCGCTGCTCCTCGACACCGCGGCGGCCATCTCGGCCGAGCTCGGCCACACCTCCGCCGTGACGGAGGCATCGGCGGGCTGACCGCGCCCGGGCCGGGCCCGGGACGGCGCCTCGGGATCGAGGAGCCGCCCCGGAACCGGTGCGGAGGTGGTCAGCCGGCGTCGGCCGGTGCACTCGACGACCCGTCGAACAGGTCGTCGCCCTGGTAGCGGGCGACCACCGGCTCGTCGAGCAATGCGCCCTCGACCGGCCGGTGGAACCGCGCGACACCGTCGCGGACCGGCGCGGAGCCGAGGTACTGCTCGCCCGCGTAGAACTCGACCCTGCCCGAGGGTGCGGCGACGCTGGTCGTCACGGGATCGACCGTGGCGACCGCGGTCAGGAGCACGTGCTCCGATCGCCCGACCGGCTCGGCGGTGGCCTCGAGCCCGGTCGTGGTGGTGCGGAAGGCGATCTCGCGCAGGTAGTGGTTCAGCAGCGGCCGCCAGACGTGCCAGGTGTGCACGCCCGGGACGTTGTACTCGTCGAGCTCGACGCCGGCCGCCCGCAGTGCGGCGGCGTTGCGCTGGGAGTTCTCGGCGATGTTGCCCAGGCGGTCCTGCAGCCCGGTACCGATCATGATCCCGCCGGCGACGTTCTTCATGCGGTCGATCTGCGCCTGGCTCGCCTGCGGGCCGCCGGCGCTCCACGCCGCGTGGTAGCCGAACAGCTCCGTGTGGTCGTACAGCAGGGTGTAGGCGCGGCTCCCGCCCGCCGAGAACCCGGCGAAGGCGCGGTCCTCGGCCCGGCTGGAGACGTTGTAGTTCTGCTCCACGAACGGGAAGACGTTGTTCCTCAGCTCGTTGACGTAGCCCAGGTTGCCGCCGGGCAGGCCGTTGAAGTCGGTCGACACGATGACCATCGGCTGCACGGCGCCGTCCTGGATGGCGTTCTCCAGGATGCGGTGGGCCACGCCCTGCATCGTCCAGGCGGTCGAGTGGTCGCCGCCGCCGTGGCTCAGGTACAGCGTCGGGTACGGCGTCGACCGGTCCGGGTCGTAGCCGTGCGGCAGGTACACGACCATGTCGTGGACGCCGGCCGGGTTGGTGGACAGCGGCGACGGGTAGCGCCGCGACTCCAGCGTGCCGGCCTTGTTCGGCCGCTGCGGGGCCTGGTAGTCGGTGTCGTAGGTCGGGAACTTCTTGCTCTCCGGCACGTAGACCGTGCTGCGCACGGCTCCCGGCGCGCCGGGGTACTGGGGCTGGAGCTGCCACGGGTTCGCCGGGTCGTCGTGCAGCGGGCAGCCGGTGGCCAGCACGTTGGTGCAGTCGTGGGTGAACGCGTAGCGGAAGGTGCCGGCGGGCAGCGGCACCGTGATCGACCAGACGCCGTCGTCGCCGCGCTCCATCGGCAGGATCTGCCACGGCGTGGCGGCGATGTCGCCCGGCAGCCACTGCGACGGCGGCCGGCCGTCGCCGCAGTCCTGGCAGGTGACGCTCTCGGGACGCGAGTAGAACCAGTCGCCGTAGATGTGGACCGACTCCACGTCGTCCGGCGCCTCGTACCTGAACGTGACGGAGTGCCCGGTCGGTGGCTGGTCGGTGCGGACGACCTCGGGACCGAGCGGCTGCGGCGGCGCGGCCGTCGCCGGCGGCGCCATCGCGGCGGCCGCCACGGCTGCGGCGACGGTGAGGCCGGTCAGCAGCGAGCGCATCCGGTCGGGGCGTAGCAGGTGCATGTATCTCTCCCTCCGTTGGGCGATTACATCGTTGGAACCTTCCCGGAGGGAGTGACACCGTGTCAAGAGCCAATTGCGTATGGCGAGCAACTTCGTTGCGAGATGCGCAACGCCTTCGAAGGGGTCAGCGCTCCCAGAACGCCTGCCGTGCGACCGCCCCTTTGACCGTCCGGCGGTAGTGCCCGGGCGACATGCCGGTGTGCTTCTTGAAGACCACGCTCATGTACTCCGAGTGGCTGAAGTTCAGCCGCTCCGCGATCTGCTGCATCGTCCAGTCCGTCGAGGACAGCAGCTCGGCGACGTGGGCGATGCGGACCCGGATGATCTCGCTGTGGACCGACCGGCCCAGGGTCGCGACGAACCGGAGGTCGAGCGCGCGGCGCGAGAGGCCGACGTGGCGGAGGACGGCGGTGACGGCGAGGTTCTGGTCCGACCGGACCC
This sequence comes from Jiangella anatolica, assembly GCF_003236295.1. Lineage (GTDB taxonomy): Bacteria > Actinomycetota > Actinomycetes > Jiangellales > Jiangellaceae > Jiangella > Jiangella anatolica. The sequence goes on from NZ_POTW01000001.1 coordinate 22,569, forward strand.
GGATGAACCGCAGCGCCTCGGACACGAGCGGGTCGTCGACGGCGAGGATGTCCGACGACTGGCGGGCGACGACGCGGACCGGCTCGATCAGGCGCAGGCCCGGCTCCAGCGTGTGGCCCTGCAGCATCAGGTCGAGCAGATGCGCGGCCAGATACCCCGTCGCGGTGGTGTTGGGCTCGATGCTCGACAGCGGCGGCGTGGTGAGGTTGCCGATCAGCTCGTCGTTGTCGACGCCGATGACGGCGACCGAGTCGGGGACCGTGAGACCGGCGATCTTGCACGCCTCGAGCACCTCCTGACCTGCGATGTCGTAGCAGGCGAGGACGCCGACGGGCTTCGGCAGCCCGGTCAGCCAGGCCGCCAGCAGCTCGCGGTCGGCGGCGCGCATGCTCGACGGCTTCATCCGGAACTCGTGCGGCGTCGCGCCGCGCTGGCGGACGTGGCCGGCGAACCACTCGCCGCGCTTGACCGACCAGGCGAACCGCTCGTCGCCGCAGAAGGCGAAGTGCCGCAGGCCGCGCTCGGCGAAGTGGCCGACCGCCCAGCGGGCGATCGTGCCGTCGTCGGTCTCGACGCCGGGCAGCTCCGGCACCAGCCGGGCGGCGCTGAGGTCCACCGTCGGCAGGCCGAGCCGGCGGATGAACCGCGCGGTCTCCTCGTTCTCGATCCGGGCCAGGACGCCGTCGCCCTGCCAGCCCTCGAGCCAGGAGAAGTCGGTCTCGTGCCGGCTGTGTTCGGCCAGGTAGATCGACCAGTGCGGGTGCTCCTCGACGTACTTCTTCACGCCGACGAGCAGACCGCGGGCGTAGGCGTTGGACGTCTCGACGAGCAGCGCGACGTGTCGCGTCCCGGTGACAACCATGTAAAAAATCTAAGCTCTGCTGCTGGATTGCGCATGGTTTGCCCGGTTGTGTCCTCCGTAGCCTTCACGACACAGGAGGTCAACGATGACGCAGAAAGTACGGGTCGCCATCGCCGGACTCGGTTTCGGGTCGGAGTTCGTGCCGATTTATCAGGCCCATCCTGATGCCGAGCTCGTCGCCGTGTGCCAGCGAACCGAAACCGCGCTCAATGCGACCGCCGACCATTTCGGCGTGCCCGGCCGCTATACGGATTTCGACGCGATGCTGGCCGATCCGGACATCGACGCGGTGCACATCAACACCCCCATTCCCGACCACGCGCGCCAGACGATCGCCGCGCTGCGGGCGGGGAAGCACGTCGCCTGCACGGTCCCGATGGCGACGACGCTCGAGGAGTGCCGCGCGATCGTCGAGGCCGTGCGGGAGTCGGGCAAGAACTACATGATGATGGAGACGGTCGTCTACTCGCGCGAGTTCCTGCACGTCAAGGACCTCGCCGACAACGGGACGCTGGGGCGGATCCAGTTCCTGCGCGGTGCACACCACCAGGAGATGGCCGGCTGGCCCGGTTACTGGGAGGGCCTCCCGCCCATGCACTACGCCACGCACGCGGTGAGCCCGGTCCTGTCGCTGGCCGGCGCGCTGGCCGAGAGCGTCGTGTGTCTCGGCTCGGGCCGGATCTCTCCCGAGCTCGCCGAGAAGTACGGTTCCCCGTTCGCCGTGGAGAGCGCGCTCATCACGATGCGCGATTCTCCGGTCGGCGCCGAGATCGCCCGGTCGCTATTCAATACCGCCCGCGAGTACGTCGAGAGTTTCACCGTGTTCGGTGAGCTGGCGACGTTCGAATGGGAGCAGACACAGGGTTCCGGTCACGTGCTGCACGTGGGTGAGATTCCGAAGACCGTCGAGATACCTGACTTCGCGCACCGGCTGCCGGCGCAGATCGCGCCGTTCACGACGCACGGGGTCTACGACGCCGAGAACGAGCACCTCTCGTTCGTCCAGGGCGGCGGGCACGGCGGGTCCCACCCGCACCTGGCCCACGAGTTCGTCCGCAGCGTTCTCGAGGGCCGGGCGCCGGCGATCGACGAGGTCACGGCCGCCAACTGGACGTCGGTGGGCATCTGCGCCCACGAGTCGGCGATGAACGGCGGCGCCCGGGTCCGGATCCCCGACTACACGAGCTGAGACCCGGGTCGTCCGACGACACGCACCGACATGTGGAGGTACCGATGACGCCTGCCTCGAACGGACTCGACCAGGTGCGACGCGAGGACGAGCGCACGACGAGCACCGAGGTGCGCAGCCGGTCCGCCGCGTCCGTGCGGAGCCGGCTGACGGAGCTTCGCCGGCCCTCGGTCTGGGTCGCCGCCGTCGTCGCCGTGGCCGTGGCCGCCTGGGTGCTGGTGCTCGCCGACGGCACCCCGGCCGGCGCGGCGGCGGACGATCCGGGCAAGTTCCTGGTCACGGTCCTGGACGCGGTGACCTTCGCCGGCCTGCTGTTCGTCGCCGCGTCGGGCTTCACCCTGATCTTCGGGCTCATGCGCACGGTGAACATGGCGCACGGCTCGCTGTTCCTGCTGGCCGCCTACGTCGCCATCCGCGTGCAGGAGGCCATGGTGGGCCGCAGCCGCAACATCGACCCCGCCGACGTCGGGCTGCTCGACTGGCTGGTGCCGATGCTGGCCGGCGCGGGGGTCGCGGCCGTCCTCGGGCTGGCGATCCAGCAGGTGTTCCTGCAGTGGAACGAGGGCCAGGAGATGCGGCAGACGCTACTGACGCTGGCGATCACCGTCGTGCTGGCCGACCAGATGCTGCGCGAGTTCGGCGGGCTGGCGCAGCGGATGGTCTGGCCCGGCGCCGTCACGCACTTCTTCACCATCGGCGGCGAGCGGTACGCGGCCACCCGGCTGTTCATGCTCGGCATCGCGGTGCTGGTCGGCGTGCTGCTGTGGCTCTGGCTGAACCGCACCAGCGTCGGCATGGTCATCCGGGCCGGTGTGGACGACCGGCAGATGGTGCGCGGGCTGGGCATCAACATCAAGCGGGTCTTCGCCCTCACGTTCCTCGTGGGCTCGTTCCTCGCCGGGGTGGGCGGCGTGCTCGGCGCGTCGTTCGCCGGCGCCGCGCCCGGCACCGACGGCAGCTGGCTGCTGAACTCGCTCGTCGTCGTGATCATCGGCGGCCTGGGCTCGCTCAAGGGCGCCGCGGCCGGCTCGCTGCTGTACGGCACGGTCGTCGCCTTCTCACCGGCGTACCTGCCGAGCCAGTACTCCTACTACGCGATCATCATGACGTTCGGCCTGCTGGCCCTCGTGCTGGCCGTGCGTCCCTACGGGCTGTTCGGGAGGCCGGCATGAACCTGCGCGCACGCCTGACCGGCGAACCGCTCGCCCTGGCCGGACTGGTCCTGTTCCTGATCCTGCTGCCCAGCCTGGCCACGGCGTTCTTCGTCAACTTCGTCATGACCCAGACGCTGATCCTGGGGCTGGCCGCCGCGACCATCGTGTTCCTGTCCAGGTACGGCGGCATGACGTCGCTGGCGCAGCTGCTGATGTTCGGGATCGCCGGCTTCATGTTCGGCAACGCCGCGCTCGACGGCGGCGCCCGCGGCCTCAACCTCGGCTGGCACCCGTGGGCCGCCGTCGGGTTCGCGATCGTCGTCACGACGCTGGCCGCGGTCGTGCTCGGCGCGATCGCGAGCCGGACGACGGGCATCTACTTCCTGATGCTCACGCTGGTGTACGGCGTCATCGGCTACTTCGTCTTCGCCCAGATCGTCGAGATCTCCGGGCCCGGCGGCATCACCAGCATCCAGCGGCCGGACCTGCTGGGCCCGCCGGTCCGGCTCTACTACGCCGGCCTGCTGCTGTCGGTGCTGGCCTACGTGGGCTTCCGCGCGCTGCGCCGGACCGCCTTCGGGCTCGCGCTGCAAGGGGTGCGCGACGACCCCGTCCGGATGGCGTCGCTGGGCTTCAACGTACCGCTGCACCGCACGCTGGCCTTCGTGCTGGCCGGGTTCGTGGCGGGGCTGGCGGGCCTGCTGAACGTCTGGTGGAACGGCCAGATCGACCCGGCCTCGATCTCGATCGGGCCCACGTTGATCCTGCTGATCATCGCGGTCATCGGCGGCATCTCGTCGCTGGAGGGCGCCTGGCTCGGCGCGTTCGTCTACGTCCTCGTCTTCACCTACCTGCGCGACCTCCCGCTCGTCGACCGCATCGGCATCACGGAGGCGCGCTTCAACACCGTCATCGGCGTCATCGTCCTGGCGATCATGGTCCTCTCGCCCGAGGGCCTGACCGGGATCGCGCGCCGGCTACCCGTACGCACGATCCGCAAGGAACTCGGAGGGACACGAGCATGAGCAGACAGAGGAGACGGGCATCGCTGGCGCTGTCCGTGACGGCCGGCCTGGCGCTGCTGGCCGCCGGCTGTGGTGGCGGGGACGACGACTCGACGGGGCTGCCCGCCGACCAGGAGTCCGCCGGCGGCGGGGACGGCTCGCCGGCCGGCGGCGACGAGGGGATCCGCCTGGGCATTCTCGGCCAGTGCGAGGGACCGTTCGGCGGCTTCCACGAGGACGTCGTCGCCGGCACCACACTGGCGCTGGCGCAGTTCGCCGGCGCGACGCCCAACTCGTCGACCAGCGCGCTGGAGGGGTTCAGCGGCGCCGAGGTCGCGGGCACGCCGATCGAGCTGGTCGGCATCGGCTGCGGCGACGACACCGCCGACCGCATCGTGCAGGAGGTGCGCCGCCTGGTCGAGCAGCTCGGCGCGAACGTCATCATCGGCCCGCTCTCCGGCGACGAGGGCATCGCCATCGCTGAGTACGCGAAGGCCAACCCCGAGATCACGGTGTTCGCCGGCATCTCCGGCTCGCAGGAGCAGACGCTGCAGGTCCAGGCGCCGAACTACTTCCGCTTCTACGGCGACGGCGCCATCTGGAGCGCCGGCCTCGGCGACCTGCTGCACAACCAGGAGGGCTGGGACACCGTCGCGGTCATCGCCGACGACTACAGCTTCGGCCACACGTCGGCCGCGGGATTCATCGCCGACTTCTGTGCCGTCGGCGGCGACGTCGTCAGCCGCGTCTTCCCGCCGCTGGGCACCACCGACTACTCGTCCTACATCGCGCAGCTGCCGAACCCGGACGAGGTCGACGGCTACTTCTGGGCGGTCGGGGGCACCGGCACGCAGGCCGCGCTCGAAGCGTTCGTCAACGGCAAGGGCGACCTCACCGGCGACCAGCACGCGGGCAACCTGTTCTTCAACCCGAACCTGGCGCAGGCGCTGGGCACCGGCATCGCCGGGGCCTACGTGGGCGGCTTCGCGACGCTCCCGGGCGACGTTCAGACACCGGAGATCGAGGAGTACCTGGCCGCCGCCGACGCGACCTGGGAGACCATCCCCGGCTCGCTGAGCGGCAACGAGCCGGCGCCGCCGTCGGTGGCCGCCGCGTTCGGCTTCTTCTACGGCTACTACACGGCCGGCGTCGCGCTGGTGGAGTCGCTGGAGGCGGTGGGCGGCGACATCTCCGACCTCGACGCCTACCACGCGGCGATCTCCGATCTCACGCTCGACCTGCCCTACGGCGAGATCAGCCTGGACGAGAACCGCAGCGGCATCGTCGACGTCGGCCTGTCGCGCCTGGTGCTCGACGACGCCGGCGATGTCGTCCAGGAGACGGTGGCCATCGTGCCCGGCGTCGACCAGACCTTCGGCGGCACGTTCAGCCCCGACACCCCCTCGCCCGGCCGCGACTTCCCGGCCTGCGAGGAGCGGGATCTGCCGTGGGTGGGCAACGCCATCCCGGTCGTCGACGGCGTGCCGCAGGGCTAGGCGAGCGTCATGGCGTCCGTCGTCGAGATCCGCGAGGTCACGGTGGCGTTCGGCGGGCTGCGCGCCCTGCGCGGTGTCGATCTCGACATCGCGCAGGGCGAGCGGCTGGCCGTCATCGGGCCCAACGGAGCCGGCAAGACCACCCTCTTCAACGTCATCGCGGGCGACATCGCGCCGACCACCGGCACGGTGGTCATCAGGGGGCAGGACTGCACCCGCCGGCCGTCGCGGCACCGTCCCCGCCTCGGCCTGGCCCGGACCTACCAGAAGGCCCGCGCCTTCGCCGGCCTGACCGTGCGCGAGAACATCTACCTCGCGCTCGCGGGACACCGGGGCCGGCACCGTGCGCTCTGGCGGACGCCGGCCGACCGCGCGATGGGCGACGAGGCCGCGGACGTCGCGGACCGGGTCTGGCTGTCCGGTCAGCTCGACGAGCTCGCCGGCGAGCTCGCGCACGGGCAGCGGCGCCAGCTCGAGCTGGCGATGGCGATCGCGACCCGGCCGGACGTCATGCTGCTCGACGAGCCGGCGTCGGGCCTGTCCCGCGGCGAACGGGAGCGTCTGGTCGAGCTGCTCGAGTCGTTCGACGACCGGCTGACGCTGCTGCTCATCGAGCACGACATGGACGTCGCGTTCCGGATCGCGCAGCGCGTCGTCGTGATGGCCGACGGCGAGCAGGTCATGGCCGGTACGCCGGACGAGGTCCGGGCCGACCCGCACGTCCATCGCATCTATCTCGGCACGGAGGCGGCATGACACGCGACGACGCGCTGCTCGAGGTCCGCGACCTGCGCTCCGGCTACGGAGCGTCGCTGGTCCTCGACGGCCTGAGCTTCAGCATGGGGGTCGAGGCGGTCGCCGTCGTTGGGCGCAACGGGATGGGCAAGACCACGCTCTGCGACACGCTGGTCGGGTTCCTTCCCGCGGCGGGCGGCGAGGTCCGGCTGGCCGGTCGCCGGCTCGACGGCATGGCGCCGGAGGCGGTCGCCCGCGCCGGCCTCGCCTACGTGCCGCAGGGCCGCCGGCTGTTCCCGTCGCTCACCGTCGACGAGCATCTGGCCATGCTGGCCCGGCGCGCCCGGGGCAGGCGGTGGACGACCGACTCGGTCTACGAGCTGTTCCCGCGGCTGGCCCAGCGCCGGCACCACGGGGGAGCGGCGCTGTCCGGCGGCGAGCAGCAGATGCTGGCCGTCGGCCGGGCACTGATGCTGAACGCGCCGCTGGTCGTGATGGACGAACCGTCCGAGGGGCTGGCCCCGACGATCGTCGACGTGCTGGTCGACGCCGTCCACCACCTCGTGGCCGAGGGCGTCGCCGTCCTCGTCGTCGAACAGAACCTGCGGGCGGCGGTGCGCATGGCGGACCGGCAGCTCGTCATGGTCTCCGGCCGCATCGAGGCCGAGTTCGCCGGCGACGAGTTACTGGACCGGCCCGATCTGCAGCACCGTTTCCTCGGCGTTGGCGCTACGGCAGGAGAACCCGCATGACGACCACGAGGGCGCTGGGCGCCAACACCTGGATCTGGACCTCGCCGTTGACCGACCGGCGGCTGGCCGAGCTGGCGCCGCGCATCCGCGGCTGGGGCTTCGACGTCATCGAGCTACCGGTCGAGAACGTCGGCGACTGGGACCCCCGCCGCGCGGCGACCCTGCTCGACGGGCTCGGGCTCTCGGCCACCATCGTCGTCGCGATGGCGCCGGGGCGGGAGCTGGTGGGCACCGACCAGGAGACGATCCAGACGACGCGCGACTTCCTGCGGCACGTGGTCGACGTCGCGGCGGCCGTCTCGTCGCCGGTGATCGCCGGCCCGATCTACACCTCGGTCGGGCGGACCTGGCGCCTCGACGACGCGGAGCGGCGCGGCTGCTACCGGCAGCTGCGCGACAGCCTCGGGCCGGTGGTCGGGCACGCGATGGACGCCGGCGTGACCGTCGCCGTCGAGCCGCTCAACCGGTTCGAGACCAGCCTGCTCAACACGGTCGACCAGGCGCTGGAGGCGCTGGACGGCCTGCCCACCGCGGGCTGCGGCCTGGGCCTGGACACGTTCCACATGAACATCGAGGAGCGCAGCATCACCGAGGCCATCCGCCGGGCGGCCGGCCGGATCGCGCACGTGCAGGTGTGCGCGAACGACCGCGGCGCGCCGGGCGCGGACCACCTGAACTGGCCCGGGATCGTCGCCGCCCTGGACGCGGCCGGCTACCGGGGCCCGCTCGTGATCGAGTCGTTCACCGGCGACAACGCGACGATCGCCACGGCGGCGTCGATCTGGCGGCCGTTGGCGAAGACCCAGGACGCCATCGCCGTCGACGGGCTCGCGTTCCTCTCCGGCGTCGTGCGGGGAGGAGGTGTGTCCTCACCGATCTGAGCATGTCGGGCTGTTCACATCCGCAACGAAGCGACGGTGAGAGGTCTATGCAACGACTTTATCGTTACATCACATTCACGCTGGTGGCGGCCCTGCTGGCCGTGGTGTTCCCCGGCGCCGCCAGCAGCTTCGCCCATCCGCCGGAGGAGCCCTACGAGGTCCTGTTCTTCCACAAGACCACCGGCTTCCGGCACGACTCGATCCCGGCGGCGCTCGCCGCCGTCCAGGCCCTCGGCCAGGAGCACGGCTTCACGGTGACGGAGACGCAGGACGCGTCGGTCTTCACCGACGCCGGCCTCGGCGAGTACGCCGCCGTCGTGTTCTACACCGACGGCGAGAACACGCTCACGACGCCGCAGCGCACCGCGTTCGAGCGGTACCTGCAGCGCGGCGGCGGCTTCGTCGGTCTGCACTCCACCTCCAACACCGACAAGTCGAACTGGCCGTGGTGGAAGGAGCTGTTCGGCGGCGGGTTCTTCGTCAACCACCCGCCCATCCAGTCCGCCACGGTGAAGGTCGAGGATCCACAGCACCCGGCGACGGCGCAGTTCGGCGCGTCGTTCCAGTGGCCGAGCGACGAGTTCTACAACCTCGCCGCGAACCCGCGCGCGGCGGGCGTCAAGGTCCTGTTGACCGTCGACGAGTCCACCTACACCGGCGGGCAGATGGGCGCGGACCACCCGGTGTCCTGGTGCTCGCTCTACGACGGCGGCCGGACGTTCTACACCGCGCTCGGGCACTCGGCCAGCCACTACGCCGACCCGGGGTTCCGCCAGCACATCGGCTGGGCCATCGAGTGGGCGTCCGGCACGACCGAGGCCGACTGCGGCGAGCCGCGCGAGGGCATTCCCACCGCGGCCGCGTTCGAGAAGGTCGCGCTCGACGACAACACGGCCAACCCGATGAAGCTGGACATCGCTCCCGACGGCCGGGTCTTCTACACCGAGCTGGCTGGCGCGGTGAAGGTCTACCACCCGGACACCCAGCAGATCACGACCGCCGGTCAGATCCCGGTGTACCGGGGCCAGGAGAACGGCCTGATCGGCATCGCGCTGGACCCGGCGTTCGAGGAGAACAACTTCCTCTACCTCTTCCACAGCGACCCGGCGTCGAGGACCGTCGACGGCATCGCCGGCGGCGTGCAGCACGTGTCGCGGTTCACGCTCGACCCGGTGAGCGAGCAGATCGACCTGGCCTCCGAGGTCGTCCTGCTGGAGATCCCGCACCAGCGGGTGGAGTGCTGCCACAGCGGCGGGCACATGGACTTCGACGCCGAGGGCAACCTCTACATCTCCACCGGCGACGACACCAACCCGTTCGCGTCGGGCGGCTTCGGCCCGTTCGACTACCGGCCCGGCCGCCAGCCGTGGGACGCGGCCCGGTCGTCGGGCAACGCCGCCGACCTGCGCGGCAAGATCCTGCGGATCAACCCGATCGAGACGGCCACCAGCACCGACGCTCCCGGCGTCGGCAGCACCTACGACGTCCCGGACGACAACCTGTTCACCAGCGGTGAGCACGACGCCCTGTTCCCCGGCGGCGTCTACGACCCGGCGCTGGGCCGGCCGGAGATCTACGTCATGGGCCTGCGCAACCCGTTCACCCTGGACATCGACCAGGCGACCGGCGTGCTGACGTTCGGCCTCGTCGGCCCCGACGCCAACCCGGCCGGCGGCGTCGACCCGAACCGCGGCCCGCGCGGCTACGACTACTGGGCCCAGGTGCACGAGGCCAGCAACTACGGCTGGCCGTTCTGCATCGTCAACAACCAGCCGTACAACCACTTCGACTTCGCCACGAACGTGTCCGGTGAGCCGTACGACTGCGCCGGCGGCCCGACGAACGACTCGCCGAACAACACCGGCATCGACACGCTGCCGCCGGTGGAGCACCTGCCCACCGTCCACTACCCCTACTGCAACAGCCAGGGCGGCTACCCGGCGCCGCCGCCGCACGCGGGGGTCCCGTGCGGCCCGGTGCCCGGCGGGTCGGCCTATGGGACCGGCCGCGCCGCCTACGCCGGCGACACCTACCACTTCGACCCGGAGGTCACGGCGGACGGCCGGTTCCCGGCGTTCTTCGACGGCAAGCCGTTCGTCATGGAGTGGGAGCGCGACTTCATCGCGACGATGACCCTCGACGCGAACGGGAACTACGTCAACGGGTCGCTGAGCGAGCAGTTCTTCGGCTTCCGGTTCGACGAGAGCCTGCGGCTGCGCAAGCCGCACGACATGGAGTTCGGCCCCGACGGCAACATGTACCTGATCGAGTGGGGCGACGAGTTCAACTTCGGCGGCGGCGGGGTCAACCCCGACTCCGGCCTGTACCGGATCAGCTACGTCAAGGAGGGCCGCACGCCGACGGTCCACACGTCGGCGACGCCGGACAACGGCCAGCCTCCGGTGGAGGTGACGTTCTCCTCCGAGGGCACGTTCGACGCCGACGGCGACGAGATCACCTTCGCCTGGACGTTCGGCGACGGCGGCACGAGCACCGAGCCGAACCCGACGCACACCTACACCGAGGCCGGCGTCTACACCGCGCAACTCGTGGTCACCGACGCCACCGGCCGCTCGGCCAGCTCGAACGCGACGATCACCGTCGGCAACACCGAGCCGGAGGTCACCATCGAGCTGCCGGCCAACGGCCAGGTCTTCGAGTGGGGCGACGAGGTGCCCTTCCGGGTGACCGTCACCGACGCCGAGGACGGGTCCACGGCCGATGGCGGCATCGACTGCGCGGACGTGACCGTGCAGCAGGGCGTCTACCACGACACCGGCGGCGCCGTGCACGTCCACCAGGGGGCGTCGCAGAACGGGTGCGAGGGCACCATCGTGACCGACTCCGAGAGCGGACACGAGGGCCAGAACGTCACCGTGATCGTCACCGCCAGCTACACCGACGAGGGCGATCACCCCGACGCGCAGCCGCTGACCGGCGGCAGCAGCCACCTGCTGCGGCCGGCCCGGACGGAGGCCGAGCACTTCAGCGAGTCCTCCGGCATCGTCACCGGCCCCGGCAACGACGCGCAGGGCGGCGGCGAGACGGCGCGGGGCGCGGACGGCGACTGGGCCGCCTACGACCCGGTGAGCCTGGACGACCTCGAGTCCCTGGACCTGCGGGTCTCGGCGCTCGCCGACACGACCGTCGAGGTCCGCCGGGACGCGCCGGACGGCCCGCTGCTGGGGACCGCGGACATCCCGGCCACGACCCAGATCGGCCGGGCGGCCGGCCAGAACGGGTTCGGCAACGCCGTCCAGTTCAACTCCGGAACGGCGAGTCAGTACGCCACCCTGCCCACCGGCGTGGTCAGCGACCTGACCGGCGACTTCACCATCGCCACCTGGATCAACCGGCCCGCCACCGGCCAGGAGTGGTCGCGGATCTTCGACTTCGGCTCCGGGACCGGTGTCAACATGTTCCTGACGCCGAACGCCGGCGGGGCGCCGGGGCTGCGCTACGCGATCAAGCCGCAGGGCGCCTCCGAACAGCAGATCACCTACAACCAGGAGGTTCCCACCGGCTGGCACCACGTGGCGGTGACGCTGTCCGGCACCACCGGCACGCTGTGGCTCGACGGCGTCGCGGTCGCGACGAACGCGACCATGACGTTCAACCCGTCCGAGCTCGGCGAGACGACGCAGAACTGGCTGATCCGGTCCCAGTACGCCTCCGACCCGTACCTGAACGCGACGCTGGACGAGTTCCATGTCTTCGACAGCGCTCTCGGGCAGGCACAGCTCCAGGCGCTCATGGCCGGGCCGGCTGGTGACGCCGGTGGCAACGTCGTCGCCTACGACTTCGACGAGACCGGTGGCGCCGCCATCGAGGACTCGTCCGGTCAGGGCAACGACGCGACCATCGGGGTGAACGCCTCGGTCGCGAACTGGACCGACGTCAGCGTCGACCTCGCCCCGTCGCAGGGCAGCACCCAGCTGTACCTGGTGTTCCCGGGTGCTGAGGCGAACGTGAACTGGCTGCACCTCAACACGGGTCCGGGTGTCGAGATCCCGGTCGTCTCGGCCGCCGTGGCCCCGGCCTCGCCCGACGGCGACAACGGCTGGTACGTGACGGCGCCGGCCGTGACGCTGTCGGCCGACGACCCCGGCGCCGCCATCGAGTACCGCGTCGGCGGCGGGGCGTGGACGGCCTACAGCGGTCCGGTCACGCTGGACGAGGACGGCACGCACACGGTCGAGTACCGGGCGACCAACGCGGCCGGCACGTCCGAGCCCGGCTCCGTCGAGGTGGCGGTCGACCTGACCGCGCCGGAGACCGTGGCCACGGTGGACGGCGATCTCGACCAGGACGTCTACCTGGGACCGGCGACGCTGACGCTCGCCGCCTCGGACGCGACGTCGGATGTGGCCGAGACGCACTACCGGCTGGCCGGCGACGCGGAGCACACGGTGTACTCCGGCCCGGTGACGTTGGATCCGGCGGCGGTGTACGAGGTCGAGTACCGCGCCGTCGACGCGGCGGGGAACGTGGGCGAGTGGCAGCCGCTCACGGTCGTCGTCGCCGACACGTCGGTGATCGTCGGCGGCGTCGACTCCGGGGTGGCCAACCGGACGGTGTCGAGCGGCACGACGATCAACGACCTCATCCTGGACGAGCAGCCGTGGCCCAACCGCGCGGCGTTCCTCCGGCACGTCACCGAGGTCACCCGGCAGCTGCAGGCCGACGGCGTCATCACCGGCCGCGAGGCGAGCAGCATCCAGCGGGCCGCCGCACAGAGCGACGTCGGGAGGAGCGGCGGCGGCTTCGTGCTCGGCTGACGAAGACCTGGCCGGGGCGGGCACACTCTCTCCTCCCCGCCCCGGCCAGCTACGGCGCCCGCACTACTGCGATCGCAGCAGTGCGGGCGCCGCCGGCTCTGGGGGCTTCTACCGTTGGCCGTCCCCCTGCTGCCCATTTTCTTAGCCGGGCCGGCGCGCCTCAAGTCCGGCGGCTCTTGCTGGTTGCTGTCGTGTCGTGGTTGGGGCCGCCGTACTTGACCCGCGTCGTCCCGGCCAAGAACGGGCAGCTATCAGGGGGACGGGGGGAGTGTGGCGACGACCGTCGGGGCTCGGGCGTCGTGTTGGCGCTTCGTCGGGTTCGCTGGCCCCTCCCGGTGATCTGGCGGGCGTCGCGTTGGCGGCGGTTCTGGTTCGCTGGCCGCTCCCGGCGGCCTGTCGGGCCAGCGGTGTGGCGTTGGTTTCGCTGGGTGTCCACGTGGTGAGATTTCGCCGCGATTTCCGGGCCGCCCACCAGGCGTACTCCCGCTTTGCGAGGCATGCATGGGTGGTAGAGCGGGAGAACGCCTAGTGACGTACCGAATCGTTGATGATCATGGGTATCCACAGTCCGGCAAACGCCGCAAAACGGGCACCGCGAACTGGTGAAGCGGCGACCAGGGCCGGGGAAGGCGCCCGCACTACTGCAGCCGCAGCAGTGCGGGCGCCGCCGGCGGTTCGGATCGAGTAGTCAGAAGCCGGTGATCGGACGACGACGCGGACCGGTCCCGGTTGCGACCGTTGAGGTCTCATCCCCTCGAGATGGAGACCTCGGTGGCAACGATCTTGGCGAGACTCGGCCGGTTCGCGTTCCGGCGCCGTCGTGCGGTGGTGCTGGCCTGGCTGGCGGTCCTGGGCGCGGCGATCGTCGCGGGACTGACGGCGCCGCCGGCGCCTCCCGACGACTTCTCGATGCCGGGCACCGAGTCGCAGCAGACGTTCGAGCTGATGCGCGAGCGGTTCCCCGGCCTGGCCGCGGAGGCCGGCGGCGCGACGATGGTGTTCGTGGCGCCGGACGGCCAGGACGTCGGCGCGGAGCCGAACCGGTCGGCGATCGAGTCGGCGGTCCGGGAGCTGGCCGGTGGCGAGCAGGTGGCGTCGGTGGCCGATCCGTTCGAGTCCGGCGCGGTCAGCGCCGACGGCTCGACGGCGTACGCGAGCGTGATGTACGAGGTGCCGGCGAGCGAGGTGACCGCGGACAGCCGGGCCGGGATCGACGCCGCCGCCGACGGCGCCCGGGCGGCGGGACTGACCGTCGACACGCGTGGGGACGTGCTGGAGTCCGGCGGTCCGGCCGGGGTCGCCGAGCTGATCGCCATCGGACTGGCCGCGGTGATCCTGCTGGTCACCCTCGGATCGCTGGTCGCCGCCGGGTTGCCGCTGCTGACCGCGCTGCTCGGGGTGGCGGTGAGCATGCTGTCGTTGCTCGCGGTCAGCGACGCGTTCGGCCTGTCATCGACGTCCACGACACTGGCGCTGATGCTGGGGCTCGCGGTGGGCATCGACTACGCCCTGTTCGTCGTCGCGCGCTACCGCGAGGAGCGGGCCCGTGGCCGGTCCGCCCCCGAGGCGGTGACGACGGCGGTGGGCACCGCGGGGTCCGCTGTGACGTTCGCGGGGTTGACGGTCGTGATCGCGCTGGCCGGCCTGACGGTCGTCGGCATGCCGATGCTGACCAAGATGGGGCTGGCGGCCGCCGGGGCGGTCGTGGTGGCGGTGCTGATCGCCCTCACGCTCGTGCCCGCGGTGATCGGGTTCGTGCCGGACAAGGTGCTGTCCCGGTCGGCCCGCGCGGGCCGGCCGGAGGGCGACCAGGCGCCCAACGCGGCGCAGCGGTGGGCCCGGTTCGTGCTGCGCCGTCCGGTCGCGGTGCTGACGCTGGGTGTGGTGATGCTCGGTGCGTTGGCGATTCCCGCGGCCGGCCTGCGGCTGGGGATGCCGGGCGACGAGGCCAAGCCGGCCTCGGCCACCGAGCGGCGTGCCTACGACGCGCTGGCCGAGGCGTTCGGGCCGGGCGTCAACGGGCCGCTGATGATCGTGGCCGACGCCAGGGGAGCGGCCGACCCGGAGCGGGCGGTCGCGGCGATCGCCGACGGGATCGCGGGCACCGAGGGCGTGGTCTCGGTCTCGCCGCCGATGTTCAACGACGCGGGGGACACCGCGTTCTTCGAGGCCGTGCCCTCCACCGCGCCGACCGACGCGGCGACCAGCGACCTGGTGAACGAGCTGCGTGACCGGCGCCCGGAGCTCGCCGGCGGCGCCGGCGCCACGTTCACCGTCACCGGGACGACGGCAATCGACATCGACCTGTCGGCCAAGATCCAGGGTGCGCTGGTGCCCTATCTCGCCACCGTGGTCGGGCTCGCGTTCGTGCTCCTGCTGCTGGTGTTCCGCTCGATCCTGGTGCCGGTCAAGGCGGCCCTGGGGTTCCTGCTCTCGGTGCTGGCCGCGCTGGGCGCGGTGGTGCTGGTCTTTCAGGACGGTTTCCTGGCCGGGCTGCTGGGGGTCGAGCAGACCGGGCCGATCCAGAGCGCGGTGCCGATCTTCCTGATCGGGGTCGTGTTCGGCCTGGCCATGGACTACGAGGTGTTCCTCGTCTCGCGCCAGCGGGAGGCCTACGTCCACGGTGAGAGCCCGCGGGCGGCGATCGAGACCGGGCTGCGGCACAGCGGCCGGGTCGTGGTCGCGGCGGCCCTGATCATGATGGCCGTCTTCGCCGGATTCGTCGTCGAGGTCGATCCGTTCATCAAGATGCTGGGCTTCAGCCTCGCGGCCGCGGTGTTCCTCGACGCGTTCGTGGTCCGGCTGGCCATCGTGCCCGCCGTCATGGCGCTGCTGGGCCGCAGGGCCTGGTGGCTGCCGGGTTGGATGGACCGGATCCTGCCCCGCGTGGACGTCGAGGGTGCACAGTTGGACCGGAACCCCGTCGACGAGCCGAAGGTGGTCGCGCATGCTCCCTGAGATCCCGCGGGCCCGCGGCTGACCATGACCGGCCTGGTGGAGTACGCCGAGCGGCATCCCTGGCTGACCGACGCCATCGTCGTGGCCGCGCTGCTCGGCAGCGGCGTGCTCGGTGTGCACCTGGTCGGCCCGGGCGACAGCCGGCCGGAGGACGTGTGGGTCGCCGACGCGGTCACGGTGGTGGCCTGCCTGGCGGTGTTCGGCGCCCGCACGCACCCCAGGGCAACGGTCGTGGTGACCACGGTCTGCGCGGTCGTCGGCGGCGGGCTCGGGTTCCTCCTCACCCCGCTGCTGCTGGCGCCGGTGATGGTCGCGCTGTACTGGCTCGCCGTCACCACCACGTCCCGGACGGCCTGGACCTACGGCGCCGTCACGATCGTGCTGGTCGTCGGGACGGCCGTCGGAGCCGACATCGACGAGACCGTCGCGCTGCGCAGCGTCGGGCCGGCGCTGTGGCTGGTGCTGCCGCTGGTCATGGGCAGCAGATCGCGGTTGCGCGACGCCTTGCTGGACGCCGTCCGGGCCCGGGCCGAGCATGCCGAGCGGACCCGGGACGACGAGGCCCGGCTGCGCGTCACCGAGGAGCGCATGCGGATCGCGCGCGACCTCCACGACGTCGTCGCCCACCACCTGGCCGTGGCCAACGCCCAGGCCGGCACCGCCGCACACCTGCTCCGGCGCAGCCCGGAGCTCACCCAGAAGGTGCTCGCCGACCTGCAGACCACGACCTCCGCGGTCATGCTCGAGCTGCGTGACACCGTCGGAGTGCTGCGCAACGGAGGCGCCGACGAGGACGGCCTCGAACCGGCGCCGGGCCTGGCGCGGCTGCCCGAGCTGATCGAGGCCTGCGCGTCGGCCGGCCTCACCGTCGACGTCGAGGTGGACGGAGAACCCCGCGAGCTCCCGGCCGGGATCGACCTGACGGCCTACCGCATCGTCCAGGAGGCCCTCACCAACGCCACCAAGTACTCCGCGTCCGGGTCCGCGTCACTGCGCCTGGGCTACGGCGCCCGGCTCATCATCGCCGTCGCGAACGAGACCCGCCCCGGCGATCCCGGCGCCGGCCGGCCCGGCTACGGCATCGTCGGGATGCGCGAGCGCGCCCACGCCGTCGGCGGCGACCTGCGCGTCAGCGACGCCGGCGGTAGGTTCGAGGTCGTGTCGTCCCTGCCGCTGCACACCCCGGCGGCGACGCCATGACCATCCGCGTCCTCCTCGCCGACGACCAGGCGCTGCTGCGCGGCACGTTCCGGCTGCTGATCGACTCCTGCGACGACCTCGAGGTGGTCGCAGAGGCGGCCGACGGCGCCGCCGCCGTCGCGCTCGCCCGCGAACACCGTCCCGACGTCGTGCTGATGGACGTGCGGATGCCCGGCACCGACGGGCTGGCCGCGACCGAGGCCATCTGCGCCGACCCCCGCCTCACCCGTACCCGCGTGCTCATCCTCACCACGTTCGAGAACGACGAGCACGTCGCCCGCGCCCTGCGCGCCGGCGCCAGCGGCTTCCTCGGCAAGTACGTCACCACCGACACGTTGCTCGACGCGATCCGCACCGTCGCCGCCGGCGAGAGCCTGCTCTCACCCGGCGCGACCAAGGCACTCATCGGCCAGTTCCTCGCCACCCCGCCGCCGGCCCAGAGGCCCACAGCACCCGGGATGGACGAGCTCACCAACCGCGAGCTCGAGGTCATGAAGCTGGCCGCCGACGGCAGGTCCAACGCCGAGATCGCCGGCGAACTGCACCTCAGCGTGCTCACCGTGCGCACCCACGTCCAGCGCGCCATGGCGAAGCTCGGCGCCCGCGACCGCGCCCAGCTCGTCGTGCTCGCCTACCGCACCGGGCTGGTCTCGCCGGACGGGCGGTGAGCCGGCACGCGCACCTCGGTCTCGGCGCCGTCGACGGACAGACCGAACACCGGGGCGAACGTCCCGCCGAACCGGGACCGCGCCTCGTCCGCCGGAGCCTCCCCGGCGTCGACGCCCGCGGGGGTGAGGTAGTCGACGAAGCTGTGCACCTCGAGCGTGGGCAGCACCAGCCAGCCATAGGCCTGGCCGGGCTGCTCCGGCGGGTTCCGGACGACCAGGCCGGACCGGTTGAGCGGCTCGTACGGCCCGTCGACGGCGGGGGCGACGAAGCCGTACAGGCCGGTCGGCGCGGCGCCGGCCGGCTCGAACCCCTGCCCGTGGGTGGCGATGAACAGGTAGTACCGCGACTCGTGGACAACGATGTGCGGCCGCTCGATCTCGCGGTTGACGCCGTCCGCGACGAGGAGCGGCGCACCCAGCTCCCAGCCGCCGGCGCCGGCCCGGGCGAGCGCGATGGCGCCCATGAACCGGTCGCCCCAGGGTACCGAGGCGGCGACGAGCAGGTACTCGGCGCCGTCGGCGGGGTCGCGGAACCGGTAGGGGTCGCGGAACGCCCGGATCCGGCCGGGGCCGCCCTCGACGTCGTCGGCCGGCAGGTAGTGCGGGGCGCCCGCGCGGAGGATCTCGCGATGCCCGGTCGTGGCGCGCAGGCCGACGCCGCCGGCGCCGGTGACCAGTTCGGCCCGCGCCTCGACGACGCGCTGGTGGAACGTGGTGCGGCCGGCGTCACGGCGCCCGGCGGCGGTGTAGTACGTCGAGACCGAGCCGTCGGCGTGCCGGACCGCGGAGCCGGACCACTCCCGGGTGCCGAGCGACGCGCCGGGCTCGAAGACGTCGCCGTGGTCGGTCCAGCACCTGGAGCCGCGGCCCAGCAGCCGCAGCCGGGCCCGGTCGTGGCGCTCCTCGGGATGGCCGTCGGCCGGGGCGGCCAGCGCCATCCAGAGCTCGCCGCCGTCGACGACCGCGGTCGAGCCGTCGTGCTCCTGGACCGGCCACATGTCCCAGACGTCGTGACCGGGCAGCACCCGGGGCGGCGCGGAGACGATCAGCGGTGCGGTGGTGCCGGGGACGGTGGCGATGTGGGCGAGCTGATCCGCGGTCCAGCGGGCCGGTCGGCGCATCTGGTCAACCCTTCACGGAGCCCTGGAGCAGGGCGGCGACGAATCGGCGTTGGAAGACGAGGAAGACGAGCAGCGTGGGCGCGAGGATGAGCAGCGCGCCCGCGCACAGCAGCGGGATGTTCGTGCCCCACTGGCCTTGGAACGCGCCCAGGGCGCCGGCCATCGTCCGTTTCTCCGGATCGTCGACCAGCACGATGGCCAGCAGGAACTGGTTCCACGTCCACAGGAACAGCAGGATCGCCAGCGACGAGATCGCGGGCATGGCCAGCGGCACGTGGATGCGCCAGAACTGCTGCCACACGTTGGCGCCGTCCACCTCGGCCGCCTCGGAGATCTCCTCCGGCACGTTGATGAAGTGCGCGCGCATCCAGAAGACCGCGAACGGCATGAACAGGCCGATGAGCGGCAGGATGATCGCCCAGCGGGTGTTGAGCAGCCCCAGGTCGCGGATCTGGTAGTAGAGCGGGGTGACGATGCCCTCGTACGGGAGGGTGAGCCCGAAGACGAACAGCAGGAACAGCGCCCGGCGGCCCCTGATGCGCAGGTGGCCGATGGCGAATCCCGCCATCGTCCCGAGGAGGACCGCGACGGGGACCACGCCGGCCACGATCAGCGCGCTCGACTCCAGCAGCGCGCCCATGTTCGACACGCGGAACGCCTCGGCGAAGTTGCCCCACTGCGGGTCGTCCGGCCACTGCAGGCCCAGCGGATAGCTCCCCGAGGGGTGCAGCGCGGTGACGAAGAGGCTGACGAACGGGACGATCGTCACCGCCATCAGGGCGATGAGGAAGAGCCGGCCGGTCCACGCCTCGCGGCGTCCGACGATCACGATGCCTCCCGGGTCAGCCGCTGGACGGGGAGCACGCAGGCCAGCACCAGCACCATCAGCACGACGGCGAGCGCGGACGCGACGCCGACCTCGCGGCTGAAGAACGCCTGCCGGTAGATCTCCAGGCCCGGGACCATGGTCGAGTTGCCGGGACCGCCTTGGGTCGAGATGTAGACGATGTCGAAGGCGGCCAGCGCGGAGATGACGGTGACGGTCACGCAGACGCCGATCTCCTGGCGCAGGCTCGGCACGGTGATCGAGAAGAACTCCCGCACCGGGCCGGCGCCGTCGATCCGGGCCGCCTCGTACAGCGCGGCGTCGATCTTGCTCATCCCGGCCAGGAGCAGCAGCGTGCACAGGCCGAGCAGCACCCACGCGCCGATCACGCCGACGGCGGGCAGCGCGGTGCCGAAGTCGCCCAGCCAGGCCCGCGTGACGCCACCGAGCCCGACGGCCGAGAGCACCTGGTTGACCAGCCCGTCCGACGCGAGCAGCCAGCTCCACGTGATGCCGGCCGCGACCAGCGGGATCACCTGCGGGATGAAGATGACCGTCCGGGCCACGAGGGCGAGCCTCGTCGTCGCGATGCGCCGGATGGTGTTCGCGATCGCCAGCCCGAGCCCGACCGGGACCACGCAGAAGTACAGGATCAGCTCGAACGCGTGCAGGATCGTGTCGAACAGCTCGGGATCGGTGAAGACCTGCACGTAGTTGTCGAGGCCGACCCACGTCGACGCGCCGATGCCGTTCCAGCTGTACAGCGAGTACTGGACCGTCAGGCCCATCGGCCAGAGGACGAACAGCGCGTAGGCCACCAGCGCCGGCGCGGCGAACAGCCAGCCGGCCGTCTGCCGCCTGCGCCGCCGCGAGCGGCGGCCGGTGCCGCCGTTCGTCCGTGCCGGGAGGGACCCCGCGGCGTGCGCCGCGGGGTCCAGGGTCGGCCGTGCCATCGGCGTCAGCTCCCGACCTGACTCTCGTAGTCGCTCTGGACGGTCTGCAGCAGCGCCTCGGGCGACTGCTCGCCCGCGAACAGGCGCTGCAGCTGCGGGGTCCAGCTCTCGGCGTAGATGGCGCCGGTGGCGTTGGCGATGAAGTCCATCGCGCCGTTGTCCTCGCCGATCTGGGCGCCCGCCGCCAGCGTCTCGGCGGTCACCGTGCCCTCCTGGATCTCCGGCATGGGCGCGTCGGGCAGGCCCATCGGGTGCGATCCGCCGACCTCGACGGCGACGGCGCGCGCCTCCGGGTTCGTCGCGACCCAGTCGAGGAAGAACGCCGCACAGTCGGCGTTCGGCGAGTCCGTGCCGATGCCGAACGTCAGCGGCGCGGACATCGTCGCGAGCGCGCCGCCGTCCTGCGCCGACGGGAACAGGAAGAAGCCGACCTCGCCGGGCAGCTGCTGGTCCAGGTTGCCGGACTCCCAGTCGCCGTTGAACATGAACAGGCCGTCGCCGGCGATGAACTTGCTCATCATCGTCGCGTAGTCCATGGCGTTGGCGTCCGGGTCGAAGTAGCCGGCCTTGATCCACTCGTCGAGGTGCTGGACCGCCTCCAGGTTCGACGGCGTGTCGATGGTGGCGCCGTCCTGCTGGAAGATCCAGTCGTTGATCGGGCCTGGCTCGCCGTACGCCGCCATCAGGTTCTGCAGCGGGAAGGCGAAGCCGCCGGTGGCGCCGCCGTTGAACTGCACGATCGGGGTGACGCCGGCCTGCTGGGCGCTGGCCAGCACGTCGTCGAACTCGGCCAGCGACGTCGGCGGCTCGGTCATGCCGACCTGCGCGGCGAGGGTCTTGTTGTAGAAGACGCCGGTCATGCTGAAGTTCAGGCCCATGGCGTACAACGAGCCCTCGCCGCGCGGGCGGCCGCCGTCGCCCAGCCGCAGCTGCTCCAGCTGCGAGGCCGGCCACTGGTCCCAGCCGAAGGCCTCGGCGTAGCCGTCGAGGTTCTTCAGCAGGCCGTCCTTGACCAGCTCGGAGACCTGCGGCAGCCGCATCAGGTCCGGCGGGTCGTCGGCCAGCACGCGGGGCGCGTTCTGGGTGATGACCGCGAACTGGTCCTCGCGGATCTCCCAGGTGACGTTCGGGTACTGCGCGGTGAACTCGTCGGTGAGCGCCTTCGGCATCGGGAACCCGGTCTCGAAGTAGGCGTTCATCGTGACCGGGTCGTCGCCACAGGTCGGCGCGCCGGAGGCGGCGGCGTCCGTGGCCGTGTCCGACGGCTCAGAGCTGCTGTTGTCGCCGGGCCCGCCGCAACCGGCGGCCAGGATGCCGGTCAGCGCGACGGAGCCCAGCGCAACGCGACGGCGGCTGATGCGACGCGACATTGCGTCCCCCTCGATAGATTTGGGTGACTGACCGGCGGTCCGTGCTGTCGGAGGCCGGTTGCTAAATCGGATTAGCACCGTTAGTGTTTCGACGGCGCAGCCACCTGTCAAGCGCCGATTCCGGTTCGTTATCTTGGAGGTCCCCGGGTGAGCCGACGGCGGGTCACGATGGCCGATGTCGCCAGGCAGGCCGGCGTCTCGCCCACGACGGCGTCGCTGGTCCTGTCCGGGCGAGCGCGTGAGCTGCGCATCTCGCAGGCCGTCGAGCAGCGCGTTCTCCAGGCCGCGGAGGAGCTGGAGTACCGGCGCAACATCGTCTCCGTTGGCCTGCGGACCGGCACGACCCGCACCATCGGTTTCGTGTCCGACACGGTCGCGACCACGCGGCTGGCCGGCGACATGATCAAGGGCGCGCTCGAGGGCGCCCGCGAGCGCGGCGTGATGCTGTTCATCGGTGAGACGGAGGGCGAGGCCGATCTGGAGCAGGGACTGCTCCAGGCGATGCACGACCGCCGGGTCGACGGCATCATCTTCGCGGCGATGTTCACCCGGCCGATGAAGGTGCCGGCCGCGCTGCTCGGCGGGCCGGCGGTGCTGCTCAACGTGGTGCCGAAGCGGCCGGCGGCGCTGCCGTCGATCGTCCCGGACGAGGTCGAGGCCGGCCGGGCGGCGGCGCGGATCCTGCTCGACGCCGGGCACCGCGAGGGGATCCACGTCATCGGCGCCGGGCCGCGGCCGAGCGACGTCCCGCCCGACGCGCTGGCCGGCGTCGAGCGGGTCACGGGGATCCGTGAAGTCCTCGCGGAGGCCGGCGTGAAGCTGGCCGGCGGCCGGGTCTGCCCGGACTGGCTGCCCGAGTACGGCTACGAGGCCACCATGGAGCTGCTCGCGGCCGAGCGGCCCCGGGCGCTCATCTGCCTCAACGACCGCATCGCCTTCGGCGCGTACCAGGCGCTCGACGACCATGCGCTCGAGGTGCCGGCCGACGTCTCCGTGGTCTCCTTCGACGACCATCCGCTCGCCACCTGGATCCGGCCGAAGCTGACCACGATCGCGCTCCCGTTCTACGAGCTCGGCCGGAAGGCCGTCGACGTGCTGTTCGACGTGATCGAGCGGCAGCGTGAGGGGAAGCCCGCGGGCGACGAGAGCCACCGCGTGCCCATGCCGGTGCGGATCCGCGAGTCGGTCGCGCCGCCCCGCGCCTGACGTTCCGCCGGCCGGATCCGCCTCTTGACACCCGGCGGCCGGACCATCATGCTACCGAGCTAATCCGATTTAGCATCGGATCGGCACTCGTGCCCGGTACCTCGCACCACGCGCAACGTCGCCCGATTGGACGGAGGTCCCCATGTTCATCCGCCGCCTCGCCGGCACCGCCCTGATCGCCGCCGCCCTGATCGTCGCGGTTCTGGCCGGCGCCCTCGCGGCGCCCGCCACCGCGGCGCCGCCGGCCCGCCCCGGCCCGCCCGGCATCCAGAGCGTCACGCCCATCACGCAGGTCTACACGTACGGGCAGAAGGTGGCCGCCGTCGCCGTCGAGTACGCGGCGCCGGTCAACCCGTGGGAGCTCGACGCGGACACGTTCACGGTGTCGGACAGCATCTACAACTTCCGCTACAACCCGATCGAGGACCTCGCCCGTCGCGCCGACCGCACGGTCACCAGGGTCTACACGAACGACTCGATCGCGCTGAACCCTTACGGGCGGTCGACGCCGGGCCGCTACGTGATCGTCGAGCTCGCCGCCGCCGACCCGGGCGGCAACACCGTCATCGCCGAGGGCCGCTACGTGAAGGTGAACCCGGCCCAGCCGACGCTGGTGGTCCAGAACGAGGACGTCTACGCCCGGCCGGGCAACGGCGTCGGCCGCGGCCGGGTGCTGTCCGACGCGTCGTCGACCGCGTACCCGCTCAGCGGCGAGTCGGTGGACCTCCTGGCCGACGACTTCGCCTACGAGACGTTCGTCCAGGGCGGGACGGTGCTCCCGTACGCCTACCACCTGCCCGAGGACTATGACCCCAGCCGCGACTACCCGCTGGTCGTGATCCTGCCCGGGCACGGGATGGGCTTCAACGGCGCCAACGCCGGCGTCCAGGTGGCCGCCGACATCCCGGCCACCGCGTGGCTGCAGCCGGAGTGGACCGGCGCCGACGAGGACGTCATCGTCCTCGCCCCGCAGAACCAGCGGGTCGGCGCCGCGGCGGAGTCGGCGCTCATGGTCGCCCTGGTGAAGAGCTTCATGGGCCGCTTCAGCGTCGACGCCGAACGCGTCTACGCCTCGACGGTGTCCTACGGCTCCACGCTCGCCTGGCAGACGCTGGCCACCGAGCCCGGCCTGTTCACCGCCGTGCTGCTCACCGGCGGCTTCCGGGTCAGCGCCGCCCAGGCCGCTCAGATCGCCGCGCACCCGACTCCGATCTGGATCACGCACGGCACCAACGACCACCTGCTCCCGGTGGCGTTCGCCCGCGACTCGGCCGTGCTGCTGCGCGACGCCTACGTCGCCGCCGGCGTGGACCCGGCCGACGCCGCTGAGCTGATCCGCTACACCGAGTACGGGAACGACGCCTTCAGCGAGCCGGACTACCACGCCGCCTACGGCCCGACGTACGAGGACGCCTCGATCCTGCAGTGGCTGCTCGGCCAGAAGGGCTAGGCACGCGATGAAGCCTGCTCACCTGGGCGTCGAGCGCGTCGATCCCCTGCTCGGCCGGGCCGGGGGCGTCACCGCCGGCGGCGGAGCTGTCGCCCGGGGAGAAGACCGGTCGGCTCGGCATCGGCCAGGGTCGCGATCCCGTTCACGAACACGTGACGGACGCCCGACGCGTACTGAGCGGGCCGGTCGTAGGTCGCCGGCGCCGCGAGCGCCGGGAGGTCCATGACGGCGATGTCCGCGAACGCGCCCGGCCGGATGACCCCGCGCCCGGCCAGGCCGAAGGTCTGCGCCGGCAGCGAGGTCATCCGGCGCACGGCCTCGGCGACCGGGATCACCCGCTCGTCTCTCGCGTGGACGCTCAGCACCGTCGCGAAGGCGCCGAACGCGCGCGGATGGGTGACGTGGCCGGCCTCGACGTCCTCGATCGAGACGGCCTCGGCGTCCGAGCCCACCGACACCCAGGGCCGCTGGAGGACCAGGCCCGTGGCCGCCTTGTCCGCCACGAAGTAGATGGCGCGCGTGGCCGGGTCCGCGGCGAGGATCCGGAACATCGCGTCCAGCGGATCCGGCTCGCCCAGGCGCAGCGCGAGCTGCGCGAGCGTTCCGTCGCCGATCGGGCCGAGTCCCGGCGGCGGGGCCGGGACCAGCACCCCGTCGGCGCCGCCGCTGAGCTCGTACAGGTTCTCCCAGCCGGAGGACGTGGCGATCTTCCGCTTCAGCTCGTCCCGGCCGCCGGCGGTCGTGAGCGCGGCTGCGAGCGCGCTCGCGTCGGCCCGGATGTCGAGCGGTATCGCGGCGACGAGCCCGGTGGAGGCCGCCTCGTAGGGGTAGATGTTCGCGGTGACGCGGACGCCCTCGGCACGGGCGGCGTCGATCGCGTCGAGCGCCTGCGCCAGCTTGGGCCAGTTGGCCCGCCCCACCGCCTTGAGGTGGTAGACCTCGGCCCGTGCTCCGCTGTCGCGGGCGATCTCGATGAGCTCGCCGATCGACTCGAGCAGCCGGTCGCCCTCGCTGCGGATGTGCGAGATGTACGTGGCCTCGTGCGGCGCGAGCACCCGTGCGTAGCGCAGCAGCTCGCCGGTGTCGGCGAACGCGCCCGGCGGGTAGATGAGCGCCGAGCCCACGCCGAGCGCGCCGGCGTCGAGCTCCGAGGCGAGCAGGGCGGCGGCGCGGTCGAGCTCCTCGGCGGTGAGCGGGCGCGCCTCGGTGCCGGCCTGGGCGAGGCGGAGGTTCGCCGCCCCCACGAACGACGCGACGTTGAACCCGACCCCGCGCCGCTCCAGCGCACGCAGCTGCCCGGCGACGCTCGGCCACACCTCGGGGAGGTCCTTGATGCGCGTCAGCCTGGAGACCATCGCCTTCGTCGCCCGGCCGGTGACGGGGCCGAGGGTGGTGCCCTCCCCGAACACCTGGGTCGTCACGCCCTGGTACAGCTCCGAGAGCCCGCGGCCGTCGCGGAGCAGGCTCGCGTGGGAGTGGCTGAGCGGGTTGATCAGGCCGGGCGTCACCAGCAGGCCGTCCGCCTCGACGACCTGGTCGCCGGCGAGTGGCCGGACCTGCCCGACGGCGGCGATGACGTCACCGTCGACGGCGATGTCGGCGCGGACGGCGGGACGGCCGGTGCCGTCGGCCAGCAGCCCGCCGCGGATGACGGTCCGTGTCACCGGTCGGTCCGCCTCGCGGCGAAGAACGGATCGAGCAGGTGCGAGACCTTGCCGGCCGGGTCGCGGACGAACGCGCGGTCCCAGGGACCCAGCTCCGTGCCGTCGGACGTGACGAACCGGAACAGGTCGTCGCCGAGGGGGAGGAGGCCGAACTCCTCGACCTTCGCGACGGCGCCGATGCCCGCCTCGTGGGTCGAGCTGACGCTCACGCGCAGGCGGCCGCCGTCCGCGTCGACCCGCATGCGCACCGCGTCGCGCACGTACTCGCCGGCGTAGTCGGCCGGGTTGTCGACGGTGGTCCCGATCGGGGCGCGGGCACGCGGCTTGCGGATGCCCAGCCGCTCGGGGAGGAGGAAGTCGAGGACCGCCTCGCTGAACGGGTGGATCTGGGCCGGCACGTTGCACACGATGGCCAGCGCCGATCCGGACTCCGGGACCCAGTGCACCTGCGAGCCGCCGCCGCGCACCATGCCGGGATGCCCCAGCACCCGCCGGCCGTCCCACTGCCGGATCCACGGGCCGAGGCCCCACGAGTCGGCCACGGTGGCGTTGGTGACGGCGACCTGAGGCGACTGCATGAGGCCGGCCGCCTCGGGCGAGAGGATCCGCCGGCCGGTCCACGCGACTCCGTCGCCGAGGAAGAGGGCGGCGAGGCCGAGGAGATCCTCCGCCGTGGACGTGATGGTGCTCCCGGTCGGGCCGAACCCGCGCCCGAGGCCCCGGTGGTCGATCACCTCGGCGCCGGCGTCGGTGACCATGTGCCCGACGGCGGTGGGCCCGACGATCTGCCGGCGCGGGTCGGCCGTCGTGCGGCCGAGACCGGCCGGGTCGAGCAAGAGCTCCTGTACCGCGCGGTCCCAGGGCAGGCCGGTGAGGCGTTCGACGATCAGGCCGCTGACGTTCGTCGACGCGTTCGTGTAGGCCCAGAACGTGCCGGGCGCGAACGTCAGTGCGGACATCGCCACCAGGCCGACGGCCTTCTCGACCGCGTCCCGCTCGTCGCCGGTGTCGACGTAGCGCCCGTTGTCCAGGCCGCTGCTCATCGACATCAGCATGCGCGGGGTGATCAGCTCGGCCGCCGGCGTGTCGGTCCAGATGCCGAGCTCGACGCCGGGCAGGTAGGTCGCCACCGGCCGGTCGAGGTCGACCAGCCCCGCGTCGACGAGCTGCATCATCAGGATCGCGGTGTAGAGCTTGCTGGTCGAGCCGATCTGGATGCCCGTCGTGGGCGTCATCGCCATGTGCGGGTCGCTCCGCGCGGCGCCGAACGTGTAGCTCTCCGGCCCGTCCGGGGTCAGGAGCGCGATCTGGGCGCCCACGATCCCGAACGCCGTGCACAGGTCACTGAGGGCAGCTCTCGTGCCCGGATCCTCCTGCATGACACCGTCTCCTTCGCCGCTCATCTGGGTACCAGCCATTCACGTGCCGCACTCGTCAGGGTTCTCGTGCCGAGCCCGATGGTCCGCTCGGCGGCGGGAGCGAACCGGGGCGAGTGGTTGGACGGCAACTCCGCCGGCGGCCGCCGGAAGTCGAAGGATCGTGCCGGCACGGACTCGAAACCGCCGATGAACCAGTAGACCAGCGCGGCGCCCGCGGCCGAGGACAGCTCGCTCACGTCCTCGCTGAGCATGACCGATCCGGGGTCGATGACGCGGACGCCGGCGAGATCGCGGGCGAACGCCGCGGCGACGCGCTCGGTCGCGCCGGCGTCGTTGACCGTCATCGGATAGCGCTGCTCGTGGAAGAACTCCGGCGGCCGCGGCGCCGCCGAGGCGGCGCACTCGGCCCGGACGACCCGCTCGACCGCCGCCAGGACCGACTCGCGCACGGACTCGTCGAGCGTACGGACACTGACGTTGAGCTCGGCCGTGTCCGGGAGGATGTTGGCCTTGGCGCCGGCGATGAGGCTCCCGACCGTGACGACCGCCGCGTCGTGGGCGGCGATCTCCCGGGTGACGATGCCCTGGAGACGGACGACCACGTGCGCCGCCAGATGCACCGCGTCGACCGTGGTCTCGGGTCTGGACGCGTGCCCGCCCCGGCCGTGCACCACGATGCGAAGACGGTCGGAGAAGGCCATGAACGGCCCGGCCCGCACCGCGACCGTCTCCACCGGCATCGGCATCACGTGCTGGCCGAGCACCACCTCGGGCCGCGGAACTCGCTCGAACAGCCCGTCGGCGACCATCGCGGCCGCTCCGCCGGCCGCCTCCTCGGCCGGCTGGAACAGCGCGACCACGGTGCCCGACCAGTCCTGCCTGCTCCGGGCCAGCAACTCGGCCGCGCCCAGGAGACAGGTCAGGTGGACGTCGTGCCCACAGGCATGCATGACCGGGACCTCGGCGCCGCTCGCGTCCCGCGCCCGGACGGTGCTGGCGTAGGGGAGGCCGGTCCGTTCGAGCACCGGCAGGCCGTCGAGGTCGGCCCGGAGCAGGACGACCGGACCACTCCCGTTCTCGAGGACGCCGACGACGCCGGTCTTGCCGATGTGCGTCTGAACCGCGTACCCGAGAGCGCGCAACCGGTCCGCGACCTTCGTCGCCGTGCGGACCTCCTGGAAGGCGAGCTCGGGGTGGGCATGCAGGTCCCGGTACACGGCCAGCAGCTGCGCGGCCAGGGCCCGCTCGTCGTCGGTCCGGTCCATCCGGCGTCCTTCCGTCGCTCGCGCCGCCCCTTGTCCGCGGCCGGCCCCTCCTTTATAGTCGAAAACCAAATATTTGTATACGTAGAGTTAAGGAGGCACGACCGTGGAGTACCGGCGGCTGGACGACAAGGAGTTCGACTCGCACTACCTGTACGTCGAACGAGAGATCCACCACCCCGTGAAGGCCGTATGGCCGCACGTGCTCGCCATCGGCTCGTGGATGAACGCGCACGAACTGCGGACGCTGGACGGCGCGCCCGGCGAGGTGGGCTTCTTCGAGCGGGTCCTGCCGCGCGATCTCGCGCCGGACGTCCCGCCGCCGCACTACCACCTCTATGGGATCGCCCATGTCGTGCCGTACAAGTACGTCGCCCTCGAGGTCTTCCCCGAGCGCGGCGGCAGCTACGGCAAGGCGCGGCCGAAGATCGATCTGGACGGGATCCACCTCGTCGACGTGGGCGCCTCCACGAAGCTGATCTTCTGCATGATCGACATCCAGCTCGGCGAGGGCCCGCCCGGCTCGTACGAGCAGCGCGAGTCGGAGCTCGACGGCGTCCGGGGCATGCTCGAGGACTACTTCGACACCCTGGAGGCGCTGGTCGAGGAGTCGGCGGGGCGGGGCCGATGAGCGCGGCCCGGATCACCGGCGCCGTCCGGCGCGACGAGACGATCGCCCGGCTCACCCTCTACTCCAACCCCTTCCACGTGACCTGGGCCGCGGACGGCCGTCAGCTCGTGTCCACCTCCGACGGGGTCGGCCTGACCGACCCGCCGAGGGCGTTCCACGCGAACGTCTACGAGGTGATCGGCGACCCGCCGGCCCTCACGTTCGCCGAGCTCCCGGGGTATCCCGACATGCGCTTGAGGTTCCGCGAGTCCGAGTACGCCTCGTACTGGGCCGGCAGCTGCCTCGCCGTCGGCGACCGGATCTACCAGGTCCTGATGACGACCAACCACCCATACCTGAACCCGGACCTGACCTTCTGGCCCGGGTTCCGGCGGATCGGCGCCAAGCTGATCTACTCGCCGGACGGCGGCAGGACCTGGCACAACCAGGACGGGTCGCACCCGGTGGTGTGGGAGAACTGGGACGCCCGCTCCAGGGCGAACATGCTGTTCTTCGACGAGGACCCGCCCGGCTCGTTCGCGTCGCCGTCGTTCCTGCAGATGGGCCGGGGCTACGGCGCCAACCGGGACGGCTACGTCTACGTCTACTTCGAGAACGGCGACGCCGAGCCGGCCGCCAACGAGCTGGGGCTGCTCCGGGTCCCCACCGCCCGGGTGCTGGAGCGAGACGCGTACGAGTACTTCGCCGGCCCGGCCGCGGCCGGCGGGGCCACGTGGACGAGCGACATCGCGGCGCGCGCGATGGTCCACACCTTCCCGGCGGGGTGGGTCAGCAGCAACGACGAGGACGGCAACCTCCCGGCCGGCTGGGCCGTGAACGTCGTCCACAACGAGCCGCTGGGCGTCTACCTGATGGTGGCTCAGGGCACCGGCGTCGGCGCCGACGGGGCCTGGTTCAGCAAGCCCAGCTACTTCGGCATCTGGGCCGGCCCGACGCCGTGGGGCCCGTTCGAGCAGATCCACGAGGACACGGCGTGGACACCGGCTGGCGACCTCGGCTCCCGCGCCTTCGCGCCGCAGATCGTGCCGAAGTGGATCGCGCCGGACGGCCGGTCCTTCTGGCTCGTGTGGGCCGACTACCAGTACAAGCGTGACTCCTCGACGCTGCACAACCGCGACGCGGACTTCCTCGTCCGGGCCGGGCACATCACCGACGACGACGAGTTCGGCCGGGTCTTCCTGGAGCGGCTCGCCGCCAACGAGGCCAGGACCGGGTTCAACATCCAGCGGGTCGACCTGCAGGTGGAGTGACGCCGGCCCGCTACGACCGGCCGGTCCCCAGGGTGGGCTCCGACGCGAGCACCCAGCCGAAGCTGCCGATGGGTTCCCGGGAACCGTCGGCCGCCGGGTGGGCGAAGGAGCCCACCGCCCTCGTCGGCGAGTTGGACACGACGACCCGGTCCTCGTGGTTGAGCAGATAGCTCTGCGCGGTCTCGGCTGCGAGCCACGGCGCGAAGTGCGTCTCCAGTGCCGAGACCCGGAAGTCGGCCGCGGCCACCCCGAGGAACCGTCCCTCGTGCTGGATGGGTGCGGAGATCGTCACGACGTAGTCGTCCACGCCTCCGTAGTCGACATAGGGCCCGGTGGCCCACGCGCTGCCGTCCGCCCGGGGCCGTGCCATGAACTCGCGGTCGGCGTAGTCGTAGAAGTCGTCGTGCCCCGGGTCGAGGACGTGGCTGGTGTCGCGCTCGAACGTCCCGTCGGAGCCGCGGTGCCACCAGTTGATCCAGTACTGGTGCCCGGGCACGACGCCGACCTCCGCGATGACGCCGAACCCGTCCGCGACGGACTCGATGTCGCCCAGCCCCGAGAAGACCCGCCGGCCGACGGCCGCGCTCAGGTCCCGGGCCGCGACGCCGCCGGCGAGCTTCGGCGCGACCGCGTCGGCGACCTCCTCCAGCTGCTGGGTCACCAGCCGGGCGAACTGGCGGATCGCGGGGGCCAGCGCGTCGGCGCCGGCGGCTCCCCGGGGCTGGGTGGCGCCGTCCGAGAGCAGCTCGAACCGTAGCCGGATGAGCTCGCGGATCGTGGCCGCCTCGGTGTCGACGGCGCGGCCGCGGGCCAGGTCGGGGTCGCGCGCCTCGACGGAGGCGACGATCCCGCGCAGGTCCTCGGCGCGCGCCTTCCGGAACTCGGGATCACCCAGGAGCGGGGTGAGCAGGAGGTTGTGGTCCTCGCTCATGGTCAGCTCCGCCCGCGTCAGGCGCGAGGACTGCGCGGCCGCCGCCAGCTCGAGGTGGAAGCGCCCGAACGCCTGCCGGGCGTCCTGCACGGTGCCGGCCTGCGCGAGATCGGTCGCGAGCCCCAGCATCCGTTCCATGCTGGAGCGGGACGCGCGTTGTGCCGCCAGGGACGCGGCATACCCGCTGAGCATCTGGCGCCAGTCGCCGATGTCGATCAGTTCGGAGCTGGAGAGCCCGCGCAGGGCCGTCCTCGCCACCGGGTCGGGGTCGGGCGGCAGCTGCACGAAGCTGCCGCCGTTCTTCCCCGGCCGGGTCTCGATCAGGCCCTCGGAGCGCAGCAGGCTGAGCGCCTCGCGCAGCGAGAACAACGACACCTCGAGCTGCTTGGCCAGATCGGACTCGCGGGGCAGCCGGGTGCCGTCGGGCAGGATGCCGACGCCGATGGCCGACCGCAGCCGCCGCGCGATGGCGGAGGGCGCGTCCGAATGCGCGAGCGGCCCGAAGATGGCGCGATGCAGGGAGACGGACAGGTCCCCGGCGCCGGGCGAGCCGAAGGCGGATTCCACGTCCGAAAACTTACCAAGTCAAATATTTGTGGTCAACCGAGATCGGCCGCAGAGGTGAACGAGAAACTATTTACATTTGAATATTGGGATCCGTATGATTAGCGCGTGCCCACAGACAACCTCGCGAGCGGGTCGGCCCTCCTGGAGCAGCTGACCCGCGTGCGCGCACCCGGATCCCGAGGCGGCGCCGACGGCTCCATCAGGCAGCTCGTCGATCCCGCGACGGGGAAGCCTGTCGCCACCGTCGAGGACGAGACCGCGGCCGCCGTCGACCGCGCCATCGCCGGTGCGGAGGAGGCGCTCACGTCGTGGCGGCGGACGACGCCGGCCGATCGCGCGACGGTGCTGCTCGCCCTCGCCGACGTCGTCGACGCCAACGCGGCCCCGCTGGCCCAGCTGGAGTCGCTGGGCACCGGCAAGCCGGTCGGCATGAGTCTCGGCGAGATGACCATGGCGGCCGACGCGCTGCGCTTCTTCGCCGGCGCGGTGCGCGCGCCGGTGGGCCCGGCGCCCGGCACGTATGTGACGGACCATACGTCCCTGCTGGTCAGGGAGCCGATCGGGGTCGTCGCCGGTATCGTCCCGTGGAACTACCCCCTGCTGACGGCCGTGTGGAAGATCGCGCCGGCGCTCGCGGCCGGCAACTGCGTCGTCGTCAAGCCGTCCGAGCTGACCCCGCTCACCACCCTCGCCTTCGCCCAGCTCGCCGAGCAGCAGCTGCCGCCGGGCGTCCTCTCGGTGGTGCTCGGCACCGGCGCCGTCGTCGGCGCCGCGCTGGCCCGGCACGAGCGGATCGGCCTGGTCTCGCTGACCGGAAGCGTCGCGGCCGGACAGGCCGTGTCCGCGGCCGCCGCCGGCAGCCTCAAGCGGGTGCACCTCGAACTCGGTGGCAAGGCGCCGGTCATCGTCTTCCCCGACGCGGACCTCGACCACGCCGTCGCGACCATCGCGACCATGGGGTTCTGGAACGCCGGCCAGGAGTGCGGGTCGGCCACCCGGGTGCTCGTGCACGAGTCGGTGCGCGGGGAGCTGGTCGCGCGTCTCGTGCGGGCGACGCGGGAGCTGGCGGTGGGCGGCCCCGCCGACGGCGTCGAGGCCGACGTCGGCCCGCTCATCAGCGATGAGCACCGCCGGCGCGTCGACCGGCTGGTCCGCGGCGCCGTGGCCGAGGGCGCGCTGGTCTCCTGGGGCGGACGGCCGGTCGAGCGGGCGGGCTTCTTCTACGAGCCGACCGTCATCGAGAACGTCGCGCCGGGCATGGAGATCGACCGGGTCGAGATCTTCGGGCCGGTCGTCACCGTTCGTGCGTTCTCCAGCGACGAGGAGGCGGTCGCCGTCGCGAACGACAGCGTGTACGGACTGGCCGCGTCGGTCTGGACGTCGAGCGTCGGGCGGGCGCACCGCGTGGGTCACGACCTCGAGTACGGGACCGTCTGGATCAACGACCACCTGGCGCTGGCCACCGAGATGCCGTGGGGCGGCTTCCGCTCCTCAGGGCACGGACGCGACCTCAGCGCGCTCGCGCTCGACGAGTACACACGGACGAAGCACATCATGATCAACACCGAGACGCCGGCGGCGGCCGGGCCCTGACGGGTCGCCGCCGGCCATCCCATCCCTCAATCCCGATCACCCATCGCTCGAGGAGCGACCCATGAAGCAGACCCGACGCAGCAGGATGCTGTGCGCAGCAGCCGCCGCCCTCGTCCTCGCCGCCGGTTGCAGCTCGCGGCCGGCCACCGAGGAGCCCGTGGACGCGGGCGGCAGCGGAGTCCCGCTGTTCGTCCCGGCCGGCGCCGGCTCGGACGAGCAGATCGACCTGGTCACCTGGGGCATCCTGGGCGGCGTCCCGTCCGTGGACCCGGCCCGATCGACCGCCGTGTCGGCACTCGCCGTGATCGCCACCATCCTCGAGCCGCTGGTCAAGGTCAACGGCCGCGGCGAGCTGGAGCCCAGCCTGGCCGAGTCGTACGAGCAGGTCGATCCCACCACGATCGACATCACGATCCGGGGCGACGTGACGTTCTGGGACGGCTCGCCGCTGACGGCCGAGGACGCCGCGTACTCGATCGAGCGGATGGCGGGGCCGGGGTCGGTGAACGCCGGGCTCTTCGGCGCGTTCGAGTCCGCCGAGGTGACCGGCGACCGCACGCTGCGGATCACGTTGAAGGAGCCCTCCCGGGACTTCCTCTACGTGCTCTGCCGGGCGGTGGTCGTCCAGAAGGCGTTCACCGAGGCCGCGGGTGAGGGCTTCGGCTCGTCAGCCGGTGGCGTCATGGGCACCGGGGCGTACCGGCTGGACAGCTACTCGCCGGAGACCGGCGCGACCCTGGTCAGGTACGACGGGTACTGGGGCGAGGCGCCCAGCGCCGAGACGTTCGAGATCAAGGTGTTCAACGACGCCCAGGCGCTCCGGCTCGCCCTGCAGACCGGCGAGATCGACGGTGCGAACATGCCGCCGCTGACGATCCCGCCCGCCGAGGCCGACTCGTGGGCCGGCCCCGACGTCACGGTCGCGTTCTCGCAGGGCACCGGGACGTGGTATCTCGCCATGGACACCCAGCAGCCGCCGTTCGACGACCTCCACGTGCGCCGCGCCCTCGCCTCGATCGTGGACCGCGAGGGCATCATCCAGGTGACGGACGGGGAGTACGGCGACCCGATGACCGCGCTGACGCTGCCGCCGCTGTGGACCGGCTTCGTCGACGACCCCGCCGAGATCGACGCCATCCTGGCCGGCCTCTCGCCGCTGCCTCCGTACGATCTCGACGCGGCGGCGGAGGAGCTCGCGCAGTCGGCGTATCCGGACGGGTTCTCGACGACGGTCGTCGTCCCGCACGAGGCGAACCCGAACATGACCACGGTCATGGAGGTGATCAGCGAGGCGGGCCGCGAGGTCGGCATCGACATCGAGGTCAAGCGGGTCTCGCTGGCCGAGTGGTCCGCGACCGGGACGCCGGGGCAGAACCCGCCGCTCTCGCTCTCGGGACAGTCGCCGACCGCCGCGACCCCGCTGGGCTCGGTGCTCCAGCTGCTGCGGCCCAGCCCGTCGCGCTGGACCAACTACAACACGCCCTCGATCGACGAGGCGATCGACCGGTACCAGGTGGCCGAGAGCAACGACGAGATCATCGCGGCCGCCGAGGACGTGCTCAACGAGCTGAACGAGCAGCTGCCGCTCATCCCGATCAAGGTGAACCACATCGGGTTCGCCTACCGCAACGAGTTCGTCGTCGCCGAGGACGTCGGGCAGTGGACCATTCCCGGCAGCAACAACTGGGCCGCCGCGATCAAGCCCGCCGCCGGCTGACCGCCGCCGAGTCGCCGAAGGGAGGGACCGCGCATGAAGATCGCCGTATGGCTGGGCCGGCGGTTGATCGCGATCGTCCTGCAGCTGCTGATCATCTCCTTCCTCACGTTCAGCCTGCTGTTCCTGATGCCGGGCAGCCCGGAGCAGATCCTGATCGGACCCAACCCGGCGACCGCCGAACAGCTGGAGTCGATCCGGGAGCGGTACGGCCTGAACGAGCCGTTCCTCGCCCAGTACGCCGACTGGCTGGGCGCCGCCGTCCACCTCGACTTCGGTACGTCCATCGCCAACGGTGAGGAGGTGTCCTCGTTGCTCATCGAGCGGTCGGGTGTCACGGTCTCGCTCGCGATCTACGCGATCGTCCTGCTCCTGCTCCTGGCGGTGCCGTTGGGGCTGGTCGCCGGCGCCAGGGCCGGCGGCACGGCCGACCGGGTCATCTCCGCGGTGACCACCATGCTGGTCAGCGCGCCGGCGTTCGCGACCGGGCTGCTCCTGCTCTACGTGTTCGGCGTCGTCCTGCGCTGGTTCCCCATCTTCGGCTTCGGCTCCGGGTTCACCGACGTGGTCTGGCACCTGACGCTGCCCGCCGCGACGCTGGCGATCGCGGTGATCGCGCTGATCGTGCGGCAGACCCGGGCGGTCGCCGCGACCATCGTCCGCTCGGACTACGTGCTGTTCGGCCGGGCGCGTGGTGTCGCTCCGTGGACGATCTGGACGCGGTACCTGCTGCGCGGCAGCTCGATGCCCCTCGTCACGTCGATGGGCCTGGTCCTCGGCTTCTTCCTCACCGGAACCGTGGTGGTCGAGCGGCTGTTCTCGATCCCGGGGCTCGGGTCGCTGCTGATCAACGCCGTGTCGACGAAGGATCTCCCCGTCGTGCAGGGCGCGACCATCCTCGTCTCGTTCTTCGTGCTGCTGGCGAACCTGCTCGCCGACGCCTCGCACCTGGCCGTCGACCCACGCGTACGAAAGGCGGTCCTCGCATGAGCACCGGCCTCCAGACCCGCCCCGCACGTCAGTCCTCGGCGCTCGTCGTCCTCGCCCTGGCCTTCGCCTGCCTGGTGGCGGGGCTGTGCGTCGTGTCGTTCGTGGGGCTGGGTCTCGACCCGCAGACCCAGCGGCTGCTCGAGGCCCGCCAGCCACCGACGCCCGGGCACTGGCTCGGTACGGACCTCGTCGGCCGCGACGTCCTCGCGCGCGTCGTGCACGGCGCGAGCGTGACCGTGATCGGGCCGGCCGCCGTCGCCCTGGGCGCCGTGGCGATCGCGGTGCCGCTGGCGCTCGTCGCCGCCGAACGTGGGGGAGTGGTGGACGCGGTCGTGATGCGCACCTCGGACACGCTGCTCGCGCTGCCGTCGATCCTCGTGATCATCGTGATCGCCGGGCTCTTCGGCGGCGGCTACTGGCTGGCGGCCGCGGTCCTGGTGTTCCTCATCGTCCCGAGCGGGCTGCGCATCGCGAGGTCGGTGGCTCTCGGCCAGAAGAACCTGCCGTACCAGGAGGCGGCCCGCCTCATCGGCGCGTCGACGCCGCGGCGGATGTTCGTGCACACGCTGCCCAACCTGCTGCCCACGATCGTGGCGACCCTGCTGCTGGACTTCGTCGCGGCGCTGGTCGCGCTGTCCAGCCTCTCGTTCCTGGGGCTGGGCGCGCCACCGGGCTCGACCGACTGGGGCACGATGCTGGCGGAGAATCTGCGCCTGATCGAGCAGAATCCGTGGGCCTGCCTCGCACCCGCGGTGATGCTGGTGCTCACGGCCTACTCGGCCACCACCATCGGGGACTGGCTGCATCTGCGACTGGAGGGCCGTCGTGGCTAGCGGGAACGGACGACCGGGCGCGGACCTGCTGTCCGTCGAGGGCCTGCGGGTGACGGGCCACGACGGGGCGGCGCTCGTCGACGACGTCACCTTCTCCATCCGGCCGGGCGAGACGGTGGCGCTGGTCGGCGAGTCCGGGTCGGGGAAGTCGTTGACCGCGAAGGCTATCGCCGGGCTGCTGCCCCGGAACCTCACCGCGTCCGGCTCGATCCGGTGGCGTGAGACGGAGGTCGTCGGCGCCCGCGAGCGCGTCCTCAGAACGCTGCGCGGGCCGCAGGTCAGCATGCTCCTGCAGGATCCGTTCACCCTCCTGAACCCGCTGACGCCGGTGTGGCGAACGCTCGCGGAGACCCTGCCCGGCCGCGGCGCCGAACTGCGGCTGCTCATCTCCGAGCGCATCTCCGACGTGGGCATCGAACCGGCCCGTGCTCGCGACCGGTATCCGTGGGAGCTGTCCGGGGGGATGCGCCAGCGCATCGGACTCGCGGCCGCGCTCTCGCAGAGCCCGGCGCTGCTGCTCGCCGACGAGCCCACGACCGCGCTCGACGCCACCACCCAGCGCGACGTCCTGCGGCTCATCCACCGGCTCCAGCGCGGCCACGGGATGGCCATGCTCCTCATCACGCACGACCTGCGCATCGCGACGTCGATGAGCGACCGCGTGGTCGTGATGGCGAAGGGCGGCATCGTCGAGTCAGGGGACGTCGACGACCTGCGCTCCGGCGGACGGCAGGAGTACACCCGCAGGCTCTGGGCGGCGCAGCTGCCGGTCGATCGCCGGCTCGCGGACCTGCGAGTCGAGGCCCGGCTCGACGGGGCCGGCGCGGCGCCGGTCCCGGACGCCGCGACCGGCGGCGCCGGCGCCGGGACGACGCCGATCCTGGTGGTCCGGGAGCTGAGCAAGAGCTTCGCGGCGCGTGGCCACGGAGAGGGGGTCCAGGCGCTCGATCGCGTCGGCCTCGAGCTCGCCCGCGGCCGCAGCCTCGGCGTCATCGGCGAGTCGGGTTCGGGCAAGACGACCCTCGCACGGTGCATCCTCGGACTGGAGCAGCCGACGTCGGGCACGGTCGAGCTGACGCCGGGCATCGCGCGCCGGCAGGTGCAGTGCGTCTTCCAGGACCCGTACTCGTCCCTGAACCCGTCCCACTCGATCGGGTTCGCGCTCGCGGAGGCCGTGCGGCACCGAGCGGGCGCCCCGCTCTCCCGGCGCGAGGTGGCGGCCGAGATCGCGGCCACCCTGCACAGCGTCGGTCTCGACGCGTCCTTCGCCCGGCGCCGGCCGGAGACCCTGTCCGGCGGCCAGCGGCAGCGGGTGGCGATCGCGCGCGCCCTGCTGCTGCGACCGGAGATCCTCGTCTGCGACGAGCCGGTGGCCGCGCTCGACCTGACCGTTCAGTCGCAGGTGCTCCAGGTGCTGCGCGACGCCCAGGCCGGCGGGCTGTCCATGGTGTTCATCACCCACGACATGTCCGTCGCCCGGCAGCTGACGGACGAGGTGATCGTGCTCCACAAGGGCCGGATCGTGGAGACCGGCCCGACGGCGAGCGTCCTCGACGACCCCCAGCACGAGTACACGGCCCGGCTGCTCGCCTCGGTCCCGTCCGGCGACCGGGAGTGGATCGCCGGTCCGCCGCTCCAGCGCACCGGGGCGATGACGGATGGCTAGCCCACCGGGACGGCCGGCGTTCCACCTCTCCCACCCCGGCCCGGGCTGGGCGTGGCCGGGAGACCCGAACGGCATCTTCTTCTGGAAGGGCCGGTACCACCTGCACTACATCTACGACCGGGGCGGCGCGGCGGGCATCGACCCGCTCCGGCGCTTCCTCGACGGCGCCGGCGACTACGCGTTCGCCCACGTCTCCAGCCCCGACCTCGTCCACTGGACGTCGCACCGGACCACCCTGACGCCCGACGTGCTCGGGCACGGAGCGTTCAGCGGCGGCGGCTTCGTCACGAAGGAGGGCCGTCCGGCGATCGTCTACCAGGGTCAGGGGTCCGGCGCGAACCACGTGGTGATCGCCGAGGACGACGACCTCGAGCGATGGACCCGCCCGGCGCCGGCCGTCGTCCACGTCCGGCCCGGCCAGGACGGCAGCGTCATCGCGCACGCCGACCCGCACGCGTGGCTGGAGAACGACACGTACTACGCGATCTTCGGCGGGACCACGACGGGGAAGCCGGCGACGCTGTTACGGTCGGCGGACCTGGCGGACTGGGAGTACCTGGGGGTCCTCCTGGACCCGGACCTCCCCGACACCGGCGAGGACACCGACGTGTCGTGTCCCGACTTCTTCCCGATCGGCGACCAGCACATGCTGCTGTGCATCAGCCACAACAAGGGCTGCCGCTACTACCTGGGGGAGTGGCGGGACGAGCGGTTCGTCCCCGAGGTCCACGGCCGGATGAACTGGCACGCGACGGACGTCTTCGCCCCGGAGAGCGTGCTGACCCCCGACGGCAGGCGGGTCATGTGGGCGTGGGCGTTCATCGAGGCGCCGTGGTCGGGCATCCAGATCCTGCCGCGCGAGCTGGACCTGCCCGGCGACGGGATCCTGCGCATCCGGCCGCTGCGTGAGCTGGAGCGGCTGCGCGCCGACGAGCGGAGCGTGCGGGGGATCGCGGTCGACGACGGATCCCGGCTGGTCAGCGACGTCGGCGGCGCTGCGCTCGAGCTCGCGGTCACGTTCGGGCCGGGCGCCGCGCGGCGCTTCGGCGTCGCCGTGCACTGCGACGCGCGGGGCGGCGGCGGGCTCCGGATCGAGGTCGACCTCGACGCGGGCACGGTCTCGGCCGGCGCGGCCGCCGCGCCGTTCGATCCCGGCGACGAGGAGGTGACCCTGCGCGTCTTCGTCGACACTTACCTGGTGGACGTGTTCGCGAACGACCGGCAGGCGATCTTCCTCCCTCACTTCGCCGACGCGGCGGACGTCCACGTCGCCGTCTTCGCCGACGGCGGCGACCGCGTCGCGGACCTCACCGCCTGGCGGATGACCTCGATGGACGAGGTGACGGCGCCATGACCCGGCTCGGCGGCGGCGCGGCGCCCGGATACGGGCCGGTGGCCGACGCGTTCGTCGCGGGACTGGCCGAGCCGGAGGCGTCGGGCGCGGCGCTCTCCGTCTGGCACGAGGGCCGGGAGGTCGTCGACGTCTGGGCCGGCGTCGCCGACGCCCGCGACGGACGGCCCTGGACCCGCGACACGGTCACCGTCCTCTTCTCCTGCTCGAAGGGGCTCGCGGCGCTCGTGCTCGCCCGGCTGCACGCTGCGAGCCGCCTCGACCTCGACGCGCCCATCGCCTCCGTGTGGCCCGAGTTCGCCGCGCACGGCAAGGGCGGCGTGTCCGTCGCCGACGTGCTCGCCCACCGAGCGGGCGTCTCCGCGCCGATCGCCGACCTCGGCCTCGACGACGTGCTCGACAGCTCCCGGTTCGCGGCCCGCCTCGCGGCGCAGGAACCTCTGTGGCGCCCGGGCACCGCACACGCCTACCACGCGATCACCTACGGGGCGATCGTGGAGGAGATCGTCCGGCGCGCGACCGGCCGCGAGCTGCATGACGTGTTCGCCGCCGAGATCGCGGCGCCGCTGGACGCCGACGTCTCGCTCATGCCCGACGCCGCTCTGCTGGCGCGAGTCGCGCACCTGACCACGACCCCGGCCTACACCCGTCGCGCGGCGGAGGCCGGCGAGTGGCTGGAACGTGCCGCGACGCTCGGCGGGGCGTTCCCGCGGACGCTCGTCGACGGCGACCGTGGGTTCAACGATCATCGCGTGCTCGCGGCGGGCCTGTCCGCGGCGGGCGGCATCGGCACCGCCTCGGGGCTGGCGCGGATCTGGGCCGCGACGGTGCGCGAGACGCGTGGCGTCCGGCTGCTCGGTGACGACGACGTCGCGCGCCTGTCCGCGGTGCGCAGCGAGGGGCCGTGGTTCTTCGATCCGCTCCCTCCGTATCCCCGGTGGGGCGCCGGCGTGCAGCTGGCGTCGGACGCGACGCCGTGGCTCACCCCGGCCTCGTTCGGCCACACCGGCGCCGGGGGTCAGGCGGGCTTCGCCGATCCCGGGCTCGGCATCGGGTTCGGCTACGTCAGCAATCGGATGGACGTGGCCGACCGGGTCTCTTCCATCCTCCAAGCGCTCGGGCGGGTGGTGCGCCGATGACCCGCACGCCACGCCTCAGCGTCGCCGCCCCGATTCCGGCGACGTTCGCCCGCGCGGCGTTCCCGCTCGGCGGCATCGGGACCGGCAACGTCTCGCTCGGCGCTCGCGGCGAGCTGCGGGACTGGGAGATCCAGAACCGGTCCAACAAGGGCGGGGTCAACCCGTGCACGTTCTTCGCGATCTCGGCGCGACCGGACGGGTCGGACCGGATCACCAGGGTCCTCGAGGCGTGGCCCGCCGGGCCGCGCGACTGGGCGCAGGGCACGGCCGGCGAGGCGGAGGGGCTGCCGCGGTTCGCGTCCGCGACGTTGCGCGGCGAGTACCCGTTCGCGCAGGTGGACTTCGACGACGACAGCGTTCCGGTCCGGGTCTCCCTGTTCGCCTTCACCCCGCTCGTCCCGCTGGAGCCCGACGACTCCGGCATCCCGGCGGCGGTGTTCCGGTACACCGTCGAGAATCCGGGGACGGTGCCCGTCTCCGTCTCGATCGCCGGCTCGCTGACCCACCGCGGCGGGCTGGAGCGGTCCGGCTCCTACCGTGGCCGCCAGTCCGTCGAGTGGCGCGAGGAACCCGGGCTGCGTGGGCTCGCGTTCGACGTCGACCTGGCGGCGACCGACCCGGAGTACGGCACGATGAGCCTGCTGACCAGCGCCTCCGACGCGTCGGCGATACCGGGGTGGGTGGAGGGCCGGGCCGGCGACTTCTGGGCCGAGTTCGCCGCGACCGGCCGGCTCCGGCCGCTGCCGCCCGCGGAGTTCGGGCGCGAGGACCCGGCCTGGCTCGAGAGCGTCGACCAGGACCTGTGGCGGGAGCTGCTGACCCCGAAACGGCGCACCGGCTCGCTGGCGGCGACACAGGTCGTCCCTCCCGGCGAGGCCCGGGAGTTCGAGTTCGTGCTCGCCTGGCACTTCCCGAACCGCGTCAACGGGTGGGACGGCGACGTCCTGTTCTTCGAGGACGGCGCCCAGCCCGAGCTGGGCATGACCCGCAACCACTACGCGACCCGCTGGCCGGACGCCTGGACCGCGGGCGTCTACCTGCTGCGCGACCGCGAGCGCCTGGAGCGCGCGACGAGCGCGTTCCACGCCGCGCTCTTCGGCAGCACCCTGGATCCGGCCGTGCTCCAGGCCGTGAGCGCCAGCATCGCGACCGCCCGCAGCACGACGTGCTTCCGGGTCGAGGACGGCACGTTCTTCGGCTGGGAGGGCAGCGACGGCGACGGCGGCTGGGGCGGCTCGTGCACCCATGTCTGGAGCTATGCGCAGACGCTCGCGTGGCTCTTCCCCGGCCTCGAACGCGGCGCCCGCCGGGTGGAGTTCCTGGACGAGACCGAACCCGACGGCCGGCAGCGCTTCCGCGCCAACAGCCGGTTCGGCCGGCCGTTCGACTGGCCCGGCGCCGCCGACGGGCAGCTCGCGACGATCGTCCGGCTGCACCGCGAGTGGCGCTTCAGCGGCGACGACGCGTTCCTGCGCGAGCTGTGGCCGGCCGCGCGCGCGTCGCTCGACTATGCGCTGCGCACCTGGGACTCCGACGGCGACGGCCTGCTCGAGGCGTTCACGCACAACACCTACGACATCGAGTTCGCCGGGCCGGAGCCGCTCACCGGGATCCTGCTGCTGGCGGCGCTGCGTGCGGCCACCCGGATGGCGGCGCACCTGGGCGACGAGGACGCACGCGCCCGCTACGCGGCGCTGACCGGGACGGCGGAGCCGGCGCTCGACGCGCGCCTGTTCAACGGCGAGTACTACGTCCAGGACGTGGCCGACGTCGACGAGCGGCAGAACCAGGTCGGGACGGGGGTGCTGAGCGACCAGCTCCTCGGCCAGTGGCACGCGCACCTCAACGGGCTCGGCGACCTCCTGCCGCGCGAGCACCTGCGCAGCGCCGTGCACGCGGTGTACTCGCACAACTTCCGTGCCGACCTGCGCGCGCACCCCAACGCGAACCGCGCGTTCGCCTTCGGTGACGAGGGTGGTCTGCTGCTCGCGTCGTGGCCCCGCGGCGGCCGGCCCCGCTTCCCGATGCGGTACTCCGACGAGGTCTGGTCCGGCGTCGAGCACCACGTGGCGGCCGAACTCGTGTACGCCGGGTTCGTCGAGGAGGCGCTCACCCTCGTGCGCACGACGCGGGCCCGGCACACGGGCGAGACCCGCAGCCCGTGGGACGAGGTCGAGGCCGGGCACCACTACGCGCGGTCGATGTCCGCGTGGAGCCTGCTGCTGGCCTTCAGCGGCGTCCAGTACGACGCGGTCGCGCGGACGCTCGGCTTCGACCCCGTCGCCGACGGGACCTACTTCTTCTCGACCGGCACCGGCTGGGGACGGGCGACGATCGCGGACGACTCGATCGAGCTCGCCCTCGACCACGGCACGCTCGAGCTGGAGTCGCTGGAGCTGCGCGGCCGGCGGGTCGCGGGTCCGCTGGCCCTGACCGCCGGCCGCGGACCGGCTCAGCGGATGCGGTCGTAGACGAGGGACAGCATGCCGTGCTCGCCCTTGGCCTCGCTCGCCAGCGACCACTGGGCGCCCGGCAGGCCGTCGTCGAAGAGGCGGGGGCCGTCGCCGAGGAAGATGGGGAAGACGGTGAGGGCCAGGCGGTCGACGAGGTCGGCGGCGAGCAGGGCCTTGATGACGCTCGCGCTGGAGAGCACGAGGATGTCGCCGCCCTCGGCCGCCTTGAGCTCGCCGATCGCGTCGGCCGTGGGCCGGTCCACGACCGTGGTGCGCTCCCACGGCGCCTCGGTGAGCGTGGAGGAGAAGACCACCTTGTCGGTGCCGACCAGCCACGTCGCGAAGCCCTCGTCGCGGGGGTCGACGCCGGGGGCGCCGATGATGGTCGGCCAGAAGCCGAGGAAGCCCTCGGCGTTGACGCGGCCCATGACGGCGGTGGTGGCCGGCTCCCAGAGGCTGGTCAGGTGGTCGCGGGCGACGTCGGTGACGGCGTAGGGCATGACCCAGGCCATGTCCCGCGGGTCCGGGCCGCTGTAGCGGCCGTCGAGGGAGAGGGCGATGTTGGTGACGACGCGGCGGCTCATTCGGTGCTCCTCAGGGTGGTGTCGGACAGGGTGGTGACGAGCTTGTCGAGGCTCTGGCCGAAGCCGATCTCGATGCCCGCGATGAAGTCAGCGGATTCGACGGTGCTGTCTGCGATGACCAGCTCGACCGCCAGCTCCGTCCCGGCGCCGCGGGGCCGCAGGTCGTAGGAGACGTGCGTGGTGAAGGCGCGGCTGCCGTCGGGCAGCAGCGGGGCGAGGCGGTAGGTGAGCCGCTCGCCGGGACGCACGTCCTCGACGACG
Source organism: Jiangella anatolica (assembly GCF_003236295.1). Lineage (GTDB taxonomy): Bacteria > Actinomycetota > Actinomycetes > Jiangellales > Jiangellaceae > Jiangella > Jiangella anatolica. The sequence goes on from NZ_POTW01000001.1 coordinate 67,440, forward strand.
CCCTCGGCGCGGCCGACGACCGCGTCGGAGCCGGTGGCGTCGTCGGCGTCGCGGTACTCGTGGACGATCGGCGCGCCGGGCCGGGCCTCGAAGAGCAGTTCGGAGACGCGCAGGTCCTCGGGGGTCCACCAGTGGGCCAGCAGGGCCGGTTCGGTCAAGTGCCGCCAGACCAGCTCGGGGCCGGCCGGCAGCTCCCGGACGAACCGGAAGGAGCGGCCGTCGGCCCAGCCGGCCTCGTCCGCGGCGAGCCGCTCGGCCTCCACGCTGAGCCCGTAGCGCTCGAAGGTCGACTGCGGGCCGGTGGCCTGCTCGGCGGAGTCGGCGAGGCGGCCGAGCGCGGCGGCCAGCTCACGCAGCGGCCCCGCGCTCAGCGCGTAGATGGTGCGCTGGCCGCTGCGCCGGGAGGTGACGACACCGGCGCGCTCCAGCGTCTGCAGATGCTTGGTCGTCTGCGGCTGGCGGGCCTCGGCGAGCTGGGCGAGGACCCCGACGGGGCGGGGCCGCTCGGCCAGCAGTCGCACCAGTCGCCAGCGGGCCGGGTCGGCCAGTGCGGAGAGCATCGCGTCCATGAGCACGAGTATTCTCCACAACGAATATTCGTGTCAAGGAATAGTTCTGCCTAGAGTGTGAGCAGCACCTTCACGGCGCGGCGCTCGTCCATCGCCCGGTAGCCCTCCGCGGCCTGGTCCAGCGGGAGGCTGAGATCGAAGACGCGGCCCGGGTCGATGGTGCGGTCCCAGATGAGCCGGATCAGGTCGGGCAGGAACCTGCGGACCGGCGCCGGGCCGCCGAGGGTGTGGATGCCGGCGAAGAACAGCTCATCGCCGGGGATGGACACGCCGTGGTTCACCCCGACGTAGCCGAGGTGCCCGCCGCCGCGGGTCGCCCCCACGGCCTGCATGAACGACTCCTGCGTGCCGACGGCCTCGACGACCGAGTGGGCGCCCAGGCCGCCGGTGAGCTCCTTGATCCGGCTCACGCCCTTGTCGCCGCGCTCCTCGACGATGTCGGTGGCGCCGTAGTGGCGGGCCAGCTCCTGGCGGTCGGGGTGACGGGACATGGCGATGACGCGCTCCGCTCCGAGCTGCCGGGCGGCGAGGACGGCCATCAGCCCGACCGCGCCGTCCCCGACGACCGCGACGGTCTTGCCGGGTCCGGCCTCGGCCGCGACGGCGGCGAACCAGCCGGTCCCGAGCACGTCGGAGGCGGCCAGCAGCGACGGGACCAGCTCGGGATCGGGCTGCCCCGGCGTGGCCACGAGCGTGCCGTCGGCGTACGGGATGCGGGCCCGCTCGGCCTGGGTGCCCACGACCTGGGAGACGAACTGGGCGTGGACGCACTGGGACTGGAAGCCGGACCGGCAGATCTCGCAGGTGTTGTCGGAGATGACGAACGAACCGACGACGAAGTCGCCGACCGCGATGGTCCTGACCTCGCTGCCGATCTCCTCCACGACGCCGACGTACTCGTGGCCCATCGGGGCGTGGTCGACCGGCTCGATCCCGCGGTACGGCCACAGGTCCGAGCCGCAGATGCAGGTGGCCGTGAGCCTGATGACGGCGTCGGTCGGGTCGATGATCCGGGGGTCGTCGCGCTCCTCCACGCGCACGTCTCCGGGGGCATGCATGATCACTCCACGCATCGGTGGTTTCTCCTCAGGTCTGCTGGTGCGGGTGGTCAGGGTGCCGGCTGTGCGGCGTAGACGCGGAACCCGTCCGGGTGGGCGTGCAGCCGCCAGAGCCGGTCCGCGAGCACGGCCGGATCGTTGTCCGGGTGCCCGGGCTGGATCGCGCCGGGGATGATGAGCTGCCCGACGTGGATGTTCTCGGGTGCCAGGGCCTCGTGCAGCATCCGGGCGTAGGCGCTCTCCCCGGCGAACGCGACGGACGTGCCGGCCACGTTCGGGTTGGGGTGCGCGCCGGAGCCGCCGTTCACGAAGAGCACGCTGCCGCGGCCGAGCGATCGCATGCCGGGCAGCACCGTGCGCACGGCGGTGACCGGGCCGAAGATGGCGAACTCGACCGCTGCGGCCAGGTCGTCGACGGTGGTCTCCAGGACCGGTCGGAGGAACTCCCGCTGCGGCAGCGGGCTGTACTGGAGCACCTCGATCGGCCCCAGTTGCTCCGTCGCCCGGCCGAGTGCGGCGATCAGGGTCGCCGGCTGACGGACGTTCGCGGCGTAGCCGCGGGCGGTCAGGCCTTCGCCCCGCAGGGCGCCCGCGAGCTCGTCGACGTGCTCCTGGCTGCGGGAGAGCAGCGCGACGCTGTGTCCCTCGCTGCCGAAGCGGCGTGCGGCCGCGGCGCCGAGGCCGGGTCCGGCGCCGACGATGGCGATCGTGGTCATACGTGCTCCGCACGCTCGGGCGCGGCGGCCTCCCTCGTCGCGGCCCAGGAGGCCAGCAACGCGAACTTGTCGGCGGAGTCCGTGCCGGGCGGGGCGCTGTAGGTGACGATCTGCAGCCCGCTCTCGCCCGACAGCTCGAACACGTCGAAGGCGACCTCCAGGAGGCCCACCTCGGGGTGCCGGAAGGCCTTCACGCCGGTGCGGTGCCGGTGCACGTCGTGCGCGGCCCAGTCCTGCCGGAACTGGGGGCTGCGCGTCGCCAGCTCGCCGATCAGGCCGGTGAGCTGCGTGTTCAACGGGTCGCGGCCGGCCTCGAACCGGATGATCGCCGCGACCGTGCGCCGGGCGAGGGTCCAGTCGACGTAGAAGTCCTGGGCGCGCGGGTCCAGGAAGATGAACCGGGCGATGTTCGGCACGCCGTCGGTGTCGAAGTGCGGCGCGTACAGAGCGCGGCCCATCAGGTTGGCGGCGACGAGGTCCTGGCTCGCGTTGTGCACGATGGCCGGCACGGTCAGGTGGTCCAGCACGCGCTGCACCGACGTCCGCACCGCCTGCTCGGCCGGTCCCGGACGCCGGGCCCTCGCCGTCGCCGGCGCGGTGCGCGCCAGGTCGAACAGGTACTCGCGCTCGGCGTCGTTGAGCTGGAGCGCCCGGGCGATCGCGCCCAGCACGCTGTCGGACGCGCCCCGGATGTTCCCGCGCTCCAGCCGGGTGTAGTAGTCGAGGCTGACGCCGGCCAGCAGCGCGACCTCCTCGCGGCGCAGGCCCGGCACCCGCCGCGGCCCGCCGATGTCGGGGATCCCCGCCCGTTCCGGCGTGAGGTTCGCCCGGCGCGACACCAGGAAGTCCCTCACCTCGCCCTTCGTGCTCATGTCCACCACGCTAGAACGCGGAATCGCCATGGTGGGAGGTTCCGCGAGAACCCCCCAGAGGTGACCGCAGCCGGACGAGGGCGCGGTACATGGCCGTCGGCGCGGGCGACGGTGGCAGCGGTCCCGCGCCGGGCGCCCGGAACGCCTGGATCAGGTAGGCCGCGAACCGGCGCCACGTCTCCGGCGCGGCGTCAGCGGTGGCGGCGACGACGCCGGCGTTGGCCATGAGCATCATCACCAGGTCCTCGGGGGAGAAGTCCTCGCGCAGTCCGCCGGCGGCCTTGGCCCTGGTGACGAGCTCCGCGAAGGCGTGGTAGGCGCGGTCGCGCTCGGCCTCGAACCGCTTGGCGGCCGGGAATGTCAGCGTCAGCACGTTGGCGAAGCCGCGGTCCTCGGCCTGCATCGCGCAGACCCGCTCGATGTAGGCGCAGAAGCCGGCCCAGGGGTCGGGCTCGGCGAGGGCGTCCGCGGCGGCGTCGGCGTAGGCGGCCATCTTCGCCTCGAACACGCCGGCGACGAGGTCGTCACGGGTCGGGAACCGCCGGTAGAGCGTGCCGACGCCCACGCCGGCGTGGCGGGCGATCTCCCACATCGGCACGTCGAGACCGCGCTCGGCGAACACCTCGCGGGCGGCGGCCACGATGCGCCGCCGGTTGCGTTCGGCGTCGGCCCGCAGCGTGGGGCCGGGATCGGAGGGCACCGAACCAGCCTAGCGAAGAACTGGAATAGATCGTCCGGTTAACTGCTTGGAGCTAACTGGACGACATCGTCCGCTTATTGCCCGAGCGACAGAGGAGTACACATGCGTGCGATCACGATCGGCGATTTCGGGGCGGCGCCCGCCCTCGGCGAGCTGCCCCGGCCGGAGCCGGAGGCCGGGGAGGTGCTGGTGCGGGTCCGGGCGTCCTCGATCAACGGGTTCGACGCGGCCACCGCCGCCGGGATGCTGCAGGGCCTGATGGAGCACCGGTTCCCGGTCGTCCTCGGCAAGGACTTCGCCGGCACGGTCGAGGCCGTCGGCGCGGGTGTGACGCGGTTCGGCATCGGCGACGACGTGTTCGGGGTCGTCATGAAGCCGTTCCTGGGCGACGGCGGCCTGGGCGAGTACGTCGTCGTGGCCGAGGAGTACGGGCTGGCGCGCCTCCCGGGCGGGCTGGACCACGCGACGGCCGGAGCGCTCGGCCTGGCCGGCACGGCCGCCCTGAACGCGGTCGACGCCGTCGCCGCCGCAGCGGGCCACAGCGTGCTGGTGTCCGGCGCCAGCGGCGGGGTCGGCGCCCTCGCGGTGCAGCTGGCGGCCGCGCGCGGCGCCACGGTGATCGCGACCGCCCGGCCGGGCGAGGAGGCCGAGCTCGTCCGCGAGCTGGGCGCGACGCAGGTCGTCGACCACACCGGCGACCTGCCGGCCCAGGTGCGGGCCATCGCGCCCGGCGGCGTGGACGCCGTCGTGCACCTGGCTGGCGACCCGGCCGCGCTGGCGGCCCTGCTGGTCGCGGGCGGACGGCTGGCCTCGACGCTCGGCGTCGGCCCCGACGCGGTGGCTCGTCCCGACGTCACCGCGGTCTCCGTGATGGCCGACCCCGCCGCGGCGACGCTGGAGACGCTGGCGGCCGAGGTCGCGGCCGGGCGGCTGCGGGTGCCGATCACCCGGACCTACGCGCTGGCCGACGTCCCCCAGGCGCTGGCCGACTTCGGCGCCGGCGCCGTCGGCAAGTTCGCCGTCACCGTCGACTGACCAGGAGGAGAGCTCGATGCCCACCATCGCCATCGTCGGGGCCGGGTCCGGCCTCGGACTGTCCATCGCCAAGGAGTTCGGCCGCAACGGGCACTCCGTCGCGCTCGTCGCCCGCAACCAGGAGCGGCTCGACGACCTCGCCGGCCGGCTGGGCGAGCTCGGCGTCGACGCCGCCGGGTTCGCCGCCGACGTCATGGACCGTCCGTCCATCGAGGCGGCGATCGCCCGGATCGAGGACAGGTACGGCCCCATCGACGTGCTGGAGTACTCGCCGGCGCCACACGAGCCGGTGCCCGGCCTCACCATGGCGGCGCCGCTCGACGTGACCGTGGACAACGTCCAGCCGCAGGTCGACTTCTACCTCTACGGCGCGCTCACCGCCGCCCGTCAGGTGCTGCCGGGCATGATCGAACGCGGCACGGGCACGCTGCTGGTCACCACCGGGGCGTCCTCGGTGGACCCACGGCCGGCGCCGCCGGAGTTCGCCACCGTCGCCATCGCCACCGCGGCGCTGCGGTCCTGGGTGCTGGCGCTGCACCGGACGCTGGAGGGCACGGGCGTGTACGCGGCGCACGTCCCGCTCGCGGTGTGGATCGGCAGTGGCGGCCCGGACACCGAGGCCGACACCATCGCCCGGCACTACTGGGACGTGCACACCCGTCGCGACGGCGCCGAACACCCCTACGCGGCCGCCTGATCATGGAGCGCGGGTCTGGCCACATCGGGCCATTCTCGCGCCGCACTCTTGCCGCGTCCGGAGCCCAGCCGTAACTGTATTGCAACGTTTCAAGGAGGAAACGTGGCAACCCGGACGGAGGGCACCGGTGTCGTTCAGAAGACGTACGACGGGCGTGGTCGTGGGGCTGGGAGTGATCCTGGCGACGGCCGCGCCGCAGGCGATGACAGGCACGTACGCCGCCCCGGCGAGCGGCAAGCCCGGCAATGTCGGCGTGACCACTCTCAGCGTCGACGGGCGGGAGGACTCGCCCCTCGGGCTGGACAACCCCACCCCATGGCTCTCGTGGCAGTTCGAGGAGACGCCGAAGAGCCACTCGCACGCCTGCTACCAGCCGGGCGCGCGGGTGGCCTGCCCGGGCGACCGGCAGACGGCGTTCGAGGTCCGGGCCGCGGCGTCGGAACGGGACCTGCGCCGCGATGAGCTGATCTGGTCGTCCGGGAAGGTCGAGAGCGAGGTGCAGCGGGTGGCCTACGGCGCGCCGCTCGGGTCCCGCGACCGCGTGGTCTGGCAGGTCCGCGTGTGGGACGCCGACGGGCAGCCGTCGGACTGGTCGGAGCCGGCGACGTGGACCATGGGGCTGCTGGACCAGGACGACTGGGCTCCGGCGCGCTGGATCGACTACCCCGACCGCACCGAGAACCAGCCCATGCCGATCTTCGCCCGCCAGTTCCAGGTGCCGCGCGGCACGCAGGTCACCGACGCGCGCCTCTACCTGTCCGGCGTCGGCCTGCACCATGCGACGGTCAACGGCGAGGAGCTGACCGACGAGGTGCTCGCGCCTGGCAACTCGAACTACCAGCTGTCCAGCGAGTACCGCACCTACGACGTCACCGGCGTGCTGCGGGGCGGCGGCAACACGATCGGCGTCGAGCTCGGGAACGGGCCGGCCTACGTCCGCCGCAGCGTCACGAACCCGGCGGTGGGCCGCACGTCGCCGTACTCGTGGTGGCAGAGCCAGCTCAAGGGCAACGGCACGCTGGCCGTCGCCGCGGCCGCCGGCGCCACCAACGTCAAGCTCGACAGCGTCTCCGGCTACCACGTCGGGGGCACCATCAACGTCGACACCGCGGGCGGCGGCGACCGGCTGGAGTCGCGGGTCATCACGGCCATCGGCACCGCGGGCGTCGACGGGACCGGCATCACGTTCACGCCGGGCCTCGACGCCGCGCACGACGCCGGCGCCCGCGTCACCGGGTCGGGCAACAACCTCGCCGCCAGCGACCCGTCGGCCGGCGCCGCGGTGACGCCGCGGTTCATCGGGCGGCTGGAGATCACCTATGCCGACGGCACCGAGGAGGTCATCGTCACCGACCGGTCCTGGCGTGCCGCGCTCGGCCCGCTGGTCACAGACGCGTGGTACTCCGGGTCGGACTACGACGCCCGCCGCGAGCAGCCCGGCTGGGACGAGCCCGGCGCGGACCTGACGGCGACGGCGACGCGGCGCGACGGCTCGGCCACGGGCTGGATCGACGCGGGCATCGCGCCGCCGCCGAACCTGGCGACGCGGCTCGTCGCCCGCGCTGCCGAGCCCATCACCGTCCACGAGGAGTTCACCCCCGTCTCGGTGACGAACCCGGTCCCGGGCACCTGGGTGTTCGACTTCGGCCAGAACATCGTCGGCTGGCCGCGGCTGGACCTCGAGCAGGTGCCGGCGGGCACGACGGTGAAGCTGCTGCCGGCCGAGTCGCTGAACGCCGACGGCACCGTGAACCAGAGCTCCCTCGGCCCCGGCGGCCGCGGCGCCCACCTCTTCAACACCTACACGGCCTACGGCGACCCGGACGGCGAGAGCTGGCATCCGGACTTCAACTACTTCGGCATGCAGTGGGTCCAGGTCACGGGCCTGCCGGAGGGCTACGTTCCGACGCCGGACCTCGTCACCGGCGTCCGGCTGCAGGCGGCGACACCGACGGCGGGCACGTTCGACAGCTCGAACGCGCGCATCAACCGCATCCACCGGATGTCGCAGTACTCGTTCGCGGGCAACATCATGTCGGTCTTCACCGACTGCCCCGGCCGGGAGAAGCTGTCGTACCCGGCCGACTACACGATGCCGATGGGCGCCATCCACCGCAACCACGAGCTCGCGGCGTACCTGCGGACGACGATGCGCCACCTCGTCGAGGGCCAGTCGAAGGCCGACACCCCGATGTTCGGCAACGTCGCGCTCAAGACCCCGGTCTACGACTGGGGCTACACCGGCAACTTCGGCGACGAGATCAACTGGGGCAACGCGATCGTGCTCGTGCCGCACCTGCTCTACCAGCTCTACGGCGACACCCAGACGATGACGACCTACTACGACCAGATGACCGACTTCGTCGACTACATCCGCCGCCAGAAGGTCGGCACCGGCGCCGACGAGCACATCGTCAACGCCGCGCTCGCCGACTGGGTCGCCGCCGACCAGACGTCCGGCCGCATCACCGGCACGTGGGGCTACTACGTCATGATCAGCAAGATGGCCGAGATGGCCGAGCTGACCGGCCACGACGCCGATGCCGAGGAGTACTGGCAGCTGGCCGAGGACATCAAGGCCGCGTTCAACGACGCGTTCTTCAACGAGGCACTGGGCCGCTACACGGCTACCGGCGACGCCGGGCCGCAGGGCGCGACCCAGGGCGCCCAGGCGCTCGCGCTCGACGCCGGGCTGGTGCCGGAGGAGCACCGCGACGAGGTGCTGGACGCGCTCGTCGAGCTCGTCTACGCCTTCCACCCCAACGGCGACGGCCCGCACTTCAGCGCCGGCACCATCGGCATGGCGCCCACTGTCCGGGCGCTCACCGAGGGCGGTCGCGACGACGTGCTGTGGGACCTGCTCCAGGAGGACGACGAGCCGAGCTACGGCTTCTTCATGCAGCCGACGACGGCCAACCCCGGCGGGTTCACGACGATCGGGGAGCGCTGGACCCGCGGCTCGTCCAAGAACCACATGATCCTCGCCCAGATCGAGGAGTGGTTCAACGCCGGGCTGGCCGGCATCGACGCGGCCGACGGCTCGGTCGCCTACGACGAGCTGGTGATCAAGCCGAAGCCCGTCGGCGACCTCACCTGGGTCGAGGGCAGCTACGAGACCCCGCACGGGACGGCGAGCAGCTCGTGGACCCGCGCTCAGCACCGGTTCGAGCTGACCGTGACGGTGCCGACGAACACGACGGCCGAGGTGTGGGTGCCCAGCGACGGCATGCGGGTCGTGCGGGACCCGAGCCGGGCGACGTTCCTGCGCAGCGAGGACGGCTTCTCGGTCTACTCCGTGCCGTCCGGGACGTTCACCTTCCTCGCCGTGGGTCGCGGCACCTGACCCGCGCCGGGCTGGGGCGGCGTTCCGCAGCGCCGCCCCAGCACGACACGCACCGCAGCCATCAGGAGGAGACAACGTGGTCGACAATGCAGGTCGTGCAGGGGAGAACGGCGGGGGAGCGGACGAGCCAGGCGACGGCTCGTGGACCGTCCGCCGGCGGGCGGTGCTGGCGACGGCGCTCGGCGCCGTGCCGGCGATGATGGCCGGACGCGGCGCCGCGGCGCCGCAGCCGGCGGCGGACGCGAACGACGCGCCGGCGGGACGGACGTTCGGCTCGCGGCTCACGGTCGAGCACCGCGTCGACCCGCTCGGCGTCGACGAGCCGCGGCCGCGCTTCGGCTGGCACCTGGAGTCCACCGAGCGCGGGCAGGCCCAGAGCGCCTACCAGATCCTCGTCGCCAGCACGCCGGAGCGGCTGACCCGGGCCCAGGCCGACGTGTGGAACAGCGGCCGGGTGGAGTCGGCGGACTCGATCGCCGTGCCGTACGGCGGGCCGGCGCTGCGCCCGTCGACCCGCTACCACGCGACCGTGCTGGTCTGGGACGTCAACGGCGAGCTGCTGCCGCGGTCGCCCACGGCGTTCTTCGAGACCGGCCTGCTCAGCACGGACGGGGTCGCCGGCTGGGACGGAGCGCGCTGGGTCGGCGTCGCGGGCAAGGCCGCCAACACGCCCGGCGCGCCGCTGCTGCGCCGTCAGTTCGCGCTCACCGGGTCCGCCGTGGTCGACGCCCGCCTCTACATCTCCGCCCTCGGCGTCTACGAGGCCTACGTCAACGGGCAGCGGGTCGGGGTGCCGCACGGCGCCGGCAGCACACACGAACTGCTGACGCCGGGCTGGACGAACTACGACGTCCGGGTCAACTACTTCACCTACGACGTCACCGGCCTCATCGGGTCGACGGGCGACGTCACGCTGGCGGCCGTCCTGGGCAAGGGCTGGTTCAGCGGTCGCCGGATCGCCCGCGGCGCGCCGTACTACTCCGACGCCGGCAACCCGCTGGCGCTCAAGGCGAAGCTGCTGATCCGGTACGCCGACGGCTCGTCCCAGGTGGTCGTGACCGAGCCGGGCGACGCCTGGCGGGGCACGGACACCGGCCCGATCCGCTTCGACGACATCTACGACGGCCAGACCACCGACGCCCGGATGCGGCTTCCCGGCTGGAACGCCAACGGCTTCGACGCCTCGAGCTGGGTGGGCGTCCAGGAGCACGACTTCACCACCCGGTTCCCGAACTCGAAGCTGGTCGCGTACCCGGGCGACTCCGCCCGGCTGACGCCGGAGTGGGACCTGGACCCGCAGGCGATCGTCGTCAACACCGGCGTCGCCGGGCAGGAGACCAGCCCGAACGGCCGCGGCCACGTCGTCGTCGACGAGTCCCGCTCGGTGTACGACCCGGCCGAGGCGGCCCGCGCGGCGGTGACGATCGGCCCGGGCGACACCGCCATCTACGATCTCGGCCAGAACATGGTCGGCGTCTACCGCCTCACCGTCCGCGGCGAGGCGGGCACCGAGGTCCGGCTGCGGTTCACCGAGATGCTCAACGACGTCAGCCAGGGCGCCGACGGTCCGGCCGGCTCGCTGTACCTGGCCAACCTGCGCTCGGCTCGGGCCACCAGCCGGTACGTCCTCGAGGGCGCGGCCGGCGGCGAGACGCACCAGGACACGCTGACGTTCTACGGCTACCGCTATGTCGAGGTGACGGTCACGACGCCGGACCGCAGCGTCACCGTCACCGGCCTGACCGGCAATGTCGCGACGTCAGCGCTGCGCGACATCGGCAACGTCACCACCAACGACGCGCTGATCAACCAGCTGTTCAGCAACGTGCGCTGGGGACAGCGCGGCAACTACCTCTGGATCCCCACCGACTGCCCGCAGCGCGACGAGCGCCTGGGCTGGACCGGCGACACGCAGATCTTCGCCAACACCGCGCTCTACAACGGCGACGCCGTCACCTTCCTCAGCCACTTCATGGACAGCATCGTCGACTGCGCCGTCACCTACGGCGCGGGCGGGGCGCAGTTCCCCGACGTCGTGCCCCGGGCCCAGTTCCTGCGGGCGGCCAGCGGCTGGTCCGACGTCGGCACCGTCGTGCCGTGGACGGTCTGGCAGATGTCCGGCGACACCACCATCATCGACCGGAACTGGGACGCGCTGGCCAGGTACATCGACTGGATGCACGCCCGCACCGGCGACACGTACCGGGGTCCCGGCTCGTGGACCGGCGACTGGCTGGCCTTCCAGGGCTCGGCCAACCAGCTGCTGAGCGACGCCTACTACGGCTACTCGACCAGGCTGGTGATCGACATGGCCAAGGCGGCCGGCCGCGACGCCGACGCCGCCCGGTTCGAGACGCTGCTGGGCAACATCAAGGCGGCGTTCATCGCCAACTGGCTGGGGACCGACCCGGTGACGGGACGGACGATCGTCCGCTCCAGTGTCGGCGGCAACAGCAGCGCCGAGGACAACTCGCAGACCGCGTTGCTGTGGACGCTGAAGCTGGGCTTCTACGCCGACGAGACGCAGCGCCAGGACCTGGTGCACGGCCTGGTGGAGAACATCCGGAACACGCCGGAGTACAAGGCGGCGCACCCGGACAGCAGCCGCGTCGACTACGCCGAGAACACGCTGTCGGTCGGCTTCCTCGGCGTGAACGTGCTCGCGCCGGTGCTCACCGCCGAGGGCCACGCCGACCTCGCCTACGCGCTGCTGCACCAGGACGCGATGCCGTCATGGCTCTACTCCGTCCGCAGCGGCGCGACGACGGTCTGGGAGCGGTGGAACTCGTACTCCACCGAGGACGGGTTCGGCCCGTCGGGCATGAACTCGTTCAACCACTACTCCTACGGCGCCATCGCCGAGTGGATCTACGAGCACGTGGCCGGCATCGCGAAGGACCCGCAGAACCCCGGGTTCAAGCACTTCTTCCTGCAGCCGGGGCTGGACCCGACGGGGAGGATCACGCACGCCGCCGGGACGTTCGTCTCGCCGTACGGCGAGATCGTCAGCGAGTGGAGCCTGCGCGCCCGCCGGCTCAGCCACTCCGTCGTGGTGCCGCCGAACACGTCGGCGACGCTGCGGATCCCCGCCGTCAACCCCGCGACCGTGACCGACGGCCGCCGTCGGCTGGTCCAGGTGCCCGGCGTGCGGCTACTCGGCCACGAGGGCGGCGTCGCGTCGTTCCGGCTCCCGCCGGGGAGCTACGACCTCACGAGCACCATCGGCTGACCAGCGCCTCCGGAGTCGTCGTGACTGTTGTAGATCAGTCTACAAGTGGGTATCTTGGGTCCCACTTCGACGCAGAAAATTCTCTCCGGGGGACCGCTGATGACGACGCAGGCAAGGACGCGCGCGGCGACCATCAACGACGTCGCGCGCGTCGCCGGCGTCTCGCGGGCGGCGGTGTCCAAGGTGCTGCGTGACGCCTACGGTGTCAGCGACGCGATGCGCGAGAAGGTCAACGCCGCGATCGACGAGCTGGGCTACCGGCCTCGGGTCTCGGCGCGCGGGATGCGCGGCGCCACGTTCACGATCGGCATCGAGCTGCCCAACCTGGACAACCCGTTCTTCTCCGACCTCGTGTCCGGCGCCACGTCGCGGCTCTTGGGCGAGCCGTACCAGCTGATCGTCGCGCCCGCCTCGCCGGCCAACGCCGAGGGGGAGCGGGCCATCCAGGCGCTGACCGACCGCCAGGTCGACGGGGTGATCGCGATCAGCCCCGAGGTGGAGCAGTCGTGGCTGGAGGACGTGGCCGCCGCGGTGCCGCTGGTGATGCTCGGGCGGCACGACGACACGCGCGAGTACGACACCGTCGTCGGCGACGACGCCGCCGGCACCCGGCTGGTGCTCGAGCACCTGCTGGGGCTGGGGCACCGCCGGATCGCGCACCTGACCCTGCCCGAGTCGGTGACGGTGGAGCGGCCGAACACCACGCACGGCGTCCGCGAGGCGGCCTACCGGCGGATCATGGCCGACGCCGGCCTCGCCGGCGAGATCCGGGTGGTCAACGTCGAGCCGGACCCGGAGACGGTGTACGCCGCCACCCGCGACCTGATCGACGGGCCGGACCGGCCGACGGCCGTCTTCGCCGCGCACGACGAGCTGGCGCTGACGGTGCTGCGCGCGGTGGCCGACGCCGGGCCGGCGGGCGGCGACGTGTCCGTCGTGGGCTACGACGACACCTGGATCGCCCGGCACCCGCTGATCTCGCTGACCAGCGTCAACCAGTCCGGTCAGCACATGGGCGGCCGGGCGATCGACCTGCTGCTGGACCGCGTCGCGGGCCGCAAGCATCCGGTCCACGAGGTGGTCGCGCCGCGGCTGCTGGTCCGGGAGAGCAGCAGGGCGCCTACCGCATGAGGCGGCCGGTTCGGCGCCGCGCCGCGTGAATGAATCGTTTCACCCACGAAGGGAGGGTCGATGGTGGCGCCGCAGCAGGTGGACGACCTCACCGACGATGACGTCACGATCCTGAGACTTCTGGCGCAGGGTCTCCCGCTCCAGCTCGTCGCCCGCCGGGCCGGCATGTCGAGCCGGACCGTGCGGCGGCGCATCCGTGCCGTCTGCGACCGCCTCGGCGTCGGCACGTCCATCGAGGCGGTCGTGTGGGCCGCGAAGCGAGGACTGCTCTGACGCGTCGGTGCAGGTCGAGACCGTCGAACGACCCCTTGCCAGTCATTGAATGGTTTTATATGCTCCGCCAATAGCGTTCATCGACCGGTTTCGGTGCGCCGATCCCGCGATGCCAGAAGGACGAGGGAGTCTTCATGAATCGATCAATGAGGATCGTCGCGATCGTCGCGGCCCTGGCCGTCGGGTCGGCGTGCAGCAATCCCGGCGCCGGTGGGGACTCCGGCACGGAGGTGTCCGCGGACGGCACGGCCGAGGTCCAGGCCGACCGGCTGACCGTCTGGGTCAACCCGGCCGATCCCGACGCGGTCATGAACGTCTACGACCGCTTCACCGAGGAGACCGGCGTCGAGTTCGAGATCATCGAGATGCCGTCGGACGCGTTCGAGTCCGGCGTGCAGACGCGCTGGGCGTCCGGCGAGCGCCCGGACATCCTGGAGTACCACGCGACGTCGCTGTTCTGGGCGCTGAACCCGGAGCAGAACCTGTACGACCTGTCGGAGATGCCGTTCGTCGAGCGCGAGCGCGACATCCTCGACTTCGCCGGCAGCTTCGACGGCAAGGTGTACGCCGCGATCACCGACACGCCGTCGCTGTTCGGGATCTTCTACAACAGGAACGTGTTCGCCCAGTACGGTCTCGAGGTGCCGCAGACGCTCGACGACCTCGCGTCCATCTGCGCGACGCTGCAGGCCGAGGCGCCGGGCGTCACCCCGATCTTCGAGAGCGGCGGGTCGGCGTGGCCGACGCAGATCCTCAGCGGCCTGATGGCCATGGGGTCCGCCCAGCAGGCCGACGGCTGGTCGCAGCAGGTCCTGGAGCAGGAGACGACGTTCGACGCGCCGGACAGCCCGTTCACGGCCGGCATCGCCGCGTACCGGGGCCTGCACGACTCGGGCTGCTTCAACTCCGACGCGACGACGGCGGTGTTCGAGGACTCGATCGTGGCGGTCAGCGAGGGCACGGCCGCCATGGTGGCGCTGCCGTCCGGCCTGCTGGACATGTTCACCGCGCAGCTCGGCGGCGACGTCGCGGTCACGAACGAGACGATCGGCTTCGCCTACCCGTCCGCCGACGGCGCCGTCTCGGCGTGGGCGCCCAACGTCGCCGGCACCTGGTACGTCCCGAAGACCGGCGACGCCGAGCGGGAGAGCACGGCGCTGGCGTTCATCCAGTGGGTCACCGGCGACGGCTACCAGGACTTCGTCGACGAGTCCGGCACGTTCCCCGTCCTGGAGGGCGCCGAGCCGCCGGCCAGCGGGATCACCGGGGTGCGTGAGGAGTTGCAGCGGGCGTTCGAGGACAGCACCGCGTACGCGTTCAACAGCGACCTGATCGGGTTCAACTCCGAGTTCGCGAACTACATGACCGGGCTGCTCAGCGGCAGCGAGACGCCGGAGTCGATCGCGGAGCGCTCGCAGACGGCGTTCGAGCAGGCCGCGCGCGCGGCCGGTCTGCCGGGCTGGGACTAGGCGAGTGGCCGCCATGGCCCACGACACCCGCGTCGCGGCCGCCCGGGACGGATCGCCGGTCCCTCCCGGGCCGCCGCCCTCGAAGCCGGCCCGCGGCCGCACCGACCTGTGGTGGTGGCCGTTCGCGGTGCCCGCCCTCGTCCTGACGGTCGCGTTCTTCCTGCTGCCGTTCGCCCTCAACGGCTACTTCGCGTTCACCCGGTGGACCGGGTTCTCGTCGGTGATCGCCTTCAACGGCGTCGAGAACTTCACGAACCTGGTCGAGTCAGGGGTGCTGCTGAGGGCGATCCGCGTCACCGTCACCTACGCGGTCATCGCGATGGTGATGCAGAACGTGATCAGCCTCAGCCTCGCGCTGCTCATGCAGCGCACCGGCCGGGTCAACTCGTTCTTCCGGGCGCTGTACTTCCTCCCCGTTCTGATCTCGCCGCTCGCGGCCGGCTACATCTGGAGCGCGATCCTGGAGCCCGGCGGGCCGCTGAACGGGGCGATCGGGGTGTTCTCGTCCGGCTTCGACTACGCGTGGCTCGGGCACGGGACGTCCGCGCTGGTCTCCGTCGCCTTCATCGACGTCTGGAAGTGGAGCGGCATCGTGACGCTGGTCTACATCGCCGGGCTCAACGCGATCCCGCACTCGCTGGTCGAGGCGGCCCGGATCGACGGCGCGAACGCGTGGAAGACGTTCTGGTGGGTGAAGTTCCGGCTGCTCGCGCCGGCGTTGACGTTCAGCGTCGTCGTCAGCTTCCTCGGCGCGCTGAACGCGTTCGACATCGTCCAGGCGACGACCCGCGGCGGCCCCGGCGATGCCACGTCGGTGCTCAACATCGCGCTGTACCGGCAGTACGCCGGCGGCTTCTTCGGCACCGCCAGCTCGATCAGCCTCGTCATCACGATCCTGGTGATCGTGCTGGGCGTGCCGCTGATCGCCTTCCTCCGGCGCCGGGAGGTGGAGGCATGACCGGCGCCGCCCGCCGCTGGGACGCGCTGCGCGTCGTCGTGCTGGCCGTGCTCGCCCTGCCGTGGGTGCTGATCCCGATGTGGCTGCTGCTGATCAACTCGGTCAAGCCCTACAGCGAGGCGAGCCGGCTGGACCTCGCGCTGCCGCGGGAGTGGCGGTTCGACAACTTCTCGGTGGTGTTCGACGAGGGCAACTACCCGACGGCGCTGCTCAACAGCCTCGGGATCGCGATCCCGACGCTGGCCTGCGTGCTGCTGTTCGGTTCGATGGCCGCCTGGGCGTTCGCCCGCTCGCGCCGACTGTCGATGAAGGTCGCGTACAACCTGTGCGTGCTGTCGGTGCTGCTGCCGCCGGCGATCCTGCCGACCATCTACGAGTTGCAGGTCCTGCAGATCGACGGGAGCCGGCTCGGCTACTTCCTGGTCATGGTCGGCACCCGCCTGGGCGTCGTGGTGTTCCTCGCCACCGGCTTCGTCCGGGCGATGCCGCCGGACCTGGAGGAGGCGGCGGCGATCGACGGCGCGTCCAAGCCGCAGATCTTCCGGCTGCTCATCCTGCCCTCGCTGCTGCCGGTGCTGCTGGTCGGCGGTGTCATCCTGATCATCACGATCTGGAACGAGTTCCTGTTCGCGCTGTTCCTGCTGCGCGGCGCCGACAGCGCGACGCTGCCGCTCGGGCTGTTCCGGTTCGCGTCGGCGTCGTCTGAGGTCATCGCGTTCCGCTGGGACCTCGTCTTCGCGCACGTCGTGCTCACCAGCCTCCCGATCGTGATCGTCTACCTGTTCGTGCAGCGACGGCTGGTCCAGGGGCTGTCGGAAGGGGCGATCAAGGGGTGACGTCGTCGACGGAGGTGGCGGTCGCGGAGCGCGCGGTGCCGGGACCTCACGGCGCCGTGCGGGTACGCGTGTACACGCCGCCGGGCGATCCGGCCGCGCTGCTGGTCTGGCTGCACGGCGGCGGCTTCGCCGGCGGCGACCTGGACATACCCGAGGCGCACGTCGTCGCCGGTGAGCTGGCCGCGCGGACGCCCGCCGTCGTCGTCTCCGTCGGCTACCGCCTGGCCCGCGACGGGGTGCGCTACCCGGTGCCGGTCGACGACGCGGCCGCGGCCTGGCGCTGGGCCGCGGCCGGCGGCGTGCCCGCGGCCGGCCCGCGCGCCATCGGCGGCGCGAGCGCCGGCGCGGCGATCGCGCTGACGGTGGCCCTGCGACAGCGCGGGACCGCGGCGGCGCCGGACCGGCTGCTGCTCGCCTATCCGTTCGCGCACTTCCCGGTGCCGGCACTCGACGCGGCGATGGCGAACGTGATGCGGGCGCTGCCGCCGGAGCTGCGGTTCGACCACGAGCGGATCGCGCACATGGTGCGCACGTACGTCGGCCGCGTCTCGAACCTGCCCGCCGAGGCCCTGCCGGGCGCCGCGAACCTGACCGGGTTGCCACCGGCCGCCGTCGTCCTCAGCGAGCTGGACGATCTGCGCCCCTCCGGTGAGCTGCTGGTCGAGCAGCTGCGGGAGTCGGGCGTGGAGGCGAGCGTCCAACTGGAGAAGGGCATGCCGCACGGCCACCTGAACAGCGGCCCGCCGCGGCCGGGGGCCGGCGCGTCGCTGGACTTCTTCGCCGCCGCGCTGCGGCCGTCAGGCCTCGACGGCGTTCTCGGCCGGGCGGGGTGAGCCGCCGCCGCGGAGCAGGACGGTCAGCTGCTCCAGCATGGCGCCCATGTCGACCTGGTCCGGGTCGAGCAGCCACTGCAGCTGCAGGCCGTCGGCTGCGGCGATCACCAGGCTGGCGACCGTCAGCGGGTCCAGGGAGTCCGGCAGGTCGCCGGTCGCCTGCTTGCGGCGGATGTCCGCGGCGATGTCGGCGCGCAGCGTCTGGTACCGGTCGACGAAGAACTGGCGCGCGGGACTCGTGGCGTCGGTGCTCTCCGCCGACATCGAGACGTACAGGCGGACCAGGCCCGGCTCGACGGAGTTGTGCTTGATGATCTCGGTCAGCCCGTCGATGGTGACGTCGTGCTCGACGGTCTCGTCGTAGAAGCGCTCGTTCAGCTCGTCGCGCCGGCGCAGCACCTCGACGAACAGCTCCTCCTTGGTACGGAAGTGGTGCAGCAGCCCGGACTGGCTCAGGCCGGCCAGCCGGGCGACCTCGCGGAAGGAGGTGCGGTCGTAGCCCTTCCGGCTGAACAGCTCCAGCGCCACGTCGACGACCTCGGCGCGCTTGGCCTCGCCCTTGGCATACGGTCCCCGAGTCGCCATGCGGCCATCGTATCGACGTCGCGGGGCCTCGGCTATCCTAAAACCAATCATCGACCGTCATTCAAAGGAGACCGGTGCAGCTGCTCTTCCCCGACGGCTTCCTCTGGGGCGCCGCGACGTCGGCACACCAGGTCGAGGGCGGCAACGTCAACTCCGACTGGTGGCGCTTCGAGCACACGCCCGGCTCGCCGGCCGGTGTCTCGTCCGGCGACGGCATCGACCACCTGAATCGTTATCGCGAGGACTTCGACCTGCTCGCGTCGCTCGGGCACACCGCGCACCGGCTCTCGGTGGAGTGGGCCCGCATCGAGCCCGCGCCGGGGGAGTTCAGCGACGCCGCGCTGGCGCACTACCGCCGCGTGCTCGAGGCGCTGCGGGAGCGCGGCCTGCGCTCGTTCGTCACCCTCCACCACTTCACGCTCCCGGCCTGGTTCGCCGACCGAGGCGGCTGGCTCGGCCCCGACGCGCTGGCGGTGTTCGACCGGTACTGCGCCCGGGTGCTGGCGGCGCTCGGCGACCTGGTCGACTTCGTCTGCACGATCAACGAGCCGCAGATGGTCGCGCTGCACGGCTATCTCGAGGGCTACCACCCGCCCGGCGTCACCAACGCGGTGCTGTGGAAGCGGGTGGGCCGCGTCCTGCTGGAGGCGCACCACCGCGCCGTCGCCACGACGCGGGCGCACGCCGACGCCGCGCCCGGCCTCGTCGTCCAGCTGCCGGTGCTGGCGCCGGCCCGCGAGGACGCCGTGACCCGGCGGTACCGCGACGAGCTGCGCGCGGAGATCGTCGACCTCTACCTCGACGCCCTCCGGCCGGGCGCCGGCGGCGACTGGCTCGGCGTGCAGTACTACCGCAAGAACTGGGTCGACCCCGCGTCGCCGACGATCTTCGCACCGCCGCCACCGGGCTTCGCGACCACCCAGCTGGGCTGGGCCGTGTACGCCGACGGTCTGCGCGAGGTCCTGGTCCGGGCCGCACGGACCGGGCTGCCGCTCTACGTGACGGAGAACGGCATCGCCACCGAGGACGACGCCGAGCGGGTCGACTACCTGGAGGCGCATCTGGGTGCGGTCCTCGACGCCATCGGCGACGGCGTCGACGTGCGCGGCTACCTGCACTGGTCCGCGTTCGACAACTTCGAGTGGGCCGAGGGCTACCGGCCGAGGTTCGGGCTGATCGCCGTCGACCGGGCCGCCGGGTTCCGCCGCGAGCCGAAGCCGAGCGCGTACGCCTTCCAGCGCGTCGCCGAGAGCGGCGACCTGAGCCGGCTGCGGGCCACCGGCGTGGCAGTCGCCTGAGCGCGCGGGCCACGTGGAGTCGCGGACCACCAGCGCCGGGGTGAACACGAGCTGCCGGTGGATGTGCGTCGCGGCTGCTGGACGGCTTCTTTGCGCTGGTCATGGGCGTTTTCCCTCCGACGCGCGACGGCCGGGTCGTCGTGGGTCACCCCTGTGACCAAAACGTTTCGTATCACGGCTTGACGCTGGCGGCGGAACGCTCGTAGTGTTCCAGCTCACAAGGTGAAACGATTCAGAGGTCAATGGGAGGCGCGAGTGTGGATCGTTCTCCGAACGGTGTAGTCGAACCCGTCGTCGCGCTCAGGGACGTGTCCAAGAGCTTCGGCGCCGTGCGGGCGCTGCGCGGCGCCAGACTCGAGCTGTTCACGGGCGAGGCGCACGCGCTCGTGGGCGAGAACGGCGCGGGCAAGTCGACACTGATCAAGGTGCTGGCGGGGGTCCACCGTCCGGACGGGGGCACGGTCGAGCTCGACGGCCAGGCGGTGGAGTTCGGCGGGCCCGGCGACGCCAGGGACGCCGGCATCGCGGTGATCTACCAGGAGCCCACGCTGTTCCCGGACCTCTCGGTGGCGGAGAACATCTTCGTCGGCCGGCAGCCGCGCGGCCGGTTCGGCCGGATCGACCGGGCGGCGATGCGGGCGGCGGCCGAGGCGTTGTTCGCGCGACTCGGCGTGCGCGTCGACCCGGACCGCCCGGCGCGCGGCATGTCCATCGCCGACCAGCAGCTGGTCGAGATCGCCAAGGCCATCTCGACGGACGCGCGGGTGCTGGTGATGGACGAGCCGACGGCCGCCCTGTCCGGGGTCGAGGTGGAGCGGTTGTTCGCCGTCGCCCGCTCGCTGCGCGACGGCGGCGCGGCGATCCTGTTCATCTCGCATCGTTTCAACGAGGTCGAGGCGCTCTGCCAGCGGGTCACGGTGATGCGCGACGGCGCGCACATCTCGACCGATCCGTTGTCCGACGTCACGGTCGACCAGATCGTGCGCCGGATGGTCGGCCGCGACCTCGGCGCCCTCTTCCCGGAGCGGACCGCCGAGCCGGGCGAGGTCGTCCTCGAGGTCGACGGGCTGAGCAACGAGGGCGTCTACAAGGACGTCTCGTTCGACGTCCGCGCCGGCGAGATCGTCGCGCTCGCCGGCCTCGTGGGCGCCGGCCGCTCGGAGGTCGCCCGGGCGATCTTCGGCGTCGACGCCCGCACGTCCGGCGCCGTGCGCGTCGCCGGACGCTCGCTGCCGGCCGGCAGGCCGCGCGCGGCCATGGCGGCCGGGATCGCGCTGGTGCCCGAGGACCGGCGGGAGCAGGGCCTGCTGCTCGACCTGTCGATCACCCGCAACGCCACGCTCCCGCGCACGCGGTCGCTGGCGACGCTGGGGTTCCTCACCGGCGCCTCCGAGCGGCGCTCGGCGCGGGAGTGGACCGGCCGGCTGCAGACGAAGTACGGCTCGCTCGGCGACCCGGCCGGCACCCTGTCGGGCGGCAACCAGCAGAAGGTCGTCCTGGCCAAGTGGCTGTCGACGCAGCCGAAGGTGCTGATCGTCGACGAGCCGACGCGCGGCATCGACATCGGCACGAAGGCCGAAGTGCACCGGCTGATGGCGCAGCTGGCGGCCGAGGGCGTGGCCGTCCTGATGATCTCGTCGGAGCTGCCGGAGGTGCTGGGGATGGCCGACCGGGTCCTCGTCATGCGGGAAGGGGAGCTCGTGGCGGACCTCCCGCGCGCCGAGGCGACCGAGGAGGCCGTGATGTTCGCGGCCACCGGGCAGCAGGAGGCGGCATGAGCCTGCTCTCCCCGCCGGCCGAGGAGCAGTCGCAGACGCGGACCGGGTCGAGCCGGCTCGACGCCGTCCTGCGCTTCCGCGAGCTCGGCCTCGTGCTGGCCCTGGTCGCCCTCGTCGCGGTGACGACGTCGGCGAACTCCCGGTTCCTGTCCCAGCAGAGCATCCGCGACGTCCTCCTGGCGACGGCGATCACGCTGCTGCTGGCCTGCGGCATGACGATGGTGGTCCTGACGAAGGGCATCGACCTGTCCGTCGGCTCGGTGCTCGGCCTGTCGGCGTTCGGGACGGCCACGCTGCTGAGCGAGTACCCGTCCCTGCCATGGCCGGTGGCGGGGCTGGTGGGCGTGGCGCTCGGCGCGGCGTGTGGGGCGGTGAACGGCGTCGTGATCGCCTACGGCCGGGTTCCCGCGCTCGTGGCGACGCTGGGCACCCTCTACGTGTTCCGCGGCATCGTCTACTTCTGGGCGGGCGGATCGCGGGTCAACGCCGGCGACCTGCCCCGCGACTTCCTCGACTTCGGCACCGGGCGGCTGCTCGGCGTCCCGTACCTGTTCCTGATCGGCGTGCTCGTCGTTCTGGTCGTCGGGCAGTACCTGGGCCGCTACCGCGGCGGCCGCGACCTCTACGCGATCGGGTCGAGCGAGGACGCGGCGCGGCTGGCGGGCGTCGCGATCAACCGGCGCCTGCTGCAGGTATACGTCGCCAGCGGCGCGCTGGCCGGGCTGGGCGGCGTGCTGCACGCGGCGAGGTACGGCACCGTCGACGCGTCGGCCGGCTCGGGGCTGGAGCTGAACGTCGTCGCGGCCGTCGTGGTCGGCGGGGTCGCGATCTTCGGCGGAAGTGGGACGGTCTACGGCGCCGCGCTCGGCGCGCTGCTGCTGACCGTCATCAACAACGCCCTGCCCGTCCTCGGCATCGACCAGTTCTGGCAGCGCGCGATCGTCGGCGCGCTGATCATCGCGGCGATCGCGCTGGACCGGCTGGTCGCGGTGCGCGTCGGCCGGTCGCTACGGAGGAAGGACTCCCATGTCGGCTGAACCCGCGCGGACCCGGCTGTCACTGGGCCGGCTGGCCACCTGGGACGTCGGCGTCGTGATCGTCACGGTCCTGACGATCGTCGTCGCGGCCGGCGCCGTCGAGCACTTCGGCACCACCCGCAACTTCGGCTTCCTGGTCCTGGACCTGGCGCCGATCCTGCTGCTGGCGCTGCCGATGACGCTGATCATCGTGACCGGCGAGATCGATCTCTCGGTCGCGAGCATGGTCGGCCTGACCAGCTCGCTCATGGGCGTGCTCTGGAACAACGGCGTGCCGCTGGAGACGATCATGCCGGTCTGCGTCCTCGTCGGCGCGGTGCTCGGCGCGGTCAACGGCTTCCTCGTGACGGGGCTGGGCCTGCCGTCGCTGGCGGTGACGATCGGCACGCTCGCGCTCTACCGCGGGCTGTCGTTCGTGCTGCTGGGCAACACCGCCGTCGCCGACTTCCCGCGCGACCACACCGCCTGGGCGATCGGCTCGATCGGCGAGTCGTGGCTGCCCAACGTCGTCATCCCGATCGTCGCGCTGGTGGCCGTCTTCGTCGTCGTGCTGCATGCGACGCCGATCGGTAGATCGGTCTACGCCGCCGGGGCGAACCCGACCGCGGCGGCCTTCTCCGGCATCGCCGTCGGGCGGCTGAAGTTCTGGCTCTACGTCACGTCGGGCACGGTCGCGGGCCTCGTGGGCGTGTTCTGGACCCTGCGGTTCTCCAGCGCCCGGGCCGACAACGCCGACGGGCTGGAGCTGACCGTCGTCGCGGCGGTGCTGCTCGGCGGCGTCTCCATCTTCGGCGGCCGGGGCACGCTGCCCGGCGTCGTGGCCGGCGTGGTGCTGCTCGCCTCGTTGCAGAACGCGCTCCGGCTGGCCGACGTGTCGACCGAGGCCCTGACCGTGGTGACCGGCTCCTTGCTCATCGTCTCCGTCCTCGCCCCCAACCTCACGAGCGCGATCCGCTCCGCGGCGCATCGCAGGCGGCGACCCCGTCCGCCGGACGAACCCATGCACCTGCTCTCACCGAAGCGAGAAAGGACAGCATCATGAAGACCAGCCGACTGCCGCTCCGCGGCCGGTTCGCACCGGTCGCCCTGGGCCTCACCCTGGCGCTGACCCTGGCCGCCTGTGGCGGCACCACCCAGGACGACGCCGACGACGAGGCGACCGCCGGCGGCGACGAGCCGGCGGCGACGGCCGACGCCGGCGGCGAGTTCGAGACCGGCCTGAGCATCGCCATGCTGCCCAAGTCGGTCAACAACCCCTACTTCGAGGCGTCCAGCACGGGCGCCGAGACCGCCGTCGGCGACCTCGAGGGCGAGTACGAGTACACCGGCCCGTCAGACACGTCGGCGTCGTCGCAGGTCAGCTACATCAACACGCTGAGCCAGCAGGCCGCGGACGTCATCCTGCTCTCCGCCAACGACCCGAACGCGCTGTGCTCGTCACTGGAGCAGGCCCGGGCCGCCGGCACCTCGGTCGTCACGTTCGACTCCGACGTCGACCCGAGCTGCCGCGACGCGTTCGTCAGCCAGGTCGACGGCGCCGAGGTCGGCCGCACGCTGATCGAGATGATGTCCGAGCAGATCGGCGGCGAGGGCCAGATCGCGATCCTGTCGGCGACGGCCAACGCGACGAACCAGAACGCCTGGATCGCGGTCATCGAGGACGAGCTCGCGAACAACCCCGACTACGCGAACATGGAGCTGGTCACGACCGTGTACGGCGACGACGAGGACGAGAAGTCGTTCCAGGAGACTCAGGGCCTGCTGCAGGCCAACCCGGAGCTCAAGGGGATCATCTCGCCCACGACGGTCGGCATCGCGGCGGCCGCGCGCTATCTGCAGGGCTCGGAGTACAAGGGCCAGATCGCGCTGACCGGCCTCGGGACGCCGAACCAGATGCGCGAGTTCGTCAAGGACGAGACCGTCACCGAGTTCGCCCTCTGGGACCCGACGGCGCTCGGCGAGCTCGCCGCCTACGCCGGCGCCGCCGTCGCCTCCGGCATCATCACCGGCGCCGAGGGCGAGACCTTCACCGCCGGCGAGCTGGGCGAGTACACCGTCGGCGCCGACGGCGTCATCGTGCTTGGCCCGCCGACGCGGTTCAACGCCGGCAACATCGACGATTTCGACTTCTGACGGCGGGACCCCGTCACGACGGGGACCGCTGCTCGAACAGCCAGTCGAGGATCGTGTCGTTGGTGTAGGTCGGGATCCAGGAGCCGTGGCTGAACAGGGGCGTCGTGCTGGCCGGGAAGGTGGTGAACAGGTGCCGGCTGCCGGCCGCCGACGCTCGAGCGCGGGCGTCGGCGGCGTTCGCCTCCTGCGCCGCGTCCGGCGCGGTGCCCGGCCACTCGCTCCACGTGACCGGGAGGCCGGCGGCCTCCAGCGCGGTGAAGATGCGGAAGTCCGACCCGGGCGCGTCGTAGCGCACGATGAAGTCGTCGGCCGAGTGCAGCGCCCAGATCGGCAGGTCGCCGAGGGTGGCGACGGCGGCCGCCTCGTCGCCGGCGCCGCAGACCAGCAGTGCGCCGGCGAACAGGCCGCGGTGCTCGGGCAGCAGCGCCCAGGATCCGTACGAGCCCATCGACAGGCCGGTCAGGTACACCCGGCTCGGGTCGATCTCCGGATGCTCGGCGATCGTCGACCGCACCAGGTCGACGACCGCCGCCTGCGCCTCGGGCCGCCACCAGCCACCGGCGCCGGGCGCGGCCTGGGCGGCCTGCGGCGAGAGCACGAAGGAGGGGTGCCGCGCCTGCCGGTCCGGGTGGGCGAACGCGACGGAGATCTGGTTGCCGGCGATCTGCGCGAAGTTGTCCGAGCCGCTCTCGCCGTGCCCGTGCAACGTCACGACCAGCGGATACTGCCGGCCCGGCCGGGTCCTCGGGCTGAACAGGCGGTACGGCAGCGTCGTGCCGGACGGCGCGGCGAAGCTGCCGGCGGCGTAGTCGTCGACGATCGGGTTGCGCACGCCGCTGCTGGCGACCGGCTGCGGATCGGCCGCCAGCGTCTGCGACGGCGCCACGATGTCCTCGACCTGCCTCACCTCGTAGGCGCCGGTGAGGTCGTAGAAGCGGGTGAAGGTCTGGTTGTAGGCGCCCGCCGCGAGCGGGTCGGCCGGGTCGAGCTCGAGGACGATGTAGCGGCCGGGGCGCTGCCGCTCGGCGACCTCCGGCGCGTTGGTGCTGTAGGCGTCGACGACGGTGCGCACGCCGATGCGGGGCTCGGCGCCGGGGCGGGCGAGCGTCACCGCGACGTCGAAGGCGTCCTCGTCGACGTCGGTGCGGCCGAGGCGGACGATGCCGTCGTACTCGATCGCCACGGCGACGACCTTGTAGCCGACCGGCGTCACCTCGGTGATGACGGTCGCGTCGACGGCCCGTACGTCGCGGCCGCCGTCCGGCGCCGCCGTCGCCGCGGTTCCCGTGGCCGCGGCGCCGCCGGCCACGAGCGCCAGGGCCAGCCCGGCGCGGAGGATGATCGAACCCTGCACTGTCCGCTCCTCTCGTGGTGCCGGCCGGGCCACGTGGGGTGACCCGGCCGGCGCGGGGATCAGTTCTGCGCGCAGCCGCCCGGCCCGCCGGGGCCCATCGGGTCGCGCTGGTCGGCGACGGTCACGACGACGCGCTGGTAGTGCGTGAGCGCCGGGGTGCCGTCGTCGGTGGCCTCCATGATGAGGTGGATGGTCTGGCCGGGCTGGGCGTCGGCGGGCACCCGGAACCGGGTGACGCCGCCGGGGTTGGTGGTGAGCTCGACCGTGCCCGGGTAGGTGCCGGCCTCGCGGTACTGCCACCACTCGACGGTGACGGCGTCGCCGTCGCGGTCGGTGGCCCGCGGGTTCAGCACGACCGGCTGGCCGGGCCGGCGGGTGAGGTCCAGGCCCTGCGCGACGCAGGTGCGCGGCGCGTGGTTGGTCTCGTCGACGCCCTTGACCGTCCACTGCATGCGGGCGGCGAAGTCGTTCTGGAAGTCGGAGAACCAGCGCGCGGCCGGGTAGTCGCGCGGGGTGGCGCCGGTCTCGTCGGCGTCCAGCGCGCCCCGGTTGGACCACCGGTTCGGGTCGGTCGGGCTGACGATCTGCCGGCCGCCCCAGCCGCCCCAGCGCGGGTCCTGCCAGTTGCGCAGCCCGTTGTCGATCAGCAGCGCGAAGTTGGAGGAGTCGCCCTCGGAGATCCACGAGCCCTTCGCCTGCGGCGGCGTCCAGACCAGGTAGCCCATCGCCCGCAGCTCGTCGGCGGTGTAGCCGGACAGCCCGAAGTAGTCCTCGTCGTCGAACCCGGCCGCCATCTGCTTGCCGTCGCCCCAGACCCGATAGGCCGCACCCATAGGGCCGACGTCGGAGACGTTCGCCTTCGTCCACTCCGGCGAGTGGTAGAACGCGTCGGCCGGCTTGGCGACGCCGCGCGAGCCGTAGCCCCAGATCGACGTCGCGACCTCGCGGTTCTGCAGGTCCGGCCAGTTCGGCTTGATGTAGGTGGCGAATGTGGTGTCCTGCTGGCCGAAGCTGGTGAGGACCGCCTTGTCGACGACCTTCTGGTAGATCTCGTCCCACTGCGGCGTGCCGCGGTACTCGTCCTCGATCGACTTCAGCGCCCGCGCGATGGTGTTCGGGCCGCCCCACGCCTGCAGGAACACCTGGCCGGGCTCGTCGTCGAGCAGGACCTCCTTGATCAGGTCCGAGCCCGGGGTGTCGGCGGCCATGTCGCCGACGTTGACGATGTTGCCGGTGCGGATGAGCGAGCGCAGGTGCGCCGGCGTCGGGTAGTTCGCGTCGTGCTGGACGAGGTTCGGGTAGACCTCCGCGTAGGCGTCGACCGCCTCGTCGATGTGCAGCCGGGCGCCGGGCACGGGCCAGCGATGCGGCGCCAGGCCGATCGCCGGGTCGCCGAGATAGTGGTGCTGGCTGGCCGAGTACACCAGCCCGACCAGGTTGATCTCGTTGCTGTAGAGCAGCATCCGCAGCATGGAGTTGAGGTCGTCCAGCTCCGGGTCGGTGGTGACGATCGTGCGCGGCGGCGCGATCGGCGCGGACGGCGACGGCGCCGGCGGGGCGGCGGTCGCGGGGGCCGCCGCGGCGACGAGGCCGAGGACGGCGACGCCGGCGACGAGTGCGCGGCGTAAGCGGGTGCGGTGGTTCACTGGTACCTCCGTATGGACGGGTCGGGTCAGCGGACGGTGACGATGACGCGCTGGTAGTGCGTCAGCGCGGGGGAGCCGTCGTCGGTGGCCTCGAGGATCAGATGGATGGTCTGGCCGGGCCGGGCGTCGGCGGGCACGCGGAATCGGGTGACGCCGGCGGGGCTCGTGGTCAGCTCGACGGTGCCGGGGTAGGTGCCGGCCTCGCGGTACTGCCACCAGTCGACGGTGACGGCGTCGCCGTCCGGGTCGGTGACCCGCGGGGTGAGGACGACCGGCTGGCCGGGCTTGCGGGTGAGGTCGAGGCCCTGCGGGACCCGGGCGCGCGGGTTGTGGTTGGCAGCGGCGAAGTCGCTGACACCCCAGTCGGCGCGGGCGGCGAAGTCGTTCTGGATGGCCCGGACCCAGCGGGTCTGCGGGTAGCTGCGGTCGTTCTGCCCGGTGAAGGGGTTGAGGTCTGAGGTGTCGAGCCAGCCGTAGCCGACCTCGGCGAACCGGCCACCCCAGCCGCCCCACGTGGGGTTCTCCTGCGCACGCAGCCCGTTGAAGTCGAGCAGGTGCAGGAACGCGGGGGAGTCGCCCTCGGAGATGAAGTCGTACCGGTCGTACTGCTCGTACTGCCCGCCGGGCGCGATCGACTCCGCGGTCCAGCGGATGTCGCGGTCCTCGCCGGGCACCGGCTTCTCGTCGCCGTAGGTCCGGTACCGCTCGAGCAGGTTCCCGTGGCCCTCGAGGAAGTTCGACAGCATGTAGTCGCCCCGCAGGAGGTGCTGGTCCGGGCCCGGCACGGTGCGGTCCCAGGCGTAGGCGAAGCTCCAGAACTGGCTCTGGTTGTCGATGATCCGGACGTCCGGCCAGGTCGGCCGGATGTAGTCGGCCAGCGTGTTGTCCTGGTTGAGGATGTTGTAGATCACCAGCTTGTCCGAGATCTGCTCCTGCAGCGCCGCCCATCCCGGCGTGCCTGCGTGGTCCAGTTCGATCGACCGCAGCGCCCGCGCGAGCGTGTTCAGGCCGCCCCAGGTCTGGACGTAGACCGGGCCTGGCTCGTCGTCGATCAGCACCGACTTGATGAGGTCCGACCCCTCGGTGTCCTTCGACATGTCGCCGCTCCAGTCGACGTTGCCGATCCGGTAGATGCTGCGCAGGTAGTCGGGCGTGGGGTAGCCGTCGGCGTGCCGGACGAGGTTCGGGTAGATCTCCTCGTACCGGTCGATGTACTCGTCGACCCACTCCGTGCCGGTCCAGCGCCAGGGCTCGGTGCAGGGGCCGCGGCCGGCCCAGCCGCCGCACGCCGTGGGACCGGCTGGCGCGTCGGGGTCCTCGCCGCGCCAGTGGAAGATCGAGCTGGAGTAGACGATGCCCTCGAGGTCGAACTCGTTCGCGTAGTACAGGAAGCGGATGAACGAGTCCATGTCGTCCACCTCGCCGTCCTGCGTGATGATCGTGCGCGGCTTCGGCGCCGGGGAGCCGGCCGGCTCCCCGGCCGGCTCCCCGGACGCGGTGACGCCGCCCAGCCCCAGTGGGGCCAGCAGGCCGGCCAGGGCGGCGCCCAGGACGATCCGGCGCAGCCGCCTGTTGTCGCTCATCGTGCCCTCCTCATGCGCTGGTCTTCGGTGACCGCTGACGGGGTGGAGCGAGCGTGCTGAATAGAATTTCAAGCCTGCAAAGAGATGTCTCAGACATTAATCGCTCGTTGCCGCGACGTGTCAAGACCGGGATCGGGGTTGCCGCGAATGCTTGACACGGCAATGTCGGCCGCACAGTATGGGTGCAGATTGTTTCAGTGTTGAAAATCTATTCAGGGACGGGCTGATGCCACACGCGCTCCTGTCGATCGATCAGGGCACCACGAACACCAAGGCGTTGCTCGTGGCCGAGGACGGCCGCGTGCTCGCCTACGGCTCCAGCGCGGTGCCGCTCGACCTGCCGCGCCCGGCCTGGTTCGAGCAGGACGCCGACGTCATCTGGGCCAGTGTGCTCGACGCGGCGGCGCAGTGCCTGGCCGCGGCCCCGGAGGCCGACGTCGCAGGCGTCACCGTCTCGGCGCAGCGCGAGTCGGTGGTCGCCTGGAGCCGGTCGACCGGCCGGCCGCTGTCGCCGGTGATCGGCTGGCAGGACGGGCGGACGACGGAGTTCTGCGCGCGGCTGGCCGCTGGCGGCGCCGCCGAGGAGGTCCGGGCGCGCACCGGGCTGCGGCTGGACCCGATGTTCTCCGCGCCGAAGCTGCGCTGGCTCGTCGACTCGGCCGACCTGGGCCACGACGCGTGTCTGGGCACCGTCGACGCGTATCTCGTGCACCGGCTGACCGGCGGCGCGGTGTTCGCGACGGAGATCGGCTGCGCGTCGCGGACGCTGCTGCTCGACATCCGCAAGGGCGCCTGGAGCCCGGAGCTGCTGGAGCTGTTCGGCGTCGCGCCGGAGCTGCTGCCGGAGGTGCGCGGCTCGGCCGACGGCTTCGGTGTGACGGCCGGCTTCGGCGCCGTGCCCGACGGCGTCCCGGTGCGGGCCGTTCTCGGCGACTCGCACGCCGCGCTCTACGCGCAGGGCTGCCACACGCCGGGCACCGCGAAGGCCACCTACGGGACCGGGTCGTCGGTGATGGCGCCGGCCGACGGCGTCGACGGGTTCTCCGACCGGCTGTCGACGACGCTGGCCTGGCAGCTCACCGAGCCGGTCGCGGCGCTGGAGGGCAACATCCTCGCCACCGGCGCCGCCCTGGAGACGACCGCCGGACTGGTCGGCGCCGACGGCGGCGAGTCGGTCGCGGCGCTCGCGGCGACGGTCGCCGACGCGGGCGGGCTGGTCATGGTCCCGGCGTTCGCCGGGCTGGCCGCGCCGCACTGGGACCGCGGCGCACGTGGGCTGCTGCTCGGGCTGGCCCGGGACACGTCGCCGGCGCACGTGGCGCGGGCCGCGATCGACGCCGTCGCGCATCAGGTCTGCGACGTCGTCGAGGTGATCGACGAGGAGAGCGCGCCGCTGACCGAGCTGCGCGCCGACGGCGGCGGCAGCCGCAGCGAGCTGCTCATGCAGACGCAGGCCGACCTGCTCGGCCGGCCGGTGACGGTCGCCGCGACGTCGGAGCTGTCCGCGCTGGGCGTGGCCCAGCTGGCCTGGTCGGCCGGGCGCGGCGACGCCGGCCCGCCGCCGGCGCCGGTCGCGCGGGTGTACGAGCCGCGGCTGGACGCGGCCCGCCGGGAGGAAGCGCGGGCCGGCTGGCGCGACGCGGTGCGGCGGTCGAGCGGGACGGAGGCACGGCGATGAGCGCGACGCACGCGACGGCGACCTGGTGGCGTCGCCCGCCGGTGCTGGCCGGCGCCGCCGGGGTCGTGCTGGTGGCGCTGATGCTGCTGGACACCCGGTTCGTCTCGGCCGGCGAGGAGGCGCAGGCCGCCGACACCGCCGTCGAGTACGCCGAGCAGAACTACGAGAGCGCGGTCGTGCCGGCCGTCGAGGACGCGGCGACGCCGCTGGCCGAGCTGGTCACCGCGATCGTCGCCGACCCGGAGGCCGCGGGGGAGGAGTACGGGCACCGCGAGGACGACGGCAAGCCGTACTCGTACGCCACCCAGGCCACCGGCACCCTGGTCGAGGGCGGCTTCGGCGAGGTCGGCCTGGAGGTCTCGGGGCTGCCCGACGGCATCACGGCCGGGGTCGCGATCCCGCCGCTGGGCTCGTCGACGGCGCTGCGCGACGCCGGCGCGGACGTCAGCTTCGGCGACTTCGTCAACCAGACCGAGTACCAGAACGTCGCCATCGAGCTGAACGCGCAGGCCGTCGAGCACGTGTACGAGGGCCTGGACCTAGCGTCGATGGTCGGGCAGACGGTCGAGGTCACCGGCGCGTTCACCTGGTCGTCGGACACCGGCGGCGAGGTCGACCACGTGACGATCGTGCCGGTGGCGATCGAGGTGGCGCCATGAGCGACGTCGTCATGCGCGCGCAGTCGGTCAGCAAGGTCTACGGCGGCACGCACGCGCTGCGCGGCGTGGACTTCGAGGTCCGCGCAGGCCGGGTCGTCGCGCTGCTCGGCGAGAACGGCGCCGGCAAGTCGACGCTGATGAAGATCCTGGCGGGCGTGGAGCAGCCGACCACGGGGCGGCTGGAGCTCGACGGCGAGCCGGTGCGGTTCGAGTCGCCGTCCGACGCCGTCGGTCGGGGCGTGGCGATCATCCACCAGGAGCTGAACCTCTGCCCGAACCTGTCCGTCGCCGACAACATCTTCATGGGCCGCGAGCGCGGCCGGGCCGGTTTCGTCGACTACGCCGAGCAGCGCGAGCTGGCCCGGGCGCTGTTCGAGCGGCTGGAGGAGCCGATCGACCCGCGCCGCCCGGTCGGCGAGCTGCGGCTGGGCCAGCAGCAGCTGGTCGAGATCGCCCGCGCGCTCAGCGAGGACGCCCGCGTGCTGGTCATGGACGAGCCGACGTCGGCGCTGTCGGCGGCCGAGGTGCAGGTGCTGTTCCGGGTGATCCGCGACCTCACCGCGCACGGCGTCGCGATCGTCTACATCTCGCACCACCTCGACGAGTGCCTGGAGATCGCCGACGACGCGGTCGTCCTGCGCGACGGCGCGGTCGTGGCGCAGGCGCCGATGCGCGACGTCGACCTGTCCTGGATCGTCGAGCACATGGTCGGGCGCGACCAGAGCGATCTCTACGCGCCGATGGCGTTCGCGCCGGGCGAGCCGCTGCTGGAACTGCGCGACGTCGTCGTCGCCGACCCCGAGAACGCCGGCCGACTGGCCGTCCGCGGCGTCACGCTCACCGTCCACGAGGGCGAGGTCGTCGGCCTCTACGGCCTGATGGGCGCCGGGCGGACCGAGCTGCTGGAGGCGCTGGCCGGCCGCAACGAGGTCGTGTCCGGCGAGATCCGGCTGGCCGGGACGCCGCTGACCGGGCTGAGCATCGCCGAGCGGATCCGGCGCGGCCTGGCCCTGGTCCCGGAGGACCGCCAGCGCGACGGGCTGGTGCAGGCGCTCAGCGTCGGGCGGAACCTGTCGCTCGCGGCGCTGGGCGGGTTCCTCAAGGGCCTGGTGCTGAACAAGCGGTCGGAGTCGGCGGCCGTCGACCGGATGATGTCCGCGGTGCGGGTGAAGGCGGCCGGGCCGGACGCGGAGATCGGCTCGCTGTCCGGCGGCAACCAGCAGAAGGTCGTCGTCGGGAAGGTCCTCATGACCGCGCCGCGGGTCATCGTGCTGGACGAGCCCACCCGCGGCATCGACGTGGGCGCGAAGGCCGACATCTTCGCCCTCATGGCCGGGCAGGCCAAGGAGGGCCGCGGGGTGCTGTTCGCCACCTCCGAGGTCGAGGAGGTGCTGCATGCCGCCGACCGGATCGTCGTCCTGTCCCGCGGGCGCGTGGCCGGCGAGTTCGACCCCAGGACCACCACACGCGAGGACGTCATGGCCGCCTCCGGCGAGTCCCTGGACGACCCCACCACGAACGGAGGACGCCGGTGAGCACGACGGCGAAGGAACGGACCGACGTCGAGCGCGACCGGTCCGCGCGGATCTCCGAGCGCAAGCGGGGGTGGGGGGAGTTCCTGCTCGACCAGCGGGCGTTCGTCGCGCTGATCGTGCTGGTGATCGTGTTCAGCCTGCTGTCGGACAACTTCCTGGACCCGTCGAACCTGGTCACGATGACCCGGCACGTCGCCTACAACGCGATCCTCGCGCTCGGGATGCTGCTGGTGATCACGACGGCCGGGATCGACCTGTCGATCGGCTCGACCGTCGGGCTGTCCGGGGTGGTCGCGGGCCTGCTGCTGCAGGGCTGGGAGCTGTCGCTGTTCGACACGACGGCCTACCCGGCGGTGTGGGTCGTCGTCGTCATCTCGCTGGCGATCGGCGCGGCGGTGGGAGCGCTCAACGGCATCCTCATCACCAGGTTCAACGTCGCGCCGTTCATCGCAACGCTGGGCACGATGTACATCGCGCGGGGCGCGGCGCTGCTGATCTCCGACGGCGCCACGTTCCCGCGGTTGCAGGGCGACCCGGCTCTGGGCAACACCGGGTTCGACTTCTTCGGCACCGGACGGCCGCTCGGCATCCCGACGGCGATCTGGATCATGGTCGTGTTCGCGATCCTGATCGGGTTGCTGATGACCAGGACGCGGTTCGGCCGCTGGGTCTACGCGACCGGCGGCAACGAGCGGGCCGCCGACCTCGCCGGCGTCCCCGTCCGCGTCGTGAAGATGCGCGTCTACATGATCTCCGGGGTCTGCGCGGCCATGGCCGGGCTGATCATCGCCTCGGAGCTGACGTCGGCGGCGCCGCAGACCGGCAACACCTTCGAGCTCAACGCGATCGCGGCCGTCGTCATCGGCGGCGCCTCGCTGGCCGGCGGGCGGGGCACCGTCAAGGGCGCGCTGATCGGCGCGTTCGTCATCGGCTTCCTGTCCGACGGTCTGGTCATGGTCGGCGTCTCCAGCTTCTGGCAGATGGTGATCAAGGGCCTGGTCATCGTGCTCGCGGTCATGCTCGACCGCGGCCAGGAGCGGCTGAAGGAGGCCAGGGCGGCGGCGGCCGCGGCCCAGAGCCTGCGCAAGGACCTCGCGGCCGCCACCCCTCCATCCACGTCACACCACGAGAGATGAGGAAATGATGCGACGTACGCTCCGCAACGGCGCGGGCCTGATCGCCGCCCTGACGGCGCTGGTCCTCGCGGGCTGCTCGGACAGCTCCAGCTCGACATCGTCGGAGAGCTCCGGCCCGTCGGAGGCGGCCACCACGGCCGCCGGCGAAGCCGGCGGCCTGATCGCGGTCATCACGCCCTCGCACTCCAACCCGTTCTTCAAGGCCGAGGCCGACGCCGCCGTGGCCAAGGCGGAGGAGCTGGGCTACGAGGCGCAGGCCGACTCGCACGACGACGACCCGAACCGGCAGAGCGAGCTGATCGACGCCGCGATCGCCAACGACGCGAAGGCGATCGTGCTCGACAACGCCGGTGCCGACGTGACCATCGGCGCGGTGCAGAAGGCGGAGGAGGCGGGCATCCCGGTGTTCCTCATCGACCGCGAGATCAACGAGACCGGCATCGCGAAGGCGCAGATCGTCGCGAACAACTCGCAGGGCGCCGGCCTGGTCGCCGAGGCGTTCGTCGAGGCGCTGGCCGGCGAGGGCACCTACATCGAGCTGGTCGGCCGCGAGACCGACACCAACGCGCAGGTGCGCTCCGACGCCTTCCACGCCGTCATCGACCAGTACGCCGGCATGACGCAGGTGGCCCGCGAGACGGCGAACTGGGACCAGCAGGAGGCGTTCACCAAGGTCGAGACGCTGCTGCAGACCAACCCCGACGTCAAGGGCATCATCGCCGGCAACGACACGATGGCGCTGGGCGCCGTCGCCGCCGTCGACGCGGCCGGGCTCACCGGCCAGGTCGTCATCGCCGGCTTCGACGGCAGCCCCGACGCAGTCCAGGCGATCACCGACGGCAAGCTGCTGGCCACGGGGCTGCAGCCGGCCGTCCAGATCGCCGAGCTGGCGGTCGAGCAGGCCGACCAGTACATCCGCACCGGCGACACCGGCGCGGAGGAGAAGCAGTCCATCGACTGCGTGCTCATCACCGCCGAGAACGTGGACCGCTACACGCTGTTCGCGATGTCGGACTGACCGGCGCGGCGGGCGCGCCGGCCAGCCCGGCGCGCCCGTCACCACCCGTCGCGACCCGAGAGAGACAGGAACTGATGACCATGCGGGAACTCCCACGGTTCGGTGCGGGCCTGTGGCACTTCGCCAGCTACCTGGACCGCTACGCCGTCGACGGCTACGGGCCGCCGCGCACGACGCTGGACGCGATCGAGCTGGCCGGCTCAGTGGGCGAGCTGTCCGTCGTCGACCTCAACTACCCGTTCACACCGGGCGTGGGGCTGGACGAGGTGAAGGACGCGCTGGCTCGGGCCGGGCTGTCCGCGATCGGCATCACGCCGGAGATCTACCTGCGCCGCTGGGCCAAGGGCGCGTTCACCAACCCCGACGCCGGCGCACGGGCGGCGGCGCTGGACCTGATGAGCGAGGCCGCGGACGTCGTGCGCGAGCTGGGCGCGGACTACGTGAAGATCTGGCCCGGCCAGGACGGCTGGGACTACCCGTTCCAGGTCAACCACCACGACGTGTGGAAGCTGGCCGTCGACGGCATCGCCGACCTGGCCGGCCGGCACCCGGACCTGAGGTTCGCCATCGAGTACAAGCCGCGCGAGCCGCGGGTCAAGATGCTCTGGGACTCCGCCGCGCGCACGATCCTCGGCATCCAGCAGACCGGCCGCGACAACATCGGCGTGCTGCTCGACTTCGGCCACTCGCTCTACGGCGGCGAGTCGCCGGCCGACGCCGCCCAGCTGCTGATCGACCACGGCCTGCTCTACGGCATGGACGTCAACGACAACCTGCGCGGCTGGGACGACGACCTCGTGGTCGGCACCGTGCACCTGACGGAGATCTTCGAGTTCTTCCACACGCTGCGGATCAACGACTGGAACGGCGTCTGGCAGCTGGACCAGTTCCCCTTCCGTGAGGACAGCGTCGACGCCGCGCGCACGTCGATCCGCTTCCTCAAGGCGGTGCACCGCGCGCTGGACCTGCTCGACGTCGACGCGCTGACCGAGGCGCAGGCCCGGCAGGACGCGATGGCTGCCCAGCGGCTGGTGCAGGACGCGCTCCTGCAGTCCATGGCGGGTGACCGATGACGGGATCCGCCGCGACGGCCGCTCCGGCGGACGCGCTGCCGGTGTTCGGCCGGGTCGGCGCCGAGGCCGGGCGCGAGGCCGTCCTCGCCCACCTGGCGGAGGCGGCGCGGGCCGTGCGCCGGCGCGACATCCAGCTGGTGCACGAGGCCGGCCAGGGGCACATCGGCGGCGAGTTCTCCGTCACCGACATCCTCGTCACCCTGTACATGCACGTGCTCAACGTGTCGCCGGAGCGCCCGGACGACCCCGAGCGCGACCGGCTGATCCTGTCCAAGGGGCACGCGGCCGCCGCGCTGTACACCGTCCTGGCCGCCCGCGGGTTCATCGGGGTTGACGAGCTGCGCTCGTTCGTGCAGCCGCTGTCGCGCCTCAACGGGCACCCGGCCCGGACCAAGATCGAGGCGGTCGAGGCGTCGACCGGGCCGCTCGGGCACGGGCTGCCGATCGCCGTCGGCACCGCCGTCGCGGGCCGGATGGACGGGTCGCCGCGGCGCACGTTCGTCGTGCTCGGCGACGGCGAGCTGCAGGAGGGCTCGAACTGGGAGGCGCTGATGACGGCGGGCAACCGCCGGCTGGACCGCCTCGTCGCCGTCGTCGACCGGAACCGCCTGCAGCAGGGCGCCCGGGTCGCCGACACCAACGACCTGGAGCCGCTCGCCGACAAGGCCCGCGCGTTCGGCTGGGAGGTCGTGGAGGCGGACGGGCACGACCACGGCGCGCTGGTCGACGCGTTCGCCGCCGTCCCCGCCGCGTCCGGCCGCCCCACCATGATCGTCGCGCACACCGACAAGGGCTACCCGGTCAGCTACATGCGCGACCAGGTGTCGTGGCACCACAAGGTCCCGACCGCCCAACACGTCCAGATCGCCCTCGATGAGCTGGGAACCACATGACCACCGCACTGGAACGACCACTGCACGACTGCCGCGACACCTGGGCCGCGACACTGGTCGACCTCGCCCGGCACGACCCGCGGATCGTCGCCGTCGTCAACGACTCGGTCGGGTCGAGCAAGCTGACCGGCTTCCTCGACGAGTTCCCGGACCGGCTCGTCAACGTCGGCATCGCCGAGCAGGACATGGTCGGCATCGGGGCCGGCCTGGCCAACGGCGGCAAGATCCCGTTCGTGTCGGCGGCGGCCTGCTTCCTCACCGCGCGGGCGCTGGAGCAGATCAAGGTCGACGCCGCCTACTCGCAGTACAACGTCAAGCTGATCGGCCAGAGCCCCGGCATGGCCTACGGCGAGCTGGGCCCGACGCACCACTCGATCGAGGACCTCGCCTGGCTGCGCGCGATCCCCGGGCTGAGCGTCGTCGTGCCGGCCGACCCGCGCGAGACCGAACAGGTGATCCGGTGGGCGGCCGCACACACCGGGCCGGTGTTCGTCCGGGTCAGCCGGATGCCGGTGCCCGACGTCATGCCCGCGGACTACGAGTTCGTCCCCGGGCGGGCCGTGCTGCTGCGCGAGGGCTCCGACGTCACCATCGCCGCCACCGGCACCGTCGTGTCGCGGGCTCTGGAGGCGGCCGAACTGGCGGAGGCCGAGGGCATCTCGGTGCGGCTGCTCGCCGTCCCCACCATCAAGCCGTTCGACACCGACGCGATCGTGCGCGCGGCGCGCGAGACCCGCGGCATCGTCACGATGGAGGAGGCGACCGTCGTCGGCGGCCTCGGCGGTGCTGTCGCGGAGACCGTCGTGCGGCACCAGCCGGCGCCCGTACGCACCCTCGGCGTGCCGGACGAGTTCGCGCCCACCGGGTCCGCGTCGTGGCTGCTCGACCACTACGGCGTGTCCGCGGAAGGCGCGCTCGAAGCATGCCGGGATTTGTTGGGTCGGGCATAGAATCCATTCAGCCCTGAATGATCAGACCGGATGGGAGCGCCGTGACCGGACTCGACGCCACGAAGACGCGGGTCGTCGGTCGTCCGGGCGAGCAGTTGCGGCTCATGGCCAAGATCGCCCGCATGTACCACCTGCGGGGGATGCGGCAGAACGAGATCGCCGCCGAGCTGCACCTCTCGCAGGCGCGGGTGTCGAGGCTGCTCAAGCGCGCCGCCGAGGTCGGCATCGTCCGCACCACCGTCATCGCACCGCCGGGCGTGCAGACCGAGCTCGAGGAGCAGCTGGAGCAGCGCTACCAGCTGCAGGAGGCCGTCGTCGTGAACGTCAGCGGCGACGAGGAGGCGGTCATCCCGGCCATCGGCGCCGCCGCGGCCGTCCACCTGGAGAACACCCTCATGGGGTCGGAGGTGGTCGGCATCTCCACCTGGAGCGCGAACCTGCTGGCCACCGTCGAGTCCATGCGGCCGGCCACCACCCGCGTCGTGGAGAAGGTCGTGCAGCTCATGGGCGGCATGGGCGACCCCATCGCCCAGGTCGAGGCCACCCGCATCATGACGGCGTTCTCCAGCGCCACGGGCGCGGACCCGGTGTTCCTGGCCGCGCCGTGCCTGCTCGGCAGCGCCAGCGCCCGCGACATCCTCACCGCCGACCCGACGCTGACCCGCGTCACCGCGCTGTGGGACGAGCTGACCACCGTGCTGGTCGGCGTGGGCACGCTGGAGCCGTCGCCGCTGCTGCGCAGCAGCGGCAACGCCGTCGCGCCGGACGACCAGGCCATGCTGCGCGGCGCGGGCGCCGTCGGCGACGTCTGCATGCGCTTCTTCGACGCCGACGGCAAACCCGTCGACTCCTCGCTGGACGAGCGGATCATCGGCATCCGCGAGTCGCAGCTGCGGGCCGTGCCGCGGCGCATCGGCGTCGCGGGCGGGCTGCGCAAGCTCACCGCGCTGCGCGGCGCCCTTCACGGCGGCTGGATCAACGTCCTCGTCACCGACATCGACACCGCCCAGGCGCTGCTGGAGTCGTGACTCAGCTCGAGCGGATCGCGTAGCGGCGCATCGTCACGCCTGTGTTGAAGGACCGCTGCTCGAGCACGTCCAGCTCGACCGGCCGGTCGTAGTCGTCGAACAGCGGCCGGCCGAAGCCGAGGATCGTGGGGTGCGTGGTGAGCAGGAGCTCGTCCAGCAGCCCGGCCCGCAGCAGCTGGGTGGCCAGTGTCGCGCCGCCGACGCCGATGGCGCCGTCGGTCTGCGCGCGCAGCGTGGCCAGCTGCTCGATCGCGTCGTCGCCGCCGATGACCCGGGTGTTGTGGCCGGCGCTGCTGCGGGTGCGGGAGACCAGCACCTTGGGCTTGGCGGTCCACAGGTCGGCGTACTCGTGCAGGAAGTCCGGCAACGAGGCGTCCTCGCGCGCCCGCGGCCAGAACTCCTCCATGATCTCGTAGAACACCCGGCCGTGGACGATGAGCGCGACCGACTTCGTCACCGCGTTGAACTCGCGGTGCAACTCCTCGTCCAGGCGCAGCCACTCGCCGGCGCCGTTGTCGCCAGGCACCTGCTCGATCCGCAGGTCGACGGAGACGTTCATCGAGTAGACGAAGCGGCCCATCTCGTCCTCTTCCCGAGTGATTGCGAACTGCAATCACTATAGTGGGGCCGAGGTGCCTGTCAAGGAGGAGTCGTGGAACCACGGTCCGGATGTCCGGTCAACGCCGCCGTCGAGGTGCTCGGCGACCGCTGGTCGCTGCTCGTCCTGCGCGACGTCATCTTCGCCGACCGCCGCTACTTCCGGGCGCTGCTCACCGGCTCGGCCGAGGGCATCGCGACGAACATCCTCGCCGACCGCCTCGTCCGGCTGGTCGAGGCGGGCATCCTCACCCGCGGCGCCGCGGGGCGGGGGCAGCGGGCCCGTTACAGCCTCACCGAGGCCGGCATCCGGACGCTGCCGATCATCTGCGCCCTCGGCGACTGGGGCCTGGACTGGCGTCCCGGTGATGAGGAGCTGCGGGCCCGGCAGCAGCTCATGCGCGACGGGGGACCGGCGTTCGTCGAGGAGCTCATGGACGAGCTGCGCGTCCGGCACCTCGACGCCCCAGCGAAGCCGCAGGACGGGCCGGGCCCGTTCGAGCGGCTCGACGCCGCGGGACCGCCGCCCGGCGCCGACGGCGCCGGGCGGCCGCGCTGAGTGCGTTCAGTTGCCGAGCCAGACCTGGAGGACCTGGGGGACCGGGCGGAAGACGGTGCTGTCGATCTGGTGGTACTCCGAGATCGACTGCGTGCTGCCGCCGCCGTCGAGCTGCATCTCGTATTGCGAGCCGAAGTGCTTGAGGATCTGCCGGGCGTCCGCGAGCCTGTAGGACCGCGTCGTCGTGAGGATGTAGACGCGCGAGGCGGCCACGTTCACCTGCGCATTGACGCCGAGCATCGTCCGTCGCGAGATGTCGTCGGGGTTGCCGGTGAGGTTGGCGGCGGGATGGAAGCCGACGGTTCCGTAGTAGCTGGCCGGGCACAGGGGATCGGTGCCGCAACCGGGGTAGTGCGAGTTCACGTGCGCCGCCGTGTAGTTCGCCGGGAAGTCGCGCAGCTTCACCGTCTGGAAACCGCTGTCAGGCAGGCCCATCGTCAGGCTCACCTTCGCCAGCGTCAGGTCGAACGCCGACGGCATGCCGTAGGACCAGATTCTGCCGCCCCACACGTCGGGAAGGCTGAGCGCCGTCGACGGATTGCTCGACGAGTCCTTGAAGAAGCCCGCATTGGTCGTGCTGAAGAGCTCCTCTCCCGGCGTCTGGTAGATCTCCTGCCAGATGTCCACGGTGTCCTTGCTGTAGAGCTGACCGGCGCTCGGGGGTCCGCACGGACAGTTCGGGAAGGATGCGACGCTGAGGTTGGCGCCGTCGGCGAGGTCGACGACCTGGACGACCGCGGCCAGCTGGGGCAGTCCGCCGGAGGTCTCCATGCCCCAGCAGACCGTCACTCCGCGGTCCTTGTACTGCTCGATCCACTGGGTGATGCCCTGGACGGGCGTGGCGGGACAGGACTGCTCGGCGGACGCGGTCTGCGCCCCGCCGAAGCTGACGACCGCGCTGAGTCCGGCGACCAGCGCGAGAGTGGTGCCGATCCGGGCCAGCCGGCTGGTGATCCGCCGGCGGATGGTGCTCGCTGACATTGTTACCTCCTGAGCCAAGGGGGAGGGGAACATGCCGCTGCGCGCTGCGGGTGTAATTATCCTACGAAGGCACCCATAGGGGCGCAAGATACTTACAGTCGTCATCGACTCCACCACCCAGTTGGTTGAGGATGGCGACATGGCCGAGGCACTCGATCGACGATGATGCGGTCGTCGTCGCCGAACAGCGGGGTCAGTGCGCGAGCTTGGCGAGCAGCCCGCCGTCCACCCGGTAGCAGGCACCGGTGATGGCGCGGGACTCGGGACCGGCCAGGAAGAGCACCAGCGCGGCGACGTCCTCGGGCTCGGCGAGGAAGCCGATCGGGTGCACCGCGCCCCACTCGGCCAGGGCGCGCTCCGGGTCGTCCGGTGCGTACTGCTCGGCGGCGGCGCGCAGCATGGGCGTGCGGACCGAGCCCGGCGCGACGCAGTTGACACGGATCCCGTCCTTCGCGTGGTCGAGCGCCGCCGCAGCGGTCAGCGCCACGACGCCGGCCTTCGACGCGGCGTAGGCCGGCACCGCCGGCATGCTGGCGAACGCCTGCACCGAAGCCGTGTTGACGATCGCGCCGCCGCCGCGCTCCCGCAGCAGCGGGATCGCGTGCTTCATCAGCAGGAACGGCCCGCGCAGGTTGGCGCCGAGGACGAACTCCCAGTCAGCGAGCGAGACGTCCGGCACCGCGCCGTGGCGGTTCACGCCGGCGCCGTTGAACAGCACGTCGAGCCCGCCGTAGGACTCCGCGGCGGTGGCGGCCGCCCGCCTGGCCGTCGGCTCTTCGCCGACGTCGCCGGTGACGGCCGTCGCCGCGCCGCCGTCCGCCGCGATCTCCTCGACGACGGAGCGCAACATCTCGGCGTCGAGGTCGACGGCGACGACCGACGCGCCCTCGGCGGCGAACGCGTGGGCCACCGCCGCGCCGATGCCGTTGGCGGCACCGGTCACGATCGCGACCCGCCCGGCGAACCGCGTGCCCGTCATCGGGGCCGGCCGGTCGTGTCGACGGTGGCGGCCACGGCCGCGCCGAAGGCGGCGACGGTCCGGTTGACGTCGGCCTCGTCGTGCACGGTCGACAGGTACCAGCGCCCGCCGGGCAGGACGTAGATCCCGCGGCGCAGCAGCTCCACCGTGAGAGCGCCGTACCAGTCCCAGTCGGCGGACATGAACGTCGCGAAGCTGTCACCGGCCGGCACGCCGGGCGTGCACTGGACGACGGGGCCGACGTGGTGCACCGCGCCCGTGACGCCGTGGTCGGCGAGAGCCTTGCGCATGCCCTGCGTCAGCTGCCCGGCCCGCTCCTCGAACGCCTCGTACACGCCCGGGCGGGCGAGCTCTGTCAGCGTGGCGTCCGCCGCGGCCAGGGCGAGCGGTCCGCCGTTGTAGGTGCCGGCGTGGACCACGCCCTGGGTGGCCAGGTCCATGACGGCGGCCCGGCCGGCCACGGCCGACAGCGGGAGGCCGCCGGCGATCGCCTTGGCGAGCACGGCCAGGTCGGGGCTGACGCCGTAGCGTTCGGTCCCGCCGCCGTACGCGATGCGGAACCCGGTGATGACCTCGTCGAAGACGAGCACCACGCCGTGCGCGTCGCACAGCTCGCGCAGGCCGGCGAGGAAGCCCGGCGCGGGCGGCAGCACGCCGGAGTTGCACAGCGCGGGCTCGGTGAAGATCGCCGCGATGTCGTGGTCCGGGCCGGACAGCGCCGCGGCGACGGCCGGGAGATCGTTCCACGGCAGCATGACGGCGTCGGCCGGCGCCCGGGGATGCTGCCCCCGGGACGTCAGGCCGTCGAGCGAGCCGTCCGCCGCGGGCCGGTAGCCCAGCAGCATGGCGTCGGACCAGCCGTGATAGTGGCCGTGGAACTTGATGAACCGGACCCGGCCGGTGGCCGCCCGGACCAGCCGCAGCGCGATCTGGGCGGCCTCGGAGCCGGTGTTCGACCACAGCACCTTGTCCATGCCGGGGATCGCCGCGCAGACCCGCTCGGCCAGCTCGAACTCCCTGCTGTGGCCCGCGCCCGAGCTCTGACCCGCGGCGAGCTGCCGCGTGACGGCGTCGACCAGCGCCGGGTGCGAGTTGCCCAGGATGAGCGGGCCCCAGCCGAGGACGTAGTCGACGTACTCCCGTCCGTCCACGTCCCACAGCCGGGACCCCGCCCCGCGCTCGAAGAACAACGGATGCGGTCTCATCGCCGCGCGCAAGCCGCTGCTGACCCCGCCGGGCAGGGACAGCTTGGCGCGCTCGTACATCTGTGCAGACTGCGACCACTCCATGGAGGACCACCTGTTCGGTGCGAGAGCGGGCCGGACAACACGAACGGTGGTTGTCCTACAACCAATTTCTGCGGACTGTACAGTTCGCTGTGTCCCGCGTGCAAGCGGGCTAGGGCTGGCCGGCAGGGAGAACAGGGTGGCGACGAGGCAAGATCGACGGGAGTCGGGCGGCGGTCCGACCCTGCTGCACGCGATCAAGGAACTGATCCTCGACCGGGGGTTGCGGCCGGGTGACCGGTTGCCCACCGAGCACCAGCTCTCCGACCAGCTCGGCGCCAGCCGGAACGCGGTGCGCGAGGCGCTGCAGGCGCTGCAGGTGCAGGGCATCCTCGAGATCCGGCACGGGCACGGCATCTACCTGCGTGAGGTGACCCTCGACGGGCTGACCGACATCCTCACCTTCTGGGCCCGGCTCACCGAGCCCGACGGCCTCAAGAGCCTGCTGCCGATCGCCGAGGTCCGGGAGATCCTGGAGGTCAACCTGCTGCGCGCGGTGGTGCCGCTGCTGGCGCCGGCCGACCTGGACGAGCTGGTGGCGATCGTCGAGGACATGGAGGCCCGGGCCGAGCGGGACGACTGGGCGATCGAGGTCGACCGCCGGTTCCACGACGTGCTGTACCGCCCGCTGGGCAACTGGGTCGTGGTCTTCCTGCTGCAGGCGTTCTGGGACGCCATCTCCAGCATCAGCGAGCATCACGACCTGTCGATCCCGCCGCCCGCGCGGATCGCGCAGCAGCACCGCAACATCGTCACCGCGCTCCAGCGCGGCGACGCCGACGCGGCGGTGGCGGCGATGAGCGGGCACTTCGACAACCAGCTGCACCGCACCCGGGCCTGACCCCGCGAGGTCTTGCGCCGCGGCACCTCCATGCCTACTCTGGTCGTCCTACAACCGTTGTAGGACAACCAGGGGTGACCAGGTGAAGATCGTCGACGTCCGTGTGACGCCCGTCCTCGTTCCGCTCGTGACGCCGCTGCGCTGGTCGGCGGGCACCGAGCTCGGCACGACGCGCACGATCGTGGAGCTCGTGACTGACGAGGGGCTGGTCGGGCTCGGCGAGACCCGGGGCGGGGAGGCGGTCGCCGCGGCCGTGCGCCAGACGGCGTCGTTCTTCCTGGGCCTCGACCCGGTCGAGGCGCTGCGGGTCGCCAAACGGTACGGGTTCTACCGGGTGACCAGCGAGCAGCTCGACATCATCGGAGCGACCAAG
This sequence comes from Jiangella anatolica, assembly GCF_003236295.1. Taxonomy (GTDB): domain Bacteria; phylum Actinomycetota; class Actinomycetes; order Jiangellales; family Jiangellaceae; genus Jiangella; species Jiangella anatolica. The sequence goes on from NZ_POTW01000001.1 coordinate 112,159, forward strand.
CTGGCCGGCGCCGCGGTGGAGATGGCCTGCTGGGACCTCGCCGGCAAGCAGCTGGGCAAGCGCTGCGGCGACCTGTGGGGCGGCATCGACCGCGAGGAGATCGAGTTCGCCGCCTACGTCTTCTATCGCCAGGGCTCCGCGGACGAGGAGCTGACCGTCGACCACCCGGCCGAGCACGCCGTCGAGCTCGTCGACCGCTACGGGTTCCGCGACGTCAAGTTCAAGAACGGCATCCTGCCGCCGGAGCAGGAGCTGGTCGCGGTCGAGAAGATCAGGGCGAGCCTGGGCGACCGCATGCGGTTCCTCCGGCTCGACCCGAACCAGGCGTGGTCGGTGCCGACGAGCACCCGGTTCCTCCGCGCCGTCGCCGCGTTCGACGTGGAGTTCTGCGAGGACCCCACTTGGGGGATCGAGGGCATGTCGCTGGTCCGGAAGGACTCGCCGGTGCCGCTCGCGACGAACATGTGCTGCGTCAGCTTCGACCAGCTGCCGCAGACCATCCGGGAGCACGCCGTCGACGTCATCCTCGGCGACATCCACTTCTGGGGCGGCCCGTCCGCGCTCGGCCACCTCGCCAAGATCTGCGAGACGTTCAACCTCGGCATGAGCCTGCACAGCGACCGCGAGCTCGGCATCTCGACGGCGGCGTTGCTGCACTTCGCCGCCGCGCACCCGGTCGTGTCGCACAGCATCGACTCGCACCTGCCGGAACAGAGCGACGACGTCATCGCCGAGCCGCACCGCTTCCGCGACGGCCGGCTGCCGGTCCCGGCCGGCGCCGGGCTGGGGGTCGAGCTCGACCGCGACAAGCTCGAGGAGTACCACCGCCGGTACGTCGAGCAGGAGTTCCAGGACGAGTTCCGCGATCCGTTCCGGCCGGAGTGGTGGCCCTCGCTGCCGATCTTCTGACGCCATGACGGCGACGGGCGTCCGCCGGATCGGCCTGGCCATGCTGGTCCAGGAGTCGAACAGCTGGTCGGCGCGGCAGACGGAGCTGGGCGACTTCCAGACGCTGCGCACCGGGGCGGCGGCCCGGGAGCTCGACGTCGCCGACGAGTATCACGGCGCGGCCGGCGTCGTCCGGGCGGCGGGTCACGAGGGTGTGCCGCTGCTGCGGGCGTGGGCTATGTCCGGCGGACCGCTCACGGCGGACGCGGCGGCGACGCTGGAGCGGATGCTGCTCGACGCGATCCGCGCGGCCGGTCGTCTCGACGGCCTCTACCTCGGCCTGCACGGCGCGCTGGCCGCCGACGGGATCGGCGACGTCGACGGGCACCTGCTGGCGGCGGTCCGGGACCTGCTCGGGCCGGAGATCCCGGTGGCGGTGTCGCTGGACCTGCACGCGAACCTCACCCGGCGGATGGTCCGGCAGGCCGACATCGTCGTCGGCTACCACACCTATCCGCACATCGATCAGGTCCGCACCGGCGCCGCCGCGGCCCGGCTGCTGATCGAGCAGCTGACCACCGGTGTCCGGCTGCGGACGTACCTGGCGAAGCGGCCGATGCTGGTGCCGGCCGAGGCGCAGAGCACCGGTGACGGCCCGATCGCCGACCTGCGCCGGCTCGCCGACGCGGTCACCTCCGGCGGCATCCGCGACGTCTCGATCTTCCCGGTCCAGCCCTGGCTCGACGTCGGCGAGCTGGGCTTCGCGGTGACGGCGGTCGCTCCGGCGGACCATCCCACCGCCCAGCACCGGTGTGACGACCTGGCCGAGACGGCCTGGGACCGCCGGCACGACTTCGACGTCGAGCTGTACGAGCCACGCGCCGCGATCGAACGGGCCCGGACGCTGGACGGTCTGGTCGTGCTCAGCGAGTCCGCCGACTCGCCCACCGCCGGCGCCACCGGCGACAGCCCGGCCATGGTCGACGCGCTGCTGCGGCACGGCGCCGGCCTGCGCTCGCTGGTCACCGTCGCCGACCCGGCCGCCGTCGCCGCCTGCCATGACGCCGGACCCGGCACGCGGCTGTCGCTGGACGTCGGCGCGGGCATCGACCGGCGCTTCCACCGTCCGGTCCGGCTGACGGGTGAGGTGCGCCGGCTCGGCGCCGAACCCGTCGAGCTCGACGGGCCGTTCATGAAGGGCACCCGGTACGACATGGGCCGCTTCGCGGTCGTCGACACCGGGCTCGGGCCAGCGGTGCTGCTCACCGAGCAGCCCGCGCCGACGTTCGACCTCGCGCCGTGGCGCCACGCCGGGCTGGACCCGCGCGAGGCCGACATCGTCGTCGTCCGGTCCGCGCACATGTACACCCAGGCGTACGCGCCCATCGCCCGCGCGGCGCTGACGCTGGACCTGCCGGGCGCCTCGACGCCGCGGCTGGACACGCTCGCGTTCACCAACGCACCACGTCCGCTGTATCCGCTCGACAGCTGAATCGGAGGTCCGGACATGGCACGACACAAAGAGCTGGGCAAGCGAGCGGCGGTCGCCGCGATCGCCGCGGGTTCCCTGGCGGTCCTGTTGACCGGCGCGCCCGCGCACGGCGTGAGCGACCCGGCGCTGGAGGTGGTCGACGCCTGGGACGTCACCAGCGCGGCCACCTTCCCCGACAAGCCCGCCGCGATCGACGCGTACCGGCCGGCACTCACCGAGGCGCCCAACGGCGACCTGCTCATCGCGTTCAACACCGGGACGGACGGGAACGAGGGCGACCTGCGGTTGATCCGCTCGACCGACGACGGCGCCACGTGGAGCCCCTCGACCATCCTGGATGGGACCAGCTCGCACGAAGGGGGCGGCGGTATCTCCTCAACGCGTGGGATGGCCACGCTGAGCAACGGCACGATCCTGCTTCCGTACAACGATGCGATCAACGTGCAGGCCTACAACGACCGCAAGGCGACGCTGATCGTCGCCAGGTCCACGGACAACGGCGCGACCTGGACCGGATTGAACACGCCGGTCACGCTGCCCACGCCGATCCGGGAGGCGTGGGTCGGTGGAACCCCGATCGTGGAGCTGGACAACGGCACGCTGCTGCTGCCGATCTGGGGCGCCAAGGAACTGACCCCGGACTGGGAGACCGACCCGCGGCGGTGGCAGTCCGGCGTGCTGCGCTCCTTCGACGGTGGGCTCACCTGGTCGGACTACCGGACCATCGCCTATGACCCGAACAACCCCGTCCAGTTCGCGCCCTACAGCTCCGTCCCTTACCCCAGTGGCGCCAACGAGCTGTTCGTGCAGGAGCTGAGCGACGGCCGCCTGCTGGCCGTCATCCGCTATGCCACCGGCGTCGGGCAGAACAAGGGCCAGGCCTACCTGTCGTACTCCAGCGACAACGGCGCGACATGGAGCGCTCCGGTCGCGTCGGGCCGCCCGGCCGAGGCGCTGGCGATGACGACGGCCCCGTGCACCGACGCGCTGACCGGCACCCAGGAGAAGCTGGTCATGGGGCACCGCCAGCTCGACTCGGCCGGAAACCGGACCGGACGGGCGGTGCTGGTCTCGACCTTCGACGGCGGCGTCACCTGGGAAGGGCAGACGTTCCTGGAGGACACCAGCGGAACGCAGCTGATGGGCGCGGCGACGGGCGAGCCGGCGTTCCACCGGCTCAGTGCCAACCGGCTGCTGGTGGTGTTCCAGGCGAAGATCGGCACCGCCAAGTGGAAGCTGGTCGCGAACGTCGTCGAGGACGCCACCCTCGCGACCGACTGCCAGGACGAGGCGGCGGCCGCGGCCAGCCGCGTCGCGGCCACCCCGACGTTCTTCGTCGAACGCACCGACCGGAACAGCTGGCTGTGGCCGTACGCCGTCCGCAAGGCGAGCCACCCGACGAGCACGCTGGTCTCCGCCGTCATCGCCGCCGAGGCGCAGGGCGTGCTGTGCGCGCCGGGCAGCGGTCTCCAGCTCACGACCCGGGCCAACCCGTCCACGCCGTTGAACCCGGCGCACACGCTGGCCCAGGCGGGTGTGACGAACGGCGACGTGCTCCGGATCTCCAGTACCACCGCGCCGTCCGGGCCGGTCCGGGCCGGCATCAACGAGCTCGACGTGTTCCCGCAGACCCGGCCCGGTGCGAACTGGGACCAGGCCTGCGCGCCGTCGTCGCTGGCGCTGGACTACCGGTCGCGCAGCCTGGTGCTCGACGTCGACATCCCCGCCGGCGGGGATGTCGAGGCGGTGGAGCTGCGCAACCGCACCGGCACCACCCGGCTCAACCAGAGCCACTACACGATCCTGTCCAGCCCGGACAACGACGTGTACACCGAGGTCACCGGCTGGACGTTCGCCACCCGGGTCGAGAGCGGACGGGTGATCCACCGGTTCGCCGGACTCGACATCACCGATCCGTACGTGAAGATCCACCAGCCGTTCACGGACACCGCGTACACCTTCGTCCTCGACAACTACCGCAACGACGTCACCGTCGAGTTCGGCAGCTGACGTCATGAAGCCGCTGCCGGCCGGCCGGATCCGCGGGGTGTGGGGCACCGTGCTCCTGCCGCTGCGGGCGGACGACGCCATCGACTGGCGCCGCCTGGAGGACGAGCTGTCGCTGCTGGCCGGCAGCGGCGTGCACGGCGTGTACGCCCATGGCACGGCGGGTGAGCTCCATGCCCTGGACGAGCGCGAGTTCGACCGGGTCAACGAGCTGCTGGCCGGCGCCTGCGAGGGCGCCGGCCTGCCGTTCCAGATCTGCGCCGGCCACCCGAGCGCGCAGGTCTGCCTGGACCGGGTGCGCCGGGCGCGCGAGCACGAGCCCGGCGCGATCCAGGTCACGTTGCCGGACTGGGTGCCGCTGAACGAGGCCGAGGTGGCCGACTTCCTCACCGGCGTCGCCGCGGCGGCGGCGCCGGTCCCGCTCGTGCTGTACAACCCGCCTCACGCCAAGACCCAGGTCTCGCCGGAGCTGCTCGGCCGCCTCCTGGCCGCCGTGCCGGCGTTGGTCGGCGTGAAGCTGGCCGGCGGCGACGGCGACTGGTACGCGCGGATGCGCGCGCACGCGCCGGCCTGCTCGCTGTTCGTCGCCGGCCACCGGCTGGCCACCGGCGTCGGCCATGGTGCGTCCGGCAGCTACTCCAACGTCGCCGCGATGGCTCCGGCCGGCGCCGTGGCCTGGTACGAGCTGATGCACCGCGACCTGCCCGCGGCGCTGGACCTGGAGCGGCGCATCGGCGAGTTCTTCCGCCGCTGCGTGGCGCCGCTGCAGGCGCGCGGACTGTCCAACCCGGCCCTGGACAAGTTCCTGGCCGCCGTCGGCGGCTGGGCCGACGTGGGACTGCGGGTCCGCTGGCCCTACGCCGCCGCGCCGGAGTCGGCGGTCGCGGAGGCCCGGCTCGTCGCGCGGGAGCTCCTCCCGGACCTGATGCTTCCGCCGATCTAGTTCAGAGCGGTCTTGCCAAGCTGTGCCCCGAACCCTACTCTCGTTGTCCTACAACCGTTGTAGGACAACCAGATCGTTGCTCAACGCGACCCAGGGGGAGACCCTCGATGACCGATCCCGCCCTGCCGGCCGGCGTGATCACGCCACTGGTGAGCTTCCTGACCGAGTCGGGCAAGCCCGACCGCGAGGCCATGTCCGCGCTGGTCGAACAGCAGATCGCGGCCGGTGTGAACGGCCTGCTTGCCACCGGCTCGACCGGCGAGGTGGGCAACCTCACGCCGGCCGAGCGCTCGGCCGTGCTGCGGGTCGTGGTGGACGAGGCCGACGGACGGCTGCCGGTCTGGGCCGGGGTGGGCGGGCTCGGCACCTCGGACACCGTTCAGGCGGCGCGTGACGCCGAGGCGGGCGGTGCGGACGCCCTGCTCGTTCTCCCGCCGCTGTTCTTCGACTCCAGCGACGCCGAGCTCGCCGCCCACTTCCGGGCCGTCGCGACGGCCGTCGAGCTGCCCGTCGTCGCCTATGACGTGCCGCCACGGACACCGCGGAAGCTGCCGGTGAGCCTGGTGAGCCGCCTCGCCGCCGACGGCGTGCTGGCCGGGGTGAAGGACTCCTCCGGCGACCTGACGGCCGGCCGGCAGCTCTGCGCGGCGACCGCGGACGTCACCGGCTTCCGCACCTACGCCGGTGTCGAGATCACCCTCGACGTGGCCATCATGCTCGGGTTCCACGGCATCGTGCCCGGCTTCGCGAACGTCCTGCCGGGTGCGGCGGTCGAGACCTACGCCGCCGCACGGGCCGGCGACGTGGACGGGGCGGCCGCCGCGCAGGCCACGTACCTGCGGCTGCTTCGCATTCTCGACGTGCCGCTGGACGGCGCGGGCTTCCCGGCGCGCGCCGTCGGGGCGATCAAGGTCGCCACGGCGACGGCGCTGGGCCTGCCCGTCCCCTCGGTCGCACCCCCGCTCACTCCACCGGATGACGCCTTCGTGCGAGCCGTCTCCGCCATCGTGAAGGAAAGCAGGTGAACCCCATGGCGTTGTCCAAGGCGGCGATAGCCGCCCTGTCCGTCCTGGTGCTCGCCACCGCGTGCTCCGGCGGCGGTGGCACCACCGGTGACGACGACGGCGGCGACGGCGACGGCGGCAACAGCCGCGATGCCGCCGTGCAGCTCTACCAGCCGCCGCGTGGCTTCAGCCCACTGCTCGCGCCTATCGGGCCGGATCAGCTGATCGCGCAGCTGCACTGGGACGCGCTGGTCTCGGTGACGGCCGGCAGCGAGTACGGGCCGCGCCTGGCCGAGAGCTGGGAGGTGTCGCCGGACGGCACGACCTGGACCTTCCACCTGCGCGACGACGTGGTGTGGAGCGACGGCGAGCCGTTCACGGCCGACGACGTCGTCTTCACCTACAACCTGTACGCCAACCCGGCCACCGGCAGCGCGTATGCCGGGAAGTTCGCGACGGTGAGTGGCGCCGCCGCGCTCGCCGACGGCTCGGCGGACACGGTGGCCGGCTTCCAGGCGCCGGACGACACCACGTTCGTCATCCAGCTCGACCAGCCCAACGTCGCGCTGATCGACGAGCTGGTCCAGCCCACGCTGGCGGTCCTGCCCGAGCACGTGGTCGGCGAGCTGCCGGTGGACGGGCTGGCGGAGAACCCGTTCTTCCGCGAGCCGACGGTCGGGATCGGGCCGTACGTGTTCCAGCGCTGGGTGACCGACGACCAGATCGAGTTCCACGCCAATCCGGAGTACCGCACGGAGCTCGGGCTGGACCGGGTGTTCGCCCAGCACCTGACCACGGACGCGGCGATGGCCCAGCTGGAGACCGGCGAGATCGACTTCGCCCAGGTGGCGGCGCCCGACGTCGGCCGGGTCGAGGGCATCGACGGCGTCACGCTGCACCGCGCCGAGGGCGCCGGCGTCATGGCGCTGCACACCGCCCATGACTCGGGCAAGCTGGCCGACCCGCGGGTCCGCCAGGCGATCATGTACGCCATCGACCGCGAGGCCATCGTCGAGGAGGCCCTCGCCGGTGAGGCCCAGGTCGTCGACACGCTGGCGCACGGGCCGGACTGGGCGGTGCCGGACGGCCTGACCCACTACGGCCATGACCCGGACAAGGCGCGCGAGCTGCTGGCCGAGGCCGGCTGGGACCCCGCGACGGAGGTCCGGATCGAGGTCGTGCCGGGCCAGCGTGATCGCGACACCACGGTGACCATCGTCGCCGCCCAGCTGCAAGAGGTCGGCATCAACGCCCGGGTCCAGAACTACCAGGCGGCCGAGCTGTCGGCGTCGCTGGCCGACCGGGACTTCGACCTGCTGATCTCCAGCTACGGCCTGTTCACCATGGACCCGGCGTCGATGAACTCGCGGCTGACGTGTGCCACCATCGGCGGGCCCAACATCTCCGGCTACTGCAACGAGGAGCTGGACCGGCTGCTGGCCGAGGGCATCGCGACGAGCGACCAGGCCGAGCGGGAGCGGATCTACGCCGAGGCGCAGCGCATCGTCAACGAGCAGGTGCCGATCTTCGTCCTCTACGTGCCGAACACGCTGGCGGCGACGAACGACCGGTTGCAGGGCTTCGAGCTGAACCCCTCGGCGGTCGACGCCTTCTGGAACGCCGCCGACTGGTCGTTGGGCGGATAGAGCGCTCGATGGTCGCGTACGTCGTCAGGCGGTTGCTGGTGTCCGCCGTGGTGCTGGTCGGCATCAGCATGCTGCTGTTCACGCTGCTGCAGCTGATGCCGGGCGACCCGGTGGAGATGATGATCGATCCGATGTCGTTCTCCGGCGACCGGGCCGCGGCGATCGCGCGACGCCGGGAGCAACTGGGGCTGGACGCGTCCCTGCCCATCCAGTACGTCCGCTGGGCAGGGGAGTTCCTCCAGGGCAACCTCGGATTCTCCTACAGCACCAGCCGGCCGGTCGCCGAGGTGATGGTGGAGCGGCTGGGCCCGACCGTTCGGCTGATGGGCACCGCCCTGGTGATCGGCCTGCTGGCCGGCATCCCGGTGGGAATCCTGGCCGCGCTGCGCCGCAACACGCTGGTCGACTACGGCGCGGCGGCGCTGAGCCTGGTCGCGATCTCCGTGCCCAGCTTCTTCGTCGCGCTGCTGGGCATCTACGTGTTCGGGCTGAAGCTGGACTGGTTGCCGACCGGTGGCATGAACTCCGTCGGCGGCGGCGGCCTGGTGGACTCGCTGCGCCACCTGGTGCTGCCGGCGGGCATTCTCGGGCTCGCGCTGGCCGGGCCGTACGTGCGCTACGCGCGGGCGGCGATGCTGGAGGTGCTGGGCCAGGACTTCCTGACGACAGCGCGGTCGAAGGGGCTGTCACGGCGGCGGGTGGTCGGCCGGCACGCGTTGCACAACGCGTTGATCCCGCTGGTGACGGTGGTGGCGATTCAGATCCCGGTGCTCTTCGCCGGCGCCGTGGTCGTCGAGCAGGTCTTCGCCTGGCCCGGCATGGGCCGGCTGGCCCTGGAAGCCGTGCTCGCCAGGGACTATCCGATCCTGCTCGGCTTCGTGATGGCGATCGCGGTGCTCGTGCTGCTGTGCAACCTGCTGGCCGACGTGGCGTACGCCGTCATCGATCCCCGAATCCGACTGTGAAGGGTGGTCCGCGAATGACGACCTTGGACACAGTGCCGGCCGACGCCGGCTCGGTCTCGCCCGGCCGCCTGGCGTTGCGCCGGTTCCGCCGGCATCGGCTGGCGGTGGCAGGCGCGATCATGCTCGTGCTGCTGACCGTGGGCGCCATCGTCCTGCCGTTCGTGGTCGGCGCCGACCCGAACGCGGTGGACCCGTCGGCGATCCGCCGCGGCCCGGCGGACGGGCATCCACTGGGCACCGACTCCGCCGGCCGCGACGTGCTGGCCCGGCTGCTGGCCGGTGGCCGGGTCTCGCTCCTCGTCGGGCTCAGCGCGGCGCTGATCGCCACGTCCATCGGGCTGGTGCTGGGCGCCGTGGCCGGGTACTTCGGCCGCTCGGTCGACGGCGCGCTGAGCCGGCTGGCCGACGTGGTGCTGTCGTTCCCGGCGCTGATCATCATCATCGTGGTGGTCGCGTTCGTGGGGCCGAGCCTGCCGACGCTGATCCTGTCGATCGGGCTGTTCGGCTGGCCGACGCCGTATCGCATCGTCCGCGGGATGACGTTGTCACTGCGCGAGCAGGACTCGATCCTCGCGGTCGGCGGGCTGGGCGCCGGTGCGGTGCGGATCATCCGCAAGCACGTGGTCCCGGTCGTGATCGCCCCGCTCACCGTGGTGGCGACGCTCGGCGTGGCGCAGGCGATCCTGCTGGAGGCGGCGCTGTCGTTCCTCGGCCTCGGGGTCCCACCGCCGACGGCGAGCTGGGGGAACATGCTCAACGAGGCACAGTCGCTGACGATCCTGGAGTCGATGCCGTGGCTGTGGCTGCCGCCGGGCATCGCGATCGCGGTCACGGTGATGGCGGTCAACTTCGTCGGTGACGGATTGCGCGACGCGGCCGACCCGAGGGCGGTCCGATGACCGAGCCGCTGTTGTCGATCGACGAGATCGTGACCGAGTTCCGCGTCGAGGGCGGCGTCGTTCGCGCCGTCAACGGCGTCAGCCTCGACGTCCGTCCGGGCGAGACCGTGGGCGTCGTCGGTGAGTCCGGGTCGGGCAAGAGCGTGACGATGATGTCGGCGCTCGGGCTGTTGCCGGGCCACGGCCGGGTGGTGGCCGGGCACGCCCGGTTCCGCGGCCGCGACCTGGTGGGGCTGGCCGAGCGGGAGCTGGAGCGGATCCGTGGCCGTGAGATCGGCCTGGTGTTCCAGGACCCGATGACGGCATTCAACCCGGTGATGACCGTGGGCGAGCAGATCGCCGAAGGACTGCGCCGGCACCAGGCCGGGCTGTCCCGGCGGGCGGCCGGAGCGCGGGTGGTGGAGCTGCTGGCCGAGGTCGGCATCCCGGCGCCGGAGCGGCGGGCCCGGCAGTACCCGCACGAGTTCTCCGGCGGCATGCGGCAGCGGGCGATGATCGCGATGGCGATGGCGAACCGGCCGGCGTTGATCATCGCCGACGAGCCGACGACGGCGCTGGACGTCACGATCCAGGCGCAGATCCTGGACCTGCTCGGGCGGGTGCAGCAGGAGACCGAGGCCGCGCTGATCATGATCACCCACGACCTCGGCGTGATCGCGGAGATGACGGAACGGGTGGTGGTCATGTACGCCGGGCGCGTGGTGGAGACCGCGGACGTGGACACGGTGTTCCACGAGGCCCGCCATCCCTACACCCGTGGCCTGCTGCGCAGCCTGCCGCGCCTGGACCACCGGGTGGCCGAGCTGCCCGCGATCGGCGGACAGCCGCCCAACCCGCAGGCGTTGCCGCCGGGCTGCTCCTACCGGCCGCGCTGCCCGCTCAACCAGGGCCGCGACGAGTGCCTGACCAGGCCCGAGCTGAACCCGGCGGGGCGCGGCCACCGGTCGGCGTGCCATTTCCACGCCGAGCTGGCCGGGCTGACGGGAGGAGTGGAATGAGCGCCGAGCTGCTGCGGGTCGAAGGACTGGTGAAGCACTTCCCGATCCGCGGCGGGGTGCTGCAGCGCCGGCGCGGCACGGTGCACGCCGTCGAGGGAGTCTCGTTCACCGTCGCCGCGGGCGAGACGCTGGCGCTGGTCGGCGAGTCCGGGTGCGGGAAGTCCACCGTAGGGCGCACGATCATGCGCTTCCACGAACCCACCGGCGGCACCGTCACGTTCGACGGCACCGACCTCTCCACCCTGTCGACCGCGCAACTGCGCCAGAAGCGGCGCGAGCTGCAGTTCGTGTTCCAGGACCCGTACGCCTCGCTGCCGGCGCGGATGCCGGCCGGCGACATCGTCGCCGAGCCCCTGCACATCCACGGCGTGGGCGACCGGGCCGGTCGCCGCGCACGTGTCCGCGAGCTGTTCGACCTGGTCGGACTGCCGGCCCAGGCCGTGTCGCGCTACCCGCACGAGTTCTCCGGCGGGCAGCGCCAGCGCATCGGGATCGCCCGGGCCCTCGCCCTTGAGCCGCGGCTGCTGATCCTCGACGAACCGGTGTCCGCGCTGGACGTGTCCATCCAGGCGCAGGTGGTCAACCTGCTCGCCCGGCTGCAACGCGAGCTCGGGCTGGCCTACCTGTTCATCGCGCACGACCTCGCCGTCGTGCGCCACCTCGCCCACCAGGTCGCGGTGATGTACCTCGGGCACATCGTCGAGTACGGCGACGCCGACACGGTGTTCACCCGGCCGGCCCACCCCTACACGCAGGCACTGCTGTCCGCGGTGCCGGTGCCCGACCCGCGGTTGCGCGACCCGGCTCGGCGGCGGCTGTTGCAGGGCGACCTGCCGAACCCGGCCGACCCGCCGTCCGGCTGCCCGTTCCGCACCCGGTGCTGGCGGGCGGACGACCGGTGCGCGGCCGAGCGCCCGGCGCTGCGGGTCCGGACCCCGTCAGGCGCCGACACGGCCTGCCACTATGCGGAGGAGGACGCGAGGAACGAGGGAGCCCGGCTCAGCGGGTGACGAGGGCGCGGGTCAGCCCGGTGAGGACCCGCCGGTTCAGCCGCCCGTGGCCGAGGCCGAGCTCGACGAGGTCGTCGAAGACCCCCTCGTCCCGGTCCGCGGCGACGATGCCGGCGGTCAGCACCGCGGGCAGCGCGGAGAGGCGGGCCGCGGCGGCGGTGTGGCGCAGGTGCCGGCCGAGGAAGGCGCGCACGGCTCTCCGATGCCGCGCGCCCGCGGTGCCGGGACGCCCGGCCGTGACGGCGGCCGCGGCCGCGCGCCCGGCCAGCGCGCCCGTCGACACGGCGTAGTGGAGGCCCTCGCCGGTCATCGGGTTGACCAGGCCGGCCGCGTCGCCGGCCAGCAGTAGCCGGCCGTCGGGCTGGGACCAGCGCCACGACGACAGCGGCAGGTGGTGGCCGCGCCAGTCGTCGCCATCGGCGGCACCGGGCAGCAGCTCGTCCAGCCGCCGCAGCAGCTCCGACCGGGACAGCCCGTCGGCGCCGAACACGCCGTAGCCGACGTTGGCCAGCCCGTCCCCGCGGTCGAAGCACCAGGCGTAGGCCTGCGTGCGCGCCGGGTCGAACGCGATGACCTGCCGGCCCGACCAGCGGGGCGGCGTCGCGACGTAGCCGCGCAGCGCGATGGCCCGGCGGCGGACGGCGGGCAGCCCGGCGGCGCGGCGGACGCCGGAGTAGGCGCCGTCCGCCCCGACGACCACCAGCCCAGTGACCTCGTCGTCGACGACCACGCGGCCGGGGAGCGGCCGGACGGTGCGCACCCGGCGCCGTTCGAACCGAGCCCCGGCGGCGACGGCGGCCGCCTGCAGCCGGTGGTCGAGGACGGTCCGCGGCACCACGTGGACCGGCCGCCGCATCGGGCGCGAGACCCGGCGGTCGCCGTGGGTCAGTTCCAGCCGCCGCACCGGCGCCCAGTCGTCCAGCAGGCCGGGCAGGCCGAGCGCGGCCAGCACGTCCGTCACGTCCGGCGCGACGCCGTCGCCACACGCCTTGTCGCGCGGGAAGTCGGCCCGGTCGAGCAGCAGCACGCGCAGGCCCGGCGCCGCCGTCAGCGCGCCGAGCGCCGCCGCTGCTCCGGCCGGGCCGGCGCCCACCACCACGAGGTCCCAGGGGTCGTCCATGTCAACCCACTACCCTCCGCCGCGCAGCACCAGCAGCACGACGTCGGCGAGCGCGATCGCCATGGCGGCGCGGAACGGCGTCGCGCCGCGGCCGCGCAGCGCCGCCACCACGAGCACGCCGACGACGGCCAGCCCGGCCCACGCCCACCCCGGCGGCCGGCCCGGACCCAGCACCACCAGCACCGACGCGGCCGCCAGGACCACGACCGCCGTCACCCGGGCGCGCACGGGCCCGAGCCGGTGCGGCAGCCCGCGCACGCCGGTCGCGGCGTCGTCGTCGAGGTCGGGCAGCACGTTGACCAGATGGGCGCCGACGCCGAGCAGGGCGCCGGCGGCGATCATCCAGGCCGGCGGCCACTCCGGCGGGTCCAGCGCCAGGCTCACCACCGCCGGCAGCAGCCCGAACGCGATCGCGTAGGGCAGCCACGACAACGCCGTCCGCTTGAGGACCAGGTTGTAGGCGACCCCGCAGCCGACGAGGAACAGGTGCACGAGGCCGGCCGCTGCGCCCAGCGCCAGCGACAGGACCACGCAGAGCACGGCCGCGACGGCGAGCGCGACCCGCACGGTCCGGGCCGTCACCCGGCCGGTGGCCAGCGGCTTGTCCGCGCGGCCGACGAGGCGGTCGCGGCCGGCGTCGATCAGGTCGTTGGACCAGCCGACGGTGAGCTGGCCGGTGAACACGGCCGCCATCACCAGGGCGAGCGTCGCGGGGGAGTGGCCCAGCCGCAGCGCCAGCAGCCCGCTCAGCGCTGTCACCGCCGCCGTCGGCTCCGGGTGGCAGGCGCGGACCAGACCGCCCGCCGCCACATTCACCGTCACCGTTCGGAGTTTAGGGGCGCGGAATTCGTGTAATACGAGTTCATGACGCGAATTCTGGCCGTGCGCGGGGCCCTGCCGGACCACAAGTACGCGCAGTCGGAGCTGACCGCGCAGTTCGCCGGCCTGATCGCGCCGGCCGGCCGGTACGACCGCGCGCTGCTGGAACGCATCCATGCCAACGCGGGCGTGAGCACCCGGCACCTCGCGCTGCCGATCGAGCGCTACGCCGGGCTCGCCGACTTCGGCGCCGCCAACGACGCGTTCATCGCCGCCGCCGTCGAGCTGGGCGCCCGGGCGATCACCGACGCGCTGGACGCCGCCGGGCTGGCACCGGGCGACGTCGACCTGATCGTCTCGACCACCATCACCGGCATCGCCGTCCCGTCGCTGGACGCCCGCATCGCCGGCCGGATCGGGCTGCGCCCGGACGTGAAGCGGGTGCCGATCGTCGGCCTCGGCTGCGTCGCCGGCGCCGCGGGGATCGCCCGCGTGCACGACTACCTGCTCGGCCACCCCGGCGAGGTCGCGGTGCTGCTTTCGGTGGAGCTGTGCTCGCTGACGGTGCAGCGCGACGATTCGTCGATCGCCAACCTCGTCGCCAGCGGGCTGTTCGGCGACGGCGCCGCCGCCGTCGTCCTTGGCGGCGAGGAGCGTGCCGCCGGGCCGCCGGACCGGCCGGCCGTGCTGGCCAGCCGGAGCCGGCTCTACGAGGACACCGAGCGGACGATGGGCTGGGACATCGGCGCGACCGGCCTGCGCATCGTGCTGAGCGCCGACGTGCCCGAGCTGGTGCGCGGCCAGGTCGGCGTCGACGTCGGCGGCTTCCTGTCCGATCAGGGTCTGAGCCGGGCCGACATCGGGTGGTGGGTGTGCCATCCCGGCGGGCCGAAGGTGCTGGAGGCCATGCAGGACGCGCTCGGCGTTGACCGGGCCGCGCTGGCGCTGACGTGGGACTCGCTGGACCGCATCGGCAACCTCTCGTCGGCGTCGGTGCTGCACGTCCTCGCCGACACGCTGGAGCTGCGCCCGCCCACACCCGGGTCGTATGGGATCGTGCTGGCCATGGGCCCCGGCTTCTGCCTCGAACTCGTCCTGCTGCGAGCGTGACGACCATGTCGGAGATCCTCTTCACCGTGCTGGCCGGACTGGTCGGCCTGGAACGCCTGGCCGAGCTGGTCGTGTCGAAGCGGAACGCAGCCTGGAGCTTCGCCCGCGGCGGCGTCGAGTTCGGCCGCGGCCACTTCCCCTTCATGGTCGTCCTGCACACGGGCCTGCTGGCCGGCGCCGTCGCCGAGGTGTGGATCCGCCGGCCGGAGTTCGTGCCCGCGCTCGGCTGGACGATGCTGGCGCTGGTCGTGGCGTCGCAGGCGCTGCGCTGGTGGTGCATCGCGACGCTCGGTCGCCAGTGGAACACCCGGGTCATCGTGGTTCCCGGGTTCTCTCTCGTGCACGAGGGGCCGTACCGGCTGCTGCGGCACCCGAACTACGTCGCCGTCGTGGTCGAGGGGTTCGCGCTGCCGCTGGTGCACTCGGCCTGGATCACCGCGGTCGTGTTCACCGCCGTCAACGCCGGCCTGCTCGCCGTCCGCCTCTCGGTCGAGAACCGCGCCCTGGCCGAGCTCGCGCCGAGATGATCGACGTCATCGTCGCCGGTGGCGGCCCGGCCGGGCTGACGGCGGCGGTGCTCGCCGCGCGCAGCGGCCTGGAGGTGGTGGTGCACGAGCCCCGCTCCGCCCCGATCGACAAGGCCTGCGGCGAGGGGCTGATGCCCGGCGCCGTCGCCGCGCTGGCCGCCCTGGGCGTCGACCCGGATGGGCAGCCGCTGCGCGGGATCCGGTACGTGTCGGGCCCTCGGTCGGTCGCGGCGGACTTCCGCGCCGGACCGGGCCGCGGCGTCCGCCGGACCACGCTGCACGCCGCGCTGCGCTCGGCCGCCGACGCCGCCGGCGTCCCCGTCCTGCCGGACGCCGTCGAGTCCGTGGAGCAGCACCCCGACGGGGTCGTGGTCGACGGCGTCCGCGCCCGGTACCTCGTCGCCGCCGACGGCCTGCACTCGCCGATCCGCCGCCGGCTCGGCCTGGACCGCCCGGTGGCGCGGGCGCGCCGGTTCGGGCTGCGCCGGCACGTCCGGCTGGCGCCCTGGACGGACTATGTGGAGGTGCACTGGGCGCCGGCGGCCGAGGCCTACGTGACGCCGGTCGGGCCGGACCTCGTCGGCATCGCGATGCTGACCAGCACACGAGCGCCGTTCGACCGGCACCTCGACGCGTTCCCGGCGCTGCGGGAGCGCATCGACGGCTTGCCGCTGACGGCGGTGCGCGGCGCCGGCCCGCTGCGGCAGCGGTCGCGGCGGCGGGTCGCCGGGCGGACCCTGCTGGTCGGCGACGCCGCCGGCTACGTCGACGCGCTCACCGGCGAGGGCGTGGCGCTGGGCATGGCGCAGGCCCGTGCCGCCGTCGCGGCCATCGTCGCCGGCGAGCCGGCCCGTTACGAGGTGGCCTGGCGGCGGCTCACCTGGCGCTACGAGCTCCTGACCCGGGCCCTCGTCGGCGCGACCTCGATCGGCCCGGGCCGGCGGGCCCTCGTCCCGGCCGCGGTCGCCTGGCCGCGGCTGTTCGGCGGCGCGGTGAACGTCCTGGCCGGCCGGGACTGATCCGGAGCGAGCACCTCGGCGGATGGGTGCCTTGGCACGCTCCAGTGTCGTGCTTGGCTCGCTGTAGATGACCTCATGCGCCTGGAATGTCGCGTTTGTGGAGCGCTTGGGCGTGCCAAGGGCGCGGGCACCTCAGCCGCTGTCGGCGCTCATGCGGTGTCGGCGCGGGTGACGTGCGCACGGCGCGCGTGCCACCAGATCGGGACGCCGCGCTGTATCGGGACCACGGCGGCGGGTGCGCCGGGGTGCGCGCGGCTTGGCACGCTCCAGTGTTGTGCTTGGCTCGCCGCAGGTGACCAGATGTGCCCGAAATGCCGTGATCGTGGAACCCGTGAGCGTGCCAAGGCTGCCCGGGTCAGCTCCGGTCCGACTCGACGGCGGTCCAGTCGCCGGACGCGGCCGAGGCGCGCAGGGCGTCGGCGACGGCGAGGGCGGCCAGGCCGTCGTCGAGCCCGACGAGGGGAGCGGCGGCGCCGGCGGCCACCTCCAGCAGGTGGTCGAGCTGGCGGCCGAGTGCGGCGGCGGGCGGCTCGGCGAAGCTCTGCAGCCGGTCGGCGTCCTCGCCGGCGCGGCGCAGGGTCAGCGTGCCGCGGCCCACGTCGGCCAGCAGCGATCCGCCGGTGCCCACGACGTGGATGGTCCGGGTGCCGCGCGGCTCGACGTAGTCGAGGTGGAACGCGCCGGTCACCCCGCCGACGTGGGTCAGCAGGCCGTCGACGACGTTGGGCTCCTCGACGTGCGGCACGCCCCGAACCGTCCGGGCGACGGCGAGGCAGCGGGTGACCGGGCCGAAGAACCAGCGCAGGTAGTCCCACTCGTGCGAGTAGTCGCGGTAGAGGCGGTCCGGCTCCGGCGTCGCGAACCGCGACACGGCGGCGGTGATCGTCCCGTAGGCGCCGAGCATGACCTGGAACGACGTGGGCTCGCCGACCAGGCCGTCGGCCAGCGCCGAGCGCACCGCCCGCACGACCGGCCGGTGCCGCAGCACGTAGCCGACCAGCACCGGCGTCCCCGTGGCGCGGATCCGCCCGGCCGCGTCGGCCGCGTCGGCCGTGCTGGGCGCCAGCGGCTTCTCCACCAGCGTGGGGATGCCGCGGCCGGCCGCCGCCTCCAGCTGGGGCAGGTGGAACTGGTCCGGCGCCGCGATCACCAGCGCGTCCGGGCGCAGGTCGAGCAGCGCCCCGAAGTCGTCGACGGTCCGCTCGACGCCGCGCTCGTTGGCGCGTTCGCGCAGCTCCGGATCGGGATCGAAGGCGACGACGCGGACGCCGGGGCGCCCCACGAGCACGTCGAGGTGCTGCCGCCCGATGGATCCCAGCCCGCTGACCGCCACCCGTGTCACCGGCATGTAACGTCCTCCAGTTCCATCGAATGAAACAACGAGTACTGACTGTCGGAACTCACTGCTACCATCCCGCCAATGCCACGTCAACGAGAGGGGGACGGCGGATGAGCGTGCTGGACCGGTTCGGGCTGACCGGCCGGATCGCCGTGGTGACCGGTGGGACCGGACTCTACGGACAACCGTTCGCCGCCGCGCTGGCCGAGGCCGGGGCGCACGTGGTCGTGACCTCGCGGCGGGCCGAGGCGGCCGAGCGTGCGGCCGCAGAGCTGCGCGAGCTCGGCGGATCGGCCAGCGGCCTGCCGCTGGACCTGGCCGACCCGGCGTCGATCGAGGCGTTCCACCGAGCCCTCGTGGACACCCAAGGCCGGGTCGACGTTCTGGTCAACAACGCCGTGCACCGGGCCGGCGGCGACCTGTTCGGCACCACCGCGACCGACTGGGACGACACCTCCGCGGTCAACTCGCGCGGGCTGTTCCTGCTCACCCAGGCGGTCGCCGCGACGATGGTCGAGCAGCGCTCCGGCTCCATCGTCAACATCGGCTCCATCTACGGGCTGGTCGGCCCGGACTTCCCGGTGTACGAGGGCACCGACATCATGTCGCCGCTGTTCTACGCCTACGACAAGGCCGGCATGGTCGGCTTCACCCGCTACCTCGCCTCGGCGCTGGGCCGGCACGGGGTGCGGGTCAACTGCCTCTGCCCGGGCGGGCTGCTCAGCGGCCAGGAGCAGACCTTCGTCGACGCGTACTCCGCCCGCGTCCCGCTCGGCCGGATGGCCACCGAGGACGACGTCACCGGCGCGCTGGTGTTCCTCGCGTCCGACGCGTCGGCCTACGTGACCGGCGTGACCTTGCCGGTCGACGGCGGCTGGACCGCCAAGTGACGGGGATCGCGGTGCTGGGCTCGGGTGGCATCGCCCGCGCGCACGTCGCCGCGCTCGGCCGGGTGCCGGGCGTCCGGGTCACGCACGTGCTCGGGTCCGACCCGGGCCGCGCGGCGGCGGTCGCGGCGCTGGCTTCAGGCGCCACCGCGACGGCCGACCTGGACGCCGTCCTGGCCGACCCGGACACCCACGGCGTGTACGTGTGCGGGCGGACCGCGGACCATCCCGCCCGCACGCTGGCCGCCATCGCGGCCGGCAAGCACGTCATCGTCGAGAAGCCGCCGGCCCGCGACCTCGCCGACTTCGACGCGATGGCGGCGGCCGCACGGTCGGCCGGGGTGCGGCTGATGGTCGGGCAGACGGTGCGGTTCCAGCCGGCCGTCGCGACGCTCGAGGCGGCGTGCCGGTCCGGGCGCGTCGGCGATCCGCGGCTGCTGCACCTGAACTGGTACGTCGGGCACGTGTGGCCGGGCGCGTGGCGCAGCTGGCAGCTGGACCCGCGGCAGTCCGGCGGGCACCTCGTCCACAACGGCATGCACCCGCTGGACCTGGCGATCTGGCTGCTCGGCGGCCGGCCGGAACGCGTCTTCACCCGCGGCTGGTGCACGCACGCGCCGGAGATGCCGACGCCGGACAGTTTCCACCTGACCGTCCGGTTCGCCGGCGGCGCCCTGGCCATGATCGAGGTCTCCTACGGACTGCGGGACCCGGGCGACGTGCTGCGCCGGATGGTGCTCTGCGGCACCGACGGGACACTCGCGCACCACACCGCCGACGACACCGCGCCGAGCGACGGCGGGCCGCCGGCGCCGCTCGCCTCGACTGGCGACGCCGTCCAGCGGCAGGCCGAGCACGCCGCCGCCGTCGTCGCCGGACGGGCCGAGCCGCTCGTCGAGCTGCGGCACTCCCGCTGGGCGCTGGCGGCGGCGATCGCGGCGCAGCGGTCGCTGGAGACCGGCCGGCCGGTCGACGTCGCGGCCGGGGGAGGAGACCTCGATGGCTGAACCGCTGCGGACGGTGCTCGTGGGCGCGGTCCGGCACGCCACCGGCTACGCCGAGCTGCTGGCCGCTCACCCCGGCTACGTGCTCGCCGGCGTCGCGGAGAGCGACGACGCCGATGCGCACGCCAGGTCCGACGCCCGGGCCGTCGCCGCCGCGCAGGGGGTGCCGCTGTGGCGGCCGGAGGACGTCTCGCCGGACCGGGCCGACGTCGCGGTGATCTGCTCCGAGCCCACCCGGCACGCCGTCCTGGCCGAGCGGATGCTCGGGCTCGGCCTGCACGTGCTGGTCGACAAGCCGCTGGCCACCGACGTCGCGGCGGCCTGCCGCGTGGTCGAGGCGGCCCGCGCCGCGGGGCGGCACTGCGCCGTTGTGACCCGCGCGCTGGCGCCGCCGATACGCCGGCTGCGCGACTGGGTCGACTCCGGCCGGCTCGGGCTGCCGCGCAGTGTCGACGCCGAGTTCCTGTCCAGCGGGACGCACTTCGCCGCCTCGGTCGAGCGGCCCGAGCTGCTGACCGACCCGCGGCTGTCCGGCGGCGGCGAGGTGATGAACGTCCTCGGCTATCCCGTCGACGACATCCGCGCCGCCACCGGCTGCGAGCCCGTCGAGGTGTTCGCCGAGGCGGGGACGCTGTTCTGGGACGAGCACCGCTCGCACGGCGTCGAGGACGTCGCCGTCGTCTCGGCGCTGTTCACCCACGGCCTGACGGCGTCGATCGTGGTGGGCCGGGTGCCCGCGGCGCCGGGCCCGGGGCCGGGGACGTACACGCTGCGGCTGATCGGCTCGCACGGCCATGTCGAGGTCGACGTGGCCGAGCCGGCCGTGCGGCTGTACTCCGGTGACGGCGCGGAGCGGCTCCCGATCGACCGGTCGCCGGTCGCGGCGGTCCTGGACGACCTGCACGCCGCCATCCGCACCGGGCGCCGGCCGGCCTACGACTGCGCCGACGCGGCGGTCGCGGTGGCGACCATCGACGCCGTGTACCGATCGCTGGCCAGCGGGGCCCCAGAACCGGTCGACGCCGGATCCGCCACCGAGCCCGAGGCCGACGTATCGCCACGCAGCAGTGAGGAACGAGCACCTTGATCGGTCAGGTTCCGCCGGACTCTCTCTGGAGGTCTCCATGCAACTGCGACGCCATGGTTCGCTGTTCGCCGGCCTGCTCTTGGCCAGCTCGGCGGCGGTGGTCCTCGACGAGGGCGCCGCGCTGGCGGCAACGACTCCGCTCACCCCGTTGAGCTCGAGCTGGATTCTTCCGGTCGGGGGCCCGGAAAGCGGAAGCGCGCCGGCGCTGACGCGTGCGCTGAATGGCGACATCGTCATGTCGTATTCCACGGGGCTGGAAGATTCCGACGCGGCTGTCCGCGTGCGCCGGTCGGCCGACCAAGGTGTGACCTGGACGCCGTACGTCCAGATCTTCACGGGCAGTGCCGGCGTGAACGGGAACGCCGCGGTCGGCATGACGACATTGGCGGACGGGACCATTCTGTTGCCGTTCACCGCGGGCCGGGTCTACCAGCGGTACACGAACAGAGAGACAGACACCTACGTCGCCAGGTCCACCGACAACGGCGTCACATGGACCGGAACCACGACGCCGATCAGCCTGCCGGCGCCTTGGAACGGCGCTGACGTGCTCAACGCGACCTACGGCCGGATCGTCGACCTGGGCGGCGGCGTGCTGCTGATGCCTGTGTTCGGAACATCGACGCAGACTCCTCTGAGTGGCCCGACCAATGCGCCGCTCAGCAATCCGGTTCCATATCAGGCCGGCGTGTTCAGGTCACTCGACAACGGACTGACGTGGTCCAGCTACGCGCGGATCGGCGTGGACGACAACAGCCAGGTGCTCTACTACAACCTCAACGGAAAACTTCCGACCGCCGTATCCGAGCCCACCGTCACGAGGCTTCGCGACGGCCGGCTCATGGCGCTCCTGAGATATGAGACCGTCCTCCAGCCGCACGCCTACTTCGTCTCCTACTCGTCCGATAGCGGCGTGACCTGGTCCGATCCGGTGAAGACACCGTTGATCGGGCGTACCGGGACGCTCGATCAGGCGCCGTGCTCGTCGGACCTGCCGAGCGGGCGGTCGAAACTGATCGTCGGATACCTGGATTTCAACGCGTTCCCGAAGCTCGCGATTCGCCAGTCGTTCGACGACGGCGCTCAATGGCGGGATCCGGTGTACGTCCAGCGGCCCGCGGGGTCACCGACCACCGGGCACGACTACTATCCCGACTTCCTCGAGCTCCCGGGGAACAAGCTCCTGGTCGTATACACAGCAAACATTCCAGGCGTGGGGTTGCGGCTCGCGTCGCAAACCTTCCAGGACACGAACGCTGCCGCCTGCAATGCCGATCTGACCTCGGACGACTCCGCGACCAGCGCGACTCCCGCGTTCTTCGTGAAATCGGGAGACTGGTCCGGCCAGTCGTGGAACTACAGTTCCCGGCACGTCGTGGGCTCGTCGACCACTGCTCTCAGTGTGTTGATCGCCGCGCATGCGCAGGGAGTCGGGTGTAGTGGCGCAGGTGTCCAGGCCTACGAGGACGGCGTCCAGCTGAATCCGTCGCTGAGTTTCGCGGCGAACCAGCTCACCGACGGCGACACCATCGAGCTTCGAGGACCGATCTGGTCCGGGTTCACGACGGCGGGCTATGCGGACGCGGACGGCGGCTGGTTGTCGCCCGGCCCCGTGCTGACGGCCGATCCGTCGGTCCAGCACAAGTTGATGGGATTCCCGAAATACTGCGATTACCGGGCGGCTCTGGACTACCACGGCAGAAGTATCGGTGCAAGGTTCACCGTGGGCTCGGGGCAGATGGTCACCGGCATTCACTTCCGGGACAGTGACGGCTCCTGGTCCATTCCGGCCAGCGCGTTCACGGTGTGGAAGAGCCCGGACAACCGGAACTGGTTCCAGGTTCCGTTCAGCCTCTCCACGACGACCGAGGCTGGGTCCGGACGCAGCATCCTTCACTTCACGGGCATCAATACCGCGGGCCCGTACCTGAAGGTCAACGTGAATTACATGTCCCCATCCGGCTACCAAGTGATCATCGACAGTATGCGCGCGGATGTATGGGTCACCTGCAACGTTGCGGGCAACGGG
Organism: Jiangella anatolica; assembly: GCF_003236295.1. Taxonomy (GTDB): domain Bacteria; phylum Actinomycetota; class Actinomycetes; order Jiangellales; family Jiangellaceae; genus Jiangella; species Jiangella anatolica. Next base: position 134,952 of record NZ_POTW01000001.1, read on the forward strand.
TGTGCTGCCACCTAGGTCGAGCCGACGAACTGAAGTTCGTGGCGAACGTCGCCACACCCAACAGAGAGGAAACACCTTGATCGAGCATTTCGCGCCGGATCCGGACGCGCCGTACTCGCCGGCGGTGCGGGCGGGCGGCTGGCTGTTCGTCTCCGGCCAGGCGTCGACCGACCCGGAGACCGGCGCGTTCATCCCGGGGACCTTCGACGAGGAGTTCGCCCGCAGCGTCGAGAACCTGCGCCGCGTGCTGCGCGAGGCCGGCGCGCGGGAGGAGCAGATCGTCAAGATCGCCGCCTTCGTCCGCGACGAGGCGAGCCTGCCGCGTTACAACGAGCTGTACCGCGAGACGTTCAAGCACCCGCGGCCGGCGCGGACGACCTCGTCGATGGGCTTCGACTTCCTGCAGGTCGAGCTGGAGTGCATCGCCTACGTCGGCGACGACGTTCCGACAAGCGAAACGTAACGGTCCAATTTCGTGCGCCCGGAACTCTTGACACCAGAGCCCGGGCAGACAGACTACTGAAACAACGCGTTCTGATTGGTGGAACGCAGGTGTCGGTCCGCAAGACCCGAAGTCGTCCCCCATCCGACCGAATTCGTGTGGAGAGATACATGACCGACCGAGCTCTGCCGACCGGCGTGGTGACTCCGCTGGTGGTGTTCCTGACCGAGGACGGCGCACCGGACCGCGCCGCGACCAAGGCCCTCGTCGAGCACCAGATCGCGGCCGGCGTCAGCGGCCTGCTCGTCAACGGCTCGACCGGGGAGCTGGGCCAGCTGACCCCGGCCGAGCGGTCGGCCGTGCTGCGGGCCGTCGTGGAGACGGTGGCCGGCCGGGTGCCGGTCTGGGCCGGGGTCGCCGGGCACGGCACGGCCGATGCCGTGACGGCCGCCCGCGACGCCGAGGCCGACGGCGCCGACGCCGCGCTGGTGCTGCCGCCGCTGTTCTTCGACACCAGCGACGCCGAGCTGGCCGTGCACTTCCGCACGGTCGCCGCGGCCATCGGCCTCCCGGTGCTGGCCTACGACGTGCCGGCGCGGACGCCGCGCAAGCTGCCGCTGCCGCTGGTGCGCGACCTCGCCGAGGAGGGCGTGCTGCGCGGCCTGAAGGACTCGTCCGGGAACCTGACGGCGGGCCGGCAGCTGTGCGCGGCGACCGAGCACGTGGCCGGCTTCGTCACCTACCTCGGCTCCGAGATCACTCTGGACCTCGCCGCCTACCTCGGCTTCGACGGCGTCGTGCCCGGGCTGGCGAACATCCTGCCCGCGTCGGCGGTCGAGGTGTTCGACGCCGCGCGGTCCGGCGACCCGGCCCGCGCCGCGGAGGCGCAGCGCACCTACCAGCGGCTGCTGGACATCCTCGACGTGCCGCTGGACGGCGCCGGGTTCTCGGCCCGGGCGATCGCCGCGATCAAGGTGGCCGCCGCCGTCGTCCTGGACCTGCCCGTGCCGCGCACGACGGCGCCGTTCACACAGCCCGACGCCGCGTTCGTGGCCGGCGTGACGGAGCTCGTCCAGCAGACGCGGACGCCGCGATGACGGCCCCGGCGTCCGAGCTGACGGTCACCGGCAGCGGTGTCGTCCTCGACTCGGTCCCGGCCATGTTCCCCGGCCTCACCTGGGCCGGCGACGAGCTGCTGGCGAGCTACTCCACGGTGCCCGACGGCTGGCCGGGCGGCACCGTCGGCGTCGTGCGCTCCGGCGACGGCGGCCGGACCTGGTCGGCGCCGCACACCGTCGCGGAGCCGGCCGACGGCGTCGACGCCGTGCTGAACGCCGTCGGCATGGTGACCCTGAGCGACGGCACCGTCCTGCTGCCGTACAACGGCGTGCGCTGGACGCCGGGCGCGGGCGTGGGCGGGCGGGTCATCAGCCTGCACCTGCTGCGCTCGGCCGACGGCGGCCGGACCTGGACCGGCGGCGAGCCGATCGATCCCGGCTTCTATTGGCCAGGTGTCTACGGACGGCTGCTGGAGCTGCCCGGCGGCCGGCTGCTCTGGCCGATCTGGGGCCAGCGCACCGCCGCCGAGCGGTGGCGGTCGGCGCTGCTGGAGTCCGCCGACGGCGGCCACACCTGGACCACGGGCGCGACCATCGGCTACGACCCGGACGCCCGGCTGGCCGGCGCCTACGCGACGCCCGAGGTGGGCGGGCTCGGCGCCGACGGGAACCCGGACGTCGCGCACACGACCGACCCCGACTTCCGCCCGCACAGCCCGATCGACGGCTTCACCGAGACCACCGTCCTGCCCACCGGCGACGGCCGGCTGCTGGCCGTGGTGCGTCAGCAGGGCGTCGGCGGCGACGACACCATGCAGCTGTTCCGCTCGGAGTCGGCCGACGACGGCGCCACCTGGACGACGCCGGAGCGGATCGGCTTCGCCGGCATGTCGCCGCTGCTGCACCGCGCGGCGGACGGGGCGGTCCTGCTGGCCACCCGCCGGTTCGCACCCGACGGCGGCCCGACGCCGCCCGGCGTGGAGGTGCGGGTCAGCCGCGACGACGGCGGCTCCTGGTCCGCGCCGGCGCCGCTGCGCGACCCGCACGGCTACCAGTACACCGCGGAGTACCAGTGCGGCTACCCGGCGATGGCGAACCTCGCCGACGGCTCCGTCCTCACCGTCTTCTACAGCTACGCGCCGGGCACGGGCCGGTTCCTGGCCTGGAACACCGTGCGGACGGAGGCGGCCCGGTGACGCGCGTCGCGGCGCTCGCCGCCACCGTCGCGCTGGCCCTCGCCACGGCGGCGCCCGCGCCGGTCGCCGCCGGCGCCGCCGAGGCGCCGGACCCGGCGCTGCGCGTCGTCGACGCCTGGAACGTCACCGGTCCGGAGACGTTTCCCGGCGAGGCGACGCTGCCGGCCCAGCGTCCGGCGCTCACCCGCGCGCCGAACGGCGACCTGCTGGCCGCGTTCAACACCTCCGGCGACGCGCACCCGGGCGGTCAGCTGCGGATGATCAGGTCCACCGACGAGGGCCGGACGTGGGGACCGTCGGAGGTCGTGGCCGAGCCGAGACTGTTCGGCGTGCGCGGCAGCATCGCGGCCACCCGCGGCATGGCCACGCTGTCCGACGGCACCATCCTGCTGCCGTACAACGACGCGGTGAACCACACGAACTACAACAACCGCGAGTCGGTGCTGTTCGTGGCCCGCTCCGCGGACAGCGGCCGGACCTGGACCGGGCGGGACGAGCCGGTCGCGCTGCCGATCCCGATCCGCGAGGCGCACGTCGGCGGCGGCCGGATCCTCGAGCTGGCCGACGGCACCCTGCTGCTGCCGATCTGGGGCGCGCTCGAGCTGGTCGACGACTGGCAGACCGACCCGATGCGCTGGCGCTCCGGTGTGCTGCGCTCCTTCGACGGCGGCCGGACCTGGAGCGACTACCAGACCATCGCCTACGACCCCAACAACCCGCCGCAGTTCCCGCCGTTCCACAGCGCCAACTACACCAGCGGCGCGAACGAGCTGGCCCTGCAGGAGCTGCCGGACGGCCGCATCGTCGCGGTGATCCGCTATGCCACCGGGGTCGGGCCCAACCGGGCGCAGGTGTACCTGTCCTACTCCGCCGACGCCGGCGCGACGTGGACGGCACCGGTGGCCACCGGCCAGCAGGCGGAGGCGCTGTCGCTGACGTACGCGCCCTGCACCGACCGGCTGGCCGCGGGCCAGGCCAAGCTGCTGATGGGCCACCGTGAACTCGATGCCGCGGGCACCCGGATCGGCCAGGCCGCCCTGCACGTCTCCTTCGACGGCGGCGTGACGTGGACCGGCAAGGTGCGGCTGCGCGACCCGTCCGGCGCGGCGAACCTGGGCGCCGCCACCGGCGAACCGGACTTCCTGCGCCTGTCCGACGATCGGCTGCTCGTGCTGTTCCAGGTGTTCCTGCCGGGGCAGCCGTCGAAGGTCGTCGCCAACGTCGTCGAGGATGCCACTGACACCGCCACCTGCCAGGCACAGGCCGACGCCGCCGCCGCGACGGCGCAGGCGTCGCCCACGTTCTTCGTCGACCGCGCGGACCGGGACCAGTGGGCCTGGCCGTTCGCCAGCCGCAAGGTCACCCATCCGGCGACGACGACCGTCGGCGCCGTGATCGACGCGGCCGCCGGGGGCCTGTCGTGCGCCGGTCCCGGCCTCCGGCTGACCCTGGACGGCCGGATCCTCGACCGGTCGGACACCCTCGCCGCCGCGGGCGTCGGCAACGGGTCGGTGTTGGAGGTGAGCGGTCCGCCGCCGAGCCATCCGTGGCGGGTCGGGTTCGCCGAGCTGGACACCGCGCCGCAGACGCGGCACGTCTACGGCTGGGACCGCGCCTGCGCGCCGGCGTCGCTCGCGCTGGACTACCGGGCCCGCTCGCTCGGCCTGGACGTGCGCATCCCCGCCGCGCACGGCATCAGCGCCGTCGAACTGCGCGACCGGGACGCCGCGACCCGGCTCACCGGCGCGGACTACCGGCTGTTCAGCAGCCCGGACAACGAGACCTACACCGAGGTCACCGGCTGGTCGTTCAGCTCCCGCGTGGTGAACGGCCGGGTGGTCCACCGGTTCGACGGCCTCGCGGTGACCGACCGCTATCTGAAGATCCATCAGCCGCACACGACCACGTCGTACAGCTTCGTGCTGGGCGACCCGCGCGCTGACGTCAACGTGGAGTTCGCCAGCCGGCGCCGTTGAGGCTCCCGGCTCGACATCGAAGGGGCACTACCGTGATTGGACGACGTAATCGGTCGATCGCCGCAGCTCTGGCCGGCCTGGCCCTGCTGGCGGCGGCCGCCTGCTCCGGTCCCGACGAGGACACCGGCTCGACGGGCGGCGGCTCCGGCGCGCCGGCCGGCGACCGCGAGGTGACGGTGCAGCTCTACCAGGCGCCGCGCGGCTTCAGCCCGCTGCTGGCGTCGATCGGCCCGGACCACCTGATGGAGCAGCTGCACTGGGACTCCCTGGTGTCGGCGACCCCCGACGGCGAGTACGGCGCCCGCCTGGCCGAGAGCTGGGAGGTGTCGCCGGGCGGCACGACCTGGACCTTCCAGCTGCGCGACGACGTGGTGTGGAGCGACGGCGAGCCGTTCACGGCCGACGACGTCGTCTTCACCTACAACCTGTACGCCAACCCGGCCACCGGCAGCGCCTACGCGGGCAAGTTCGGCACCGTCACCGGCGCGGCCGCGCTGGCCGACGGCACCGCCGACTCCGTCGCCGGCTTCCAGGCGCCGGACGAGCACACCTTCGTCATCCAGCTCGACCAGCCGAACGTCGCGCTGCTGGACGAGCTCGTGCAGCCGATCCTGTTCATCCTGCCCGAGCACGTCGTCAGTGAGCTGCCGCTGGAGGGCCTGGCGGAGAACCCGTTCTTCCGCGAGCCCACCGTGGGCCTCGGGCCGTATGTGTTCCAGCGCTGGGTCACCGACGACCAGGTCGAGTTCGCGGCCAACCCGGAGTACCGCGACGAGCTGGGCCTGGACCGGATCTTCACCCAGTACGTGACCACCGACGTGGCGTCGGCTCAGCTGGAGACCGGCGAGATCGACTTCGCCCAGGTGGCGGCGCCCGACGTCGCCCGGGTCGAGGGTCTGGACGGCGTCACGCTGCACCGGGCCGAGGGCCCGGGCGTGCTGGCGCTGCACACCGCCCATGACTCGGGCAAGCTGGCCGACCCGCGGGTCCGGCAGGCGATCATGTACGCGATCGACCGCGAGGCGCTGGTCGAGGAGGTCCTGTCCGGTGAGGGCAAGGTCATCGACACGCTGGTGCACGGCCCGGAGTGGGCGATGCCCGACGACCTCGTCCACTACGGGTATGACCCGGACAAGGCGCGCGAGCTGCTGGCCGAGGCCGGCTGGGACCCGGCGACAGAGGTCCGCCTGGAAATCGTGCCCGGCCAGCGCGACCGGGACACCGCGACGACCATCGTCGCCGCCCAGCTGCAGGAGGTCGGCATCAACGCCCAGGTGCAGCCGTACGAGGCGGCCCAGCTGTCCGAGTCGATCGGCAAGCGCGACTTCGACCTGCTCATCTCCGGCTATGGTCTGTTCACCATCGACCCCGCGTCGATGAACGCCCGGCTGACGTGCGCGCAGGTCGGCGGCGCGAACATCTCCGCGTACTGCAACGAGGAGCTGGACGCGCTGCTCCAGCAGGGCGTCGCCACCACCGACCAGGCCGAGCGGGAGGAGATCTACGCGCAGGCGCAGCGCATCGTCAACGAGGAGGTGCCGATCTTCGTGCTCTACGTGCCGAACACGCTCGCGGCCACCAGCGACCGGTTGCAGGGCTTCGAGCTGAACCCGTCGACGGTCGACGCCTTCTGGAACGCGGCCGAGTGGACCGTGAGCAGCTGACGTGCTCTCGTTCATCATCCGCCGCCTGGCGATCTCCGTCGTGGTCCTCGCCGGCATCAGCGTTCTGCTGTTCGTGCTGCTGCAGCTGATGCCGGGGGACCCGGCGGAGATGATGGTCGACCCGTTCAGCTTCAGCGGCGACCGGGCGGCGGCCGTACAGCAGCGACGCGAGGAGCTGGGCCTGGACCAGTCCCTGTTCGTGCAGTACGTCCGCTGGATCGGGGAGTTCGTCCAGGGCAACCTCGGCTTCTCCTACAGCACCCAGCGGCCGGTGACCGAGATCATGCTGGAGCGGTTCGGGCCGACCGCCCGGCTGATGGGGACCGGGCTGGTCATCGCGCTGCTGGTCGGCATCCCGGTCGGCATCCTCGCCGCGATGCGGCGCAACACCGCCGTCGACTACGGCGCGACGGTGCTCAGCCTGATCGCCATCTCGATCCCGAGCTTCTTCGTCGCGCTCATCGGCATCTACGTGTTCGGCCTGAAGCTGGGCTGGCTGCCGACCGCCGGCATCAACAGCGCCGGCGGCGGCGGGCTGGCCGACTCGCTGCGCCACCTGGTGCTGCCCGCGGGCATTCTCGGGTTCGCGCTGGCCGGGCCGTACGTGCGCTACGCGCGGGCGGCGATGCTGGAGGTCCTCGGCCAGGACTATCTGACGACGGCCCGCTCCAAGGGCCTGGCGCGACGGCGAGTGATCGGCCGGCACGCGTTGCACAACGCGCTGATCCCGCTGGTCACCGTCGTCGCGGTGCAGATACCGACGCTGTTCGCCGGCGCGGTGATCATCGAGCAGATCTTCGCCTGGCCGGGGATGGGCCGGATGGCGCTGGACGCCGTCCGCGCCCGCGACTACCCGATCCTGCTCGGGTTCGTGATGGCGGTCGCGGTGCTGGTGCTGCTGTGCAACCTGATCGCCGACATCGCCTACGCGATCATCGACCCTCGCATCCGACTGTCTGGAGCACGCGCATGACCGCACTGGACACCGTGACGCCGCCGGCCGGGCCGGGCTCGCTGTCGCCGGGGCAGCTGGCCGTGCGGCGGTTCCGGCGGCACAAGGTGGCGGTGGCCGGGCTGGTGCTGCTGGTGCTGTTCGGCCTGGCCGCCGTCGTGCTGCCGTTCTTCCTGGACGACCCGAACGCGGTGGACCCGACGGCGATCCGGCAGGGCCCGGGCGACGGGCACCTGCTGGGCACCGACTCGGCCGGGCGCGACGTGCTGGCCCGGCTGGCCGCCGGCGGCCGGGTGTCGCTGCTGGTCGGGCTCAGCGTCGCCGCCCTGACGACGACCATCGGGCTCGTGCTCGGCGCCGTCGCCGGGTACTTCCGCGGCTGGGTCGACGCGGTGCTCAGCCGGATCACCGACGTCGTCCTGTCGTTCCCGACGCTGATCATCGTGATCGTCGTGGTGGCCTTCGTCGGGCCCAGCGTGACGGCGCTGATCCTGGGCATCGGCCTGTTCCACTGGCCGGTCGCGTTCCGGATCGTCCGCGGCCTGACGCTGTCGCTGCGCGAGCAGGACTCCGTCCAGGCTGTCTCCGGGCTGGGCGCCGGCCCGGGCCGGGTGCTGCGCAAGCACGTCGTGCCCGCCGTCGTCGCGCCGCTCACCGTGGTGGCGACGCTGGAGGTGGCGCAGGCCATCCTGCTGGAGGCGGCGCTGTCGTTCATCGGTCTCGGCGTCCCGCCGCCGACCGCGAGCTGGGGGAACATGCTCAACGAGGCACAGTCGCTGACCATCCTGGAGTCGATGCCGTGGCTCTGGCTGCCGCCGGGCATCGCGATCGCGCTGACCGTCCTCGCGGTCAACTTCGTCGGCGACGGCCTGCGCGACGCCGCCGACCCGAGGGCGGCCCGATGACCGAGCCGCTGCTGTCGATCGAGAACCTGGTCACCGAGTTCCGGGTGGAGGGCGGCGTCGTGCCGGCCGTCAACGGCGCCGGCTACCACGTCATGCCCGGCGAGACGGTCGGGATCGTGGGCGAGTCCGGCTCCGGCAAGAGCGTGACGGTGGCGTCCGTGCTGGGCCTGCTGCCGTCGTCGGGCCGGGTCGTGTCGGGCACCACCCGGTTCGCCGGGCGGGACCTGCTGGCGCTGCGGGAACGCGAGCTGGAGCAGATCCGCGGCCGCGACATCGGGCTGGTCTTCCAGGACCCGATGACGGCGCTGAACCCGGTCATGACCATCGGCGAGCAGATCGCCGAAGGACTGCGCCGGCACCAGGCCGGCCTGTCCCGGCGCGCGGCCGGAGCGCGGGTGGCGGAGCTGCTGGCCGAGGTCGGCATCCCGTCGCCGAAGGAGCGGGCCCGGCAGTACCCGCACCAGTTCTCCGGCGGGATGCGCCAGCGCGCGATGATCGCGATGGCCATGGCGAACCGGCCCCGGCTGATCATCGCCGACGAGCCGACGACCGCGCTCGACGTCACCATCCAGGCGCAGATCCTGGACCTGCTGCGCCGGGTGCAGCGCGAGCACGACGCCGCACTGGTGATGATCACCCACGACCTCGGGGTCATCGCGGAGATGACCGAGCGGGTGGTGGTGATGTACGCCGGCCGGGTGGTCGAGACCGCCGACGTCGACTCGATCTTCCACCGGCCCCGGCACCCCTACACCCGCGGACTGCTGCGCAGTCTGCCCCGGCTGGGAGAGCGGCGCGACGAGCTGCCCGCCATCGGCGGACAGCCGCCGGACCCGCGCCGGCTGCCGGACGGGTGCTCCTTCCGGGTGCGCTGCGACCTGTCCGGCGGACGGGCCGAGTGCGGCTTCCAGCCGGCTCTGACGGAGGTCGCCGCCGGCCACGTCAGCGCCTGCCACTTCCATGCCGAGCTGGCGGCGGAGGAGGTGGCATGAGCGGCGCCGATCCACTGCTGTCCGTCGACGGGCTGGTGAAGCACTTCCCGATCCGCGGGGGCGTCCTGCAGCGCCAGGTCGCCACCGTCCGCGCGGTCGACGGCGTGTCGTTCCGGATCGGACGGGGCGAGACGCTGGCGCTGGTCGGCGAGTCCGGCTGCGGCAAGTCCACCGTCGGCAAGACGATCATGCGGTTCCACCAGCCCACGGCCGGCACCGTCCGGTTCGATGGCCGCGACCTGGCCGCGATGAAGCCGCGCGAGCTGCGTGCGGTCCGCCGGGACATCCAGTTCGTCTTCCAGGACCCGTTCGCCTCGCTGCCGGCCCGGATGCCGGTCGGCGACATCCTCGCCGAGCCGCTGGAGATCCACGGCGTGGGCGACCGGCGGTCGCGCCGGGCCCGCGTCGTCGAGCTACTGGAGCTGGTCGGCCTCGGCGCCGACGCCGTCAACCGGTACCCGCACGAGTTCTCCGGCGGGCAGCGGCAGCGGGTCGGCATCGCCCGCGCGCTGGCGCTGGAGCCGCGGCTGCTGATCCTGGACGAGCCGGTGTCCGCGCTGGACGTGTCCATCCAGGCGCAGGTGGTCAACCTCCTCGCCCGGCTGCAGCGCCAGCTCGGCGTGGCGTACCTGTTCATCGCGCACGACCTGGCCGTGGTCCAGCACCTCGCGCACCGGGTGGCGGTGATGTACCTCGGGCACATCGTCGAGTACGGCGACGCCGACACGGTCTTCACCCGGCCGGCTCACCCGTACACGCAGGCGCTGCTGTCCGCCGTCCCGGTGCCGGACCCCCGGCTGCGCGACCTGGACCGCCGGATCCTGCTCACCGGCGACCTGCCGAGCCCGGCCGACCCACCGGCCGGCTGCCCGTTCCACACCCGGTGCTGGAAGGCCGAGGAGCGCTGCCGGGCCGAGCGGCCGGCGCTGGAGGTACGCACCCCCGGCGGAGCGGACTCGGCCTGCCACTTCGCCGCCGAGGCGGAGCTGACCAGCGGACCGGCCGGGAGGACGGCATCGTGAGAGAGGGCATGTGGCGCTACGCGGACCGGCTGCCGGCCGTCGCCGCCAAGAGCATCGTCAGCCTGGGCGAGGGCGGCACCCCGGTGCTGGACCTCACCGAGCCGTTCGGCCGCCTCCTCGGCGTCGCGTCGGTGCTGGCCAAGGCCGAGGACCGCAACCCGACCGGCTCGTTCAAGGCGCGCATCGCGTCGGTCGCCTACTCGCTGGTGAACGAGCACGGGCTGGCCGGGACCGTCGGGACGTCGTCGGGCAACGGCGGCGCGGCGGCGGCCGCGTACGCCGCGGCGGCCGGGTCGCGGGCGATCCTGTTCACGCTCACCGACACGGCGCCGGTGAAGCTGCGCGAGATCCTGGTGATGGGCGCGACGGTGCACCGGGTGGCCGGCGTCGGGCACGACGCCGCCTCCACCCGCGCCGTCGCCGACGCCATCGCCGAGCAGGCGGAGCGGCGCGGCTTCGCGCCGATGCTGACCGCGTTCCACTACGCCCCCGAGGCCATGCGGGGCGTGTCGACGATCGCCTACGAGCTGGCCGAGCAGGCGCCGGAGCTGACGGCGCTGTACCTGCCGGTCGGCGGCGGCGGCCTGCTCACCGGCGTGCACCGCGGCTACCGCGAGCTCGGGCACGGGCCGCGTCTCGTCGGCGTCCAGCCGTCCGGGTCCGCGGCGCTGCGCCGTGCCCTCGACGGGCACCCCGGCGGCATCGCCGGCACCGTGGAGACGACGGTGTCTGGGCTGCAGATGGCCGCGCTGTACGACACCGACGGAGCCGTCGGCGCGGTGCGCGAGTCCGGCGGGCACGCCGTCGAGATCGGCGACGAGGAGATCTGGCGGGCGCAGGAGCAGCTGGCCCGCTGCGGCGTGCTGGTCGAGCCGGCCGGCGCCACCGCGCTGGCCGGGCTGTTCGCCGACGCCCGGGCCGGCCGGCTGCACCGCGACGACCGGGTGGCGATCGTGCTCACCGGCGCCGGCTACAAGGACCGCGACGCGCTGGCGCGACTGGCGCCGGACGGCGACGTGCCGGTGATCCCGCCGGACGAGGTGCCGGCCCGCCTCGACGCGCTGTTGGGGCGGACCCGATGAGCGCGGCATGGCGCGAGCACCGGCTGCGGACCGGGCCGCGTGGGCCGGGGCTGGACGTGCACGAGCTGGACAGCGGCGTGCCCGGGCCGACCGTCGTGATCCTCGGCGGGGTGCACGGCAACGAGGTCGGCGGGATCGTGGCCGCGGGACGGCTCACCCGGAAGCCGCTGCCGCTGCGGGCCGGCCGGCTGCGCGTCGTCCCCGTCACGCACGAGGCGGCCTACCAGGCCGACAGCCGCGTCGGTCCGGGCGACGGCCTCAACTTGGCCCGGGTGTTCCCGGGGCGCGCCGACGGCTCGGACACCGAGCGGCTGGCCCACCTGGTGACCGAGCGGCTGCTGCGCACGGCCGACGTGCTGATCGACCTGCACACGTCCAGTCCCGAGACCGAGATGCCGCTGTTCGCCGGGTGCCTCGACGACGGGTCGGAGGCGGCCAGCCGCGCGGTCGGGCTGGCGGTGGCCTTCGGCGCGCCGGTGGTGTGGACGCACGGCTCGCTCGGCCCCGGCCGCACGCTCACCGTGGCCCGCGACCTGGGCATCCCGGCCATCTACGCGGAGTCGCCGATGGGCGGCGTCCTCGACGACCGGAACCTCGACGCCTACGTGTCCGGCGTGCGGCGGGTGCTGGCGGATCTCGCGATGCTCCCCGCCCGGCCGGCGCGGACCGCTACGGTGCCGGTATGGCTGCACGGCGACGGTGACGTCGACATGTTCTCGCAGGCCACCGCCGGCGGGATGTTCCACGCGGAGGTCGCCCTGATGGACCGGGTCCAGGCCGGCCAGCCGGTCGGCACCGTCGTCGACCCGCAGGCGCGGGTCCTGCAGCACATCCTGGCCACCGCGGCCGGTCACGTCGTCACCCTGCGCCGCAGGGCGCACGTCCATCCCGGGACCCCGGTCGCCGGCATCGCCGCCACCCGGCCGGCGTCGCTGGGACTGCCGTCCGACGCGCTCGTCCCCTCTGGAGCACTCCGATGAGCAACGACGCCACCTACCCGATCCGCGCCGTCGAGCGCGTGTGCGACATCCTCGACCTGATCCAGCAGCGGCCCGAGGGGCTGACGCTGGTCGACGTCACCCGGGCCGTCAAGCTGCCGAAGAGCTCGGCCTTCCGCTACCTGACCGCGCTCGAGGCGCGCGGCTACGTCGAGCGCGGCGAGGACGGCCGGTTCCTCGTCGGGCTGGCGCTGAACTCCGAGCGCCTCGACGTCATCACCCAGCGGGTCCGCCCGTACCTGGAGAAGCTGCGCGACGAGTTCGGCGAGACCGTCAGCCTGGGCATGTTCGACCGCGGCGGCGTCTACTACCTGGCGATCGTCGAGAGCCAGCGCGCCACCCGGACCGTCCAGCAGCCGAACATGCGCTACCCGATCCACGCCTCCGCCTTCGGCAAGGTGTTCACCGCCTGGCGCCCCGACGGTGAGGTGCGCGCGCTGCTGGAGCGCGAGGGCATGCCGCGCTACACCGAGCACACCATCACCGACCCGGACGCCTACCTGCGCGAGCTGGCCCGGGTCCGGGAGCGCGGCTACGCCATCAACGACCGCGAGGGGGAGCCGGACAGCCGCTGCGTGGCGGTGCCGGTGCACGGCCTGCGGCTGCCGATCTCGATGAGCCTGTCCGCGCCGCTGTCCCGGCTCGGCATGGACGACGTCCCGCACGTCGCCGAGGCGCTCACCGAGGCGGCCCGCGAGTTCTCGGCGCTCTCGACCCGGCCGCGGGACGAGCCGGAGGCACGCCCGCCCGGCGACTGAACGTCTCCGTCGCGATGCTCGACCGAGCGGTTCGGCCGGGCCGCCTCGCCCTGCGCGGACACCCGTGGCCTGCGGCGATGCGCGGCGCCGGCCGGTGAGACGCGGGTAGGCAGGACGGATTTCGTCCCGTATGCTTTCGGCAGTTAGAACCAAGTGTTCCGTCTAATGAAACGCCATCGATGTTCCGTCACCGCCTGGGAGGCGAGGTTGTCCACCGTTCTCGAGCGCTCTGCCGCGTTCGCCAGCCGTGCCCGTGAGCTCACGCCGGGCGGTGTGCACTCGAATGTCCGGTTGAGCGCGCCGTCGATCTTCTTCGAGCGCGGTGAGGGCGCCTGGCTCTACGACGTCGACGGCCGCGACTATGTGGACTATCTGCTCGGTCAGGGGCCGAACTTCCTGGGCCACGCGCCGGCGCGGGTGAACGACGCCGTCGCCGCCGAGGCCCGGCGGGGCTCGGTGTTCGGCGCGAACCATGTGCTGGAGAACGAGGCGGGCGAGCTGTTCCTCGACACCGTGGGCTGGGCCGAGCGGGTGCGCTTCGGCGTCACCGGCACCGAGTCCGACCAGGCGGCGCTGCGGCTGGCCCGGGCGGCCACCGGGCGCACCAAGTTCGTCCGGTTCGCCGGGACGTACCACGGCTGGCTGGACAACGTCCTCATGACGATGGTCGACGGCAAGCCGGCGCCGGGCAGTGCCGGGCAGTTGCCGCACGGGATCGCCGAGTCGTACGTGCTGGCGTTCAACGACGCCGCCGCGCTGGAGGCGACGCTGGCCGAGCACGACGACATCGCCGCGGTGATCGTGGAGCCGGTGATGTTCAACAACGGCGCCATCCCGCCGGCCGAGGGGTTCCTCGCCGAGGTGCGCCGGCTGTGCGACGCGCACGGGGTGGTGCTCATCTTCGACGAGGTCATCACCGGCTTCCGGGTCGCGCTGGGCGGCGCCGCGGAGCGGTTCGGGGTGCGGCCGGACCTCGCCGTCTACGGCAAGGCGATGGCCGGTGGCTGGCCGGTGTCGGCGCTGGCCGGTTCCGCGGAGTTGATGGACCTGTTCGCCGGCGGCGTCGTCCACGCGGGCACCTTCAACGGCTCGGTGCCGGCCTGCGCCGCGGTCATCGCCAGCCTGCGGGCGCTGCGGGAGGACCCGCCGTACGAGCGGCTGGAGGCGTACGGCGCCTCGCTGATGCGCTCGATCGTCGAGATCGGCGGCGACCATGGCCTGCCGCTGCGCGCGCAGGGGCTGCCGATGGCCTTCCACGTGTCCTTCGGCGACCCCGCCCCGGTGCGCGACTACGCCGGTCTGGCCGGGCTGGACCTGGACCGTTACGCGGCGTTCTCGCACACCCTGGCCGACCACGGTGTGTGGGTCGCCGGCCGCGGCATCTGGTACGTCTCGGCGGCCCACGCGGACAAGGAGCTGGCGGCGACGCTGGAGCGGTTCGCCGCCGCCGCGGCGCAGGCGGGCGCCTGATGCGTCTGGCGCTGGTGGGCTTCGGCCACGAGGCGAACACGTTCGCCCCGTCCGCGGCGACGCTGGCGGCGTGGCGGCTGGCGGGGATCCTGGAGGGCGAGGAGATCCGGGATCGGCACGAACGCTCCGAGTCCATCCTCGCCGGCTACTTCGGCTACGCGGCCGAGGACCCCGCCGCCGAGGTCGTCCCGCTGGCGTACAGCTGGATCACGCCCACCGGCGCCAGCACGGCCGAGGCGTTCGAGCACCTCACCGGCCTCATGCTGGCGCGGCTGCGGGACCAGGGCCCGTGGGACGGCGTCCTGCTGCCGCAGCACGGCGCGGCGGTCGCCGACGGGCACCCCGACGCCGACGGCGAGTTCCTGCGCCGGGTGCGCGCCGCCGTCGGACCGGACGTCCCGATCGGCGTCACGCTCGACCTGCACGCCAACATCTCGCGGCAGCTGGTCGAGCACGCCGACGTCGTCACCGTCTACCAGACCAACCCGCATGTCGACGCGCGCGAGCAGGGCCTGGCCTGTGCCCGGCTGCTGGCCCGGACGATCCGCGGCGAGATCCGGCCGGTGCTGGCGCTGGCCCAACTGCCGCTGGCGGCCGGCATCCTGCGCATGGGCACCGGGCAGGAGCCGATGCGCGGGCTGCTCGCCCTGGCCCGCGAGCAGGAACGCCGTCCCGGCGTGCTCTCGGTCAGCCTGGTCGAGGGGTTCCCGTACGCCGACGTCGCCGAGATGGGCATGTCGGTGGTCGCCGTCGCCGACGCCGACCCCGCGCTCGCCGCCGACGCCGCGCGCACCGTCGCCGCCGCCACGTGGGAGCGCCGGGCCGAGTTCGTGGGCACGGCGCCGGGCACCGAGGAGGCGATGCGGCAGGCCGGCGCCGCGGCCGACGGCGCCGACGGCCCGGTGCTCGTGCTGGACATGGGCGACAACGTCGGCGGCGGCAGCCCCGGCGACTCCACCCACGTGCTGCACGCGGCCCGCCGGCTCGGCGTCAAGGGGGTGGCGCAGTGCGTGTACGACCCCGCGGTCGCGTTGTCCTGCGCGGCCGCCGGCGTCGGCGCCCGGGTCGACCTCACCGTCGGCGGCAAGGTCGACGACCGGCACGGCGAGCCGTTCCCGATCCGCGGCGAGGTCATCGCCGTCACCGACGGCCGGTTCGAGGACACGACGGCCACCCACGCCGGCGCTCGCGTGTTCGACCTGGGCACGTCGGCGGGCGTGCGCACCGACGACGGGTTCCTGCTGGCGCTGCACTCGCGGCCGGAGGGCACCTGGAGCCGGCTGCAGTTCAGCACGCTCGGCATCGACCCGGCCGCCGTGCCGATCATCGTCGCCAAGGGCGTGCACGCACCGCGGGCGGCGTTCGAGCCCATCGCCAGCCGCCTGATCTGGGCCGACACACCCGGCTCCACCAGCGCCGACCCGTCGGTGTTCGAGTTCGGTCACCGCCGCCGGCCGATGTACCCGTTCGAGCCCGCCGCCCGGTTCGACCCGGAGTCGGTCCGATGAGCCGGCTGGCCGGGCGGGTCGCGCTCGTCACCGGCGCCTCGCGCGGCATCGGCGCCGCGGCCGCGCGTGCCTTCGCCGCCGAGGGCGCGGCCGTCGCCCTCGCCCATGAGCCGCGGGTGGCCCGCACGGCCGAGGCGGCCCGGCTGGCCGACGAGCTCGCGGCCGGCGGCGCGCGGGTCGTCACCGCGGAGGCCGACCTCGGCGACCCGCACGGACCGGCCGATCTCGTCGACCAGGCCCGGTCCGCGCTCGGCCCGCTGGACATCGTCGTGGCGAACGCGGCGGCCGGCGGGCAGGCGCACTGGCGCGACATCACCGTCGAGCAGTGGGACCACGTCCAGGCCGTGAACCTGCGCGCCACCTGGCTGCTGGCCCGGGCCGCGCACCCGGACCTGGCCGCGTCCGGGCACGGCGCCATCGTCACCGTCACCAGCATCATGGCCGAGACCGGCCAGCCCGGATCGCTGCACTACACCGCGAGCAAGGCGGGCCTGGTCGGGATCACCCGGGCGCTGGCCCGCGAGCTCGGGGCCGAGGGCATCCGCGTCAACGCCGTCATGCCGGGCGCGATCCGGACCGAACAGGAGACCGAGCTGTTCGACGACGAGCGAGCGCTGTTCGACGAGGTCGTGGCGCGCCAGTCGCTGCCGCGTCGCGGGTACGCCGCCGACCTCGCGGCCACCTTCGTCTACCTGGCCAGCGACGACAGCGCGTTCGTGACCGGGCAGGTCGTCACCGTCGACGGCGGCTGGGTGTTCCGATGAGGAGAGAACGATGACCGACGAGATCGACGAGGACGCCCTGGACATCACCGCCGCGCCCGACCCCGCCACGGCCACGCCCGAGCAGATCAAGAAGTACAACAACCGGTCCGTCGAGCGGGTCGTCTCCATGCTCAACGTGCTGCAGGAGTCGCCGGAGCCGATGGCCCTGGTGGAGCTGCACCGCTCCATCCGGATGGCCAAGGCGACGGCGTTCCGGTACCTGTGGACGCTGGAGCGGCACCGCTACGTCGAGCGCGACGGCGACGGGCGCTACCGGCTCGGGCTCGGCTTCGTCGGCATGCAGTCGCGCGACCTGGACCTGCTCAAGGAGCGGGCCCGGCCGTGGCTGGAGAAGCTGCGCGACGAGACCGGCGAGACCGTGAACCTCGGCGTCCTCGACGGCAACACCGTCCGCTACGTCGAGGTCGCCGAGAGCCCGCGCCAGGTGCGGATGGTCAGCCCGCCCGGCGGCCGCGACCCGCTCTACTGCACGGCGCTGGGCAAGGCCATCGCGGCGCAGCTGCCCGAGGCCAGGGTGCGCGAGCTGCTGGCCGGCGTCGTGATGCCGCGGCGCACGCCCCGCAGCATCACGTCCGTCGACCGGTTCGTCGAGGAGCTCGAGAAGGTCCGCCAGAGCGGCCGCGCCGTCGACGACCAGGAGAACGAGGCCGACGGCCGCTGCGTCGCCGTCGGCATCGCCGGCACCCGGGTACCGGCCGCGTTGAGCATGAGCGCCCCGGCCAGCCGCTTCCCGCTCAAGGACGTCCCGCGGATAGCCCGGACGCTGACGTTCGCGGCCGAGCGGCTGATGAGCGACCCGCGGACCGCCGGCCGTACGACCCGAGGCGTACGCGGCGGCACGGAGGACTAGCCGCGAGAGGAACGCGGGGACGGAGGCCGGCTCCGTAGCGTCGATCGCATGATCGAGATAGCGGAACTGACCAAACGTTTCGGCCGGACGATCGCGGTCGACGGGCTCTCCTTCACCGTCCGTCCCGGCCAGGTGACGGGGTTCCTGGGGCCCAACGGCGCCGGCAAGTCGACCACGATGCGCATGATCGTCGGGCTGGACCGGCCGACCGGCGGGGCCGCCCTCGTCGGCGGCGTGGCCTATGCCCGGCACCGGGCGCCGCTGTGCGAGGTCGGCGCGCTGCTGGACGCGAAGGCGGTCCACCGCGGCCGCAGCGCCCGCCGGCACCTGCTGGCGCTGGCGCAGACCCACGGCCTGCCCGCCCGGCGCGTCGACGAGGTGCTCGGCGCGGTCGGGCTGGAGTCCGTGGCGCACCGCCGGGCCGGCGGGTTCTCCCTCGGGATGAGCCAGCGGCTCGGGATCGCCGCCGCGCTGCTCGGCGACCCCGCCGTGGTGATCCTGGACGAGCCGGTCAACGGCCTGGACCCGGACGGCGTGTTGTGGGTGCGCACGCTCCTCAAGGAGCTGGCGGCGGAGGGGCGCACCGTCCTCGTCTCCAGCCACCTGATGAGCGAGATGGCGGTGACGGCGGAGCACCTGGTGATCATCGGCCGGGGCCGGCTGCTGGCCGACACGTCCGTCGACGAGCTGATCGCGCGGGTCGTCGTGGACCGGACGGTGGTGCGCTCGCCGCGCGCGGCCGAACTGAGCGACCTGCTGGTGCGGCGGGGCGCCCGGGTGACCAGCGAGGCGTCGGGGCAGCTGCAGGTCAGCGGCCTCGCCGTGGAGACGATCGGTGAGGTGGCTCGCCGGCACGACCTGACGCTGCACGAGCTGACCCCGGCCCGCGCCTCGCTGGAGCAGGCCTACATGGAGCTGACCGGCGACTCGGTGGAGTACCGGGACGAGCGGGAGAGGAGCGCGGCATGACTGCGCAGTACCGGCTGAGCTTCGGGCGAGTGGTCCGGTCGGAGTGGACCAAGCTGTGGTCGTTGCGGTCGACGTGGTGGGTGCTGGGCCTGGCCGGCCTGCTCACCGTCGCCCTCGCCTCGATCGTCGGCTGGGCGAGCCGGCAGGACGGCGGCGACGGGTCCGTCCGCGCGGCCGTCGAGAACGCGTTCATCGGGGTCGACGGCCTGTCGCTGATCCTCGGCGTGTTCGGCGTCGTGCTGATGACCGGCGAGTACGGCTCGGGCCTGATCCGGGCGACGCTGACGGCGGTGCCGCGCCGGCGGCCGGTGCTGCCGGCCAAGGCGCTCGTGCTGGTCGCGGCGACGCTGCCGTTCTGCGTCGTGGTGTGCTTCGCCTCGTTCCTGGCGCACCAGGCGTTCGCCGGCCCGGCCGGCGACGTGACGCTGGCCGACCCCGGCGTCGTCCGGGCGACGTTCGGCGCGGCGGCCGCCCCGGTCGGGCTGGCGCTGCTCGGGCTGGGCATCGGCACGATGCTGCGGCACACGGCCGGCGCGCTGGCCGCGTACGTCGGCGCCGTCCTGGTCGTGCCGGCGCTGCTCGGGCCGATGCTCCCGGACCGGGTCGAGGACGACGTGCTGCCCTACGTGCCGACGTTCTCCGGCCAGGCCATGTACGCGGTCGGGGAGAGCCAGACGTTCCCGTGGCTGCTGTCGCCCGGGTCCGGCGCGCTCGTGCTGGCCGGCTGGATCCTGGTCTTCCTGGCCGGTGGCGCCACCGTGCTGCAGGCCCGCGACGCCTAGCGTGGACCGTACGCTGATGGCCATGACGGCCCTCAAGGTCGCGGCCCGGCGGCACCCGCGGGTGGCCGACGCCGTCCTGGCGGGGCTGCTCGCGGTGGTGTCGGCGCAGGCCGCGGCCGAGCTGGGCCAGGTCTCCGGCGCCGGCTGGGTGTGGTTCGCCGCGTTCCACCTGCCGCTCGTGTGGCGGCGGCGGGCGCCCGTCGTGGTCTTCTGGGCGATCGTGCTGATCGGGCTGCTGTGGGTCGGCGACGGCGACGCCGACAATGTCAGCGGGTTCTCGCTGCTGGTCGTCCCGATGATCGCCCTGTACACCGTCGCCCGGCACCGGTCGCGGCGGCACCTGTGGGCGCCGGCCGCGCTCGTCGTCCCGTTCGCCATCGGCTGGGTGAGCAACGGCGGGCCGTGGTGGGACGTCGTCGCGCTGGCCGGCCTCTTCGGGGCAGCGGCGCTGCTGGGCGTCACCGTCCAGACCCGTGGCGCCTACCTCGCCGAGGTGGAGGAACGGGCCCACCGGCTGGAGCGGGAACGGGACCAGCAGGCCCGGCTCGCCGTCGCCGCCGAGCGGGCCCGGATCGCCCGCGAGATGCACGACATCGTCGCGCACAACCTGGCCGTCATGGTGGCCCTGTCCGACGGCGCGGCCGCCACGACGCCCGTGGCGCCGGAGCGGGCCGTGGGGATGATGGAGAAGGCGTCGGCGACCGGGCGCGAGGCGCTGGGGGAGATCCGGCGGCTGGTCGGCCTGCTGCGCGACGGCGAGTCCGACCAGGTGCCGGCGGGAGCGCCCGCCCCGCAGCCCGGTTTCGACGACATCGACGAGCTGGTCGGCCAGGTGCGTTCCGCGGGCGTGGACGTCGCCGTCACCCGTCAGGGCGTGCCGCGCGACTGGGGCCCAGGCGCCGGCCTCACCGTCTACCGCGTCGTCCAGGAGTCGCTCACGAACACGATGAAGCACGCCGGCCCGCGGGCGAAGGCGCAGGTCCGGCTGCGCTACTCGGCGGCCGGTGTCGACGTGGAGATCGTCGACGACGGCGCGGGACGGCGGGCCGGCGCTGCTCCAGCGCCGGGACATGGGCTCACCGGGATGCGCGAGCGGGCGGCGTCGTTCGGCGGGCGGGTCGAGGCCGGTCCCTGCCCGGGCGCCGGCTGGCGCGTCCACCTGCGGCTGCCACTGACGACGGGCGAGGACACGTGACGATCCGGGTGCTGCTGTCCGACGACCAGGCGCTGCTGCGGCTGGGGTTCCGCGCCCTGCTCGAGCAGCAGCCGGACCTCGACGTGGTCGGCGAGGCCGGCACCGGCGCCGAGGCCGTCGCCATGACGCGGGCGCTGCGGCCCGACGTCGTGCTGATGGACGTGCGGATGCCCACGATGGACGGGATCGAGGCCACCCGGCAGATCGTGGCCGCCGGCTTGGCCACCCGGGTCCTCGTCCTCACCACGTTCGACCTCGACGAGTACGTGTTCGCGGCGCTGCGGGCCGGCGCGAGCGGGTTTCTCCTCAAGGACGCGACACCGGCCGACCTGCTCGCCGGCATCCGCGTGGTCGCGTCCGGCGACGCGGCCGTCGCGCCGGCCATCACCCGCCGGCTGATCGAGGCCTTCGCCCACCACCTCCCGACGCCGACCGGCCGTTCGCCCATCGACGAGCGGCTGGATCAGCTCACCGAGCGTGAGCGGGAGGTGCTGGACGAGCTGGCCCGCGGCCGCGCCAACGCCGAGATCGCCGCCCGCCTCTTCGTCTCCGAGGCGACCGTCAAAGTCCACGTCGGGCGGATCCTGGCCAAGCTCGGGCTGCGCGACCGCGTGCAGGTCGTCGTCTTCGCCTACGAGAACGGCATCGTCCCCCCGGCCGGTGACGGTCGGGCTGCCGCACGGCCACGCCGGGGAAACCGGTCATACTCGTGACCATGGCGGAGACGTTGGCACTGGCCGAAGCGAAGGTGCACCTCGAGGCGCTCGAGGAGACCATCGCGGTTCTCGCCGACACCGACGCGGTGCGTCAGCTCATCGCGTCCGACGCCCAGCTGGCCCGCGGTGAAGAGGAGACCGAGCAGGAACTGGCCGAAGCGATGCAGTACCGAGCCGCACGCGAGCGGTGAACGCTTCGAGCTCACCATCTCACTGACCGCTCGCCGCGCATGAGTTCATCACCGCCCCGCCGCTCGACAACCCCCACCGGGTGGGAAGCGACTCCGGCCGCCGATGGACGATCGGCACAGCGCACGCCGCGGCACCTACCGCGTGATCTATCGCATCGACGACGAGCGCCACCGAGTCACGGTGGTGGCCGTCGTGCACCGCGCCGACGCCTATCGATCATCCTGACGCGCACGCGCCGCGTCAGACGGGACGACCACGGTTCGCGCTCGAGCCGCCGCTGATCAGCCGGTCTGTCGGCGCTCGCGGGGCAGTTTGCGGACCCGGGTCGCGCGGAAGCGGAAGCTGTCCTGCTGTACCTGCTCGTAGGAGAACTCGACCCGGTCACCGGCGGCCAGCTCGCGGAACCCGTCCATGTCGATGACGCTGAAGTGCACCCACGTGTCCGCGCCGTCGGGGACGTCCGGCGAGCTGATGGCGCCCCAGCCCTTGTCCGCCCGGAAGAACTTCACCGTTCCGATTGCCACCCGTCAAGTCTTTCAGCACGCCCCGTCGCCGCACATCCGCCGGGGCGCTAAGGATCCATCAAGATCGCCACCGCCGACGCGTCCCGCAGTGGCGCGATCCGCTCGGCCTCGTCCCGCAGCGCCTGCTCCGTCCGCCTCGGCAGCGCGGCGAACGGCGTGACGGTGATGGTCAGCGTCCGGCCGCTCTTGCGCGGCCGCCAGATGCCGGCGATCGCGCCGTCGGCCAGGATCGTGCCCGGGTCGCCGACCGTCCTCCAGACGTCGCGGTGGAACTTCTTCTCGACGATCGTCTCGCGGTCGCGCAGCTGGGTGTAGGGGTCGCGCGGCGGGAGCAGCCGTACCCCCGCCGGCAGCGTCGCCGACCGGAGCGCGTCGAGGTCCGCGGTGAGCAGCCACGACCGGCCGGCGTGGTCGACCTCCGTCAGCTCGTCCGCGACCAGGCGCCACCACGGATCGGCGTGGCCGGCCCGGACCCCGAGCCAGGCGGCGAAGTCGGCGCGGGTGGAGGGGCCGTAGCAGTGCAGGTAGCGGCGCAGCAGCTCGGCGCGCGCCGTGTCCGGGTCGACGTCCGGGATCGGCCGGCCGAGCCATTCGGAGGCCAGGACGAACGGCGCCTTGTTGCCGGCCCGCGGCGCGAAGCACACCACGCCCCGCAACGTGAGAATGCGCAGGCAGAAGTGGACGACGGCCTCGCCGAGCGGCTGGCCCGGAGCGTAAGGTCCTTCCTCCGCCCAGGCGGCTCGTTGTCCGGCCGGCAGCGCGCCGGCCATCCGCCCGGCCAGCTCCGTCCCCAGCTCGTCGATGGCGATCCGGCGGCCGGACAGCACCGCCTCGATCTCGGCGGCGGTCCGCTCGACCGCCTCGGTCAGGCTCAGGCCGAGCCGGTCCACGGCCGGCCCGACGCCGAGCAGGAAGTGCTGCATCGCCTCGTCGGTGGGCGGGAGCACGCCGGTGGTGAATAGGGGCGCGTCCTTCGTCGGGACGAAGAACGGCGCCCCGCGCATGGCCCAGGTCTGCAGCAGCGTCTTGTCCTCGGCGACCACCCGGTCCATCCGCTCCCGCGTGACGTCGCGCACCCGCGCGTGCAGCGCCAGCAGCGCCGACCCGGGCGGGCTGTTCTGGATCCCGCACCCGCCCGCGGCGTCCACCCACCCGTCGTCGCCCAGCCGCTCGCCGAGATGGTGCGCGGCCAGCCGAAACGCGATGACCTCGGCGTTCGACACCCGCTCAGCCATGGCGCCAGGCTATCGATGGCTGGAATCGTCCGGCGAACGCATATGCGTTCGTCAATGCGTTCGCGTACACTGGGTGGCGAGCTGGCCCCATGGTTGGGGTCGGAAGTGGGCCGAGGACCCCCGGGGTATACCGGGACCTCGGCTCCGCGCTTCTACGGGGGATCCTCAGCTGAGCTGGATGCGGTGTTCGGTGAGCATCGGCGCCAGCGGGTCGCGGTAGCTCCGGTCGTCACCTTCGGCCGCGCTGACGGCACCGGCGACGATGTCGGCCAGCCACAGCAGCGGCTCCTCCGACGGCCGGGCGTGGTCGACCAGCAGGCCGTACTGGATGATCTGCCGGGCACGAGCCGCCCGCACGGCTTCGATGTCGCGCCGGTCGGCCGCTGCGTTGCGAGTCTCCAGCCACACCCGGCTCACGCCGGCGTCTTGGAGGTGGAACAGCAGCGCTTCCATGCACTGTCGGCGTGCGCGTTCCTGCCGCCGTGGGTCCAGCGTGACGCCGATCGTCACGAGGTGCAGCGCCGGCAGCTGCGCGACGGTGCGGACCGCCACAAGGCGATCGGCCGGCATCCGGTCGTGCCAGTGCAGCCGGTGCCCTGGCCGCGGCTCCAGCTCGCGCATCGCGTCGCGCGCCGCCGCTGCGGACCCGTCCTCGAGCGCGCACGCGGCCATCACGTACACGCCGTCGCGGATCCGGATCGACTCGTCGACGTAGGCGACCAGCTACTCATACCCGTACCGGGCCGGTCGCGCAGGCGCTGGCCAGGCCCTCGCGAGTGTTGTCCAGCGCAGCGAACACGTGGACGATCCTCCGTCCGTCGGGCCGGTGGTGTCCAATCGTTCGGGCCGGCCACGGCCGGGTCCGTCCGCCTGGTCTTGACGGCGTCAGCGGATGACCCTAACGTGTGCTGCAACGTTCCAGCAGCGTCCCCACCACCCACGAGGTGCGACGTGCTGAAGGCAGTGCTGGAACGTTAGAGCAACCCCAGCGCACAACGCCGGCAGAACCACTCGGCCGAGGTGCTGGAACGTTAGAGCAGACGAAGGGGTCCGCGGTGACGGAGCGACGCAAGGTGGCGGCGAACACGACGCTGCGGGACGTGGCGGAGCGGGTCGGCGTGTCGGTGTCCGCCGTCTCCATGGCGCTGCAGGACCACCCGCGCATCGGCGACGACACCAAGCGCCGCATCCGGGAGGCCGCCGACGAGCTGGGGTATGTGACGAACTCGGCGGCACGGGCGCTGCGGGCCAGCAAGGCCGACGCCATCGCGCTGATCGTGCCGAACACCAGCCAGCACGTCTTCGGCCACGCGTACTTCATGCACGTGCTGACCGGCGTCACCGCCGTCGCCAACCGCAACGACGCCCAGGTGGTCATCTCGACCAGCCCGGACGAGTCGCACGGGAAGGTCGCCTACGACCGGGTGCTGCGCTCGGGCTCGGTCGACGGCGCCATCGTGACGAGCGCGGCGGTCACCGACGACGGGATCCAGCGGCTGGTCGCCGACGGCCTGCCGGTCGTGCTGCTGGGCCGCTTCCCGTACCTGCCCGACGCCGTGAGCGTGGGCATCGACGACGTCAGGGCGTCGGAGCTGGCGACCGAGCACCTCATCCAGGCGCACGGCCGCCGCGCGCTGGTCCACCTGACCGGCCCGCTGGACCACCAGAGCGCCATCGACCGCCGCGACGGGTTCCTCGCCGCGGCCGCCCGGCACGGTGTCGGCACGTACATCGTCGAGGGGGACTTCAGCGAGGAGTCCGGCGCCGCGGCCGGGCCGCAGATCGAAGCACTCGGCGACGTCGACGGGCTGGTGGCGGCGAACGACGAGATGGCGTTCGGCGCGATGCGCCACCTGCTCGGCCGCGGCCGCCGGGTCCCGGAGGACCTCGCGGTGATCGGCTTCGACGACTTCGGGCTGAGCCGGGTCACCACCCCGTCGATCAGCACGATGCACGTGCCCGCGGAGCGGATGGCCACCCAGGCCACCGACCGCCTGTTCGACCTCATCGGCGGCGCTCGGGTCGCCGCCGATGAGGCACACACGGTTCAGCCAGTTGAGCTGATCGCCCGGCAGTCCTGTGGCTGCGAGCCGATGGGCCGGGCCCAAGGAGGGGACAAGCAATGAGAGCAACACGAGCAGCGCTGCTCGCGATCGGCACGGCGGCGGCGGTGACGCTGGCCGCGTGTGGCGGTTCCGACGACGACGGGGGCTCGGGGGAGGCCGCGGGCCCGGTCGCGCTGACGTTGTGGACCGGCTTCACCGGCGGCGACCGCGCCGCCTACGAGGAGCTGATCGCCACGTTCAACGAGACCCACGACGACATCCAGGTGACGATGGAGGTGCAGCCGTGGGACACGATCGCCCAGACGCTGCCGTCGGCCTGGGGCACCGGCCAGGGTCCCGACCTCGCGACGCCCAACTTCGACCCGAACGTCATCGGCCGCTACCTGGAGACGGACTCGCTGCTGGCGCTGGACGCGGTCGGCGACGGCGAGGACCAGATCAACGTGGACCAGCTGGCGCCGGCGGCGGTGGAGGCGTTCACGGTGGACGGTGAGCTCTACGCGGTGCCGGCCAACGTCGCCACGCTGCAGCTCTACTACAACAAGGCGCTGTTCGCCGCGGCCGGCGTCGACGCGCCGCCGGCGACGGTCGACGACTTCCGGGCCGTCGCCCAGCAGCTCACCGGCGACGGCGTCTACGGCCTGTCGCTGGCCGAGCGCGAGACGATCCAGATGTGGCCGATCCTGCAGTGGCTGGACGGCGGCGACATCGTCGGCGACGACAACTGCTCGGTCCTGGACAGCCCGGAGAACATCGAGAGCCTGACCACGTGGGCGCAGCTCGTGCAGGACGGCGTCGCGCCGGTCGGGCTGACGGGTGCGGAGTCCGACGCGCTGTTCAGCGCCGGCCAGGCGGCCATGCAGCTCAACGGCCCGTGGGCGGCGCCCGGCTACACCGACGCCGGCATCGACCTCGGCGTGGCGCCGGTGCCGACCGGCGTCGACGGTGACGTGACGCTGGCCTCGACCGTCCCGCTCGCCGTCTCGGCGAACACCGACCACCCGGAGGAGGCGCAGGAGTTCCTCGCCTGGTGGACCGGAGTGGACGCGCAGAAGCAGTTCGCGCTGGCCAGCGGCTTCCCGCCGGTCCGCACGGACCTGGCCGACGACCCCGAGCTGGCGGCGAACGACGTGGTCTCGGCGTTCGCGGCGGCGCTGCCGAGCGGGCGGCTCTACCTGCAGGGCGTGCCGAACGCGACCGAGGTCGACGCCGAGGGGTACGTGCCGCTGATCGGCGAGATCACCCGCGGCGAGGACGTGGCCGGTGCGGCCGCGGCGGCGACGGAGCGGATCGACGCGATCACGGGCTGCCAGAGCTGATGTCGACGACGTCCACCGCCTCGGCGAGCGGCGCGCGAGGCGTCGCCCGCCGGGGCGGCTCGGCCCCGGACACCGGGACGACGCCGCGGCGGCGCCGGATCCGCTGGCAGCCGGCCTGGCTGTTCATGGCGCCGAGCCTGACGATCATCGCGGTGTTCATCGCGTACCCGATCGTCGAGTCGTTCCGCTACAGCCTGTACGACTGGAGGGTCGGCGCCGACAGCCAGGAGTGGCTGGGCCTGGGCAACTACACCGAGCTGTTCGGCGACGAGCGGTTCTGGAACGCGCTGCGGGTCACGGTGATCTTCGCCGTGGCCAGCGTCGCGCTGCAGCTGCTGCTCGGCTACGCCGCGGCGGCCGCGCTGCAGCGCGACGGCTGGTTCAACCGGGTCGTCCGGTCGGCGTTCTTCTTCCCGACGGTCGTCGCGCTCGCCGTCATCGGCCTGGTCTGGCGGTTCCTGCTGGACCCGCAGATCGGGCTGGTGAGCGGGCTGATCGAGCGGTTCGGCGGCGACCCGGTGCAGTGGCTGCAGGACCCGGCGCTCGCGCTGCCCACCGTCATCTTCGTCAGCGTGTGGAAGAACGTCGGCTTCACCATGATCATCCTGCTGGCCGCCCTCAAGGGCGTGCCCGCCCAGCTCTACGAGGCGGCCCGGCTCGACGGCGCCTCCGGCTGGCGGCTGACCCGGCACGTGACGCTGCCGTCGATCCGCCCGGCGCTGCTGTTCGCCACCATGATCATGACCATCAACTCGCTGCAGGTGTTCGATCTCGTGTACGTGATGACCAACGGCGGGCCGCTGTTCGCCACCGACACCCTCGTCACCATGATGTTCCGCGAGGGCTTCGAGAACTTCCGGATCGGCTACGCCTCCGCGATCGCGTGGGTGCTGTTCGCGCTGATCCTGCTGCTGTCCGCGCTGCAGTTGAAGCTGTTCAGGTACCGCGATGTCGACTGACCTGCGCGCGGGCGCCCAGAGCTCGCTGAAATGGATCTTGCTCGGCATCGGGCTGGTGTTCGCGCTGGTGCCGTTCGTCTGGATGGTGACCGGCTCGTTCCGCACCGAGGCCGACCTGTTCGCCGCGCCCGACCGGCTGTGGCCCGCGACGTGGAGCCTGCACGGCTACCGCGGCATCTGGGCGGAGCTGCCGTTCCTGCGGCTGATCGTCAACAGCTTCGTGTTCGCCGGCGTCACGACGCTGCTGTGCCTGCTGTTCGACTCGATGTGCGCCTACGCGCTGGCCCGGATCCGGTTCCGCGGGTCGACGCTGTGCTTCTGGCTGGTGATCGCGACCCTGATGATCCCGTTCCAGGTGACGCTGATCCCGGTGTTCGTGGAGCTGTTCCACCTCGGCTGGCTCGACACCTACCAGGGCCTGATCCTGCCCCGCGCCACCAGCGCGTTCGGCATCTTCATGCTCCGGCAGTTCTTCATCTCGATCCCGCGGGAGCTGGACGAGGCGGCGCGCATCGACGGCGCCGGGCACCTGCGGATCTACTTCCGGATCATCCTGCCGCTGGCCAAGCCGGCGCTGGCGACGCTGGCCGTCCTGCACTTCATGAACCTCTGGAACGACCTGCTCTGGCCGCTGATCGTCACCAGCTCGACCGACATGCGCACGCTGCCGGCCGGGCTGACGCTGTTCGGCGGCCAGCACGTCATCGACCACGCGGTGCTGCTGGCCGGCGCGACGATCTCGCTGCTGCCCCTGGCCATCGCATTCTTCCTGGCGCAACGGTACTTCGTGGCCGGCGTCGCGACGACGGGACTCAAATGACCACTCGGCCACCGTTCGCCCCGGGCTCGCTCACCTGGGCGGTGGGCATCGAGGACACCTGCGTCTATCCGCCGGACGGGGCGCCGCCGCTGGACGAGCACGCGCTGACCGGTCACGACGAGCACTGGCGCGACGACCTGGAGCTGGCCGGCAAGCTCGGCGCGACGGTGGTCCGCTACGGCGTCAGCTGGCCGCGGACGCACGTCGCGCCGGGCACGTTCGACTGGGACCGGCTGGACGAGGTGACGGAGTACGCAGCCGGCGACCTCGGCCTGACGCTCGTCGCCGACCTCGTGCACTACGGCACGCCGCGCTGGCTGCCGGGCTCGTTCGCCGACCCGGGCTACGTCGACGCCGTCGCCGAGTTCGCCGGCGCGCTGGCCGAGCGCTACGCCGGCCGGATCACCCACTTCACCCCGCTCAACGAGCCGGTGACGACGGCGTCGTTCTGCGGGCTGCGCGGCATCTGGCCACCGCGGATGACCGGCTGGGACGGCTGGACGGCGGTCGCGGTGCCGATCGCCGCCGGCATCGCCCGCGCCGCGCACGCGATCCGGGCCGCGCAGCCGGACGCCCGCATCGTCCACGTCGAGGCGGCCACGCACGTGCGCACGAGCGAGCCGGGGCTGGAGTCGCAGCGCCGGCTGCTCACCGACATCGGCTGGCTGCCCACCGACCTCGCCCTCGGCCGGGTGTCCGGCGAGCACCCGATGCGCGACTGGCTGCTGCGCCACGGCGCCGACGCGGACCTGCTCGGCGAGCTGGTGGCGCACCCGGCGCCGGTCGACCTCATCGGGGTGAACTACTACCCGGAACTCACGCCGCGGAACCTCACCACCGTCGGCGGCGAGGTCCTGCAGGTCACCTACGACCGCGGCGCCGACGGGCTGCGCGAGGCGCTGCTGGCCTTCCGCGACCGCTACGGGCTGCCGCTGCTCGTCACCGAGACCAGC
Source organism: Jiangella anatolica (assembly GCF_003236295.1). GTDB lineage: Bacteria > Actinomycetota > Actinomycetes > Jiangellales > Jiangellaceae > Jiangella > Jiangella anatolica. Next base: position 164,340 of record NZ_POTW01000001.1, read on the forward strand.
GTGGAGGGCGACGACGACCGCCGCGAGGCGTGGCTGACCGACTCCGTCGCCGAGCTGCGCCGACTGCGCGCCGGCGGCCTGGACGTGCGCGGCTACACCTGGTGGCCGATGCTGGACTTCGTCGACTGGTCCTGGGCCGCCGGCGGCGCCAACGTCGAGGAGTTCGCCGTCGCCCGCACGGCCGCGGACGGCTCGGTCGACATCGGCCCGGCGCCGTCGCTGGGCGACCCGGCCGCCGGCAAGACGCCGTTCCTGCGCCGGATGGGGCTGGTGCGCCTGTACGAGACCGCCGACGGCGACCTCGAACGGCAGCCGACCCGGGTGGCCGACGAGTACGCCGCCCAGGCGCAGCGGCCGGCGGGGGAGGACGACCGATGACGGAGCCGGCGCACCCCGACTACTTCGCCGACCCGTTCGTCCTCGCGGTCCCCGGCGGCTACGCGGCGTACGGCACCACACCCGCGCACCCCGGTGACGTCTTCGAGTCGCTCTGGTCGCCGGACCTGCGCGTCTGGGAGCCGCGCGGGCCGGTGCTGCGCCGGCCCGACGGCCTGGGCGACGAGTTCTGGGCGCCGGAGGTGGCCCACGCCGACGGCGCCTACTGGCTGTACTACTCCGTCGGCCACGGCATCGACGGCCACCACCTGCGGGTGGCTCGCGCCGACACCCCGTTCGGCCCGTTCGACGACCTCGGCGTCTCGCTCACCCCGGGAGAGCGGTTCGCCATCGACGCGCACCCGTTCCGCGACGTCGACGGCCGCTGGTACCTGTTCCTCGCCCGCGACGTGCTCGACGCGCAGCGGCCCGGCACGCACCTGGCCGTCGCGCCGCTGGCGAGCATGACCGAGCTCGCGGCGCCGCCGGCGCACGTGCTGGCGCCGAACGCGGACTGGCAGCTCTACCAGCGCGATCGCGAGATGTACGGCCGCCGGTTCGACTGGCACACCCTGGAGGGGCCGGCGGTGGTCCGCCGGAACGGCCGGTACTGGCTGACGTACTCCGGCGGCGCCTGGACCGGCCCCGGGTACGCCGTCGCCTGGGCGGTCGCGGATCACCCGCTCGGCCCGTGGCGGCATGCGCCGGAGGGCACGCCGCCGCTGCTGGCCACCCGGCCCGGTCTCGCCGGTCCCGGCCACAACTCGATCGTCACCGGGCCGGACGGCGGCGACGTCATCGCCTTCCATGCCTGGGACGCGGCCGGGCGGCTGCGCCGGCTGCACCTCCACCACCTGACCTGGTCCGAGACCGGCCCCCGGGTCGGCGGACCGCTGATCGACCCGTCGGAGAGGAGGCATGCTCAAACGTTCCAGCACCACGACTGAACGAGGAGCCCGCATGAGAAGATCCAGAGCGGCCATCGCCCAGCTCGCCCTGGCCGCCTCGCTCGCGACCGCGCTGACGGTCACCGACCTCGAACCCGCTCACGCCGCCGACGCCACCATCGCCATCGACGCCACCGCCTACCAGGGCGTGGTCCAGCCCAGCGTCACCGGGCAGATGGCCGAGTGGGCCTACGACCAGATGAACGGCGCCTGGGCCCAGCGGCTGCGGAACCGGTCGCTGGAGACGGAGACCGTCGACGCCGGGCGCAGCCCGCTGTACGACGCGTTCTCCGGCAGCCAGCTGGACCGCTCCCGCTGGACGCCGATCAGCCTCGACGGCGCGCCGGCCGGCACCGCGACGGTGTCCGGCGGCACCATGACCCTCACCTCGGCGGCGCCGGGCCGCTGGGGCCTCATGTCCAACGACCTCGGCGACACCCGCTACGCCAGCACCGTCGTCGAGACCCGGATCACGTCGCTGACCGGCACGAACGCCATCCTCAGCATGTACGGCGGCAGCGGTGCCGGCGACTTCACCAAGTTCGTCGAGTTCGCCGTCGAGGGCGGCCAGCTCAAGGTGTTCGCCGACGGCCTGGCGCCGTGGACGGGACCCGCGGCGACCGTCCCCGCCACGCTGCGCGTCGAGGTCTCGCCGGCCGGCGGGACGGCGCGCGACCTCGCCTTCTTCTACAACGGCACGCAGGTGCACACGATCTCCGGCTACACGCTGCTGCCCGAACGCTTCCGCGCGTTCGTCTACACCTTCTCCGGCAGCATCGGCGTCGACCACGTCACCGTGTCCCACGACGACACGTACGACGGCTTCGGCGGCACGGCGCTGTCGCCGCGGTGGACGCCCACGCTGCTGGAGGGCAGCTCGGCGGGCACCGTCACCGTCGGGTCCGGACGGGTCCAGCTCACCGGCACCGCGAACTCGCGCTACACGCTGCTGTCCGAGCCGATCCGCAACAGCGCCGTCGACTGGACCACCGTCAGCGCCCGGCTGCAGTCGGTCAGCGGCGTCAACGGGCTGATCAACATCTACGGCGGCTCCGGCGCCGGCGACTTCAGCAAGTTCATGGAGTTCGGCGTCGAGGGCGGCGTCGCCCGGGTGTTCGCGCCCGGCGGCTACACCTGGACCGGTGGCGCCGTCAGCCTCCCGGCCACGCTCTCGGTGCAGGTCAGCCCGTACTACGCGAACGGGCGCAGCTTCCGGTTCTACGTCAACGGCACCAAGGTGCACGAGCTGTGGAACCGCACCGACGTGCCGGCCGGCGACTTCCGCGTCGGCCTCTACGGGTTCGGCACGTCCACCACCCAGTGGGACCGCGTCGGCGTCGACACCGTGCACATGTGGGACCAGTACGCACCCCACTTCGAGGGCGGGCCGGGCCTGAGCGTGGAGTGGACGCCGGTCTCGCTGGCCGGCGGCTGGGGCAGCGCCAGCCAAGGCAACAGCCAGCTCACCGTCAACGGCGCCGCGAACAGCCGCTACGGCGTGCTGTCGCAACGGCTGGAGGAGAGCGACCTCTACGACTACACGATCGAGGCCAAGCTCGACTCCGTCACCGGCACCAACGCGCTGCTCGACGTCTACGCCGGGTCCGGGCGCGGCGACTTCACGAAGTTCGTCGAGTTCGGCATCGAGGGCGGCGTGCTGAAGGTGTTCGGCGACGGCGTGCCGACCTGGACCGGGCCGGCGGCCACCACCCCGGCGCTGCTGCGGGTCGAGGTCAGCCGGTGGAAGCCGGGCGGGCGCGACTTCTCCTTCTTCTACAACGACCGCCTCGTGCACCGGCTGGAAGGGATCACCGCGGTCGGGCAGCAGGAGTACCAGGTCTTCGCCTACGGCTACGGCACCTCGACCACGAAGTGGGACTACGTCACCTGGTGGCGCAACCCGGGCTGGTCCGAGGACGGGTACGCCGACCGCGCCGCGTACCGGCACGTGACCGGCGCCTACAACGGCCGGTACGCCCAGCAGGTGGAGGTCACCCAGCACACGTCCGGGCGCAAGGGCATCGCGCAGGGCGACGTGCAGGTCTCCGCGGGCAAGCCTTACGAGCTGACTGTCTGGCTCAAGCAGACCGGCCTCAGCGCACCGGTCACCGTCTATCTCGGCCCCGGCTCCGGCGACGGACCCGGCTACACGCCGTACGCGTCGGCGACGATCGCCGGCGTCACCGGCAGCTGGGCGAAGTACACGGTGACGCTGACGCCGTCGACCACCGATCCACAGGCGAAGCTGTTCATCGGCACCGCCGGGACCGGAACGCTGACGATCGACATGCCGAGCCTGATGCCGCTGCACCCGTCCGAGGTGGTGCACGGCGGCTGGCGGCCGGAGTTCGTCGACAAGGTCAGCGCGCTGAAGCCGGACACGATCCGCTGGCCGGGCGGCATCATCGCCGACTCCTACTACTGGGAGCACGGCGTCGGGCCGCGCGACGACCGCGACCCGATGTACTTCGCCCAGTGGGACGCCCAGTGGATGACGAACGACGTCGGCACCGACGAGATCCTCGGCCTGGCCGAGGCGCTCGGGCTGAATGTCGTGCTCAACGTCAACTGGGGCCAGGGCACCGCGGCCAGCGCCGCCAACTGGGTCGAGTACGCCAATGGCTCGACCGCCACCCCGCAGGGCGCCCAGCGGGCGGCCAACGGGCGGACCGCGCCGTGGGACGTCGACCTGTGGGAGATCGGCAACGAGGTCTGGGGCTGGTGGACGCCGGGCAGCACGAACGCGGCCACCTACGCGGCCAGCTACAACGCGTTCCGCGACGCGATGGTCGCCAAGGACGCCGGCATCGAGGTGGTCGCCGAGGGCGGTGACGGCAACAGCGCCGACCAGGCCTGGAACACCACCATGGTCCAGACGTCCGGGTCGAGGATGGATCACCTCGCGGTGCACTACTACAGCCCGCAGCCGCTGCCGCAGAACTACAACAGCGCCGACGTGTACGCCGCCAGCGTCGGCTCCGCCGCGACGATCGGCGACCGGCTGGCCGCCAGCGGCAACACGATCCTGGCCAACACCCAGCGCGACATCAAGCTCGCCGTGATGGAGCACGCGGCGATGTACTTCAACGAGGAGCATCGGCGCACCCGCACGCTCGAGGGCGGGCTGGCCGAGGCCGGGATCCTCAACCTGCTCATGCGCCGGCCCGACCTCAACGAGGTCAACGCGGCCTCCACCCTGGTGAACTTCTGGGACGGCGGCTCGTTCCGGCTCGGCGCACGGGGCGCGATGGTCACACCGGCCTACGAGGTGCAGCGGCTGGTTGGCAACTACCACGGGCCGCTGCTGGTGAAGTCGCAGACGACGTCGGCGACGTACAACGCGCCGGCCATGGGCAACCTGCCGGCGCGGGCGAACGTCCCGTATCTGGACGTCACCACCACCCGGTCCGCCGACGGGCAGAAGCTGTACGTGTCCGTGCTGAACCGGCATCCGTCGCAGGCGATCTCGACCGACGTCACCATCGCCAACGGCGGCACGATCGGCGCGACCGCCACCGCGCGCACCGTCAACTCGGCCAGCCATCTGGACCAGAACACCTGGCTGAACCCGACGACGGTGCAGGCGACGACCACCACCACCGGCGCCGGGAGCGCGTTCACGTACTCCTTCCCGGCGCACAGCTACACGGTCCTCACCATCGACACGACGGCGACGGCGGTGACGCTGCCGGCGGTGACCGGCCGCGTGACGACGACGGCCGGCGCTCCGATCGGCGCCGCCACCGTCCAGCTAGGCGGCGGCGCGAGCACGACGACCAACGCCGACGGCTACTTCGTCATCCCGAACGTGACGCCGGGCGCCTACTCGGTGACCGTCAGCAGGAGCGGGTTCACCACCTACACCCGCACCGATGTGGAGGTGAGCCAGACCGGGGCGACCACGCTCCCGATCAGACTGACACCCTGACGCTCCTACTCGGCGGCCGCGACGACCTCGCGGCCGCCGAGCAGCGCCGCCGTCGCCGTCCAGCCGATGTTGCCGCCGGAGAGCAGGACCAGCAGCGGACCGTCGCCGGGGACACGGCGGGCGAGGGCCGCTGCCACGCCGGTGGCGCCGCCCGGCTCGACGACCTGCTTCAGGCGCTCGGCCAGGAACCGCATCGCGTCCACGATGTGCTCGTCGGTCACCAGCAGCGAGCCCGCGCCGAGCGCCCGGATCACCTCGAACGGGAGCGCACCGGGCCGGTGTGCCCGCAGCGCGTCCGCGATCGTCGACGGCTCGGAGCCGGCGACGCGGACGCCGGCGAGCAGGGAGTCGTGCAGGTCGGCGGCGCCGGTGGGCTCCACGGCGTAGACCGGCAGCGGATCGCCGAGCGCGGCCGCCGCCAGCAGCGTGCCGGCGGCCAGCCCGCCACCACTGGCCGGGACGAGCACCGTCTCCGGCCGGACCGGGACGTCGGCCAGTGCCTCCCGTAGCCACGTGCCCTGGCCCGCGATCGTCAACGGGTGGTCGTACGGCGGGATGTCGCGCAGGCCCTGGCTGCCGGCCAGCTCCCGCGCGACGGCGATCCGCTCCTCGGCGCCGTCGCCGACCGTCACCACGCGTGCGCCGTACCCCACGATCGCCGCGAGCTTGGCCGGCGCGATCGACCGCGGGACGACGATCGTCGCGGGCAGTCCGGCGCGCCGCGCGGCCCACGCCACCGCCTGGCCGTGGTTGCCGCTCGACGCGGCCACGACACCGCGCGGCCGCGGCCTCGGCTCCAGCATCGCCACCACCTGGTTGGTCGCGCCGCGGGCCTTGTACGACCCGGTGCTCTGCAGGTGCTCGGCCTTGAGGAACACGCGCCGGCCGGCCGCCTCGTCCAGCTGCCGGGAGGTGAGAACCGGCGTGCGGCGCAGCCGGCCGGACAGCCGGATCGAGGCGTGCTCCACGTCGGCCGGGGCCACGCTCAGCCGGCCGTCCTCGGGGTGGGTGAAGCGCACCGTCATGCGAGCACCTCGCGCACCGCGTCGCGGGCGGCCGCGCCGACGGCCCGGTCGACGACGTCGGCGGGGGTGGCCGCCGCCGACTGCCGGACCACGACCGCGACCGCCACCGCGGCGCCGTCGGCGCGTTCCAGCACGCCGAACTCGCCGCGCCATGGCGACAGCGTGCCGGTCTTCGACGTGACCACCCAGTCCGGCTTCGGGAAGCCGCGGGTGAACCGCGCCGTCCAGACCTGGCGACGCATGAGGTCGCGGACCAGCCGGCACGCCGCGGGTGACGCGGCCCGGTCCCGCGCGAGCAGGCCGGCGAGGCGGGCCAGATCGGCGGCCGATCCGCGGGTCGTGCGGTCCAGCCGCAGGTCCGCGTCGTCGGTGCGCGGCGTCCAGTCGGCCGCGACCGCCGCGTCCTCCGTCGGGTAGCCGAGGTCCTCACCAGCACGGCGCAGCAGCAGCCGGCAGCCGCCGATCACCTGGACGCTGTCCAGGCCCAGCCGCGCGGCCCGGTCGTTGACCGCATCCAGGCCGACCCGCTCCAGCAGCACGTCGGACGCCGTGTTGTCCGACCACGCCAGCGCCAGATAGAGCAGGTCGCGCAGCGACACGCTCGCCGGGTGGGCGAACCGGTTGAGGCCGGCGCCGCCCGGCGTGTGCTCGCCGGGTGTGACGACGCAGGGTGCGTCGGGCCGCAGCCGTCCCCGATCGAACGCCTCGGCGACCTCCAGCGCCAGCAGCACCTTGTACATCGACGCGATCGGCACGACGACGCCGTCGCGCAGCCCGTACGACCCGGGCCGGTCCAGCCGCTCGGCGGCGACGTGGAACGTCCCGGTCACGGCCGGTACGCGCTGTCGTTCGCCGCGGCGGTCAGCCGCAGGCCCGGCCCGGTCAGCTCGTCGCCGTCGTCTGTCGAGCGCAGCTCGACCGGCCGGCCGGCCCAGTCCAGGCCGGCCAGCCGCCGGCCCTCGGCTCGGCCCGCGAAGACCGGGTACGGCCAGGTCGTCTCGCGCAGCACGAGCTCGACGCGGTCCCCGTGCCGCAGCTCGACCACCTCCTGCGCGTCCCACCACCAGGAGCGCCGCGCGTCGTCGCGGGACCACCGGCGCACCGCCTCGTCGCGCAGGTCGTCGTGGCTGTAGCCGGCCTCGGCGACGACGACCGAGGCGCCGCGCCGCGGCCAGACGGTGACGCACGTGGTCCGGCCCCGGATCGTGCCGCTGCTCACCAGCACGCGGTGGGGATCGACGAAGAACGTGCGCAGCCCCGCGGCCAGTTGGGAACCTTGTCCGTTGGGCGTCGACGTGCCCAGCAGCAACTCCAGCATGGTGGGGTCGACGACGTCGGGCCGGTGGCCGTCCAGCGCCCGCGCCAGCGTCATCAGGTCGTCGAGGGTGGACCACAGGTCACCCGCCGGTGCCGCGGCGCCGAGCGCGGGCCGGCCCTCGGCCCGCTCGTCCGGCAGCGACGTCCGGGTCAGGCCCAGCGGGTGGAGGACGTGCTCGGCCAGCAGCTCCGGATAGCGCCGGCCGGTGGCCCGTTCCAGCAGCGCCGCCGCCAGGCCGTATCCCAGGTTCGAGTAGTGGACGGTCCCCGGCGGAAGAGCCAGCCGGGGCGGGCTCGCGACCGCCGCCGCCAACTCGTCCTCCGTCAGCCCCGTGCTGGTCCAGTGCGACGGGCGCAGCTCGAACGGGACCGCCGCGGTATGGCCGAGCAGGGCACGCAGCGGCTCGGTCCAGCCGACGACGCCGTCGGCGCAGAGGCGGGCGGCCAGCAGCGCGGTCAGCGTCTTGGACACCGAGGCGATCGGGAAGCGCTGGTCCGCGGCCAGCGACCCGGACAGCTCCCGGGCCGTCTCGTCGGCGCTCAGGTGGAACCGGGCCAGGATCTCCGGAGGGGTCACGGGTAGCTAAGGTACAGGAGGGAGCCCGTATATGTAAGATAATGACGTGAGCACGATGGTCGCGTGGGCCTACGGCGTCGGCGCCGAGGTGTGCGCCCGGTCCGACGACTCCGCCGGGGGCTACTTCGACCTGGCGTCGCTGACCAAGCCGCTCTTCACCGCGCAGGCGGTGCTGACCCACCTCGCCCTCGACGAGCCGGTCGCCCTCGACTGGCTGCCGCCGGCGCCCGGCTGCGTGACGGTGTGGAGCCTGCTCACCCACGCCGCCCGGCTGCCGGCCGAGCTGCCCGCCGCGGGGGGCCGGTCCGACGTGCACGCGTGGCTGGCCGCCCGGGTGGCCGAGGCCGCGGACCGCCCCGATTGGGTCACCTACAGCGACCCGAGCTACTGGCTGCTCGGCGAGCTGGTGGCGGCGCGGACCGGGCGGCCGCTGCACGCGCTGTTCGCCGCCACCCCGGCGGCCGAGCGCGGCGGTTTCCGGTTCGGCGCCGCGCCGGCCGAACCGGCCGTGCCGGCCGGACCGGTCGACGGCGGCCGGCAGCTGCCGCACGACCCGGCCGCCCGCAGGCTCGGGCCGAGCGGTCACGCCGGCGCGTTCGGCACGCTGGACGGCGTCATCGCCGCGGTTGCGTCGTGGCTCGACCCCCGCTGGCTGCCGGCGCCGCTGGCCGAGCCCGCGCTGACCTGCCTGACGCACGCGACGCCTGGCGGGCACCGCAGCCTGGCGTGGACGCTGGCCGGCGACCCGTTCCACGTTGTGGCGCACGACTGGCCGCCCACGACGCTGTGCCACACCGGGTTCACCGGCGTGAGCGTGGCGCTGGACCCGGTCTCCGGCTGGTGGGCGGTGCATCTGAGCAACCTCGTCCCGATCGACCGGGACGCGACGCCGGCCCTGGTCGCGAGGCGGCACTTCTACGCGCGGGCCGCGTCCGGCCTGCGCGAACATGACTCGAGGAGGCACCGGTGACTGGAACCGTCGTCGTCGCGGTGGCCGCGCCGCTGTGGGTCACGGCCGAGGCGGCCCGAGCGGGCGCGGACTTCGACCCCGCGTCCTTTCCCTCCTACCGCGCGTGGCTGCGTGAGCTCATGGGCCGGCACCGCACGCTGCGCGGCCGGCTCGACAGCGTCGCGCTCCGTGGCGAGCCGGTCCGGGTGCTCGACCGGCCCGGCGACGGCGTGGTCACCGTCGAGCTGCCGGAGCAGCCGAACGGCCGGTCCGGGTATGTCGGTCACGTGCGCGCCGCGCACCTCGGCCCGGACCGGCGGCGGGCGGTGACGCACGTCGTCGCCCCGGCGAACGGCCCCGCCGCCGGGCTGGCCGCGGGCTCGACGGTGCAACTGCTCGGCCCGCCGGTCGGTGGCGCCGCGCCGGTCCTGCTGCCGTCGGGGGAGCGGACGACCTGCCCGGCCGCCGCGCTGCGCCCGCTCGGCCCGCCGGCGCCGGCGCCGGAGCTGCTCCGGATCGCCACCGGCTTCCTCGGCGTTCCCTATGTCTGGGGTGGCACCGACGACGCCGGCATCGACTGCTCCGGGCTCGTGCACCTCGCGGCCAGGATCGGCGGACATCGAGTTCCGCGCGACGCCCACCTGCAGTGGGCCGACACCCGGATCGACGCGGACTGGGGCGACCTGCGCCCCGGCGACCTGCTCTTCTTCGGCGCCGGCGCCTCGCTCGACGGCATCGACCACGTGGGCCTCTACGCCGGCGGTGGGCGGATGCTGCACGCCCCGGAGGAGGGCCGCGCGGTCACGCTGGAGCCGCTGAGCGACCGCGCGCGCCGGCGGGCCGTGGCGTTCGGCCGGCTGGCGACGGCGGCATGAATTTTAGCTACGAAACTCATGTACAGATTGGTGCTTAATGACGTAGTGTTCCGGCATGCAGCTCACGCCGCTGTTCACCCTGATCGGCCGCGCGCTGGTGCGCACGGTCCTGATGCTCTGGCTGGTGGCCTCCGTCACGTTCCTCGCCATCCGGGCGCTGCCCGGCAACCCGGTCGACGTCTGGGTCCAGGAACTGCAGGGGACCGGCCTCAGTGCCGAGGACGCCCGGGAGCAGGCCACCCGGTTGCTGAAGATCGACGTCGACCAGCCGCTGTGGACCCAGTACCTGGACTACCTGGGCAACCTGGCCCGTGGCGACCTGGGCGACTCGGTGATCCTGTCGCCGGGCACGCCGGTGACCGACATGCTGGGCGAGCGGCTGCTGTGGACGCTGTTCAGCATCAGCTTCGCTCTGGTCATCGGGTTCCTCATCGGCCTGTACCTCGGTAGCCTCGCCGCCTACCGGCGCGGCACCTGGGTGGACCGGCTCATCACCAACGTCAGTGCGCTGATGTCGTCGATCCCGGCCGTGCTGCTCGGGATCGTGCTGACGTTCTGCGTCGGCGTCGCCTGGGACCTGGTGCCCATCCAGAGCCTGCGCGGCGCCTACTCGCCCGACGTCCAGCCGGGCTTCGACCTCGACTTCATCCTCAGCGCGCTGGCGCACGTCATCGCGCCCGGCATCGTCTACATCCTGGTGTCGTTCGGCACCTGGGCGCTGGTGATGCGCAGCAACGCGCTCAGCGTCCTCGCCGACGACCACGTCGGACAGGCACGGGCCCGCGGGCTGTCAGAACGGACCATCCGGGTCGCCTTCGTGCAGCGCAACGCCCGGCTCCCGCTGATCACCGGCTTCGCGATCAGCATGGGGTTCGTCGTCTCGGGCTCCGTCCTCGTCGAACGGATCTTCGTCTACCCGGGTGTCGGGCAGCTGCTCGCCGACGCGCTGGCCAGACGGGACTACACCGTGATGCAGGGCGTGGTGGTCGCCACGACGATCACCGTGCTGCTCGCGACGGCGATCGCGGACGCGCTGTACGGCTGGCTGGACCCGCGCACCCGGATCGAGCAGCACGCATGAGCGCCGTCGAGCAGCTGACCCCGCCGCCGGCCGTCGCCGAGCCCGGCCCGCGGCGGTGGCGACGCGTGACCGGCCGCATGGGCCTGGGCGGCCTGCTGGGCATCGGCGGGCTGCTGGCCCTCGTCGTCGTGTCCGCGGCCGGCCGCTTCCTCACCGACCCGCCGCAGCCCGACATCGAGGCGATCGCCCAAGGGCCCAGCGGCGAGCACCCCCTCGGCACCGACTTCACCGGCCGCGACAACCTGCACCTGGTCGTGCGCGGCGGCTGGGACATGCTGGAGCTGGCGTTCGTCGCGGGCTTCCTGATGTCGGCCATCGCGCTCACCGCGGGGCTGCTCGGCGCCTACGTCGGGGGCGCCGTCGACCGGATCGTCGTGAGCTTCATCGACCTCTGGCTGACGGTACCGCGGTTCGTGCTGCTGCTGGTCATCGCCAGCCTGTTCCCGGTCAGCTCGACCGTCGCGCTGGCCGCTCTCATCGCCGTCTTCGAGTGGCCGTACCTCGCCCGGCAGATCCGGGCGCAGGCGCTGTCGCTGCGCCGCCGCGAGTACGTCGAGGCGGCCCGGCTGCTCCAGCTGCGCGGCGGCCACATCATGCTGCGCTACCTGATCCCGGCCATCGGGCCGTTCGTGGTGATCTCGACCATCCAGGCCATGAACACCGCCATCTACCAGCAGGTCGGCCTCGCCTTCTTCGGGCTGGTGCCGCTGGAGGACAACTGGGGCGTGCTGTTCAGCGTCGCCTACAGCCAGAACGCGCTGTACCTGCCGGCCGCGGCCTGGAGCCTACTGGTCCCGGTCGCCGCGATCTGCCTGCTCCAGTTCTGCCTGGTGCTGGCGTCCCGCTCGCTCGAGGAGCTCTTCGACCCGCGACTGCGAGGTGCTCGATGATCGCGCCGTCCGCCGAACCGCTCGTGCTGGACGTGTCCGGCCTCACCGTCGAGTACCGCGACGCGGTGCGCACCGTGCGCGCGGTGACCGGGCTGTCGCTGTCGGTCGCCCGCGGCCGCACCGTCGCCCTGATCGGCGAGTCCGGCTCCGGGAAGACCACGGCGGCGCTGGCCATCCTCGGCATGCTGCCGGGTTCGGCGACGGTGCTCTCCGGCAGTGTGGCGGTGACGCCCGCCGGGCGGCGGCTGGACCTGCTGCGGCTGCCCCGACGGGAGCTGCGCGCGTTGCGCTGGCAGCACATCGCCTACGTCCCGCAGGGCTCGATCAGCTCGCTCAACCCGATCCAGCGGATCGGCCGGCACTTCCAGCAGACCGCCGAGGCGCACGCGCTGGGCCGGCGCGCCGCGGAGGCGCGCGCGATGGAGCTGCTGGCGGCGGTGCACCTGGAGCCGCGGCGGATCTGGACCTCCTACCCGCACGAGCTCAGCGGCGGCACCCGGCAGCGGGTCGCGATCGCGCTGGCGATGCTGCTGGAGCCCGAGGTGATCGTGCTCGACGAGCCCACGACCGCGCTCGACGTGCTCACGCAGGAGGCCGTGCTGACGACGCTGCTGGAGCTCCAGGCGGCCACCGGGGTCAGCTACCTGGCCATCACCCACGACCTGTCCGTCGCCGGAGCGGTCGCCGACGAGGTGATCACGATGTACGCCGGGCGCGCGGTCGAGCGCGGCACCGCCGAGCAGGTGCTGGCCGACCCGCTGCACCCCTACACCGCCGGGCTGCTGCGCTCCACGCCGTCGGTCGACTCCGACCTGCCGGTCCAGTCCATCGGCGGCCACCCGCCCAGCCTGTCCGACCTGCCGCCCGGCTGCTCCTTCCACCCCCGGTGCGGCCTCGCTGACGAGCGCTGCCGGTCCGGCGGGCCGCCCGCGCTGCTCCCGGCGGACAGCCGGACGGTGGCGTGTCATCGGGTGTCGGAGCGGGTCGCCGCGGGAGGTCCCGGGTGAGCGAGCTGCTGGCGCTGGAGCACGTGTCGAAGACCTACCGGCAGCGCCGGCGGGTCGTCGTCACCGCCGTCGACGACGTCTCCCTCGCGCTGGGCCCCGGCGAGATCCTCTGCCTGGTCGGCGAGTCCGGCTCCGGCAAGAGCACCATCGGACGCATCGTCACCGGCCTCACGGCGCCCACCGGCGGCGAGGTCCGTCACGACGGGCGCAGCGTGAGCACGATGACCCGCCGCGAGCTGCGCGCCCACCGGCTGGGCGTCCAGCTGGTGCAGCAGGACCCGTTCGCCTCGCTCAACCCCGGGCTCACCGTCGCGCAGACCCTGCTGGCGCCGCTGACGCGTCACTTCGGCCTGTCCCGCGCCGCGGCCCGGGAGCGGATGGCGGCGCTGCTCGCCGACGTCGGGCTCACCCCGCCGGAGCTGTTCGGGGCGAAGTACCCGCACGAGCTGTCCGGCGGGCAGCGCCAGCGGGTGGCGATCGCGCGGTCGCTCACCGTCGAACCGCGGGTCCTCGTGGCCGACGAGGCCGTGTCGATGCTCGACGTCTCGATCAGGGGCAGCGTGCTCGCGAAGCTGCGGGCGCTGTGCGAGGAGCGCCAGGTCGCGGTGCTGTTCATCACGCACGACCTCGCGGTCGCGCGGCAGTTCGGCCGCGGCCACTCGATCGCGGTCATGCAACACGGGCGGATCGTCGAACACCGCCCGACCTCCGACCTCGTCGCTGCCCCGGAGCACGAGTACACCCGCGCGCTGCTCGCCGCGGCCCGGCACGAGGGCCTCCGGCGGCGGGCGGCGGACCGGACCACACCACGAAGGAGACAAGATGAGCAGGTCGATGCTCAGATCGGCGGCGGTCACCCTGCTGGCACTGGTGACGCTGGCCGCGTGCAGTGACGATCCGGCGTCCGACGCCGAGGGCGACCGGGGCGAGGCCGGGACGCTCGAGCTGGTCTCGGCCGAGATCGAGGCCGAGCCGCCGGGCGACGTCGCCGAGGGCACCCGCTACGTCGTGACGGTGAACCTCACGCCCGGCGTCGAGTGGTCCGACGGCACCCCGTTGACGGCGCAGGACTTCCTCGGCCAGTACGACATCCTCTGGGCCCAGCAGGCCGGCCTCTGGGAGTCGCTGACCGACGTCCGGGCCACCTCGGAGACGCAGCTCGTGTTCGAGGCGAGCGAGCTGTCGATGAACGTCATGCGGCAGATCCTCCGCTCCAACCAGACGGCGGCGTCGTCGCAGTTCGGCGACATCTACACCCGGCTCAACCAGCTGCGGACGAGCGGAGCGGACCCGGCCGGCCCGGAGGTCGCGGCCGTCCTCGAGGAGCTGGACGCGATGGCGCCGACGGACCCGGTCGCCTACGGGCCGTTCGTCATCGACCCGAGCTCGGTCACCGCGCAGCAGATGCGGATGGTGAAGAACGACGGCGGCTTCAACGCCGACAAGATCGGCTTCGACCGTGTCGACGTCGCCTGGGGCCAGACCCAGCAGACCGTCCCGCTGATCCTCCAGGACGAGCTGGACTACACCACCGACGCGCTGACGCCGTCCGACGTCCAGGCGGTCGAGGCCAAGCCGAACATCGAGCTGATCCGCACCCCGCTCGGCACCGGGACCGGGCTGTGGTTCAACGAGTCCATCAAGCCGTTCGACGACAAGCGCTTCAGGCAGGCCGTCGCGCTCGTCATCGACCGGGAGCGCAACGCGAAGGTGTCGCTCGGCGACGCCGGCAAGCCGATCGAGCACATGGCCGGGTTCAGCGACACCTACGTCGGCGACTGGCTGTCCGAGGACGTGGTGGCCGCACTCAATCCGTACGAGCGGGACGAGGCGGAGGCGACGCGGCTGCTGGAGGAGGCCGGCCTGGTCAAGGACGGCGACACCTGGACCTACGACGGCGAGCCACTGGCGTTCGAGATCACCGCGCCCACCGACTTCCCGGACTTCCTGGCGTCGGGCAAGGACGTCAGCGCCCAGCTCAACGAGTTCGGCTTCCAGACCCAGGTGCGCGGCATCCCGGCGGCGAACCGGCCGGACACGATCCTGCAAGGCCGGTACGAGGCGATCCTCGACTTCAGCCTGGTCTCCGCGCCGGAGCACCCGGCCACCAGCCTGGACTGGAACATGGCCGCCGGCTTCTTCGGCACCAACAACCCCGAGTCCGAGGGCTCCAAGGGGCTGAACTGGCCGTGGCAGCAGCAGGCGCCGGACGGCACCGAGGTGTACATCCCGGACCTGCTCGCCGAGGCGGTCGCCGGGCTGGACGAGGAGCCGCAGCAGGCCGCCGTCGAGACGCTGGCGCAGATCTTCAACGACCAGTTGCCGGTGATCCCGATCTTCGAGCGGTGGACCACCGACCCGATCGCACACGGGCCGCGAGTGACCGGCTGGCTCGCGTCGGACCACCCGGTCTACGAGAACAACCAGGCCAACGACCCGTACGTGGCGATGCAGCTGCTGGGCGGCGTGCTGCGGCCGGCGGAGGGTGCGGACGGCTCGTTCCACACCAGCGCGGCCTACGCGCAGCCGCCGAACTTCTCCTGGAACTACTACGCGGGGAACAGCATGTACAACACGCTCACCACGCCGTCGTACCACGCGACGCTGCCGCCGCTCATGTGGTGGTCGAACGCGATCGACGCCTGGGTCGCGTGCGTCGCGGAGTCCTACTCGGTGGCCGAGGTCGGCTGACACGTTGGCTACCGACACCTCTGAACCGGCCCGTCTGGCGACCGAAGCCCGGTCGGAGGCGACACACGACATCGACCTGATCTCCGTCGAGGACGGCCTGGTGCTGCTCGCCGGCGAGTTCCGCCGCTCGTTCGACGCCTTCCAGGGCGCAGCGGCGGAGCTCGCGCCGGTGGTGTACGCGGTCGTCGGGTCGCTCCGGCGCGGCAACACCGTCCATCTGTTCGGCGCCGGCACCTCCGGGCGGCTGGCGGCGCTCGACGCGGCGGAGATCCCGCCGACGTTCGGGCTCGCGCCGGAGCTGTTCACCGTCCACCTCGCCGGCGGCGCCGCAGCGCTCACCACGGCCGTCGAGGACGCCGAGGACGACCGGGACGAGGGCGCGCGTGCGGGAGGGCGGGTCCGGCCGGGCGATGTGGCGATCGGGGTCACCGCGAGCGGGCGGACACCGTACGTGCTGGCCGCGCTCGACGCCGCCGGCGGGCGGGGCGCGTACACGGCGCTGATCGCGTGCAACCCGCCGGAGCCGTCCGCCGTCGACTGCGTCGTCACACTGCCGACCGGGCCGGAGCCGATCGCCGGCTCCACCCGGCTCAACGCCGCGACCGCGCAGAAGCTGGCCCTCAACGCCGTCTCGACGCTGGCGATGGTGCACCTGGGCCGGACCTACTCCAACCTCATGGTGTGCCTGCAGCCGAACAACACCAAGGTCCGGCAGCGCCAGTTCCAGCTGCTCAGCGACCTCACCGGCGCGCCGGCCCCGGAGGTGGAGGCGGCGCTGGTCGCTGCGGACGGCGCGGGCGGGGTTGCGCTGGCCATGCTGCTGCGCGGCTGGGACCGGGACCGGGCGCAGCGCGCGCTCGACCGCGGCACGCCGCTGCGGCCGCTGGTGGGCGAATGACGCTACGCGGCGGCCGTCCAGTGCGCCCAGGTGACGGCGCTGAGCCGGGCGATCAGCCGCTCGGCGTCCGCGTCGAGCCCGGTCGACGTGCAGACGGCCAGCACGTAGGCCGGCGCGCCGCCCGGGCGGACCAGCGCCACGTCGTGGTTGACCGCGCCGGTCCAGCCGCCCTTGCTCGCGCTCCAGACGTGCGGCGGCAGCCCCGCGGGGATCATCCGGCGGTGCCGCTGGCCGGCCAGCACGGCCAGGGCGGCGTCGGTCGCCGCCCGGGGGAGCAGGGCGCCGGCGGCGAGCGCGGCCAGCAGCCCGCTGAGGCCGGCCGCCGTCACGGTGTTGGTGATGCCGGCGGCCTCCGCGGCCTGGTCGCCGATCAGCCGGTTCACCGTGACGCCCGGGTGCACCGCGCGCACGGGATCCAGGCCGAGCCGCTCCAGGACGAGGTTCGTCGCGAGATTGCCGGAGTCGGCGATCATCCGCTCCAGCAGCGCCGGCGCCGGGACCATGGCGCCGAGCCGGCGCCAGGTCGCGTCGTCCTGGTCGTCGGCCTGCCGGATGGTGAACGTGCCGCCGAGCGCGCTCGGGAAGGTGTCGTGGACGTGGAGCTCCGTGTCCGGGCCGAAGCAGCCCCCGGTGAGCGCGGCGACGAGCACCGCCAGCTTCATCGTGCTGGCCGCGTAGTGCGGCGCGGCCGGGCGCAGGCCCGCGACCGGGACCCCGTCGGCGGTGCGCAGCTGGATCGACACCTCGCCCGGCACGCCGTCCAGCTCCCGGTCCCACCGCTCGGCCAGCTCCATGGCCGGACCGTAGCATTTAATGACGAAGGGCTCGCGTTGGACGTCACTAACCTACCAGGTCTGCCGACGCCGTTCCTCGTCGTCGACGTGGCGGCAGCCGAGCGCAACATCGACCGGATGGCGCGGCTGGTGGCGGGCACCGAGGTGCGGCTGCGGCCGCACTACAAGGCGCACAAGTGCCCGGAGCTGATGCGGCGCCAGCTCGCTGCGCCTGGCACGGCCGGCGCCGCCTGCCAGACCGTGGCGGAGGCGGCCGAGCTGGCGGCGCTGGGCTGTGCCGACGTCCTGCTGACGAACCAGCTGGCCGACCCGCGCCGGGTCGCCGAGTTGCTGGCGCTGCCACCGGAGGTGGACCTCGGCGTGCTGGTCGACCGGCCCGAGCAGGTGGACCTGCTCGGCGCCGGCGCGGCCGCCGCGCGCCGCCGCGTGCGGGTCTTCGTGGAGCTCGACGTGGGCCTGCGCCGGGGCGGCTTCGACGCGGCCGACCCGGACGTCGCCGTGGCCGTTGGCGCCATCGAGGAGCAGCCCTGGCTGGAGCTGGCCGGCGTCCAGGCCTACGAGGGCCACGCGGTGCTCGAACCCGACGTGGAGCTGCGACACCGGCGGGCGGCTGACGCGCACGCGCTGGCCGGCCGGTTCCGAGACCGGCTCGCCCGGCTGGCCGGCCGGCCGCTCGTCCTCACCGGCGGCGGCACCGGCACCGCCGACCTCATCGCGGCGACCGGGGCGCTCGACGAGATCCAGTGCGGGTCGTACGTGCTGATGGACGCCGCCTACGGCCGGCTCGGCCTCCCGTTCGAGGCCGCGCTGTTCTGCGTCGCCACCGCGCTGTCGGCGCACCCGGACGGGCGGGTCGTGCTCGACGCGGGGATGAAGTCGCTGTCCGGGGACGGCCTGCCCCGTGCGCTGACGCCGGGCGTGCGGGTGCTCGGGCTCTCCGACGAGCACACTCGGGCCCGGCAGGCGGCGACGGTGCTGCGGACCGGGGACCGGCTGCTGCTGCAGCCCTGGCACGTCGACCCGACCATGAACCTCCACGACGCGGTCGTCGTGGTGGAGGATGGTCGGACCCACACAGCGCCGATCCGCGGCCGACACGCTGTGCGGGCCGGGTAGCAGGGCGGACAGGAGCGTAGGTTGCTATCATCCCTGTACCGACTCATTGATGTAACCGAGTTACGAAGGATCGCCGCGTGACCAAGATCGCCACGGACCCCACCGACGGCACCATCCTCGCGACGCTGCGCGGGATCCTGCCGAGCCTGTCGCCGTCGGAGGCGCGGGTCGCTCAGGCCGCCGTCGACGACCCGGCGGGCACGGCGGCCTCGACCATCAAGGAGCTGGCCGCGCGCTGCGCGACGTCGGAGACCACGGTGATCCGGCTGTGCCGAACCATCGGCTTCAACGGCTACCCGGCGTTCCGGCTGGCGCTCGCCGCCGCCGGCGCGATCTCGGGCGACGACCGGGAGTACCTGTCCGGCGAGATCCTGCCCGACGACTCGACCGAGCAGGTGGTCCGCAAGGTCACCGGCGCCGACGCCCAGGCCATCCTGGACACCGCCGAGCAGGTCAGCACCGAGTCCCTGGCCGCGGCGGCCGACGCGATCGGCCGGGCCCGCCGGGTCGACATCTTCGGCGCCATCGCGAGCGCGTTCGTCGCGCAGGACCTGCAGTTCAAGCTGCACCGCATCGGGTTGACCTGCCACTCGTTCCCGGACCCGCACTCGGCCATCAGCTCCGCCGCGCTGCTGGCGCCGGGCGACGTCGCGATCGGGCTGTCGCACACGGGGGAGACCCTCGACACGATCCGCTACCTGGAGGTCGCCGCCGAGTCCGGCGCCACCACCATCGCGATCACGAACCATCCTCGTGCGGCGATCGCGCGGCCGGCTCACATCACGCTGACGACCGCGGCGCGGGAGACGACCTTCCGCTCCGGCGCCATGGCCAGCCGGATCGCCCAGCTGACCCTCGTCGACGTGCTGTTCGTGCTGGTGGCGCAGCAGCGGGTCGACACCGCGCTGGACGCGATGCGGCGCACGTACGACGCCGTCCGGCCGCCGCGCCGGTCGCGGCGGTCCTGAGCCCGTGGACGACTACCTCCTGATCGACGGGCACAACGACCTGCCCTGGGCGCATCGCCAGGGCTACGGCTACGACCTCGGCCGGGCCGACGTGGCGCGGCCGCAGCCGGCGCTGCACACGGACCTGCCCCGGCTGCGCCGCGGCGGCGTGAAGGGCCAGTTCTGGTCGGTCTACGTGCCGTCGACGCTGACCGGACCCGAGGCGGTCGCGGCCGTGCTGGAGCAGATCGACTTCGTCCACCGCCTGGTCGCGCGCTACGACGACGAGCTGGGCCTGGCCACGTCCGCGGACGAGGTCGAAGCGGTCGTCGCCGGCGGCCGGGTGGCGTCGCTGCTCGGCGCCGAGGGCGGGCACTGCATCGCCGACTCGCTCGGCGTGCTGCGGATGCTGCACCGGCTCGGCGTGCGGTACCTGACGCTGACGCACAACCACAACACGTCCTGGGCGGACTCGGCGACGGACGTGCCGGCGGCCTGCGGGCTGACCGAGTTCGGCCGCGCCGTCGTCGCGGAGATGAACCGGATCGGGATGGTCGTCGACCTCTCGCACGTGGCGCCGAGCACGATGCGGGCGGCGCTCGACACCGGCCGGGCGCCGGTGATCTTCAGCCACTCCAACGCCCGGGCCCTGTGTGACGTGCCGCGCAACGTCCCCGACGACGTCCTGGAGACCATGGCCGCCCGCGGCGGCGTCTGCATGGCGACGTTCGTGCCCGGCTTCGTGTCGCAGCGGACGGCCGACTGGCACCAGCGGTGCCGCGACATCGCCGCCGAGCGCGGGCTCGACCCGAAGGACCTCGTCGCGCTCGGTCGCGTGGTCGAGGAGCGCGCCGCCGCCGACCCGCCGCCGCGGTCGACGGTGGAGGACGTGGTGGCGCAGCTCGAGCACCTGCGCGCGGTCGCCGGCGTGGACCACCTCGGCATCGGCGGCGACTTCGACGGCACCGACCTGGTGACGTCCGGCCTGGAGGACGTCGCGACGTATCCGCGGCTGTTCGCCGCGCTGCGGGACCGGAGCTGGTCGGCGGCCGACCTCGACAAGCTCGCCGGCCGCAACGTCCTGCGCGTCCTCCGCGACGTCGAGTCCGTCGCCGCCGCCTAGCCCAACGCGCGGGTGAGCAGGTCCGCGACGTCGCCGAGGAGGTGGGCGCCGCCGCTGACGACGGTCCGGCCGCCGACGATGACGGTGTCGACGTCGGCAGCCGTGGCGGCGAGGACGAGCTGCGCGGGATCGGCGCCGGCCGTGCGGACGGTGTCGGTGCGGACGGCGACGAGGTCGGCGGCGGCGCCGGGGGCGAGCCGGCCGTTGCCGGGCCAGCCCAGCGCCCGGTGCCCGGCGCCGGTGAGAGCGGCGACGAGGTCGGCGGGGGAGAACGTGCCGCGCTCGCCGGTGCGCAGCCGCTCGTGGTGCTCCAGCAGCCGCGCCTCCAGCAGCAGGTCGGTGACGGCGTGCTGGTCGCTGCCGACGCACAGCGGCGACCCGGCGTCGGCCAGCGGGCCGGTCGGGGCGAGTCCGTCGGCGAGGTCCTGCTCGGTGGTCGGGCAGGAGCAGATCGTCGTGCCGGCGGCGCCGAGCAGCGCGATGTCGTCGCCGCTCACGTGGTTGGCGTGCACGGCCGTCGTCGACGGGGTGAGCGCGCCGTGGTCGGCGAGCAGCCGGGCCGGGGTGGCGCCGTAGGCGGCCAGCGCTGCCTCGTTCTCGGCCGGCTGCTCGGACAGGTGGACGTGCAGCGGCGCGCCCCGCGCTCCGGCCCAGGCGGCGACGCTCTCGACGGCGGCCGGCGGGACGGCGCGGACGGAGTGGACGGCGGCGCCGATCCGCGTGGTCTCGTCGTCGGCGAGGTCGTCGACGCGGGCGGCCCACGCGTCCGCCGTCCCGTCGCCGAACCGCAGTTGCACCCCCTCCAGCGGCCGGCCGGGCGCGCTCTCCAGGTAGCAGGTGTCCAGCAGCGTGAGCCGGATCCCGGCGTCGCGGGCGGCCTGCCGCAGTGCCGCGGCCATCGCGTTGGGGTCGGCGTACGGGACGCCGCCGGGGCCGTGGTGCAGGTAGTGGAACTCGCCGACGACGGTGACGCCGGCCAGCGCCAGCTCCGCGTACGTCGCCAGCGCCAGCCGGTAGTACGTGTCCGGCGTGAGCCGGCGCGCGACGGCGTACATCGCCTCGCGCCAGGTCCAGAACGTGCCGCGCCCGTCGTGCGTGCGGCCGCGCAGCGCCCGGTGGAACGCGTGTGAGTGCGCGTTCGCGAACCCGGGGAGCACGACACCGGGCAGCCGGACCTCCGAGCCCGACGACGCCGACCCGGCCTCGACCGCGACGATCACCCCGCCGTCCACCGCGATCCGTACATCGGCGGCCAGGCCGGACGGCAGCCAGGCGTGCGCCGCCCAGTACGCCGTCACCGGGTCAGCTCCGCGAGCACGTCCGCCAGTGCCTCGACCCCGGCATGGCAGTCGGCCCGCTCGGCGAACTCGGCCGGCGAGTGCGAGACGCCGGTCGGGTTGCGGACGAACAGCATCGCGGCCGGTACGCCGGCCGCGGCGAGGATCCCGGCGTCGTGGCCGGCGCCGGTCGGCAGCAGCGGCGCGCCGCCGAGCAGCCCGCTCAGCCGCGCCGCCAGGGCCGGGTCGAACACCGTCGTGCCGGTCCACGACTCCCGGCGCGGCGCGAACCGGTCGAGGTCGGCAAGGACGGCGGCGACGGCGTCGGGGTCGGCGCCGCGGCAGTCCAGCCAGGCCCGGACCTGCGACGGGATCGCGTTGACGCCGTTCGGGTCCACCTCGACCTTGCCGACGGTGGCCAGCACGCCGTGCGACGAGGCGGCCGCCCGGGCGGACGTGACGAGGTCGGCGAGGTCGAGCATCGGGTCGCGGCGAGCGTCCAGCGGGGTGGTGCCGGCATGGTTGGCCTCGCCGTCCAGCGTGATCCGCCAGCGGCCGTGCGGCCAGATCTCGGTCGCGACCCCGACCGGCTCGGCCAGCGCCCGGCCCTGCTCGACGTGCAGCTCGACGAACGTGCCGACGCGGGCCAGCGCCTCGGGGTCGGCGGCCGGCTCCGGTCGCCCGGCCGCGCGCAGCGCCTCGGCCAGGCCGACCCCGTCGGCGTCGGTGAGCGCGAGCGCCCGGTCCACCGGCAGCGCGCCGGTGAGCAGCCGCGACCCCGCGCACGCGACCCCGAACCGGGCGCCCTCCTCGTCGCCGAAGTTGACCACGCCGATCGGCCGGGACGGGACGTGCTCGCGCGAGCGGAGCAGGTCGATGGCCGCGAACGCCGACACCACCCCGAGCGGGCCGTCGAACGCGCCGCCGTTGGGCACCGAGTCCAGGTGCGACCCGGCGACGACGCCCGGCGCCGCGGCCGAGGGCGAGCCCCACCAGGCCCACTGGTTCCCCGCCCGGTCGACCACGAGGTCCAGCCCGCGACGGGCCGCCTCGGCCTCGAACCACTCCCGCAGCGTCGCGTCGGCCGAGGTCCAGGCGAACCGCCGGTAGCCGCCGCGCGGATCCCGGCCGACCGGCTCCAGGTCGGCCCACATCGCGTCGAAGGACACCGTCATGCCTCGTGCATCGGGACCCGGACGCCGCGCTCGGTCGCGACCTCGGCGGCGCGGTCGTAGCCGGCGTCGACATGCCGGATGACGCCCATCGCGGGGTCGTTGGAGAGGACGCGAGCGATCTTCTCGCCGGCCAGCGCGGTGCCGTCGGCGACGGTGACCTGCCCGGCGTGGATGGATCGGCCCATGCCGACGCCGCCGCCGTGGTGGATGGACACCCAGGTGGCGCCGGAGGCGGTGTTGACCAGCGCGTTCAGCAGCGGCCAGTCGGCGATCGCGTCGGAGCCGTCGGCCATCGCCTCGGTCTCGCGGTACGGCGACGCGACCGAGCCGGCGTCGAGGTGATCACGGCCGATGACGACCGGGGCGGACAGCTCGCCGGACGCGACCATCTCGTTGAACCGCAGGCCGGCGACGTCGCGCTCGCCGTAGCCGAGCCAGCAGATCCGGGCCGGCAGCCCTTGGTAGTGCACCTTCTCGCCGGCCAGCCGGATCCACCGGGCCAGCGGCTCGTTGTCGGGGAACAGGTCGAGGATCGCGCGGTCGGTGGCGGCGATGTCGGCCGGGTCGCCGGACAGCGCGGCCCACCGGAACGGCCCCTTGCCCTCGCAGAACAGCGGCCGGATGTACGCGGGCACGAACCCCGGGAAGTCGAAGGCCCGGTCGTACCCGGCCAGCTGCGCCTCGCCGCGAATCGAGTTGCCGTAGTCGAACACCTCGGCGCCCGCGTCGAGGAACCCGACCATCGCCTCGACGTGCCGGGCCATCGACTCCCGCGCCCGCGTCGTGAACCCGGCCGGGTCCTTGGCACGTTCCGCGGCCCAGTCCTCGAACGCCACGCCGATCGGCAGGTAGGCCAGCGGGTCGTGCGCGGACGTCTGGTCGGTGACGACGTCGATCTCGGCCCCGCGCGCGAGGAGATCGGGAACCACCTCGGCGGCGTTGCCGAGCACGCCGATGGACAGCGCCCGCCGGTCCCGCCGCGCGTCGCCGGCCAGCCGCAGCGCGTCGTCCACCGACGCCGCCTGCACGTCGAGGTAGCCGTGCTCGATCCGCCGGGTGATGCGGGTCGGGTCGCACTCGACGACGAGCGCGACGCCGCCGTTCATCGTGACCGCCAGCGGCTGCGCACCACCCATGCCGCCCAGCCCCGCCGTCAGCGTGACGGTGCCGGCCAGGGAGCCGCCGAACCTCTTGGCCGCAACGGCGGCGAACGTCTCGTAGGTGCCCTGCAGGATGCCCTGGGTGCCGATGTAGATCCACGATCCGGCGGTCATCTGCCCGTACATCGTCAGCCCGAGCGCCTCCAGCCGGCGGAACTCCTCCCAGTTGGCCCAGTCGCCGACCAGGTTGGAGTTCGCGATCAGCACCCGCGGCGCCCACTCGTGCGTCCGCAGCACGCCGACCGGGCGGCCGGACTGCACGAGCATCGTCTCGTCGCCACGCAGCGTGGTGAGGGTGCGGACCAACGCGTCGAAGGACGGCCAGTCGCGCGCGGCCTTGCCGGTGCCGCCGTAGACGACCAGCTCGTCGGGGTGCTCGGCGACCTCGGGATCGAGGTTGTTCTGCAGCATCCGCAGCGCGGCCTCCTGCGGCCAGCCCTGTGCGGTGAGCGTGGCGCCGCGCGGGGCGCGGACGGGACGGGGTCCGGACATGGCAGTTCCCTTCTAGCGCAGGGCGCCGGCGGCGGCGACGATCCGGCCGGACGTGACGAGGTCGTGGACGGCGGCGATCTCCGGTGCGAGGTGCCGGTCCGGCCCGGGACCGGCGACGTGCCGGCGGATGAGGTCGCGGACGGCGCCGGTGGCCGGCGCCGGGGCCAGCGGCGCGCGCAGGTCCAGCGCGCGGGCCGCCGTCAGCAGTTCGACGGCGAGGACGCGGCCGACGCCGTCGACGGCGCGGCGCAGCTTGCGGGCGGCCGCCCAGCCCATCGAGACGTGGTCCTCCTGCATGGCGCTGGACGGGATCGAGTCGACCGACGCGGGGACGGCCAGCCGCTTCAGCTCCGACACGATGCCGGCCTGGGTGTACTGGGCGATCATGTGGCCGGAGTCGACGCCGGGGTCGTCGGCGAGGAACGGCGGCAGGCCGGCGTTGCGGGCGACGTCGAGGAACCGGTCGGTGCGCCGCTCGCTGATCGAGGCCAGGTCGGCGGCCGCGATCGCGAGGAAGTCCAGCACGTACGCGACCGGCGCACCGTGGAAGTTGCCGTTCGACTCCACCCGCCCGTCCTGGGTGACGACGGGGTTGTCGATGGCGGCCGCCAGCTCGCGGCCGGCCACGGTGGCGGCATGGT
Organism: Jiangella anatolica; assembly: GCF_003236295.1. Lineage (GTDB taxonomy): Bacteria > Actinomycetota > Actinomycetes > Jiangellales > Jiangellaceae > Jiangella > Jiangella anatolica. The sequence goes on from NZ_POTW01000001.1 coordinate 189,625, forward strand.
CGACGGTGTCGCGGACGGCGCCGTGCACCTGCGGCGAGCAGCGCAGCGAGTAGGCGTCCTGGACCCGGGTGCAGTCCGGGCCGCGATGGCTGGCCACCACCTCCGACCCGGCCAGCAACGACCGCAGGTTGGCCGCGGACTCCCGCTGGCCGGGGTGCGGCCGCAGCGCCTGCAGGTCGTCGGCGAACACCCGGTCGGTGCCGAGCAGCGCCTCGACGCTCATCGCGGCGGCGACGTCGGCGACCCGGAGCAGGCCGGTCAGGTCGTGCAGCGCCAGCACCAGCATGCCGAGCATGCCGTCGGTGCCGTTGATCAGCGCCAGCCCCTCCTTCTCGGCCAGCACGACCGGCTCGATCCCGGCCGCCGCCAGCGCGTCGCCTGCGTCGAGCAGCGCGCCGGACCGGTCGCGCACCGAGCCCTCGCCCATGAGCGCCAGCGCGCAGTGCGCCAGCGGGGCGAGGTCGCCGGAGCAGCCGAGGCTGCCGTACTCGTACACGACCGGGGTGAGCCCGGCGTCGAGCAGCCGCGCGTACGCCGTCGCCGTCTCCAGCCGGACCCCGGTGCGCCCGGTGGCCAGCGTCGACAGCCGCAGCAGCAGCATCGCCCGGACGACCTCCTGCTCCACTTCCGGCCCGGAGCCGGCGGCGTGGCTGCGGATCAGGCCGCGTTGCAGCGCCGCCCGCTTCTGCGCCGGGATGTGCTTCGTCGCCAGCGCGCCGAATCCGGTCGACACGCCGTAGTACGGCAGGTCCGCGACGGCCAGCCGCTCGATCACCTCGCGGCTGCGCGCCACCGCCTCCAGGGCGTCGTCGGCCAGCGCGACGCCGGCGCCGTCGCGGGCCACCGCCACGACCTCGTCGAAGGACACCGGACCGGTGCCCACCAGCACGTGCTGCGTCATGGCGCCATTCCACGCCGCCCGCGGCCGCCGCGGTACCGGTTCGGCGAGGATACTGTCTGGTATCCCAGACAGGAGGCGCGGGTGGGCGAGAGCAGCACGGTCCCGGCGCTGCGGCACGGGCTGGCGCTGCTGCGGCAGCTGTCGCGGCTCGGCCAGCCGGCCCCGGCGTCGGCGCTGGCGGCCGAGCTGGGCCTGCCGCGCTCGACGACGTACCACCTGCTGGCCGAGCTGGAGCGGGCCGGCCTCGTCGTCCATCTGCCGGAGGAGCAGCGCTACGGGCTCGGCGTCGGCGTGTACGAGCTCGGCGCGGCGTACACGAAGCAGGCGCCGCTGGCCCGGCTGGCCCGGCCGTTGCTGACCGGCCTCGTCGACTCCACCGGGCACAGCGCGCACCTGGCCGTCCTGCACGGCCGCGAGGTGCTCTACCTGGTGGAGGAGCGGGCGCGCGGCGGCCCGTCGCTGGTCACCGACGTGGGGGTGCGGCTGCCGGCGCAGCTGACGGCCAGCGGGCGCGCGCTGCTGGCGGGGCTCCCGGCGGCGCAGGTCCGGGCGCTGTTCCCCGACGCGTCGGCGTTCGTCCGGCGGCACGGTCTCGGTCCGCGCCGCCCGGCCGACCTGCGCGCCCTGCTCGTCGACGTGCGGCGCCGCGGCTACGCCGTCGAGGACGGCGAGGTGACGCCCGGCTTCGCGTCGGTCGCGGTGCCGGCGACCGACCACACCGGGCACCCGGTGGCCGCCGTCGCGTCGACGTTCGACCAGGCCCGCGTCGGGGAGGCCTCCTGGCCGGGGCTGGCCGAGCGGGTCGCGGCCGCCGCCGGCGAGCTGGCCCGGCGGATCGGCGGGGCGCCGCACCCGCGCTGGTGACGCCGGACCGCATGGCGACGACGGCCGCGGGGTACGTGCCGCGCATGTCGTACTGGCTGGACAGCACCGGTGACCCGCCGCTCGCGCCGTCGCCGCCGGTGGACGCGGATGTGGTGGTGCTGGGCGCGGGGATCGCCGGCATCACGACGGCGTACCTGCTCAAGCAGGCCGGGCTGACGGTGACGCTGATCGAGGCCGGCGAGCGGCTGGCCGCCGGCGTCACCGGGCACACGACGGCGAAGGTGACCAGCCAGCACGGCGCCATGTACGCGTCGCTGACCAGCAGATTCGGCGCCGACATCGCGCGTGCGTACGGCGCCGGGCAGCAGCTGGCGATCGACTGGATCGAGACCGAGATCGACGCACTCGGCGCCGACGTGGACTGGTCGCGGCGCGACTCCTACGCGTTCGCCGAGCGCGCCTCGTCGGTGGAGGGGCTGCGCCGCGAGGCCGAGGCGGCGGCCGCCCTCGGGCTGCCGGCGACGTTCACCACCGACACCGGCCTGCCGTTCCCGGTGGCCGGCGCGGTCCGGTTCACCGGCCAGGCGCAGTTCCATCCGCGCCGCTGGCTGCTGGAGCTGGCGATCCGGATCCCCGGCGACGGCGGCACCGTCGTCACCGGGACCCGGGCGGTCGGTCTGACCGAGGGGGACCCGTGCGTCGTCGAGACCACCGACGGCGCCGTCCGGGCCCGCCACGTCGTCGTCGCGACGCACTACCCGGTGTTCGACCGCGGCGTCTTCTTCGCCCGGCTGGAGCCGCGCCGCGACCTCGTCGTCGCCGGGTACGCCGATGCCGCTCCCGACGGGATGTACATCAGCATCGAGGACCGGCACTCCGTCCGCACCACGCCGGCCGGCGACGACCGCACGCTGCTGATCGTCGGCGGCGAGCCGCACCGCGTCGGCGCCCGGACCAGCGTCGCCGAGCACTACGACGCGTTGCGGACGTGGGCGGCCGAGCGGCTGGGGCTCGCGTCGCCGGACCACCGATGGCTCGCGCACGACCTCACCAGCGTCGACGGGCTGCCCTACGTCGGCCGGTACCACCCGCGGGCCCGCAACGTGTGGGTGGCGACCGGGTTCGGGCACTGGGGCATGACCAACGGAACGCTGGCCGGGCTGCTGCTGCGCGACCTCGTCACCGGCGTGGAGAACCCGCTGGCCGGCGTGTTCGACCCGCAGCGCGGCACCGTCCGGCAGTCGGCGGCGGAGTTCGTCAAGGCCAACTCCTACGTCGCGGCCCGTCTCCTGGGGGACCGCGCCGGGGTGCTGGCCGGCTCGGCAGGGACCGAGTCGCTGGCGCCGGGCCAGGGCCGCGTGGTCCGCGACGGCGTCCGCGCGGTCGCCGCCTACCGCGACGACGACGGCGCGCTGCACTGCGTCTCGGCCCGCTGCACCCACCTGGGCTGCCTCGTCGCGTTCAACGACGCCGAGCGGACCTGGGACTGCCCCTGCCACGCGTCCCGCTTCGACACCGACGGGCGGGTGCTGGCCGGTCCCGCCGTCCGCCCGCTGGCGCGCGTCCCCGCGCCTCCGGCCTGAGCCCCCTCAGCGGCGGACGGCGCGACCGGCAGCGGTCGGGACTGGCTACCGTGAAGCCATGAGTGTGCCGGCCTTCAGCGATCCAGACATCGAGGTCAGCACCTCGCCGGCTGACCCGTGAACGTGCCGAGTGGTGGGCACGCTGGTCGGCGCTGCCCACGGTCGAACGTTCGCGTCCTGCGGCCGAGGTGCTCGCCGAGCTCCGCGACGAGGACTAGCTGTGTGGGCCCTCTTAGCCTTCAGCGGCGGTCGGGGCGTGTCCGTTGCGCACCCAGCCGCGGCAGGTCGTCTTCGCCCCAGCGAGGAGCACGTCACCCGCCCGAGGTCCCCACCGGGGACCGAACCGGACCCGGATACGGTCCCGCGGCGGGTGAGGTGCACTCGCAACGAGTGCAGAACCCTCAGCGGCGGACGGCGCGACCGGGCGCCGCGTCCGGCAGCAGCTCGCCGCCGGCCACCACCGGCGTCCCGTTGACGATGACGTGCCGGATGCCGGCCGACGGCAGCGCCTCGGCGTAGGTGGCGCGGTCGGTGACGGTGTCAGGGTCGAGGACGACGACGTCGGCGTCGGCGCCGGGGGACAGGTGGCCCTTGCGCGCCATCGCCGGGACGCTGGCCGCGAGCAGCGCGGCCGGCAGCGTCGTGCACCGCCGCACCGCCTCCGTCAGGCTCCACGTGCCGGTCTCGCGGACCAGCAGCCGGAACACCTTGGCGAAGCTGCCCACCCCGCGCGGGTGCGCCCGCCCCGGCGACCCCGGCCGGCCGGAGTGCCGCAATGGCATCGCGTCGCTGGCGATGACGACGTCGGGCAGGGTCAGCGCGCGGAACAGCAGCCGCCGGTCCGCCGCCGAGGTCTCGCGCAGGAAGTGGAACACGATCAGCGCCCCGGGCGAGTCCGCCCGCAGCGTGCGCAGCGCGTCCTCCGAAGCGATCGGCTCGCCGGACTCGGCCAGCTGGATGTCGCCGACCTCGATGCCGAGGCTGGCCAGCCGCTCCGGCGCGAGGAACGGGGCCCCGACGATGGTGCTGCCGCCGCCGTAGGGGTAGGCCTCGGTGCTGACCGGCAGGCGCTGGTCGCGGGCGGACGAGATCAGCTCGGCGGTCTTGTCGATCAGCCGGCCGGACGTGCTGTTGAGGTGGCACAGGTGCATGTGCGCGCCGGTCGTCCCGGCCACGCGAACGACCTCCTCGACGGCGCCGACGGCGTTGTCGTCCGGGCCGGCGGTCATGTGCCGGGCGTGGGTGAACGTGGGCACGCCCGCGGCCGCGGCCGTCGCGCCGAGCGCCAGGTACTCCTCGGGCGCCGTCGCGGGGGCGTAGCCGAGCAGGATGCCGAGGCCGAGCGCGCCCGCGTCCAGCTCCGCCTCGAGCGCGGCGACGATCCGCGCCCGGTCGCCGGCGCCGGCCGGACGGCGCCAGTGCGGCAGCTGCTGGGCCAGCGCGAAGTCGTCGAAGTGGCCGGGACCGTCGCGCCCGTCCAGCACCGCCATCCGCGCCAGCGCCCAGCAGGCGGAGAAGCCGTAGTTGATCGGCCGGCCCTCGTCGTCCACCCGCCGGTACACCGCGTCGACGCCGACGGCGCCGGACTCCAGCTCCAGCGCCGTCGTCACGCCGTCCAGCGCCTGCAGCCGGGCGCTCTCCAGGTCCATCGCGTGGCTGTGCAGGTCGACGAAGCCGGGCGCGACCACGCAGCCGGCCGCGTCGACGACGTCGTGGCGGGCGGGCACCGGCGTCCCCGGCACGAGCACCGCGGCGACCGTGCCGCCGCTCAGGTACAGGTCGGCGAGCCGGTCGACGTCGTTGTGCGGGTCGACCACCCGTCCGCCGCGCACGAGCAGCCCGCCGTCGGGGAGGTAGGTCATGGGTGCAGTCTCCTATGCCGGATGCCCGCGGCCCGGCAGCGCCCCTCGGTACGCTGCTGCGTGAACCGCGGACGTGAGGGAGCGAGTTGCGAAGTCTCGCCGAGGCACCTGACCTCTTCGCCCTGGCCGGCGCCCTGGCCGACCTGCTCGGCGCCCCGGTGACGATCGAGGACCACGACACCCGCGTGCTGGCCTACTCCGACGGCCAGCTGTCGGCCGACGAGGTGCGGACGGCGACGATCCTCGGCCGGCAGGTCCCGCCGGAGTACCGCGAGGCGCTGCGCCGGGCCGGCGTGTACCGGCGCATCGCCACCCAGGACGGCGTCGTCTACGCCGACCTGGCCGACGCCGGGATGAAGCCGCGGGCCGTCGTCGGGATCCGCGCCGGCGACGAGGTGCTCGGCTCGATCTGGGCGGTCGTCACCGGCGAGCTCACCGGCGCGCAGGAGAAGGACCTGCTCGACGCCGCGCCGATCGTCGCCGAGGTGCTGCTGCGCACCCGGGCCCGCGACGAGCGGGCCGTTCGCGACCGGGTCGAGCAGGTCGTCGCGCTGCTCGACGGCGGCGCGGACGCCGAGGCCGCGGCCGCCCGGCTGGGCCTCGCCGGCCCGCTCACCGTCCTCGCCGTGGCGACGACGACGGACGCGACCCGGGTGGACCGGGTCGCCGGAGCGTTGACGCTGCGGCTCACCACGTCGGGCGCCCGGCCGGTCTCGGCCGTGCTCGACGGCGTGCTCTACGTGGTGGTGCCCGGCGACTCCGCGGCGGTGCACCGGACGGCGGCGGACTTCCTGCGCCGCGGCGACGGCGCCCGGCTCGTCGCCGGGGTCGGGCGGACGGTGCCCGGCCCGGCGCAGGCGCACCGGTCCCGGTCCGACGCCGACCACGTGGTGCGGGTGCTGGTCGCGCGGGGCGCCGCCGGCACGGCGCTGCCGATCGCGGCGGCCTTCGTCGACGTCGTCGCGGCCCGGGTCGCCGACGTCGTCGAGGCCGAGGATCTCGGCGGCTACGGCCCGCTGCCGGCGCTGGAGCGGTTCGACGCCGAGAAGGGCGCGGAGCTGGTGCGGACGGCGCGCGCCTACCTGGCCCGCGGCGGCGACGTCAGCGCGGCCGCCGCCGACCTCACCGTCCACCCGAACACGCTGCGCAACCGGCTGCGCAAGGCGCACGAGGCAGCCGGCGTCGACCTCGACGACGCCGACACGCGGCTGGCGCTGATGCTGCAGCTGAAGGCGGCGGCGCTGGCCGATCGCACCGTCGCGCGAGAGGAACGCTGGCCGCGCCGCCAGTGACCCGGCGACCCCTTCCGGTGACGATGGTCACAGGGTCTCACCAGGAGGTTCGCCCATGTCCACGCAGCACGTCGTCGTCGCGGGAGCCGGCATCGTCGGCCTGTCCACCGCGTGGTTCCTGCAGGAGCGCGGCGTCGAGGTCACGGTCGTCGACCGGGCCGGCGTCGCGGGCGGCTCGTCCTGGGGCAACGCCGGCTGGCTCGCGCCGGCGCTCACCACGCCGCTGCCGGAGCCGGCCGTTCTGCGGTACGGGCTCAAGGCTGTGCTGAGCCCGTCGTCGCCGGTGTTCGTGCCGCTGCGGTTCGACGCCGGCCTGATCCGCTTCCTCGCCGGCTTCGCCCGGCACTCGACGGCGCGGCGGTGGCGGCGGTCGATGACGGTCTTCGCCGGGATCGGCCGCGACGGCCTGGCCGCGTACGAAACGCTGGCCGCGGGCGGCGTCGCAGCCGAGGTGAAAGACGCCGACCCGTTCCTCATCGGGCTCGGGTCGGACCAGGCGCTGCGCGCGTTCACCGCCGAGCTGCACCACATCGAGGCGGCCGGGGTGGACGTCGCGGCGGACGTGCTCGGCGGCGACGCGGCGCGTGAGCTCGAGCCGGCCCTCGGCCCGGGTGTCGCGGCGGCGGTGCGGCTGCACGGGCAGCGCTTCATCGACCCGGCCGCGTTCACGCACGCGCTGGCCGACGCCGTCGTCGCCCGCGGCGGCAAGCTCCTCGAGGGCGCCTCCGCCGACGGCGTGCGCGACCTCGGCGGCGAGGTCGTCGTCCGCGTCGGCGCCGGCGAGCTGCGGGCCGACGCCGTCGTGCTGGCCACCGGCGCCCGGCTGGGCGAGCTGGCCCGGCCGTTCGGCGTGCGCCGGATCGTCCAGGCCGGCCGTGGCTACAGCTTCAGCGTGCCGCTGGAGCACGTCCCCGCCGGCCCCGTCTACTTCCCCGACGTCCGGGTGGCCTGCACTCCGCTGCGCGGCCGGCTCCGCGTCGCCGGCACGATGGAGTTCCGCCGGCCGGACGCGCCGCTGGACCCGCGCCGCGTCGCCGCGATCGTCGCGTCGGCCCGCACCCGGCTGGCCGGCGTGCGCTGGGACGAGCGCACCGACGAATGGGTCGGGTCGCGCCCCTGCACCAGCGACGGTCTGCCGCTCGTCGGTCCCACCCGCTCGCCCTGCGTCCACGTCGCCGGCGGCCACGGCATGTGGGGCGTCGCGCTCGGCCCGCTGACCGGCCGGCAGGTGGCCGAGAGCCTGGTGACCGGCGCCCGCCCGGCCGGCCCGTTCGCCGCCTTCGACCCGCTGCGCTGACGCCGCGTCTCCGGCCGGAGGACTTGGCACGCCCCCAGCGTCCCGCTTGGCACGCCGTGAGGGACCTGGCGCGCCCGGAATGCCGCGTTTGTGGAGCATCCCGGCGTGCCAAGGTCGGTGCTCCTGCGTGCCAAGGTCGGTCCCTGAACGACCGTGCGAAAATCGCCGGGTGCAGATCGGGATGCTCGGGCCGCTGGAGGTCCGCGGTGACGACGGCGCACCGGCCGACGTCCCCGGGGCGCGGCTGCGCGGCCTGCTGGTCGCGCTGGCCCGGCAGCCCGGCCGGGTGGTGCCGAAGGCGGCGCTGATCGACTGGATCTGGGGCGAGAACCCGCCGTCGGACGCGACGAACGCGCTGCACCGGCTGGTCTCCCGGCTACGCAAGCTGCTGCCGGACGGCGCGATCGAGGGCCACACCGACGGCTACCGGCTGGCCGTCGAGCCCGACGCCGTCGACGCGGTGCGGTTCGAGCGGCTGGCCGCGCAGGCCCGCGGCCTGGACGGGCCGCGCCGGGTCCAGCTGCTGCGCGAGGCGCTCGGGCTGTGGCGCGGCGCCGCCCTGCAGGACGTCGGCCTGACCGAGAGCCCGGCGTTCGACGCGGCCGTCGCCCGGCTCGACGGGTTGCGGCTGGCCGCCACGGAGGACCGGTTCGAGGCCGAGACCGCCCTCGGCCATGGCGCCGAGCTCGTCACCGAACTGACCGATCTCGTCGCTGCGCACCCGCTGCGGGAACGGCTGGTCGCCGCGCTGATGCGGGCGCTCGTCGCGGCCGGCCGCGACGCCGACGCGCTGCTGGTCTACGAGCGCACCCGCGAGGAGCTCGCCGACACGCTCGGCGCCGACCCGTCGCCGGAGCTGTCGGCGCTGCACGTCGCGCTGCTCAAGGGCGAGGTAGGCCGCCGCGACGACGACCGCCGGACCAACCTGCGCGCCGAGCTGACCAGCTACATCGGCAAGGACGCCGACGTCGCCGCGGTCCGCGAGCTGGTCGGCACGCGCCGGCTGACGACGCTGGTCGGGCCGGGCGGGTCGGGCAAGACCCGGCTGGCGACGGAGACCGCGCGGGCGCTGCTCGACGACCTGCCGGACGGGGTCTGGCTGGTCGAGCTGGCGTCCGTCACCGCTGACGGCGACGTCGCGCAGGCGACGGTGGCCGCGCTCGGCCTGCGCGACCCGCTGCTCGGCGACCAGCCCGACGCCGAGCCGGCCGACCGCCTCGTCGCCGCGCTGCGCGACCGCGAGGTGCTGCTGGTCCTGGACAACTGCGAGCACGTGATCGAGTCCGCCGCGGCTCTGGCGCACCGGCTGCTCGGCGAGTGCCCGCGGCTGCGGATCCTGGCCACCAGCCGGGAGTCGCTGGGCATCACGGGCGAGGCCCTGTGGCCGGTCGTGCCGCTGACGCTGCCCGACGACGACGCCGAGCCGGCCGCGATCGAGGCGTCGCCGGCGGTCCGGCTGCTGCTGGACCGCGCGAGCGCCGTGCGCACCGACCTCACCGTCGACGCGGCGTCGCTGGCGACGATGGCCCGCATCTGCCGCGCACTGGACGGCATGCCGCTGGCGATCGAGCTGGCCGCGGCCCGGCTGCGCACCATGACCCTCGACCAATTGGCCGGGCGGCTCGACCACCGGTTCCGGCTCCTGACCAGCGGCAGCCGGACGGTACTGCCGCGGCACCAGACGCTGCGCGCCGTCGTCGACTGGAGCTGGGAGCTGCTCGGCGAGCCGGAGCGGACGGTGCTGCGCCGGCTCTCGGTGTTCACCGGCGGCGCCGGCCTGGACGCGGCGGAGCGGGTCTGCGCCGGCGACGACGTCCACCCCGAGGACGTGCTGGAGCTGCTCGGCTCGCTGACGGAGAAGTCGCTGCTGGTCGCCGAGGGCGGCGGCGCGCCGCGCTACCGGCTGCTCGGCACCATCAAGGAGTACGCGGCGCAGCGCCTGGCCGAGGCGGGGGAGACCGAGTCCGCCCGGCGCGCCCATCTGGCCTGCTTCACCGAGCTGGTCGAGACGGCCGAGCCGTGGCTGCGCCGGGCCGAGCAGGTGGAGTGGCTGGCCACGCTCGACGCCGAACACGGCAACATCGTCGCCGCGATGCGCGGGGCGCTGGCCGCCGGCGACGCGGCCGCGGCCATGCGGCTGGCCGCGAGCGCCGGCTGGTACTGGTGGTTCAGCGGCCACAAGGCCGAGGGCGAGGAACTGGTCGCCGCGGCGGCCGCCATGCCCGGCGAGGTGGACGACGAGACCCGGGCGCTGGTGTACACGTTCGTCGCCGGGTTCCTGACCTCCGGCCGCGAGGACGCGCAGCGCGCCGAGACCTGGATCCGCGAGGCGCACCGGCTGAGCCCGGACGGCCGGAGCACCCGCACGGTGCTGCGGCTGCTGGCGCCGCTGGAGCGGCTGCTGCAGGGGCCGGACGGCGCGGTCAGCGCGTGGGAGCCGGTGCTCGACGACGAGGACCCCTGGGTGCGCGCGCTGGCCCGGCTGCAGCGCGGCAAGATGCGGATCATGCTCGGCGACGGCGGCCGGGACGCCGACGCCGACCTGGAGGAGGCGCTGGCCCAGTTCCGCGCCATCGGCGAGCGGTACGGGACCTCGTTCGCGCTGACGGAGCTGGCCGACCGTCGCGCCGCCCGGGGCGAGTTCGCCGCCGCCTGCGACCTGCTGGAGGAGGCGGCCACGGTCGTCGCCGAGCTGGGCGCCGTCGAGGACGTCATCCGGATCCGGTCGCGGCAGGCGCAGCTGTACTGGCTGGCCGGCGACGAGGACGCCAGCGCGGCCGCCGTCGCCGAGGCGCAGCGCCACGCCGACCGCGTCACCTGGCCGAACGCGCTGGCCGAGCTGGCCCTCGCGCGCGCGGACCTGGCTCGGTGGCGCGGCGACGCCGACGAGGCGCGCCGTCAGCTCGCCGCCGCGATCGGCCTGCTGCACGACACCGGCGACCAGCCGCACCTCCGCGCGATGGAGCACGACCTGCTCGGCTACCTCGCCGCCGGCGACGAGGAGGCCCGGGCCCATCGCGCCGCCGCCGTCGAGGCGGCAGCCGTGTCCGGGTACCCCGCGCTGATCGCCGTGGTGCTCGTCGGCGTCGCGGACCTGGCGCTGCGGCGCGGCGACGACGAGCAGGCTGTGCGGCTGCTCGCGGCCGGCGCCGCCGTCCGCGGGATGGCCGACCGCTCGCACCCCGACGTCGCCCGGATCGAGCGGGCGGCGCGGAGCCGCCTCGGCGACACGCGGTACGCCGAGGCGGCTCGGGAGGGTGCGACGGCCGGCTGGTCCGAGCTGGTCGAGGTCACGCTCGCTTCGTGAACGTCGAGATCGACCACAGGTAGCCGACGAGGGCGAGGTCGACGGTCCAGGCCAGCGCCGGGATCACGTCGCCTGCCTCCGGCGCGCCGGCCAGCAGCCCGCGCAGCGCCTCGATGATCGGCGTGAACGGCTGGTACTCGGCGAACTGCCGCACCCCGGTGCCCATCTCGTCGGCCGGCACGATCGCGCTGCTCAGGAACGGCAGCATGATCAGCGGGACGACGGCCATGCCGGCCGATTCCGGCGACTTCGCGGCCAGCCCCAGCCCGACGGTGAGCCAGCTGAACGCGATGGACACCAGCAGTGAGAACCCGACCACGCCGAGCCAGTCGACGAAGCCCGCCGACGAGCGGAAGCCGAGCAGGAATGCCGTCCCGATGATGGCCGCGATCGCGATGATCGTGCGCAGGACGCTGCCCACGACGTGTCCGGTCAGCACGGCGCCCCGGGAGATGTCCATGACCTTGAACCGGTTGATGACGCCCTTGGTCATGTCGGAGTTCACGGCCAGCGCCGTCGCGCTCAGCCCGTACGTGATGGCCAGCAGGATCATCCCCGGCGTCGAGTAGTCGACGTAGTCCACGCCGACGTCGAACGCGCCGCCGATCACGTAGACGAACATCAGCATGAGGACGATCGGGAGCAGGATCGCGTTGAACACCGCGATCGGGTTGCGGACGGTGTGCTTGAGGTTGCGGCGCACCATGATGGCGGCGTCGGTGCTCATCGGGCGGTCTCCTCCGTGGTCGGCCGGCCGGTCAGGGCCAGGAAGACGTCGTCGAGGTCCGGCGTGTGCACGGAGAACTCCTCGGCGTCGATCGAGTACTCGTCGAGCGCGTCCAGCAGGGTGCGCACCGACCGGGTGCCGCCGTCGCTGGGCACCCGCAGGGTCAGGTTCTCGTCGTCGCGGGTGGCGCCGGTGAGCACCCGCGCGGCCGCGTCGAGCCCCTCCGGACCGGCGAACCGGAACCGGACGTGGCTGCCGGGGACCTGCCGCTTCAGCTCGGCCGGCGTGCCCTCGGCGACGAGGCGGCCGTGGTCGAGCACCGCGACGCGGTCGGCCAGCTGGTCGGCCTCGTCCAGGTACTGGGTGGTGAGGAAGATCGTGGTGCCGCCGGCGACCAGCTCACGGACGATCTCCCACATCGTGCGCCGGCTGCGCGGGTCCAGGCCCGTCGTCGGCTCGTCGAGGAAGATGATCTGCGGCGCGCCGACCAGCGTCATCGCCAGGTCGAGCTTGCGCCGCATGCCGCCGGAGTAGGTCGACACGAGCTTGGGTGCCGCCTCGACGAGGTCGAACCGCTCCAGCAGCCCGTCGACGACGGCGTCGCGCTCGCCCGGCGCCAGCCGCTTGAGCTCGGCCATCAGCCGCAGGTTCTCCCGCCCGGTGAGCAGGTCGTCGACGGCGGCGAACTGGCCGGTGACGCCGATGGCCTTGCGCACCGCCGCGGTCTCGGTGGCCACGTCGTGCCCCGCCACCCGCACCGACCCGGCGTCGGCCCGCAGCAGCGTCGTCAGCACGTTGACCGTCGTCGTCTTGCCGGCCCCGTTCGGGCCGAGCAGCGAGAAGACGCTGCCGGCGGCGACCTCGAGGTCGATCCCGTCGAGGACGGTCTTGTCCTTGAATGCCTTGCGCAGCCCGGTGGCCGCGATCGCTGGACTCGTCATGCCACCACTGTCGGCGGCCGTCCTGACACGGCCCTGTCACGCCACCGCCACCGCGGCTGACGCGCTGCGTCCGCGCCGCCCTTGGCACGCCGGAACGTTCCACAAAGGGCGCATTTCGGGCGCATGAGGTCGCCTGCGGCGTGCCAAGCGCGACGTTCGAGCGTGCCAAGGACGACGCTGGAGCGTGCCAAGGTGCCAACCGCCGAGTTGGCGTCGGGGCCTCAGGCGTGTGCGGTGCTCCTCACCCGTGTATGGACCGCACGCCCCGCCGATGGCGACGCCCATCCGGCGCCACGGCGGGTGAGGCGCCCACGGCACGAGTGAGTCCGCGTGATCCTCAGGTGGCTGGACTGCGCCGTGATCCCCGCAGCGTCGTTGCCGCCCTTGGCACGCTGGAGCGTTCCACGAACGCCGCATTTCGGGCACGCGCGGTCGCCTGCAGCGTGCCAAGCGCGACGTTGGAGCGTGCCAAGGCGCGAGCACCGCGCAGCACGGCGCGTCGTCGTCACCGCCGTCTCGCCCGCCGGCACGGCCCCCGACCCCGATCCCTACTCCTGCGCTGACGGTCACGCCCACCGCCGCGCGGACCCCTGAGCCGTCCGGCACCGACGCTCCGTCGCCGGGGTCGACGGCGCCGCCGCCGGGGGAGCCGGACCAGCTGCCCGACACGGGTCTGTCCCCGGCACACTGGCGGCCGTCGCCGCGGCGCTGCTGCTGGCCGGGCTCGGCGGCACCGCCCTGCAGGTCCGGCGCCGTCGTTAGACTCCGAGCGGACGAGCCGGATCGGAGGGTGCATGTCGGGGTGTTGCGGTCCGTCGGCGGATCGGGGGCCGGTGGCGGGGGTCGAGCTGTCGTTCACCCCGCCGGTGCGCTCGGCGGCCGAGGTGGCCAAGGGCATGGTGCGCATCGCGGGCGGCGAGTTCGCGATGGGTGGCGACGATCCCGACGCGTTCCCCGACGATGGTGAGGGGCCGGTGCGGACGGTGTCGGTGTCGCCGTTCCTGATCGACGCGACGGCGGTGACGAACCGGCAGTTCGCCGCGTTCGTCAAGGCCACCGGGTACGTGACCGAGGCCGAGCGGTTCGGCTGGTCGTTCGTGTTCGGTCTGTTCATCGGCCCGGAGCAGGCGCGGCACGTGATGGACGCGTCGGTGCCGTCCGCGCCGTGGTGGCGGGCGGTCCAAGGCGCGTACTGGAAGGCGCCCGAGGGGCCCGGCAGCGACATCGCGACGAGGCCGCAGCATCCGGTGGTGCACGTGTCCTGGAACGACGCCATGGCGTATGCGGCGTGGGCGGGGAAGCGGCTGCCGACCGAGGCCGAGTGGGAGTACGCCGCCCGCGGCGGGCTGGCGCGGGCGAAGTATGCGTGGGGTGATGAGCTGGTGCCCAAGGGCCGGTGGCGGTGCAACATCTGGCAGGGCCGCTTCCCCACACAGAACACCGGCGAGGACGGCCACGCCGGGACCGCGCCGGTGAAGTCGTACCCGCCGAACGGGTTCGGGTTGTACGAGGTCGCCGGCAACGTGTGGGAGTGGTGCCAGGACTGGTGGTCGGTCAGCTGGCACGCCGAGGAGCGTCCCGAGACCCGCATCGACCCGCTCGGACCGCCGGAGGGTGCGGCCCGGGTCACCCGCGGCGGCAGCCACCTGTGCCACGACTCCTACTGCAACCGCTACCGGGTCGCCGCGCGCACCAGCAACACCCCGGACAGCTCGACGGGCAACATCGGCTTCCGCTGCGCCGCCGACGTCTGATCGAGGTTCAGTCTCTGCTCTCCTGGCGGGACGTCGCCGCGCGGCGACGGCCGGGGTCAGGCCTCGCCTACCAGCAGGGCGGCCGCCCGGGGCGCGAGGAAGTGGTCGAGGACGAGCTCGGCGGCGCCCTGGGCGGCGACGTGCTCGCCGACCGACGAGCCCTCGACGACGAGGTCCGGCCGGGCGACCACCAGCTCCTCGGCTACCAGCTCGGTCAGCACCGGCAGGAACGCCGCGCTCAGCCGGTTCCACAGCGGCCCGCCCAGCACGACCCGGGGCACGTCGAGGAGGTTGACGAGGACGCCGAGGCCGACGGCGACCCGCCGGGCCGCGCGGGCCAGGATCCAGGTCGCGCCGCTGTTGCCGGCCACCGCCTGCGCGCAGACGGCCGTGCAGGCGTCGTCGATCGCGACGTAGTCGGTGAGGTCGGGCAGCGGCACCAGCCCCAGGCGCGCGGCCTGGATGACCAGCGCCTCCGGTACGCACGCCGCGGCCAGCCCGCCGCGCCGGCCGGCCCACTCCAGCTGCTCGGCGTCGGTGTCGACGATGATGTCGCCGACCTCGCCGATGTTGTTCGTCACGCCGCGCAGCACCTGGTTGTCGACGACGACGGAGGCGCCGACACCGGAGCCGAGGTAGAGGAAGACGAACGCGTTGGACGGCGCGGTCGACGAGCGCAGCTCCGCCGTCGCCGCCGCCGTGACGTCCTTGTCCAGCAGCACCGGCAGCCCGGTCGCGTCGCTGAGGTCGGCGCGGAGGTTGACGTTGCGCCAGTTCGGCAGCTGCGGCGGGTCGACGATGACGCCGGCGTGGACGTCCAGCGGGCCGGGCGCGGCGATGCCCAGGCCCAGCACACGGTCGCGGTCGACGCCGGCCTCGTGGATCATCGCGTCGGCCGTGGCCGCGATCAGCGCCGTGACCTCCGGCGGGTTGGTCGCCTGCGGCGTGCGTTCCTGGCGGCGCAGCCGCACCTGGCCGTCGAGATCGAGCAGGACGGTGGTCAGCCGGGCCGGGTCGATGTGCACGCCGACGGAGAACGCGCCGTCGCTGTCGACGACCAGGGGGATGCTGGGCCGGCCGCGGACGCCGCCGGCCGGCTCGGTCTCGCGGATCAGCCCGTCGTCGATCAGCCGCCGGGTGATGTTCGAGATGGTCTGCGGGCTCAGCCCGGACTCGCGCCGCAGATCGGCCCGGCTCGCCCCCGGGGCACGGCGCAGCACGTCGAGCACGACGGCCTGGTTGAAGTCGGCCAGGCGAAGTTGGTTGCTGCCGCGCCGCATGCGACTCCTCCCTGCCGACGGCATCGTAGCCAAGCCGCGATTTAATCCAAGCGATTGACGATATCTTCGACGAAGCCTAACCTGTGCCCCAGGTTTAGTCCATCGGATGGAAAAAAGGGTGTGACGCAATGAAGCGCAGTCGTGTCCTCCTCGCCGTCGCGACCGCCGCCCTCCTGACCGGGGTGCTGGCGGCCTGCTCGGACGGCGACGACACCGCCGGCGGTGACGACGGGCCCGTGACGATCCGCCTGCTCGAGTACCAGCAGGCCCGCGCCGACGCCGTCGAGCCGCACCTCGCCGCGTTCGAGCAGGCCATGGCCGAGCAGGGCAGGGACATCGAGGTCGAGCTGATCGTCGACCCGCTGACCGACGAGCAGTTCCGCACGAAGATCACCCAGCAGTTCCACTCCGGCACCGCGCCGGACGTCATCGACATGGGCAGCACGCACGTGACCGGCTTCGCCGGCGCCGGCTACCTGCTCGAGCTGGACGAGTACCTCGACGAGTGGGACACCTGGGGCGAGTACTTCGACCCGGTGAAGGACGCCGCCCGGCAGGTCGACGGCCACTTCTACGCCGTGCCGCACGAGGCGAACGTGCAGAGCCTGTTCTACCGCAAGGACGTGCTCGAGCAGCTCGGCGTCGACACCTCGCAGCCGCAGACGTGGGACGACCTGATCGCCCGGCTGGAGCAGGTCACGGCCCAGACCGGTGAGCCGTCGATCGTGATCCCGGCCGGGACGGCGTGGGGCGGCGGCACCTGGACCGAGGGCTTCCTGCCGATCGCCGCCGGCACCGGCAGCACGTTCTACGACGAGGAGACCGGCCGCTGGACGCTGGAGAGCGAGGGCCTGACCGCCAGCTTCGACCTGTACGCGCGGCTGGTCGAGGCCGGCCTGATGCCGGTGCAGGACCTGCTCAATCCGAACCCGTGGGAGCCGACGAAGTACGTCCGGTTCCCCGAGGGCACCATGCCGGTCGCGGCGCAGGGCACCTGGGGCTGGCGCTACGACTGGGGCCCCGAGGGCACCGCGCCGATCGAGGACGTCCAGCAGAAGGTCGGCACCTGGGACTACCCGGCGCTCGTGCCCGGCACCGAGCCGTACTCGATCAGCGGCGGCGGGTTCGTCTACGCCATCAACGCCGAGACCGAGCACGCCGAGGCCGCGATGGAGCTGGCGAAGTGGCTGAGCGAGGGCACCGCGGCCGCCGAGCAACTGGCCGCGATCGGCGCCGCCGCGCCGCACCCGGGCATCGCCGACATCGAGCCGTACGCCAGCGACCCGTCGCTGCTCGACGCGGAGGAGAAGGTCCGCACCGGCATCCGCGCGCCGTTCGGCGACGGCGCCGACCAGGTGTCGCAGGCCGTGCAGAGCGCCACCGAGGCGATCCTGCTCGGCGACGCGGACGGCGAGCAGGCGGCGTCGGCGTTCGCCGAGGAGGCGGCGGAGCTGCTGGGCGACGCCCTGGTCGAACAGTGACGTCGGTCCCGGCGCCGGTCGAGCCGGCCACGCGGCCCGGCCGGCCGGCACCGGGCCGCCCCGGCCCGCGCCGGCGCGGGCTGCACGGCCGTGGCCTGATTCCGCTGCTGCTCGGTCCGTCGGTGCTGCTCATCGTCGTGTTCGTGGTCGCGCCGGCGGTGTACGGCCTGTACCTGAGCCTCACCAACACCCAGCTCACCGGCTTCGCCGCCCGCGACCCGCAGTTCGTCGGCCTGGAGAACTTCCGCACGCTGCTCGGCTCGGACGACTTCCTCGCCTCGCTCGGCCGGACCGGCCAGTTCGTGCTGTTCTCGGCCATCATCGGGCAGACGGTGCTCGGCATGCTGGCCGCGCTGCTGCTGCGGCGCACCTGGCTGCGCGGCAAGGGCGTGTTCGGCGCGGCGATCCTGCTGCCGATGGTGGTGCCCGAGGTGGTCGCGGCGCTGACGTGGGCGAGCGTGCTGTCCTCGAGCGAGGACGGCACGTTCAACCGGCTGATCGGCCTGTTCGGCGGCGCCGCCGCGGCGCCGCTGCAGGAGTGGCCGATGCTGTCGATCGTCATCGTCAACATCTGGCGCGGCATCGCGTTCGCGATGATCATGTTCCAGGCGGCGCTGGAGGACGTCCCGGACGAGCTGATCGAGGCCTCCCGGGTCGACGGCGCCAGCGCGACGCAGGTGTTCCGGTACGTGACGCTGCCGCTGATCCGCGGCCCGATCTTCCTGTACCTGCTGCTGACGACGATCACGACGGTCGGCGTGTTCGGACTGGTGTACTTCCTCACCCAGGGCGGTCCCGGCTCGGCCACCGAGCTGACGTCGATCTTCATCTTCCAGCGGGCGTTCCAGTACTCGCAGATCGGGCTGGGCAGCGCGGCGTCGGTGATCCTGCTGGCGCTGCTCATGGTCCTCGGACTGACCTACGTCCGGCTGACGAAGGTGGAGGTCTGATGACGACCGTGGTCCAGCGCGGCCTGCAGTACGCGCTGCTGACGATGCTGGCGCTGTTCTGCCTGGTGCCGTTCGCCTGGGTGGCGCTGAGCGCGATCGACGCCCAGGCCGGCCCGACGGTGAGCGCCCCGGCGTTCTCGCTGGAGAACTTCACCCGCTTCTTCACCAACGCCGACACGCCGCGGCTGCTGCTGAACAGCCTGATCATCTCGGTCGCGGCGACGGCGCTGAACCTGGCCTGCGGGCTGCTCGGCGGCTATGCGCTGGCCCGGTTCCGGTTCCGGGGCCGCAGCTTCTTCATGTTCTCGATCCTGCTGATCCGGGTCATCCCGGCGCCGGCGACGATCGTCGCGCTCTACCTGCTGATGGTTCGGATGAACCTGGACGACAGCTACCTCGGCCTGATCCTCGTCGAGGCGGCGGCCGCGCTGCCGGTGACGCTGTGGCTGCTCAAGGGCACCATCGACGCGATCCCGTTCGAGCTGGAGGAGGCCGCCTGGATGGACGGCAACACCCGGCTGGGCGCGCTTCGCCGGGTGGTCTTCCCGCTGCTCGGCCCGGGCCTGGGCGCCGCGGCCATGCTGACGTTCATGGCGGTGTGGGGCGACTTCCTCACCCCGCTGGTGCTGCTGCAGTCGCCGGACCTGTACCCGCTCTCGATCGGGCTGTTCCGCGCCTTCTCCGCGTTCAACCAGGTGGACTGGGGCGTGCTCGCGGCCAGCGCGGTCATCTACATGGTGCCGCCCGCGATCCTCTACGCCGTGCTCCGGCGCCACCTGCTCAAGTCCAGTCTCGGCGGCGCGATCAAGGGCTGAGCCCGCCGTCCCGTCCACTCTCTTCAGGAGCGACCCGTCTTGCTTGCCGACCAGAACCCGCACGGCCGCGTCCAGCTCGACGCCACCGCGTTGACGATGCTGCGCGTGCGGCGCTTCACGACCTTCCGGATCCGCCCCGCCGTCTACCGCGACGCGATCTCCGCGCAGGTGCGGGCCTGGACGGTGGACGGCGAGCCGGTGCCGTTCGCACACGCCGTCGCGCAGCGGTTCCAGCCGTTCGCCGTCGGCCAGACCTGGGGCCGGCCGTGGGACACGGTCTGGTTCGACGTCCGCGGCGAGGTGCCGGCCGGCTGGGCGACGGAGGAGACCGAGCTCGTCGTCGACCTGGGCTTCACCGGCGAGCAGCCGGGCTTCCAGGCCGAGGGGCTGGTGTACCGGCCCGACGGCACGATCGTGAAGGGACTGGAGCCGCTCAACAACTGGGTGTCGCTGCCCGAGCCCGGCCCGTTCCACCTGTACGTCGAGGCGGCCGCGAACCCCGTCGTGCAGGTGCCGTACGAGTACGAGCCGACGACGCTGGGGGACCGGGCGACGGCCGGCGACACGCACCAGTACCGGCTCGCCGACGTCTCGGTGGCCCGGCGCGACGTCGTCGTGTGGGAGCTGCTGCAGGACGTCGTCACGCTGGACGGGCTGGTCGACGTGCTGCCGCCGGCCGGGGCGCGGCGCGCGGAGATCGTGCACGCGCTGGAGCGGATGGTCGACGCGATGGACCCCGACGACGTGCCGGGCACGGCCGCGCGGGGACGCGAGATCCTGGCGCCGGTGCTGTCGAGCCGGGCCGCGGACAGCGCGCTGATCGTGTCCGCCGTCGGCCACGCGCACATCGACTGCGCCTGGCTGTGGCCGGTCCGCGAGACCGTGCGCAAGGTGGCCCGGACCTTCGCCAACGTCCTCGACCTCGCCGAGCGGTCGCCCGGCTTCGTCTTCGCGGCGTCGTCGGCGCAGCAGTACGCCTGGCTGAAGGACAGCCAGCCGGCGCTGTTCGAGCGGGTCCGCAAGGCCGTCGCCGACGGCGTCATCCGCCCGGTCGGCGGCATGTGGGTGGAGTCGGACACGAACATGCCCGGCGGCGAGGCGCTGGCCCGGCAGCTCGTCCTGGGCAAGCGGTTCTTCCTGGAGGAGTTCGGCATCGAGAGCGACGAGGTGTGGCTGCCGGACTCGTTCGGCTACACCGCGGCGCTGCCGCAGCTGGTCCGGGCGGCCGGCGCGCGCTACTTCCTCACCCAGAAGCCGTCGTGGAACGAGACCAACGCGATGCCGCACTCCAGCTTCCTCTGGGAGGGCATCGACGGCTCCCGGGTGTTCACCCACTTCCCGCCGGCCGAGACGTACAACTCCGACCTCGGCGCGCAGGACCTCGCCCGCACCGAGCGCGCGTTCCGGCAGAAGGGCGCCGCGCGGCACGTCCTGGGGCTGTTCGGCTGGGGCGACGGCGGCGGCGGGCCCACCCGCGAGATGCTGGCCGCGGCCGAGCGCAAGCGCGACCTCGACGGCTCGCCGCGGGTGCGGCTGAGCGACCCGAAGACGTTCTTCGACGCGGCCGCGGCGGAGCTGGCGTCCCCGCCGGTCTGGGTCGGCGAGATGTACCTGGAGCTGCACCGCGGCACGCTGATCTCGCAGCAGCGCGGCAAGCGCGGCAACCGGCACAGCGAGGCGCTGCTGCGCGAGGCCGAGCTGTGGGCGGCGACGGCGGCGGTGCGGCACGGCAGGCCGTACCCGTACGACGCGCTGGAGAGCGCCTGGCGCACAGTGCTGCTGCAGCAGTTCCACGACATCCTGCCCGGCACGTCGATCGCCTGGGTGCACCAGGAGGCGGAGCGACAGTACGAGCGGGTGGCCGGCGAGCTGACGGCGCTGATCGACGCGTCGCTGGCGGCGCTGGCCGGCGACGGTGACGCGCCCTTGGCGGCCAACGCCGGGCCGTACGCCCAGGGCGGCGTCGCCGGGCTCGGCATCGGCCCGGCCACGGCGGCGGCCGCCGCCCGGCCGCGTCGTGACGGCGACACGGTCGTGCTGGAGGACGCCGCGCTGCGGGTCGAGGTCGGCCCGGACGGCACGCTCGCGTCCGTCCTCGACCGCGTCGCCGGCCGCGAGCTGCTGCCGGCCGGTGTCGCCGGCGGCGTGCTGCAGCTGTTCCGCGACACCCCGCGGGAGTGGGACGCCTGGGACATCAACGACGAGGACAAGCGCAGCGGCCGCGACCTGCGCGACCCCGCGTCGATCGACCTCGACGGCGACGCGGTCGCGGTCCGGCACGTGCTCGGCGCCACCACGATCGACGTGACGATCCGGCTGGTGGACGGGCGGCTGGACTACGCGTTCGGCATCGACTGGCACGAGTCGCAGAAGCTGCTCAAGCTGGCCTTCCCGCTGGACCTGCGAGCCGAGCGGGCGGCGTCGGAGATCCAGTTCGGCCACCTCAATCGGCCGATCCACCAGAACACCTCGTGGGACGTGGCCCGGTTCGAGACCGTCGCGCACCGCTGGATCCACGTCGGCGAGCCCGGCTACGGCGTCGCGATCGCCAACGACGTCGTCTACGGCCACGACGTGCGCAACGGGCAGGCGCCGGACGGCCGGCCGATGACGACGGCGCGGCTGTCGCTGCTGCGCGCGCCGCGTTACCCCGACCCGGCCGCCGACCAGGGCCGGCACGCGTTCACCGTCAGCCTCCGGCCGGGCGGCATCCCCGACGCGATCGCCGACGGCTACGCCCAGCAC
>NZ_POTW01000200.1 GCF_003236295.1 Jiangella anatolica
GCCGCGGCCGGGCGGGGGCACCGGCTGCCCGGCACCCCGGCCGCGGCACCGCACGAGCACCCCCGGGTCGCCCAACTGCGTCAGGCCTACCAGGATGCTCTGGCCACCGCCGAGCATCCTCCCACCTCGGAGCAGGCCGGTGACCAGGACAGCAGTGCGCATCGGGTGAACCTGACCGACCCGGACTCCAGGCTGCTCAAGACCCGCAACGGCTGGGTGCAGGGCTACAACTGCCAGACCGCGACCAGCGACGACGGGTTCATCATCACCGCCCGCGCCACCCAGGACGCCAACGACATCGCCCAGTTCGTCCCCACCGCCAAGGCAGTCCAGGACATCGCCGACCAGCTCGCCGGCCACGTCCCCGACCGCGCCGACGACCTCACTGTCGGCACCATGATCGGCGACGCCGGCTACGACAGCCTGGCCAACCTGACCGCGCCCGGCCCGGACCGGCTCATCGCCAACGCCACCCGACGCGACCTGAACCACGCCGCCACCCACGACCCGGCCACCGGCGACCCATCCGAGCACGCCAGCCCACGCGAACGCATGGACCACCGGCTACGCACCGACGACGGGCACGCCCTCTACACCCGCCGAGCACCCATGGTCGAAGCACCCAACGCCTGGCTCAAAGACCGCCGCGGCCTGCGCCGCTTCGCCCGCCGCGGCCTGCACGCCGCCCAAGCCGAACTGTCCCTCGCTGCCGCCGTCACCAACCTGCTCAAGATCGCCACCAGCGGCATCACCACCGCCCAGATCGCCACCGCCTGACCAGCCCACCAGCACCGGACCCCGACAAGCCGACAACCCAAGAACCACCAACCCGAACCACACCGGTCAGCTACAACCACAAAGAGCAACAGGCTC
>NZ_POTW01000201.1 GCF_003236295.1 Jiangella anatolica
CGCCCGCCCTCCCACAGGTACCAGGTCGCGACGGTGACCGGCCCGCCCGGGCCGATCGTCGCCATCACGGCCGGGTTGGGCCGGGCGAGGAACGCGCTGACGTCGTCAGGAAGCGGTGCCTTGGGCATCCCCCGATCCAACCATGGCCGCCCGGGCCGCCATGAACGGCGCACGGTCGAAGATGAACCAGCTGTGCACGATCCGGCCGTCCTCGACCCGGACGCACTCCGCTCCCGGCGCCTTCGCGACCAGCTGGGTGACCGAGTCGTACATGACGAGCGCCGTCGAGTCGTCGCCGAACGCGGCGATCAGCGTGGCGCTGACCAGCTGCGACACGTACGGCTCCAGGAACGCCCGATAGGCGTCCGCACCGGACAGAAGACCGGGCGGGGCCTCGCAGACGATGTCGTCGGCGATGTAGCGCAGCGCGCCGTCGAGGTCGCCGCCGGCCCACGCGCGGTGGTAGGCGAGCGCGACGTCCAGGGCAGCACCAGTCATGATCGTTCCCTTTCTCGATGGAGACCTTCACCCGTGCAGACACCGGAGCCGGACCGATCGGAACGGTCGTGCGACGATGCGACGGTGACCGCCCCGCTCCTCGACCGCGCGCGGGCCGGCGACCACGACGCGTTCGCCGAGCTCGTCGACCCGTACCGCCGCGAGCTGCAGCTGCACTGCTACCGGCTGCTCGGCCGCGTCGCCGACGCCGAGGACGTCGTGCAGGAGACGCTGCTCGCGGCCTGGCGCGGGCTGACGGAGTTCGAGGGCCGCGCGTCGGTGCGCAGTTGGCTGTACCGGATCGCGACCCACCGCAGCCTCAACGCCATCCGCGACGCCGGACGACGCCCGCCGCCCGCCCC
>NZ_POTW01000202.1 GCF_003236295.1 Jiangella anatolica
GGTCATGCTCGGGAAGACGTTCAAGGGGCTCACCGACAAGATGCTGACCTGGCAGACGGCCGAGTTGCTGTCGCTGGCCACCGGCCCGACCGATGGCTGGGTGGTGCCGGTGCGGCCGGAGCTGCTGGTCGAGATCGCGTTCGACGGTGTGCAGACGTCGCCGCGCTATCCGGCCGGTGTGGCGCTGCGGTTCGCCCGGGTGTTGCGGCATCGTCCCGACAAGCCTGCCGCGGAGGCTGACCGGATCGAGACCGTTCTTGCCATCCGTGATTTGGGGGGCTAGTTCGCCGGGCTCTCGTTCGCTGGGGCTGCACCGTTCGGGTGGCCCCCTCGCTTGCCCATTGTCCGGTCTCGGGATCACGCCTCAAGTCCGCGCGCCCTGGCGGCGCTTGGACTTGACCCGTGATCCCGAGACCGGGGGCAAGACTCGGAGGGGGCCACCCGGAAATGGGCCCCGGCTTCCAGGCTCGCTCGCGTGAGGTCCGCTGGCCGCTGCCGGGCCGCAGGCGTCGGCTACCGACTCCGCTGTACTTCCTGCTCGCGAGCCACCGCCGGCCAGCGGACCAGGAGAACAGCGGACCTTTGAGCCGGGGCCATTTTCCGGGCGGCCCTGATGCTGTTAAGACGGGGGCGCGGTGACGCGGGTCAAGTCCAAGCGCCCCCAACCACAATCCCCCAGCACCCCACCGCGCTTGGAC
>NZ_POTW01000203.1 GCF_003236295.1 Jiangella anatolica
GACGCTGTTGGAGTTGGCCGGGGGTGAGGTTCCGGCGTTCGTGCAGGGGCAGAGTTTCGCCGGTGTGCTGCGCGGTGAACCCGGGCCGCGGCGGGGTGAGGTGTTCGCGGAGAAGAACTACCACGACCAGTACGACCCGATCCGGGCCATCCGCACCGACCGGTACGCCTACATCCGCAACCTGCAGCCGGGCACTCCGCCGAGGTTGTCCGGGGACATCGAGCGCAGCCCGTCGCGCCGTGGCCTGGGCGCCGATCACTTCCGGGCCCGTCCGGGTGAGGAGCTCTACGACCTGCACGAGGACCCCTGGCAGCAGCGCAACCTCGCCGACGATGCCTCCTACGCGCCGGTGAAGGCCGACCTTGCGGCGCGGCTGACGCAGTGGATGGACGAGACCAACGATCCCGCGCTGGCCGGACCCGTGGTCGCTCCGAGCGGCACCCTCGACGCGGGATCGGTGACCCGATGAGCGGGCGGCCGAACATCGTGTTGATCGTGATGGACGATCTGGGGTATGGGGATTTGAGCTGTATGGGGAACCGGATCGTGCGGACGCCGCGGATGGATGCGGTCGCGGCCGAGGGGATCGTGCTGCGGCACATGTATGCGGCGTCGGCGGTGTGTACGCCGTCGCGGGCGGCGTTGTTGACCGGCCGGTATCCGCAGCGGGTCGG
>NZ_POTW01000204.1 GCF_003236295.1 Jiangella anatolica
GCCGCGGATGGGGTGCGGCCGCGGCCGGGGTGGGTGCGTCCGGCCTGGCCCCGTACGGCCGGGCACCGTCCGCCGTCGCCGCCGGCGCGCTACGACTTCCAGGTCGGCGTGCCGGACGTCCGGCTGTTCCCGTACGACACCTGGCGGCGGCTGGTCGCGGCCGCGTGGCGGGCCGGTCGCGAGCCCGGCGACCATGCCGACCCGGCCGGCCATCCGGACCTGCGCGCGGCCATCGCCCGGTACGTGGCGTACGCGCGGTCGGTCCGTGCGGCCGCCTCCGACGTCGTCGTGACCAGCGGCGCCCAGCAGGCGTTCGACCTCGTCGCCCGCGTACTCGTCGGGCCCGGCGACGTGGTCGCCGTCGAGGAGCCGGGATATCCGCCGGCGCGGGACGCGTTCGTGGCGCACGGCGCTCGCGTCGTCGGCGTCCCGGTCGACGCCGGCGGGCTGGAGGTGTCGCGGCTGCCGCCGCGGGCCCGTCTGGTGTACGTGACGCCGTCGCACCAGTTCCCGCTCGGCACGGCGATGTCGCTGCCACGCCGGCTGGAGCTGCTGGCCTGGGCCGACGCGAACGACGCGGCGATCGTCGAGGACGACTACGACGCGGAGTACCGGTTCGCCGACCGGCCACTGGAGCCACTGCACGGGCTGGGGTCGGG
>NZ_POTW01000205.1 GCF_003236295.1 Jiangella anatolica
CGGGGAGCGGCTGTGCGAGATGGTCGGCGACGACGTCCGGCGGATCGCCCCAGTGAACCCGCGCGTCGTGCCGACGACGGTGCCGTCCGGTCCCGTCCTGCGCGGCGCCGTTCTCACTGCCGTCGCGCACGCCCGAGAAGTCCTCTTCTCGTCCACGGAGTAGCGCCCGGCCGGATCGGTAGCCGGACGTTACGGAAACGTGACTGGCGCGACTGGCAAGAAACCTTACAGTGGGCACACTAACTGGAAGGTTAACTTTCAGTTCACCGTCACGCCCTGCTCGGGCCGAACCGGAGGAACCGCCGTGAACAGAGCACTTCGTCTCACCGCCGGCCTGGCCGCCGCGGCGCTCGCCCTCTCCGCATGCGGTGACGGCGACGACGACAGCACCGAA
>NZ_POTW01000206.1 GCF_003236295.1 Jiangella anatolica
GCCGTGCTGCAGCAGCACCAGGCCAATCACACCGAGCGCGCTCAGGATTTGTGCCACCAGCAGCAGAGTCTTCAGAATTGCCATTTCGTTTCTCTCAATAATACGTTGCAGTCGCACATCGGTGACATTGCGACTCGATCCGTCGTTTATGCGCGACCGATCCCCAGGAAATCTTCGGCCTTCAGGGAGGCGGCGCCGATCAGGCCACCATCGATGTCCGCCATAGCAAACAGTTCGCCGGCATTGTCCGGCTTGACGCTTCCGCCATACAGAATTGCTAAGCGCTGCGCCACACCCGCATCCCGGGCAGCGACGCGCGCTCGAAGGAACGCATGCACAGCCTGCGCCTGCTCGCTGGATGCGGTTTTGCCTGTGCCGATCGCCCAGACCGGCTCATAAGCCACAACAATACGACCCAGTTGCTCCACCGACAGCGCTTCCAGTACCGCATCCAGTTGCCGGCCCACCACCTGCT
>NZ_POTW01000207.1 GCF_003236295.1 Jiangella anatolica
GTCAGCGATTGCGCATACTTCGCCCACTCCACGGTAATCGGTGCCGGCGACTAACGTCACCAATAACAATCGGTGGCTTCACGCAGCGGGAACCGTAGCTCTGTACCCAACCGTTTTGCGTAAAGACAAACCCGTCGAGGTGCTCGCCAAAGTATTCCACCATGTCATTACGTTCGGCCTCGCCATGTACCAGCACATCCAGTCCCAAACGTTCCTGTTCAACAATGGCCTGCCTGATATGTTCCGCAATGCCCGTGCGGTAGTTATTGGCGTCGAGATTGCCTTTTTTGAAATCCAGACGCAGGGTACGAATTTCCGTGGTTTGCGGGAAAGAACCAATCGTGGTGGTCGGCCACGCTGGCAGTTTAAAACGCGCACGCTGGGCTTCGGCACGCACTTCATAGACATTCGCACGCTGGCTGTCCTGGGCGGTGATCGCCGCCAGACGCTTTTCTACCGCCGGATTATGT
>NZ_POTW01000208.1 GCF_003236295.1 Jiangella anatolica
GCCTGAACGTATTGCACCAGCAGTGCGCCGCTCATTGAGCCGACAAAGGTCATGGCGATATTGAGTTTCTGATCGCTTAAACTAACCACTTTGCGGCGAATAAAGTAGATAGTGGCGGAAATAGAGCCGCCGCAGGCTTGCAGTTTATTGGTTGCCAGCGCATTAGCGGGAGACATCCCCGCCGCCATCAATGCCGGAATGGTGAGTAACCCACCGCCACCGGCAATCGAGTCGATAAATCCCGCCAGCATGGCGACAAAAAAGAGAACTCCCAGCAACAGCGGGGAAACCATAAACAGGCTATTAAACGTTTCCATTAGATCACGTGCTCATCCAGTAGCGCCTGGCAGGAAGGCGGCAACGGAGGCGGTGTCTTCTTCTCAGGCTTTGTTGTTCCCGGTTTTGGAGGTTCAAACCAGCTTTGCAGTTCTGCCCCGCAACCATCGCCTGGTGGCGGTAAAGGTTGATC
>NZ_POTW01000209.1 GCF_003236295.1 Jiangella anatolica
CTCCTAAAAAGGAGTTTTTTATTTGTTCATATAATTTGAAATATTTTTCTCATACTTTTGTACCAAACTAGCTTCAAATTTTTTATCGTTTTTAGAATTTTTAACTTTTTCCCATAGAATGGCCGCCACTTTTAATTTCTGATGATAATTCTGACTTTCTGAACTCTTACAGAAATCCCTCACAAAATTATTCCATTGATACGTTGCTTCTTCTGCTGTCTCCCTTAGTACATTACCTTGCCCAACCATCTCTTGATATCTTTCCAATAAATCACGCACAGTCATTTTGGTCTCACCGTTATGTTCAGCTTGTCGTTTAATAACGGCCATTTCTTTCTTAAATGAAAACTTTTCTTTACCAAAATATTCTGCGAAGAGTTTTCTTGCCTCTTGATTAAGACTAAATCCTTCTCCCAAAATTTTTGTTTCTAATGTAATTTTTGTCTTATTTCTACTAGTGGTATGCTT